>NZ_AGFX01000037.1 GCF_000236805.1 Paenibacillus peoriae KCTC 3763 | reverse complement strand
ATAAAATATCTCATTGTTTGCTTCGATTTCATACAGCCTGAAGGCATGTACCAAAATCTCAGCGGTGGATTTTGCAAGCAAAATCCGTACTCACTCGTTGTTCAGTTTTCAAAGATCAAACAATTCATTTTCGTCGACTTGGCTCATCGCCTTATCAACTCTTATATCATATCATGTCCGAGCCAGCTTTGCAAGCTTTTATTTTTAATCTTTTTTTGCATTCACTCGCAATATTGTATTTCTTGGCCGGAATTAGAATATACCATATACATAATAGGTTTGCAAGCTTTTATTATATGATTCTTTTGAATTTTTTATTATAAATGCGATAAATGTTTATTTGCTAATAAAAAAGAACCCCCTCCCTTAATCACCAGGGAAGAGGCTCTAAATTTATATCTTCTATATTATTCAGAGCCCATAAAGGCAAATCGAATCACTACAATAATAGCAAGCACCCACATAAGCCAGTGAATTTTAACTTTATTGCTGGTAAACAAGTTACTGAATACTGCCAGCACAACGTAAGACAAAATACCAGCAGAAATACCGTTCGCAATCCCGCCTGTAAAAGGCATCAACACGATAGTCAAAAACGCAGGGAAGGCAAGCAGGAAGTTATCCCAGTCAATATTGCGAACCTGACTCATCATTAACACCCCGACTATAATCAGAGCCGGAGCCGTAGCCGCGGAAGGTACAACCAGTGCCAACGGTGCGATAAAGAGAGACAACAGGAACAGAATACCTGTCGTTACGGCAGTCAGACCGGTACGTCCGCCTTCTTCCACCCCTGCAGAGCTTTCCACAAACGCTGTAATGGTACTTGTACCCAATACTGCCCCCGTACTTACACCAACAGCGTCCACCAGCATAGCTTTACCGATGATTTTCTCGCCTTTTTTCTTATCCTTCATGATTCCTGCGCGGGTAGCTGTACCCACTAACGTGCCAAACGTATCAAACAACTCCACAAAAGTGAAAATGAAAATAATATCAAACAGCCCAATGTGCAAAGCCGCCTTCAAATCTAACTGGCCTACTGCCAGGTTAGTGAAATTAGGAATCCAGTGTCCTGTTGTCAGGCTGCTCAGATTCGTTACTCCCATCGGAATACCGATCAATGTTGTTGCTACGATTCCAATCAGCAAAGCACCTTTGACTCGAACAACCATCAGCGCTGCGATAATAAGCAAGCCGATTAACGCCAGCAACGCATCCTTTTGGTGAACCAGGCTGCCCAGAACCAAATTAAAAGCATGACCTGGAACCGGATGGCCAACATCTGTACCTGGAACGATGCTCACCATAACCAAATTACAGAGCTTGAAGCCGACAATCGTAATAAACAAGCCGATCCCCACTGTAATAGCTGTCTTTAAATTTTCCGGAACCGCAACAAGCAGCATCTGTCTTACTCGTGTCACGGTTAAAATCAGAAAGACGATACCGGATATAAATACAGCGCCAAGTGCCGCTTGCCAAGTGATTACACCATTAGAACTCAAGACTACCGTCATAAAATATGCATTCAAACCCATGCCCGGGGCCATGCCGATCGGCACATTAACGAATAACCCCATCAAAATGGTAACCAGACCCGCACCTACCGCTGTCGCAAAAAAAACAGCTTCACTAGGCATCCCCGCACCCGTTGGGCCCAAAAAGGTATTATTGACCACCAGGATGTAAGCCATGGTCATAAAAGTAGTAATCCCCGCAATAATCTCAGTGCGGATGTTTGTTCCATGTTCCTTTAATTTAAAGAAACGTTCCATGAGTCGTAATTCCTCCTACGCAAAGCATACTCGTATTGTTGTCGTACATTTACTGTAATATTCGCATTCATATGCGCTATCACATCCGTTATTTTAGGCTCTCACCTACAGCTTGTCAACAGAAAAAGCGAATGTTGCAAATTAAACACATATGTATTGTTCGGAAAATCAAAACCCCGTCAGGCTGTTACGCACCTGACGGGGTCCTGTTTTAGCGAATCAGATATTTTTATACTTATCAAAGGCATTCGCTGTGTCCGGTATATTTTCCAGATATACGATCTTTCCTTCCGCATCTAGTCGGGCTTTATCCACTCCAGTAAGTGTATAAACTTCGCCTGTTGCCTTTTTACCGCACACCGCCCATTTGGTTTCATAAGTGCCAGGGTCTTCACTAACAGGTTCCCAGCCCTCATACATATGCTTGATTTCAAGCGTCCCTTCATAGAACATGTTCAAGAAGCCTTTCCAACTGTTCATCCCTTGTTTTCGATCACCGTTCAATACAAACTCAATCTCCTCAGAAAAAAGACTGATTAATCGTTCTTTGCTTGTTTCATCATTTTTTGCTAAATCATAATAGTGAAAATATTCGTCTAAAACCTTCATTACGTGCAATTCCTTTCGTGCTGTATATGGTTTATAAGCTGCGTGAGCATCATACAGTCCCTTTTGAGAAAAAGGAAACGCAGCTCCGACTACTGATCTTATTTTCTTCTGCTTCAGAAAGTGTATTCGGCATAAGTACCGAATCGGGTAGTATCTGGACAAGCTAACACTTCACCTCCCACTTTCCAGTCGGTCACCTCACTACCGATTTCCGAAATAGTCCAGGCTACATAATCTTTACATTGGTAGACATACGTTGCAATGCACTCGTCAAAGCTACAATTTCCTCATCTGTAAACTCACGCAGCAGCTTGTTCTGAAAGACCTCTCTTTGCTTCGTCAAAACTTCCAGTTCTTGAACTCCTTGCCCGGTCAGACCAATATAAGTGACACGCTTATCCTGCTCTTTTTTATTGCGGATAATCAGTCCCTCCTGCTCCAGCCTTTTCAGATGCCGGGTAACGGCTGCTCCGTCCAGAGCGAGCAAATGCTGAAGCTCCAACTGACTTAATTCCTGTCGCTGATGAATATGGTATAAAATCTCGACCTTGGTAAAGCTGGTTTTTAACTGCGCTTCAAAAGCAGTATTCATTTCTTTACACAAAAGATGCATACGATAAAACAATTTACTTTTATCCGTGCAATGTTCGATGATATTTCCTCCTCCTTCAAATTAATTGACGTATCAATTGATATATCAAGCATTATACACCTCTATTGAAAATATTCAAGCTTTGGGACAGGTCTTATATAGCTTTTATAGTGTGTTCATAAAACCGATAATACGAGCTGCCAGCCGCTCATGGCCTGCCTGATTTGGATGTAGACCATCAGGAATGCCATTTTCCCCAGTAAAATACATCTGTCTATGTACAGACGACAGTGGTTATTGACAGACACTCGCTTCGCTCCCGATTTTAATCATGCCTTAAGGCTGCATCAGCTACTGGACCGTATTGAGGAATCGGCTGCGACTGGAAAAAAGATCATGTGGTAAAAAACATATCATTAAAACGGCAAAACCTTAAAACAACAAAACCTTAAAACAAAAAACCTTCAAAACCACAATAAATGTGGAGTTGAAGGTTTTTGTCATGCTGCCTGCCTACAGCCTATTCCCACTCAATCGTTGCTGGTGGTTTGGAGGTTACATCGTACACGATACGGTTTACATTTTCTACTTCATTAACGATACGCACCGAAATTTTCTCCAGTACATCCCAAGGAATACGTGCCCAGTCGGCGGTCATGCCGTCGATGGAGGTTACAGCACGAATACCTACGGTGTAGGAGTACGTACGGGCATCGCCCATAACACCAACACTCTTCATATTCGGCAGAGCGGTGAAGTATTGCCAGATTTCACGGTCCAGACCGGCTTTGGCAATCTCCTCGCGTAAAATATAATCCGATTCACGGACAATCTTGAGCTTGTCCTCTGTCACTTCACCCAATACACGAATGGCAAGACCCGGGCCCGGGAATGGCTGACGCCATACAATTTCAGCTGGCAGTCCGCATTCTTCACCGACTTTACGCACTTCATCCTTGAACAATGCATTCAGTGGTTCGATCAGCTTGAACTTCATGTCTTCCGGTAAACCGCCCACGTTATGGTGCGATTTGATGGTTTGCGCCGTTGCTGTTCCGCTCTCTACAATATCTGTGTACAGCGTGCCTTGCGCCAGGAAGTCAAAATCATCAAACTTAGCTGATTCTTCTTCAAAGACATAAATAAACTCGTTACCGATGATTTTACGTTTTTGCTCAGGATCATCGACTCCTGCCAGCTTGGACAGGAAGCGTTCACGAGCATCGACTTTGACAACTTTCATATCAAATTTGCCAACGAACGTGTCCATTACACTTTCAGCTTCGCCCTTGCGCAGCAGTCCGTGGTCAATGAACATACATGTCAGTTGGTCGCCGATGGCTTTATGAATGAGCATTGCTACAACGGAGGAATCCACACCGCCACTTAAAGCACACAATACTTTCTTGTCGCCTACTTGCTGACGGATTTCACGGATTTGATCTTCAATGAACGATTCCATCGTCCAGTTGCCTTCACAACCGCACACTTCATACAGGAAGTTACTAATCATCTCATTACCTTGAACGGAATGACGTACTTCTGGATGAAACTGGACCGCATACAGATTCCGTTCCGGATGGCTCATCGCGGCAATCGGCGCACTCTCTGTTCCTGCATCCAGTGTAAAGCCGGATGGCAGATCTGTAACATGATCCCCATGGCTCATCCATACCGTTTGGCGGGAATCCAGACCTTTAGCCAATTGAGCACCCTCATTGAATAACACGTCTGCTTTGCCGTACTCACGCTTGCCCGCACGTTCTACCTTACCATCCAACTGGTGAGCCATCAGCTGCATACCATAGCAAATACCAAAAATAGGAATACCAAGATCATAAATTGTCCGGTCCACCTGAGGAGCATTGTCTGTATACACACTGGAAGGTCCGCCTGAGAAAACAATCCCTTTCGGCGCCAGCTCTCTCAGCTTCTCCGCAGGCGTATTGTATGGAAGGAGCTCGCTATATACACCAAGATCCCGAATTCTTCTTGCAATTAACTGGTTGTATTGTCCTCCAAAATCGAGAACTACAACGATTTCATTAGGCTTATTCATTACCGTGCCTCCCTCAATTGTTCGTTTCATTATACGCAACGATAAAACAAGACGTCAAGAAATCACGCGGAGTTGAGTGGACATGAAAAGATTGTTAAAATGAATTGATTCCAAATTACTTAATCTGTTCGTAGGAGTGTACACGATGGACGTGCTGAAGTGGATCTCGCAATTGTTCGAAGAATACGGATACGGCGTCCTTTTTTTCGGCTTGCTGCTTGAGTTTATTGCCTTACCTTTTCCCGGGGAAACCACGATGGCCTATGCGGGATATCTCTCCTATTCGGGCACCCTGGATTTCGGTAAACTGGTGCTGCTGGCCTTTTTGGGCACAACCATCGGTATGACCATTACCTACTTTATTGGAAAATGGGCTGGACTCCCCTTTATTCAGAAATACGGTAAATGGGTTCTCTTATCGCCGGACAAGCTTGAAAAAACACAAAAGTGGTTTCAACGATACGGGTACTGGCTTATTTTCCTTGGATATTTTATCCCTGGCGTTAGACATTTCACTGGCTATTTTTCCGGAATTATCGCTATTCCTCTCCGTAAATTTGCCTTGTATGCATACAGCGGTGCTTTATTCTGGGTTATTTTATTTCTAAGCATTGGCAAGCTGTTTGGTCCGCAATGGGATGCTATTTTCCATTTGGTGGAGCTGTATGCACTGCGCATCGCCGCAATCGTCGGCATTCTCCTCCTGTTGTACGTTGTTTATCGCTGGAGAGCCTTCCTGTTTAGCCCTTTCTACAAATCAGATAAATCAGTGAAAACCAGCAACAAGAAAGATCCACAATAATCAGGCTCTGGCTGTCTTGGAACTGCGAGCCCTAATATAATACATCGAGAACGATAGATATCAGGACAATCCTGCGCCTCCAGCCAAACCCAATATACGAGGCTCTATCACCTCTAACGCATCCCTGCTCCAAACATAGATAACCCGATTCCCTCCTAGCTCCACGTCGTCTGCATGCCCAGCAATGGCCCCTGAGAATACAATGGAGTTCCCCGTATAATAGTGTATCCAAACAAATGGCCCCTACCCCGTCAGCCAATAACAGCTCGCAGTGGTCTCTCGCAAGGCATAAATCCATATATTCTGAACATACTAGAAGGAAACAATTGCAATAGGATTTTACATATCAAAAACACCCTCCGGGAACGAAATACAACCATCGTCCCAAAGGGTGTAAGAATGCTTATGATTTACGATTGCTCAGCCTGCTCCTGAATGTACTCCAACGCAGCATCGATATGTCCTTTGACTCTCAAGCCACGCCATTCATGAACCAGAATACCGTTCTCATCAATAAGAAATGTAGAGCGAACAATACCCATGTACTGCTTGCCATACATTTGTTTCTGCTGCCATACCCCGTATGTCTCAGCCACCTGATGCTCTTCATCGGATAATAGCTGAAAAGGTAGTCCATACTTGGCAATAAACTTGTCATGCTGCTTGAGTGGATCGGGGCTTACCCCGAGAATGACTGTATTCAAGCCTTCAAACTCCGTATACTTATCCCGAAAATCACACGCCTGTGTGGAGCAACTGGAGGTCAAATCCTTCGGATAGAAATACAGCAGCACCCTGCTGCCTCTATAATCGGACAGCTTAACGCTCTTTCCCCCACTTCCCGGCAATTCAAAGTCCGGTGCCGGTTGTCCAATCACGGTAGATGCCGTGGACATCTGATCATCTCCTATCATTTTGGAGTTCGCATATGCTCCGGGCTATGAGCCAGCGCCCCGATAACGCCGAATCCCCCAATTCCATGCCAATAAGCCCAAAGTCAGAAACACAGCGCCCATCACAGGAGTTAAGAGCGCCATCTGCCGCATATCCTCCCGCTGAAGAAACAAGGACGCCGGGTATACGCCAACAAATGCAAAGGGCAGAATCCAGGTCAGCACCACCTGAATGGCCCGGTTGTAAATCGTTATCGGATAACGGCCGTAACCCTGAATATTATACATAAGCGGAATAATTCCTGTCGGTGCATCTGAAAAGAATGAAATGGAGGTCAAGATGGTGTAGATCCCTGTATAAATAGCTACAGCGCTTAGACTCATCACGATGAGTACCGGAATAAACCACCACGCCATATGCAGGTCCATCTGCGCCCCGCTGATTCCCATAATAATCAGACCAATCACGGAGCCCACCAGCGCTGGCGGGTCTACATTTTCAAGGAAAATCTGGAACAGATTATACGCGGGACGGGTCATAACCCGGTCCAGTTCCCCTTTGACAATATAGCGCTCGCTAAAATTCCAAAGGTTGACAAAACAGGTGAATAGTCCGTACGGGACCATGAAAAAGCCGTAAACGAACACCACTTCACTTTCACTCCAGCCGCCCAAACTGTCCGTATGCATAAAGATGACCAGAATAAAAATAAGGTTCGTGGCCTGAAACAGCAGGTCCGAAATAACCTCGATCCAAAAATCAGCCCGATAGGTGAGCCGTGACTTCATATAATTTTTCAAATATTCGCTAATGAGACCCAAATAGTACATCATCGGCTTACCCTCCCTGCACGAACAGACGTCTGCGCGCCAGTCGCCAAATGATGATCATCGGCACGAGCAGAACGACCAGCCAAATGATTTGGATACCCAGCACATTCCAGATACCAACGCCTTTTACGCGTCCGGTAAAAACAGAGCCCGGTAAATAGGTAATCGCCTGAAACGGCATCCACTCGGCAAAAGTCGCCAGCCAGCCGGGAAATAGACTGATGGGTAAAATCAACCCGGAAAACAGGTCTACCACCACGCGCTTCATGCGCATCATGCCCTCGTTATTTTCGATAAAAAAGGCCGTTAAACCGGTAATAATATTAATCTGGGTGTTGATCAAAAAGCTGAAAAACAGCATGACCAGAAAACCAACCCAGGCTACCGGGTCTGTGGGAAGCTTCACCGGAAACAGCAGCATCGCAATCGCCATGCCTGGAATCATAAACAACAGGAAGCGGAACATCCCCTCGCCAAGTCCTTGCATACATTTAACGAGCACATAGTTATAAGGCCGGATCATCTGAATAGCAATGCTTCCATCACGAATATCTGTCGAAATTTCACGATCCAGATTGTTAAAATAAAAAGCCCTCGCCATCCATGAGACTGCTACATAGGTCGTCATCTGAGCAGCGGTAAAGCCGCCAATGCTACCTGTACCCCCATATATCGCTTGGTATGTGAAATAGTACACGCCAATATTCATAGAATAGATGAGTATACCTGAATAGTAGTTCACACGATAAGCAAGCATCGTCAGAAATCGGATACGAATAAAATCGGTGTATACGCTAAGCATGAACTTTGGCCTCCACTGCCGGAGGTACCGGGTTGTCCTGGCGCTCTGCCGAGCCAGACTGATAGATACTGCGGACGATATCATCTGTGTTGGTTTCAATGATTTTGATGTCCGTAATGTCGGTGCGGCCGACTACACTGGCGAGGACATCCGATACGTTAATATGCAGTGGAATCCATACCTTGGCAGCCAGATCGTTATCCATCGTCCAGGTCAGCGGCATATCGACAGTCCAAGCCTGCAATTGCTCCAGCCGAGTCGTTGTGCCAAACTGGAATCGCACTTCTCGTCCTGTCCCCCACCGCGTCTTCAGATCCTCCAGACCACCATCATAAATGATATTCCCATCATCCAGCATAATGACGCGCGAGCACAACGCTTCAATATCCTGCAAATCATGGGTCGTCAGCAAAATGGTCGTGCCGTGATCACGGTTCATGTCCTTGAGAAACTCGCGAATTTCGGACTTGACCATAATATCGAGTCCAATGGTCGGCTCGTCCAGAAACACAATGGACGGATTGTGCAGCAGTGCAGCTACCAGTTCACAGCGCATCCGTTGCCCAAGACTGAGCTTGCGTACCGGACGGCTTAGCAGATCCTGCAATTGGAGTCTCTCCACCAGCTCATCCAGCCTGCGTTTGAAGTCGGTAGCCGGAACCTGATATACTTTGCGCAGCAGTTGAAAAGACTCGATCACACCGATGTCCCACCAAAGCTGGCTGCGCTGACCGAAAACAACGCCGATATTGCTTACAAATTTCTCACGATCTTCGTAGGGGACATATCCCCCCACCTTGAGATGCCCTGATGTGGGCACAAGAATGCCTGTCAGCATCTTGATCGTGGTAGATTTTCCGGCTCCGTTCTCACCGATATAGCCGCATATTTCTCCTTGCGGAATACGGAAGGAGATATCTTTGACCGCGGCCACCTCGTTGTATTCTCGGGAGAATAAATCAAGGAAGGCGCCTTTCAGGCCCTCGCGGTTTTTTTGTACCTTAAATGTTTTGCGCAGATCCTGCACATCAATTGCCAGCATGTTATACCTCTCAGTCAGGATTTTACAAAATCCATTGTTAAATTGATTGTGCTCCAAAAAGAAATTATAATGTAATGAATTGAAAAGCGAAAGGGAGAGCATCCATGACAAGCAGAACCAAAAGAACGCTATGGTCGGTTCTGGCCGTGGTTATCATCGCGATTGTAGGCTTTGCCGTGTACTATTTTTCATCCATTTATAATCAATTGAACAATCTGCATAAAGAGGGAGCAAACTCCCCCTTCAAAAATGTAAAGCAGGTCGATCAGGTTCGTACGCCAGACCCGCCCAAATGGGAAGGGACTGACATGGTTAACATTTTGCTGATGGGTGTCGACGGCCGTGGTATCCAAAAAGGAGAAGTTCCCCGGTCAGACAGTATGATGGTCGTATCTCTCGACCCTGTCAAGAAAAAGATCCACCTTTTCTCTATTTTGCGTGATACGTATGTGGATATTCCCGGCTACGGCAAAAATCGTATTAATACCGCCATTACCCACGGACCCAATACAGCCATGAAGGCGGCTGGTGATCTGCTGGGCATTCAGGTGCAATATTATGTGTATACTGATTTCCAAGGATTTATTAAGCTGGTAGACGCTGTGGGCGGCATTGATTTTGAAGTAGAGAAGGATATGCACTATACGAGCAATGCGGATAAGCATCAATACGACATTGACTTGAAAAAGGGCATGCAGCATCTGGATGGCAATACGGCGCTTCAATACGTGCGGTTCCGCCATGATGCCATGTCGGACTTCTCGCGTTCAGGACGTCAGCGCGCATTTTTGGAGGCTGTAGCCCAGAAAATGCAGACCACGACCTCCATTGCCAATCTGCCGAATATTTTGGAGCAGGTGAACCCTTACATTGACACCAATCTGAGTGTCAACGATATGTGGAAGCTGGCGAACGTCGGCTACCAAAGCGCCTTTGCAGGCAGCGAGCAGGTTCCACCGATGAAGCTGCTCGGAGAAGAAAATGTAGGCGGCGCACAGGTGCTTACGGTCCGCGATCCGGAAGAGCTGAAAAAATACGTGCAGGATATATTCAACAATCCTCTTGTGCAGACACAGGAGCAGGGCAAGGATCAGAATGGAACGAAGCAGCCGGACAGCGCATCATCGTCCAAGACCGATAAGCCTTCTTTTACAGGGGGCAGTAAAACCGGTAATGAAGATGCTTCCACACAATCGACACCAAAGACAGGCCAAAAAGAGCTATAATGAAGATACAGGGGCAGCCGTGAACGCTGCCCTTTGGCGTGTGTATACCCTATTTTTGATGAACGGAAAGGAAGTTTGTGATGATGAAACGGGAAAACTCCGAAGCATTATATAAAGAAGCATTGGAGCATATTGTCGGGGGCGTCAACAGCCCTTCGCGCTCCTTTAAGGCTGTGGGCGGCGGCGCTCCAGTATTCATGAAACGCGCTCAAGGCGCTCATTTCTGGGATGTGGATGATAATCGATATATCGACTATTTGGCGGCATACGGTCCTATTATTACCGGACATGCTCACCCTCATATTACCAAGGCCATTAGTGAAGCTGCGGCGAACGGAGTATTGTACGGAACCTCAACGACATTGGAAATCAAACTGGCCAAGATGCTGAAGGAAGCGATTCCTTCGCTGGACAAGGTCCGGTTTGTGAATTCCGGTACAGAGGCGGTCATGACGACGATTCGTGTGGCACGCGCCTATACTGGGCGGAACAAGATCATCAAATTCGCCGGCTGCTACCACGGTCACTCGGATCTGGTACTTGTAGCCGCAGGCTCCGGCCCGTCCACGCTGGGCATACCGGACAGCGCAGGTATTACGACCAACATTGCGAGCGAGGTCATCACCGTGCCTTTCAATGATCTGGACGCGCTGCGCCAAGCCCTGGAGCGCTGGAGCGATGATGTGGCGGCGGTCATGGTTGAGCCGATTGTCGGTAATTTCGGCATGGTGATGCCGCAGCCCGGCTATCTGGAAGGGCTGTGCTCGATGGCGCGGGCGAACGGTTCCCTCGTCATTTATGACGAGGTCATTACCGCCTTCCGCTTCCACTACGGCTCGGCCCAAACGTATGCAGGTCTGGACAATCATGATGCGATTCAGCCGGATTTGACCGCGCTGGGCAAAATCATGGGCGGCGGTCTGCCGATTGGTGCCTACGGCGGCAGCAAGCAAATCATGGAGCAGGTTGCCCCACTCGGCCCGGCTTATCAAGCCGGTACTATGGCCGGCAACCCGGCCTCCATCTCGTCAGGCATCGCCTGCCTTGAAGTCCTTCAAGGGGAAGGCGTGTATGAAGAGATGGAACGTCTGGCTGTGAGACTGACGGACGGTATTCAGTCCTCCGCGGGCCGCTACGGCGTGCCATTGACGATCAACCGCATTCGGGGAGCGTTCTCGACGCATTTCTGCGATCATCCGATCACAAATTACGCTCAGGCGCAGGATACGGACAGCGAAGCGTTCGCGTCCTTCTTCCGTCATATGCTGGATCGCGGTGTTCATCTGGCACCATCCAAATACGAAGCCTGGTTCCTCACAACAGCGCATACGGACGAAGATGTGGATGCTACGCTGGAAGCGGCAGACGATTCCTTCCGTGCGATGTCACAAGGTAAATAAGCAGATCAGTAAGCGATAAAATATGGATTCGATAAAAGCCGGAAGTTGTCTTAAGGACGGGGTAGCCCACCTTTGAGACAACGCTCCGGCTTTTTTAATGCAAACTGTACCCGTACAATTGTGGATTTTATGGATTGTATCCCGCTATGCTGTCCGGGTATATTAAGAAAGCCATAGATGTCAAATCATCATAACGGAGGTTCATTATGTACAGTCATAATAGAAATGGAGCAGCCTATTTGGCCGCTCTTAGCTATGCAGCTATACTTGGCTTTTCATTTTTGTTTGTAAAGCTGACCGTCACAGAAGCCAGCCCGCTGGATGTGATCGCCCACCGCTTTGCGTTATCTTTTGTCGCTTTGACGATTCCAGTGCTGCTTGGGTGGATCAAAATCAGCATCACACGGCGTGATATTGTACGCATTTTACCATTGGCGCTGCTTTCACCTTTGGTGTATTTTCCCTTGCAGGCCTTTGGGCTGATGAGCACTTCTTCATCGGAAGGCGGAATTATTCAAGCGACCGTTCCCATTTTCACCCTGCTGTTCGCCTCCTATTTCATTAAAGAACGCACAACAGGGGTTCAAAAGATATCTTTACTACTCTCAGTCTTTGGCGTAATTTTTATATTTGTGATGAAAAGCGGAACGCCCCTGGCATCCAACAGCTTTGGCGGCATTCTTTTGCTTGTGCTGTCTGCCGTTTGCCTATCTGGCTATAACGTGTTGGCTCGTCCATTAACACAAAAATACAGACCGATGGAATTGACCTATGTAACCTCCATTTTGGGGTGTATCGTTTTTAATCTGGCGGCTCTGGGTTATCATGCCATAGACGGTTCAATGAGCGCTTATACCGCTCCCCTGGTAAAGCCTGATTATTGGCTGGCTCTGGCTTATCTGGGCATTCTGTCTACCCTCGTCACCTCGCTGTTATCCAGCTTTGCCTTGAAGTGGATCGAAGCCTCGAAAATGAGTGTGATCGGTAATTTATCCACGCTCATTTCCATGCTGGCAGGTGCTTATATTTTGAAGGAGCAGCTTGCCTACTATCACATTATAGGTGCTATCATGATCATTGTCGGCGTGCTGGGCACCAACTTCGGAGGACGAAAAAGCTTCGTGCCCAGCCAAACTACTTCTGCCAATCGTTAACATGGACTGAAAACAGATATACCAGTGCTCCAAAGGAGACATCGGCTGTACGGATTGCAAAAGGCTGGCGGCTCAGGCCATAAATAGGCTGCTGGAGCCCATGCGTGAACGGCGTCATACGTTTGCTGCACGGATGGGAGATGTCGACGAAATTTTGATCGACGGCACACGGAAAGCCCGGATTACGGCGAGAGAAACGATGAGCGAGGTACGTGATGCAATGGGAATTGGCTATTTTGGGCGTTAAAATGCGCTGATATGCTACCTCGTATCGCGGAGCAAATGTATACCATGATGAGGGCGGGGGGGACTATTTGTCCAGTATGCTTCCGCCCTTCAAAAAAAAGATATCTCCAGGCTGGAAATACTGTAGCCTGGAGATATCTTTTTTGAACAGCTCATCGTACGCGTCAGGGTTAGACCGGGTATGCTATCACACTCATTAACGCCAGCTCCGGCTGTGTCGTGTCCAGCCTGCTGTATTGAACAATCACGGGTACATTACTGGTGACCGTAATTGCATAAGGAACGCCTGTCGGAATCCGTTCGCCAGACTTCTCCAGCGAGGCTGTTCGGATATGGCGGGTCCGTCTTCCTTCCACCACCTCAATCAGTCCCTCCAACGGTTCACGGTCCTCAAAATAGATGTCTATGCTCAGCTTTGCCGCACGGTTCCCACAGTTCAGCACGCATATACTCTCATGACTGAGCAGCTCTCCCCGGCTTTCCGGCGGAATATATCCATCGGGGATGACCCAGAACAAGCTGCCTCGCGGCTGATTAGCTACCTTTTCCTGAGAAAGCTCCGTACCTCCCATAATATCCGCCTCTCTTTCAGCTAAATGATTTGGTCAAGCAACGAGCTTCTACCCGTAAGGGTTCTCCTTGGTACGCAGCAATTGAGCCAGGAAAGCGAGTGCCAATCCCTGTCCCCAACCCTGGATGCGTTTGTAGGGTACGTTGCGATAGCCGTCAATATCGTTCATTATAGCCGTTCCTGCGGATACGCCCGTCACTGTGCCGTCCTCCTTAATCCGGGAAAGGATGCCGTCGATCGCCTTTTGCGAGTATTTGTTAAACAGTCGTCCCCGCATAAGCAAGGCTGTCGCAATCCCTGCGGAGCCGGAGGTTTCCAGATAAGAGGTATCATCATTCAGCACCGTATGCCACAGTCCTTCCGGGGATTGCAGCCGCACCAGCGCACTGAGCTGGTCACGCAGCGAGCCGTCGATGATCATATAGGATGGGTGCTGAACCTCTACATATTTTAGCGCCTTGGCCATCGTGAGGGCTGCCCATGAATTGCCGCGTGCCCAATAGATGCCTGACATCCTGCTCTGATTCGCATGATCCCAGCCGTGATAATATATATTCGTATCCGGGTCCTGCAAAAACTCCTCATGCCCGTGATATTGGCGGATACCGTCCTCCCAATATTCCTTGTTATCCAGCAGATGACCGATGCGCAGCAAATAAAAGCCTGCCATAAACATCGTATCCACCCATGCCTGCTGCGGAAATACGTCGTGGAGTGAATTCACCGTATGCTGGAAAATGCCGTCGGCAAACCGCTCAGCTTTTTTCGCCAGAAACTCTGCCATCTCGATGGCGATATCCAGGTATTTTTGCTCTCCTGTCGCCTGATGCAGTGTCAACAAGCAGTGTCCGATAGATACGCCGTTCACCGACAGAGGTGGAAGTCCATCCTCAATATTTTCGTCAACCCATTCTCTCAGCCTGGTCAAATACTTTTCGTTCCCTGTCGCTTCATAGGCCTCACATACACCGTAAAAGGCTACCCCACCCGGCCAATCCCAGCTATAGTCCATTTGAAACGTGCGTTCCACTACCCGGTCGATCACCTGTTTAATTTGTTCATCATCAAAAATCAATGCAGGCATTTCCTCGTCTCCTCCTTCGGTAAGCTTCACGTTAGTTGCCCTCCTTGCCATCTGTTCCAGAAAAATCCATCGGTCAACGTAAGTACATACGCAGCGGTTGCAAATCCAGTTCCTTCACAGCCGCCGCCACCATATCTGCA
Organism: Paenibacillus peoriae KCTC 3763; assembly: GCF_000236805.1. GTDB lineage: Bacteria > Bacillota > Bacilli > Paenibacillales > Paenibacillaceae > Paenibacillus > Paenibacillus peoriae. Next base: position 205,284 of record NZ_AGFX01000037.1, on the reverse strand, counting down.
ATCCGGACCGCGCCATTCTCATGAAAATGCGTATTATCCTCCAGGCCGCCGGAAAAGTTCATGTATTCTCCAGGCAGCAGCCACATAAAAAGCTCCTTGCTTGCTTCGGGACCCAGCTTTTCATATAATTCCTGCGTGCGGGCAGACAAGTCAATCAGCGGCACGCCCTCTTCTTCCGCCAGCTCGCGAACCGCCGTAATATAGTCGCCATGGGTGTCGGACAGTGTACCATCCTCGTTAAAATAGCGACGATGTACAGGTGTAATCAGCACCGGGGTTCCCCCCTTGCTCCTCGCTCCGTCGATATACAGCCGCAGATGCTCCTTATAGGTTGTAAAAGGCTCTGTAGCCCGCTCCGGATCAGGCTTCTCATCATTATGACCAAACTGGATGAATAGGAAGTCACCTGACTTCATTTCGTCCAAAATGACGTCCAGCCGCCCTTCGTCCACAAAGCTTTTGGAGCTTCTCCCTGATACGGCATGATTATCCACACAGACATCATGCTTGAACAAGGCGGGCAAAGCCTGGCCCCAGCCTGTATACGGATAGCCGGACGCGTCCTGATCCGTAACGGTGGAATCTCCGGCCAGGAATAGCCGGAGGGTCTGTGGCGCTGGCGTAATCTCCAGCGCATTGAGCCGCGGCGCGGTGCCCGATATGGCGAGGCGCAGCTGACCGCCCCGAACAGGCACCGCAAACCAGGCCTCCGCGAGCTGGCCTGGCAGCGTGTGGACCGGGGGCAGCATGTGCTTGCCCTCGCCAGCCTTGAGCCGCGTGAGCGTTTCCGCAAGCGGATCGCCGAGCAGCGCATAGACGAGATACATCCCGTCCGGCACATCTGCGACAAATGCAGCGTTCAGCGGAATGCAAAAGCTGCTTCGCAGCCGTGTGTGCGCATCCTCCGCAGGCGCAGGAGTTCGCCTTTGTCGTCCGTACACCTGCCCTGTAGCCTCGAAGCCGTACCCCAATTCGGCAGTATAGGAGCAATCCGGGGATACCCCCTTGTAGCCGGCAGCAGGCTCCCCCGGGCCAAAATCAAACTTCCACATGCCACTCACCTCTTTCGCAGCTTGAGTTTTACCCCTTCAAGCCACTCGTACTCATTCCTTCTACAATTTGCTTCTGGAAGGCAAAGAATACTGCGATAACCGGTACCAGGCTCAAAATGGACATGGCGAACATTCCACCCCAGTTGGAGGCCGACTCGCTATCGAGAAACATTTTGAGTGCAATAGATACGGTATATTTCTCCGGCGAATTCAGATACAGTACCGGGCCCAGGAGATCCTCCCACTTCCAGTAGAAAGAGAAGATAGCCGCTGTAGCCAGCGAGGATTTGAGCAATGGCAAAATAATTCGGAAATACAGCCGGAATTTGCCGCATCCGTCAATCGTCGCCGCTTCATCCAGTTCCGCTGGTATCGTCCGTATAAACTGAACCATCAGGAAGATGAAGAACGGCATCCCGAAAAACGACGGCACCACCAGCGGCAAAATCGTATTGACCCAGCCGAGCTTGGTGAAAATAATATATTGCGGTACCAGTACCACATCTCCGGGCAGCATCAGCGTCATCATCATCAACGCAAACCAAAAGTTACGCCCTTTGAATTTCAAACGTGCGAAGCCAAATGCAATTAATGAGGAGGAAATCACGGCTCCAATCGTGGCAATCACGACAATCGTGAGCGAATTCAAAATGTACGTGCCAAAGTTGTATCCGCTTGTGCCCTTCCAGCCTGTCACATAATTTTGCCAAATCCATTCTGTAGGGAAAAGAGAATCTGCCGTGACGAATATCGTCCGACTCTCCTTGAACGAGCTGAACAGCATCCAAAATACGGGATACAGCATCAGGAGCGCCAGCGCAGCAACCAGAATGTGATAGATCGGCCATTTGAACGTTTTCCATGCCATCGGTATCAGCGCCCCTTTTCCGTTTCATAGAATACCCAGTATCTGGAGGTTAAAAATAAAATCGCTGTCAGTATCGCAATCATAATGAGCATGACCCAGGCCATAGCCGCCGCATATCCCATATTGCTGAACATAAACGCCTGTCGGAACAAATACAGCGAATGCAGCATCGTCCCATCCATTGGGCCGCCCTCACCCTTCGAAATAACGTAGGCTGGAACGAAGGTCATAAAGGCACTAATTGTCTGCATAATCAGGTTAAATAAAATAATCGGACTAAGCAGAGGGAGTGTGATACTGAAAAATTTTCGTACTGGTGATGCGCCGTCCACGCTGGACGCCTCGTACATTTCAACCGAAATATTCTTCAATCCGGCCAGAAAAATAAGCATGGAGGAGCCGAATTGCCATACAGACAAGGTGATCAGCATCGTAAGCGAAGCATTCGGATCGCCAAACCATTTCACCGGGGTTGCCCCCAAGGCTGACAGCAAGCTATTAACAATCCCGTCATTGCTGAAAATGTTGCGCCACATGATAGACACCGCAACGCTGCCCCCGATAATGGATGGCAGATAGTACATCGTCCGATAGGTGCCGACCATACGCGATTTGGTATTCAAGATCATCGCCACAAACAGGGCAAAAATCAGCCGCAGTGGCACACCGACCAATACATACGTAAACGTAACCCTGATCGAATTCCAGTATTTCGGGTCGCCTGTGAACATTTTTTCAAAGTTCCCCAGACCAATCCATTTGGGCGGGGTGAACAGGTTGTAGGATGTAAAAGACAGATACAGCGAAATAAACATCGGAATTAACGTAAACGCCAGAAAGCCCACAATAAACGGGCTGATGAACGCATATCCGGTCATATTGGCTCTCAAGCTCTGATGATTTCGCAAGCTCATCAAGCCTCCCTTCTGTTACTTCTTGCTGATTCAACAAATTTTAGTGTCATTTACCCATTGTTATTTGCATTATTTTATAATGTATACAAAGGTGCTTCTGCGGCTTGCTCGTCAGGTTAACCGTACGCGATCTACCATAGCTACGCACGGTTAACTTGACGATGCTGGCCTATGCCCATGTTAAGGCAGTGTCAGGCACCTAAAGATTCCATTGCCTACTATTGCTTGTTATTCGCGAGGATCGTATTGGCATCCACCCGGAATTTGGCCGCTGCATCCTTTGCCGTCATCTGTCCGAAATTGACCTGCTCAATATAATCGGTCAGGGTCGCAATCACTTCCGGTGATCCGACAGGCGGCGGTGGGCTCATTGGAGAAGCCTTTGGCTCCATGGAAGCCACAAATTCAAACACCTGCTTCGTAGCCTCACTCAACTCAGGCGCTATAGCTTCCTTGATTTTGGCGGAAATCGGTACGCCCCGCTCTCCCTTAATCAATTTATTCGCCTCTACATCGTTCATCCAGAAATCAATAAACTTGGCGGCCTCATCCTTCACCTGAGAACGGGCAGCCACCGTCCAATACATCGTAGGCTGCATGTATATCCCTTTTTCCATATCTGGTCCAAACATCGGAGCCAGCGCCATCGGACGGTTAACGACCTGCTGTAAGCCTACATACTGATTGGACCACTGCCAAATGCCGATGCCTGTTCCTTTTACGAGATCGGATTCCTCAAGAATCCCCTTGGTCTGGTTCATGATTTCAGGAGGCGGAGTCGCCCCTTTCTTAATCAGTTCAGCCAATCCGCCAAAGAAGTCAACAAACAGCTTATCGTCGTCATATCCCAATCCTGTTCCTTCCGCATTGTAGAGAGACTTTCCATGTGTCCGCAAATAGTAGTGGAAGAAAATATCGGCAGCCATGGAACTGTCAAAGTAAACTTTATTGGAGCCTGCCTTCAAGGCCAATTCTTTGTATTGATCCCATGTCCAGTTGTCAGGAATTTTGTCTATGCCCGCTTTTTTCAGCAGGGCCGGGTCATACTGGAAGCCCAGCACATTGACACCTGTCGGAATACCATATTGCTTTCCGGCAATGATGCCGGTTTTGAGTACATTTTCATTCACGTCAGCGACCTGAATTTTTTGATTCAAGTAAGGCGCCATATCTTCCAGTTGACCGTTCTTCGCATACTGGCTAATGTATGAAATGTCCATCTGCACGATATCCGGCAGTTGGTTTGCCGCCGCCTGCGGGGCGAGCTTTTTCCAATAGTCATCAAAAGAAGCATATTCCACGTCAATCGTCACATTCGGATTCTTTTGCTTATACAAATCAATTACCTTTTGCGTGTATTCATGACGGGTATCTGATCCCCACCAAGCAATCCGCAACTTTACCTTCCCGTCTGCACTTGCCCCCGAATTGCTACCGCTGTCCGCTCCGCTGCATGCCGTCGTCAAAACGAGCAGCATAGCCATGATCAGAAACCATCCCTTTTTGCCCACTTATCTCTCCCCTTTTCGCTGTTCTAGAAAGGAGCTGTGTTACAAGTGACAACGTAATTACGCCTTTTGATAGCGTTTACATTGGCTCCTGCTGTTATTTTCCCAAAAGCAGAGAAGCATTGGAATACACAAATCAGATTTCGAGGTTTAAAAATCAGAGGGGGTTTAGCGCTCATCCCCGTTCGTGTGACTTAATGTACTCGGATGGCGTCATACCCGCCCATTTTTTGAACACCTGGCTGAAATATTGAGCGTTCCCGCCGAAGCCGAACCATTCCGCCAGCTCAAACACCTTGACGTCTCCTGTCTCCCGAATATGCTCAGCCGCACGTTCGATTCGGTAACGATTCACATAATGCGAAAAGTTCTCCCCCGTCACCTTTTTAAAAATTTTCCCCAGATAGTCGGAATTCATATACAGCATTTGCCCGGCCACTCCGTTAAGTGACAAGTCGGATTTCCGATAGTTTTGTTCAATAATGGTGATCATTTTATCAACGGTGGAGGATTGGCGACACACATTGCTCTTATAATAAATTGCGGTCATTCGTCCGGCGGTCTCCTGCACGAAGGATTTAAGAGAAGCAAGCGTTTTTTGCTCTGCCAGCACAGCCATTCGGCTCGTAAACTCGGAACGCTCTTCTTCAGGGCATATACGGATCATGGCGGCATACAGCTGTAGCACATAGGAACGGGTCACGGAAATTTCCAGCTTCATACGGGACAGGATGCCGAACAATCGATCCACTTCTTGGGCGACCTCCTCCGTATTTCCCGCCTTGATCAGCAGACCAAACTTCTCCTCGTCCAGCTCTAAATCTGCCATCTCCCGAGGATCTTCGGTCGCCAAATCCTCCTTCGTAATCAAACTGCCCTCCCCGGTGTAAAAACGATGATTCATACAATGCAGTGTCTCCCGGTACATCCCCCGCGAATGCTGCATACTGTCCGACTCGCTAACCGCGACTGTTACCTCCAGCTTGTAAAAACGGCGAAACGTCGCACGTACCGCCTCAAGCTGCTCCATAAGCGTTGACGTATCATCTTCGCTTTCCAGCACAATGAGCAGTTGTCCTTGCATGGTCGTACCGAGCAGCACATGATCCATCAAATCCGCTGCAATATTTTGCAGCGCAAACAGATGCTCCGGCTCATGCGATTCCTCTACCCGCAGCAGCAGCATTCGAACCTGCTTATCTTGCAGCTCCAGACCGAATAACCGCTCATAAAAAGCGATATCACGGCTTCCGTAGGTTTTATAGGAAATGAACTCCTTTAAAAAGTGCTCCTTCACATGCGGCAGCATACGCTGAAAATCAAGCTTCATCCGGTTCACAAACTGCTTGCGTTCCTCCTGCTCCTCCCGTTCCTGACCCAGCTCAGTCAGCGCCTCATGGATTTGCCGCTCATTGCAGGGCTTCAATAAATAGTGCTTTACCCCGTATTGCATGGCTCGACAAGCATAGTCGAAATCTTTATAGCCGGACAACAGAATGAAACGAACGTCTGGAAAATGCTCCGTCGTTTTGGCAACCAGACCGATGCCATCCAAACCTGGCATAGAGATATCGCTAATCACAAAATCAGGCGGACTGGCCTGAATCTGATCATAAGCCTCAATACCGTTTCGAGCCGTACCCACCAGTTGCGTTCCTGCTTTGCTCCAATCCACCACCTGTGATATGCCCTCCAAAATCACACGCTCATCATCAACCAGCAGCACCTTGTACATGACCCTGTTCCCCTTTCACATATGGAATACAGACATGAATCGACGTTCCTGTTCCTGACTCGCTGTGCAGCTCTATCCCCCATGGAGTACCAAAGATCAGGTTAATCCGTTCCTGAATATTGGTAAGGCCAATGCCCTGTCCACGGGTCGTGACCTGCCCGCTTCGCAGCTTTTCCAAAAAATCCTCCTTCATTCCCGGTCCGTCATCCTCCACCCGCAGGAAAAGCGCACCTTCCCTCACTCTGGCAACAATAGAAATCCGGCACGGCTCAATTTGCGGCTCCAGTGCGTAAAGGATTGCATTCTCCACCAAGGGCTGAAGCGTCAGCTTCGGTATTTGCGCATCCATCAGTTCCTCTGGCACATCCAGATGGAAAACAAGCCGTTCATCGAAGCGCGTTTTTTGAATCGTGACATAGCTCCTCACGATATCCAGCTCTTTGTGAAGTGGGATGAGCTGTTCTTCAAAGCTGACCGCACTGCGCAGCAGAAAGGCAAGTGCCTCCACCATTTCCGAGATACGATCCTGCTTATTGGCCTTGGCGAGCCAGTTTACAGACTCTAATGTATTGTATAGAAAATGCGGATTAATCTGTGCCTGGAGCGCCTTGAGCTCCGTTTCCCGCAGCAATAGCTGCTTGGCAACATTCTCATTAATGAGCTCACGGATGCGGCGAATCATCTTTTTGTACGTTCGATGCAGCAAGCCCACCTCATCTTGGGTGGAAAGGGGAACCGCACCGAGTGCTTCCTCTTCCAGACGGTCAAGATCACCTTTTTCAATTTTGCGCATGTTCTGGATTAATTGAACGATCGGCCTGGTAATACTGCCGGACAACCGGGCTCCCAACGCCAGCGCAATCAGTAGCATAATGACAAAAATTGCGCTTACAATTTCTTTGATTATGGTAATGCTGCGAAACATATCATCAAAAGGGGTCATATGCAAATACGTCCAGCCCGTATAAGAGGATTTGGTTTGAGCTGCAAAAAAAGTCCCGCCTGTGTAGGTCGCAATGCCGTAAGGCTGCTTCCGCGCAAGCTCGGCCTGCATATCGCTCTCACTCAAAAGCGGTGCTTCGGGATAAATCATCTGCTTGCCATCTGTAATCATCAGCTGTCCATCACGGCCTGAGGTCTGCACACGATCCGCTACAATCCGGTCAATCCGCACACGAATTGCAAGCGTTCCGAGCCCTTTTAACGTAAAATTGGTATCTGTAAAGGATTTGAACTGTCGCGCTGCCAGCAAGGAAGAGTGACCTGCCGCATACCATGCGTTGGAACCGTCATATTCGGCTGCCAGCTCAGACAGAGTGGATCGAAGCTCTGGGGGAATACCTTCACGGTTGCCCGCACTCATGACCTGCCCCTCTTTGTCGATCACCATCATAGAATAGATATAGGTTTCGGAGCCTGCGAAGGCGACAAGCCTGTTCGTTATTTTTTTACGCAGCACCATTTTGGTATAAGGTGAGGTTTCCCTTTCCAATTGCAGCAAATAACGTTGGAGCTGCTCATCTGTTGTTACTTTAAAGGTGGTCTTTTCAATATCCTTTAGTTCATTTTCAATGCCAATCGAAGAAATATTCAATACTTCTGATGTTTTTTTGTACATTTGATTATCATAAATATGAAACACGTATTTTAATATGACTGCAAAAACCGCAAAATTGACCAGCATGAGCACTATGATTAATAAAATCATTTTATGATGGATTCCAGCATTTTTGTAAGCGCTCTTAAAATAGGTCATTCGTAATTATCGCCTCCTTTATAACATACAAAATACCCCATGCCTGGGTCATTCGGCAAGAGGTATTTATGTTTGCTTAGCGTCGGTCGGAGGGGTCCGATTGGTTCGCCTTTTTCATATATTCATCGTATCGGTCGTCCAGTTCCCTTGCCATACTGCGGTATTTGCGGGTCTCCTCGACAATGGGATCGATATGCGTTTGAATCCGCACCTCATATTTAGGGCTGAGCCGTTCCCGTTTTTTGGCCTCATTCACACGAATTTCGCCTTCTGTCAGCAATTCACTGAGCTCGCGCTCCAAATCTTCGGATTGGCCCATCATCCTTCCTCCTTCAGCGATAAGCGATATAGGTGTATTATAACCCGGTTGCATCTGCTTCTTTCAGCACTTGAATAAGTTGGGAGTGAATAGCTGTATTCGTAGCTGCAATATGTCGCACGCTCAAATCATAAGGTCTGCCCAGCGTATCAGTGATCGTTCCGCCCGATTCCTGTACCAGCAAAGCACCTGCTGCCACATCCCAGGCATTCAAACCGATTTCGCAATAGGCTGACAGCCGTCCCGACGCCACATAAGCCAGATGCAGAGCTGCCGAGCCAAGCGCCCGAATACCTCTTACCTGCGGCGTAAGGACCTGCGTAATTTTCATATTCAGTGGCTGTGCATACGCACGATCCGGTGGGAAGCCGATGCACACCAGACTATCTCCCAGTGTTTCCTCTCTTGATGGCTGCATCCGATTGCCATGTACATATGCGCCTTTTCCTTTTTCCGCCACGAACATTTCATCGCGGGACGGATCATAAATGACGCCGACAATCACCTCACCACGGTGGGCCAAGGCAATCGACACGCTGTAGAACGGCAGACTGTGCACAAAATTAGTGGTGCCATCTACTGGATCAATAATCCATAAGTATTCCTCTTCACGGGCAGCCTCTAATGCGCGAGCCGAAGCCTCAGCACCCGGCTCCACGCCCTCTTCACCCAAAATGGCATGATCGGGGAAATGGGTGAGGATCAGCCTGCGGATCATCTGCTCCGCACCTTTATCCACCTCGGTTACCAGATCCGCAGAAGATTGCTTGGTGTTCAATTGTTCAACCGTTCCCAATCTGCTCTTAATCCATTCCCCGGCTTTGGATGCCGCGTTAATAGCCACGGCGGTATAGCTTTTTCCTGATACGATATAGGGAACCTTTTCGTTTTCATGTTCGTTCAACGTGTTCACTCTACTTTCTATATCATTGTTACGTGGTTTGCGAAGCTGCCATACAGCACAGTCTCTTAACCACCTCTGTTAAAGTACAACTTTGCTAGTTTGCACAATCTAGTATACACAATAGGTTTCATAAAGTTTCTCTATTTGGGAACTTTATCCGCAGAAGCCTACACAATAAGGCGTAATTTCCACGGATGCCCCATTTAGCTAAGACTGCTGCTGCGCTCCAAAAAACATCTCATCCGCCAAGGCGGTCTGAATTCTCGATTCCTCTTCATTCAGCTTGCGAATGAGGATCATTTCAACCTCGGTCACTTCGTCGCCCTGAAAATTGATTTCAGCGATGCAGCCCACAACCTGCACGATGGCTACTGCCACGTTGTCCACGCTGTAAGCGATGACCTTCTGGCCTGTTGGAAACACGCGCAGACCAGATTTAACCATCTTGCCGCGTCCATATTCCAGCAGTTCGTACAATTCCTGTTCGCTCTTGAATTTACACACCGAGTTGAATTCAGTTTGAAAGCCCATATTTAGCCGCCACCTTTCCATACATATGAATAAAAAGGGGAGTGATCAGCTCCCCTTGGTTCGTTTTATGAGTTCTCGTAATGAAGTGCGGACCTGCGTTCATAACGCTCCAGTGCGAGTGCAATCATGCGGTCCAGCAGACTTTGATAGGATACTCCGGTTTCTCTCCACAGCAATGGATACATGCTGAACGGTGTAAAGCCCGGCATGGTGTTCACTTCATTGATCAAAATATGTCCATCCGAGCGTCTGACGAAGAAATCGGCTCGGGAAATCCCACAGCCTTCCAGAGCGCGGAATGCTTGTAAGGCGGCCTCACGAATACGATCTGCCACTTCCTCGTCGAGCGGTGCCGGAATGAGCATTTCTGATTGGCCGTCCGTATATTTGGCGGCATAATCATAGTAATCGCTGGACGATACAATTTCACCCGGTACGGAAGCAATCGGCTCGTCATTGCCAAGCACGCTGACCTCAATCTCACGGGCATCCACGTATTCCTCCACAATCACCTTCAGATCAAATTGCAAAGCCAGTTCCACAGATTTCTCCAGCTCTTCCCGGTTATTGGCTTTGGAAATACCGACACTTGATCCCAGATTCGCCGGTTTGACAAAGCACGGATAACCGAGCTCCGTTTCGATGCTGCGCACCAGATCATGACTGGTTTGTGCCCACTGTGTACTATTAAAATAACAGTATTTCACCTGCGGCAAACCCGCATGCTCAAACAGCTTCTTCATGACGCCTTTGTCCATCCCTGCGGCGGAAGCCAGCACTCCTGCACCGACATATGGCATAGCCGCCATTTCGAACAGACCCTGAATCGTTCCGTCCTCGCCAAAGGTGCCATGCAGCAACGGAAACAGCACATCCATCTTCTGCTCTCCATACAGCTTGCCGAACAACGTATCCAGTGCCGCTTTGGTGCCGCCCTCTGCACGTTCCAGCTTCAATTGCTCCAATGAAACCAAAGGTGCGCTCAGCAGCGGTCCTCTGCGCCAATCGCCAGCCTTTGTAATATAAAAAGGAATAATCTCGTATTTCTCATAATTAAACGCGTTCATTACCGCATACGCCGTTTGCAGCGAAACCTCATGTTCGCCTGATTTGCCACCGTACACCAGCCCTACGGTTAATTTTTGTTTTGCCATGCTATCCTCCGCTTTCCTGCTTTCGTCATTGTGCCTGATGTGCATCACTGTACCTGTTATTCATCATCTCTTTTAAAAATAGTCGGCGATATGATAAAAGCGATATACGGTGCTATCCGTCCATGCATACGAATTTTTGTAGTCCCAATAACGATGTCTGGAGCTTACCGTATGTGCATTGACAAGCGGCATGCCGCCCGCATCAAAGGCCGTTACGATCGTGCTGTGCTGAAAGGTTCCGTCACCGTCCCAATCATAAAAAATGACGTCTCCCAGCATAAGCTGCTCCGGGCGGCTCACCTGTTCAGCGGCCAAACCCCACGAGCTTGAGTCCAAAAACCGCTCCAGGCTGTTGGAAACCGCCCAGCTGTAACTCCACAGCTCACGTCCGGCGACTCGTCCTTTGTACCACCAGCCCGATTCTCTTTTACCAGTATAGTGGATCGGTGCGCCCCCTGCAAAGAGGCATTGCGAGATATAATTGGTGCAGTCCACATCAAAACCTTCAAACTCCGGGTTGAAGCTATCCCACCACTGATCTGCATAGGCCGCCGCTTCCTCGCGGCGATATCGACTTGGGCGTGCCGATGTGCCAAAGCCCAGCACTCCGCGATTCAGCAGCGGCAAACTCCCCCCTTGATTAAACGACGCCTGTTCAAAGGGCACTTCTCCCCCCGCAGGCTTCCTTTCTGCCGGATCCCGCTCGATTCTCGTCACCTGCCAGGCTTCTCCCTCACGCGTGAACGTCAGTCGCTCCTGTTCAATTCGATCCTCCCGGTGGGTCATCCCGCCCTTCTCATAAAAGAGCCGGACATGCAATTGTACGTCTATTACGGCCTCATCCGGGGTATCCTGCACAATCCGCAACGGCTTGGCGCGAGTCTCGCTGCGCAGGGGAACAGCATCCCGTTCGTTATACCACTGCTCCAATCTGGCCGCACGCCCCGCCCGTTCCATCCGCTGACCCACCTCCAGATATTCATCCGGCTGCGGTACCCCGTTCACCTCACTGCGATTGTATTGATTCACATAAGCAAAAAGGGCCTGTTTCCATTCCCGCTCCCCCATCCCTATCCCTCCGTATTCGTCCCGCTACCCTTCTTTCACGAATAGCCGGGATGATGTGTAACTTCCTTTTTTCCCTCTCTGGCCTGTTATGCCCTCTATCTATAAGTATGAATCTCTAAAGCTTGGTATGAACATCGAAACGCGAGAAAACAGAACGTTTTATTTTCCAGTCGGCAACGCATAATATAGGCCAAAAAAACTTTACGGAACCGCCTGAAAACGGTATACTTAATCCAAAAGCAATCATTTTGAAATTAAGTTTCATCTGATGAAACAGATTGCATGTATCTCAATCTCTGCACACGCAATGAATCACTGAAGATGGAAATGAGAACGCAACCAATTTAAACCAATCGTGCAGTACATCGAAAAAAACGACATTCCTATTCACCCCACAAGCAATCACTTCAAGGAGGTAATACCTATGTCAGGAAAAGATCAATTCTCCATTGCTCGTAGTCTCGAAGTTAACGGCAAGCCTTATCGCTATTACAGTCTTAAGGCACTGGAGGAACAAGGAAAAAGCGGTGTTGCCAACCTGCCTTTCTCCATTAAAGTGTTGCTGGAAGCCGCGGTTCGCCAATTTGACGGACGCGCCATCACAGAGGAGCACGTACAGCAGCTGACAGGCTGGGCTGAGAATCGTGACAGCAACAAGGAAATCCCCTTCATCCCGGCACGCATCGTGCTTCAGGATTTTACGGGTGTTCCGGTGGTTGTCGATTTGGCAGCCATGCGCGATACCGTGAAAAAAGCAGGCGGCGATCCAAAACAAATCAACCCGCTCGTCCCGGTCGATCTCGTCATCGACCACTCGGTTATGGTGGATGCCTTTGGTTCCAGTGACGCGCTGGACTACAACATTAATGTAGAGTTTGAGCGTAACGAGGAGCGGTACCGTTTTCTGCGCTGGGCGCAAACGGCGTTCAACAACTTCCGCGCCGTGCCGCCGTCTACCGGTATCGTCCATCAGGTCAATCTGGAGTATCTCGCATCCGTAGCCGCCACCAAAACCATTGACGGCGAGACGGTCGTTTTCCCGGATTCCCTCGTGGGAACAGACTCCCATACTACGATGATTAACGGACTTGGCGTGGTCGGCTGGGGCGTCGGTGGTATTGAGGCAGAGGCGGGTATGCTGGGGCAGCCGCTCTATTTTGTCACTCCCGATGTGATTGGCTTCAAGCTGACGGGCAGTCTGTCGGAAGGGGCTACTGCTACGGACTTGGCGCTGACAGTCACTCAAATGCTGCGTAAAAAAGGCGTGGTCGGCAAATTCGTAGAATTTTACGGCCCCGGCCTGGCTAACATCAGCTTGGCTGACCGTGCGACCGTTGCCAACATGGCACCGGAATACGGTGCAACGATCGGGTTTTTCCCGGTTGATGTCGAAACCCTGGCTTACCTGCGCAGCACTGGACGCTCCGATGAGCAAGTCAGCCTCGTAGAGGAATATTACAAGGCACAAGGCATGTTCCGTACAGCCGATACGCCGGACCCTGTGTTCAGCGATACGATTGAGCTGGATCTGGCTTCGGTTGTACCGAGTCTCGCCGGACCCAAACGTCCGCAAGACCGCGTAGAATTGAGCAGCATGAAGGAAAACTTTGAAGGCATTATCCGTACCCCGGTGGACAAAGGCGGCTATGGTCTGAGCGATGAGAAAATCGCACAAAAGATTCCGCTGACCCATCCGGATGGCTCTACCAGCGAATTGGGTACAGGAGCGGTCGTCATTGCGGCAATCACAAGCTGCACGAACACCTCCAACCCAAGCGTTATGGTCGGTGCGGGCTTGCTTGCCAAAAAAGCGGTGCAGCGCGGACTCAAAAAGCCGGGCTATGTTAAAAGCAGCTTGACACCGGGTTCCCTCGTCGTGACGGAGTACCTGCAAAAGGCCGATCTGATCGGCCCACTGGAAGCACTCGGCTTCCATGTAGCGGGTTACGGCTGCGCGACCTGCATCGGCAACTCCGGGCCGCTTCCTGACGAAGTGAGTCAGGCCATTACTGACAACGATTTGACCGTGGCCGCAGTCATTTCCGGCAACCGGAACTTTGAAGGTCGTGTGCATGCGCAGGTCAAAGCCAACTATCTCGGCTCGCCGCCACTGGTTGTCGCTTATGCGCTGGCAGGTACGGTGAACATTGATTTGACGAATGATCCGCTCGGCTACGATCAGGACAATCAACCGGTTTACCTGAAAGACATCTGGCCTACTTCCGAGGAAATCAAGGAAGCCATCAGCCTGTCTCTCAGCCCGGATATGTTCCGTCGCAAATACGAAAATGTATTTACAGCCAACGAAAAATGGAACTCCATTTCAGTCCCTGAAGGCGAACTGTATGAATGGGATGAAAACTCAACTTATATTCAAAATCCGCCGTTCTTTGAAGGACTTCAGGATGGCGTGCAAGATATCCAGGAAATTCGCAGTGCCCGTGTGCTTGCCCTGTTGAACGATTCGGTTACGACAGACCATATCTCACCAGCAGGCAACATCGCTCCTTCCAGCCCGGCAGGACTGTACTTGAAGGAGCATGGTGTGGAGCGTAAGGACTTCAACTCCTACGGCTCCCGTCGCGGTAACCACGAGGTCATGATGCGTGGTACATTCGCCAACATCCGTATCCGCAACAACGTGGCACCCGGCACCGAAGGCGGCGTGACCAAATACCTGCTTACGGATGAGGTCATGTCCATCTATGATGCGTCCATGAAATATCAGGCAGCCGATCAAAACCTGATCGTTATTGCTGGTAAGGAATACGGTACAGGCAGCTCACGTGACTGGGCGGCCAAGGGTACGCTTCTGCTGGGCGTGAAAGCTGTCATTGCCGAAAGCTTCGAGCGGATTCACCGCAGTAACCTGGTCGGTATGGGCGTGCTGCCATTGCAATTCCAGGAAGGCTACAGCTGGTCCAGTCTGGGACTGAACGGCCGCGAAACCTTTGACATCCTTGGCATTGACAATGACGTGAAGCCAGGCCAAGAGCTTACGGTTGTAGCCAAACGCGAGGATGGCACCAAGTTAGAGTTCCCGGTAACTGCCCGACTGGACAGCACCGTCGACATCGACTACTACCACAACGGTGGTATTCTGCAAACCGTATTGCGTCAAATGATTCAAGAGTAAAAAGCGTATAAACGACGAAATCCCCTCCAAAATGCAGTGGAAGCTGCAAATTGAGAGGGGATTTTTTTGAGTATTCCCATATACCGATTCTGAATGTCATATTTAGTTCATAATTTCCACGTTCGACTTGAGGTTGGCATGAGTGCTAAAACTCTCTAGGTATCTCAGAGGTTACAGGAGCAGGTGAAGGAACGGTGCAGATTTTCTCTGGATAAGTGTTTCATATCTGCTTCACCGGATAACTTTAGGGCGGAGATTAGCTGCGACTTATATTGCTCGATTACCTGGATTACTCCTTCTTCCCCGTTCGCCGCCAAACCATAAATATACGGCCTTCCGATGGAAACAGCATCCGCTCCCAAAGCCAGCGCTTTATATACATCCGTACCGCTTCTGATGCCACCATCCACGATAACAGCGATTCTATCTTTAACCGCGTCAACAATGGGCGTAAGGGACTCCAGAGAGGATATTGCCGCATCCAGTTGTCTTCCACCGTGGTTTGATACGATAATCCCTTCCAATCCCAGTTCGGCGGCTTTTTCCGCATCTTCTGGATGCTGTATGCCTTTTAAAATAATCGGCAGACTGGTGATTTTCCTCAAACGGAGAATATCATCCCAAGTCATGTGATCCCTACGTTTATTGTTTTGAATTTCTTTTATAATATTTTCTTCCGTCCATTCCGTGACCAACGCTTGAAATACAGGATCTTTACGAAAATTGGCTCCGCCTTTTGTTACCCTCACAGGAGAGAATTGATGAACAAAGCTGCTGCTTCTCCATCCCAATACGCCTGTGTCCACGGTTGCGACGATCGCTTTATATCCTGCTTGCTCCGCCCTTTTCACCATGCTGAAGGTGAGAGCTTCACTTGTTGACCAGTAGAGCTGGAACCAGTTATTTCCTTGCGGGGTGTGTTCGCTTATTTCTTCCAAAGAATAATCGGAAACCGTACTTGCGATATATGGGACACCCGCCTTTTCGGCAGCCTTGGCAGCGGCAAGCTCTCCTTGCGGACACGCAAGTTTTTGGTAGCCGACCGGCGCTAACAGAATTGGAGCTTGTATAGGTTGGTTCAATATGGAAGTGGTTATTTCCACAGAAGATACGTCCCGCAGCACACGCGGGATAATCGCCCATTGACGAAACGCCGTTTCGTTCGCAAGCAGTGTCTCTCCACTTCCCGATCCGCCCCTAATATATTCAAAAGCACCGCGTTCCAATTTTTCTGCAGCCAACGCTTCCCAATCCTTATAAAAGACAGGTATTTGGTTTCTGGTCATGATTTTCCTTCTTTCCAGCTATAATAAGGAGAGCAGCCCGGAAACCGAAGTATTCTCCAAGTTATCGACATATTGCAGGATTTGGCGTGAAGTCTTTTCGTTTTGCAGACAGATCTTCAGTTTGTATTGCATTTCCTCATCCGTTAACGGCTGCAGGGTCGAACCTTTGGGCGCATCCACACGCTCACTCCATACTTCATTGCGGTCTGTTATGATTTCTACAATCGTAAATCTGCCTTTCGGGATGCTATTGGGAACAGGTTGAATGACATCGCTGTACCTTCTCTTGATCTTGCTCATGAACATTCGTACATCTTCCGCAATAGGTTGTGCCTGAAAATTTCCAATTGAAAGCGGATAATGCAAAAGAATCAAGCCGACAATATATTCAATGCTAAAGCGGCCTTGTTCACCTGTCTGCGGAGTATGCTGCACTAAAGCGGCATCGCCGTCCTTGGGGAAAATGATGTTGATTTGTTTGATTCGCTCCGGCTCTATCGGATAGTTGGCCACTAAGCGCAGGGCTGCATCCGCTCCATGATACCCGGCGGAGCAAAAGGGATACAGTTTAAACCATAAACCCGGGTTAGCTATTTTCCATGAGCCATGCTGCCAATGATCCAATAAAAAAGGAGCCGCATATTGTTCGCCTTGTCCGTATACAGCAAAAAAGCCCAGCTCCTGATCCAATCCTGCCGCCGTGCCCTTTAACTGATATTCGGTAAATAAAATCGATTGCAGGGCCGCTTGCGCAGCCAAACCCGCATGTAGCGGCTTGGCTTCTGTCCCGAACTGAACTCTTAGACCGCTGGCCTGCGTCGCCGCCAAACCTATCACCCGGCACATTTCCTGATGTCTCATGCCTAGAAAATAAGCTCCGGCAACCGCAGCGGCAACGGCTCCGAGTGTACCGGTATTGTGCCAGCCTTTGGCATAATGGTCTTTTCCGATGGCTTGCCCAAGCCTGGCCATAACTTCGACCCCGATAATATAGGAAGCCAAGAACCTTTGGCCGTTCAAATCTTTTTCAGCCGACTTGCTCGCAGCCAGCGAAAAAAGCATCGGCAAAATAACAGTGCTCGGATGGCCACGAACATCGGAATGAACATCGTCAAAGTCAAGCGCGTGGCCTATAAACCCGTTTAAGAGAGCAGCATGAAGCGGCGCTGCTTTCATGTTCTGACCGATGACAGGAACAAGTCCTGCCCCGCCGTCCATGTCCAAATGCTTTTTGAGCTTCTGGACACTTATATCCCCGCTGGCCGCATGACATGAAGCAATAAAATCAACAAGCCCCATTTTGGCCATTTGCACCGCTTCTCGCGAGGCCAGCGGGTCAGCAGCCTGAATACAGTTAACAAACCGACTTGTTAACGACAGATTGTTCAGTTCCATTGCTCCAATACTTTCACGGCAAGATGCGAGAAATAATTGGCGGCGACAATCAGAGCATCTTCATTAAGCGAGTATGCGGGATGATGCCATTCCTGAGGACCATCCACACCCATCCATACAAAAAATCCGGGAATGGTTTCCTGATAAAAAGCAAAATCTTCTCCGCCGGGACTTTGCGCGGCATCCACAACCTTATAGCCCAAGTCTTTGGCCGCATCTGTGGCCACATCTGTAAATCTCCCGTTATTATTCACACAGGGAAGGTAACTGTGCCAACGGAAATCCACCTTGGCTCCGTATCCGGCGGCAATCCCTTCCGCAGTGCGCTTCATGAGCACAGGGATACGACTTCGCGCTTCTTCCTGAAAAGTCCGCACGGTTCCTTCCAGCTCTGCTTTTTCCGGAATGACATTCCATGTATTCCCGGATTGGAACCGCGTCACACTAATAACCGCATTGTGAAACGGACTAAGACTCCGGCTGACAATCGATTGCAGGCCGGAAACAATTTGCCCACCGACCACAATAGGATCGATGCTGTTATTTGGAATACCGGCATGGCCGCCCACGCCGATCACATCCAACTCAAATTTATCTACACTGGCCATCAATGGGCCTTCTTTGATGCCAATTGTGCCGACAGGCAAATCCGTCTTATTGTGCATGCCAAAAATGGCTTCTACCCCTTCAAGCGCTCCAGCTTGGGCGATTACTTTCGCACCTTGGGCGATTTCCTCTGCCGGCTGAAAAATGAATCTGACCGCTCCCTTTAATTGCGACTTTTTTTCTTTCAGCAAAATAGCCGCTCCAATTATAGAGGAGGTGTGAAAATCATGTCCGCACGCATGCATAACTCCGTCATTTTTAGACACAAAATCCACTTTCGTTTCTTCTCGAATGGGCAGGGCGTCGATATCCGCGCGAACGGCAATGGTCGGTCCGGGAAGCTCGCCCTGGATTTCGGCAATAACGCCTACCTCTAGCGGAAAATCAAGAATTGGAATGCCATTGTCCGCCAACCAGCGTTTAATCCGTGCAGTCGTTTCATGCTCCTGCAAGGAAAGCTCCGGATGTTCATGCAATTCTCTGCGGTATGCGACTAGTTTTTGCTGTAATTGTTTTGGATTATCAGAAAGCGCCATTGAACGATTCCTCCTTCGTTTCCTCTTCGCTGCCAGCTGTTCTGCTGCCCAGCTGCTGCAAAAATTGTTTGGTTCGCGGATTTACGGATTGCTCAAAAATTTGCGCTGGAGTTCCTTGCTCGACAATATGCCCGTCAGCCATAAAAATAATCTTGTCGGCTACTTCTTTCGCAAAAGCCATCTCGTGCGTGACAATGATCATCGTCGTATTTTTTTTCGCAATGTACCGGATTACCTGCAATACCTCGGCCACAAGTTCCGGGTCCAACGCGGAGGTCGGCTCATCAAACAAAATCGCATGGGGATCAACCGCGAGTGCCCTGGCAATGCCGACACGCTGCTGCTGTCCACCGGATAAGGTAACCGGGTAGTTGTCCTTTTTATCCATCAGGCCGACCTGCTTCAATAAATCGAGCGCTATTTGACTTGCTGCTTCTTTTTTCATTTTTTTGGCGATTACTAAAGATTCCGTAATATTCTGCAGCGCTGTTTTGTTCTTAAACAAGTTATAGTTCTGAAACACCATCGCTGTTTGCTGTCTTAATAAATGTGCTTCTTTCGCAGAAAATCTTTCAGCATTTATCCTGGCGGTTCCGATTTCTATTTCCCCCTGATCGGGGGTTTCCAATAAATTCAGGCACCGGAGCAATGTTGACTTTCCTGAGCCTGAAGGGCCGATAATCGCAACGACTTCGCCCTGTTTCACCTCGATATTGATGCCATTTAGCACAACCAGATTGCCAAAACGTTTATGCAGGTTTTTGACCGATATCATTCGTCAACCTCCTATTGTTGATAAGGTCGGTTAATTCTTTGTTCTACCACGCGCTGAAGTGACGATACGCCAATAACAATAAGCCAGTATAATAGCCCGACTGCCAAATACGTTTCAAAAAATTTGAAACTTTCCGCCGCCATCATTTTGGCTTGGGCAAACATCTCGGCCACACCCAACGTAAACGCCAGTGCCGTTTCTTTGATAAGCGTAATAAATGTATTCCCAGTGCCGGGTAGCGCGTTACGCGCCGCCTGCGGCAGGATCATCCGGCGATAGGTTTGAAATTTCGTCATGCCAACCGATAAACCCGCCTCCAATTGGCCTTTATCAACCGAATTGAGCCCAGCTCTGAAAATTTCCGCCAGAAATGCCGCTTCTTTTAAACTCAAGCCAATCAGCGCGGCCGTTAATGCCGTCATATTATTAAAAGCGGGAATTAACTGCGGCAGGCCAAAGTAAAAGAGAAATAACTGCACCAGCATCGGGATCGCACGAAAAAATGAAATATAGACAGCCGCAAGCTGTGTGAGTACAGGAATGCGGCTGTTTCTTATAAGTGCCACTATTAAACCTAGGATACTTGCCATTATCATGGCCGTTACGGCCATGATAATAGTTAAGGGTAAATATTTAATAATGTTAGGAAATACGGACAGCATATATTCAAAATCGAAATCCATTGGAGAGTACACCTCAAGACTTAGTTTATTGTGTTACATCCTCACCGTAATATTTTTTCGAGATTTTTAGTAACGTTCCATCATCGCGGAGCTTTTGGAGCTCAGTGTTAAATTCCTTCAACAGCTTTTCGCCCTGTTCCGTTCTGGCAAAAGGAAAGGACACATCATCATGTGAAATCGGATCGCCTACCAGTTTGAGTGGAAGCTTGCCTTTGGCAATCTCGGCCAGAAGCGTGGTGGATGCGTTAATATATCCGTCCACCTTGCCCGTGATGGCTTCATTCATAGCTGATTCACGCGTTTCGTATGTTTTTAAAGTAACCTCGCCTTTGGTGTCCCAGGCTTTAAAATTTTTCACATTGTTGGACCCCAGAACGGCTGAGATGGTTTTTCCTTTTAAATCATCCAACGTATTAATTTGATTATTGTCTGCCCGGACAGCAACCTGTGTACCAAGGACTGAGTATTTGTCCGTGAAATTATATACTTTTTTTCTTTCATCAGTTACGGCTACGTTATTGGCGACCGTATCCAGTTTGCCTGCTTCCAATTGACCCATCAATCCGGAAAAATCCGTCAGTGTCCATTCCACTTTGTAACCAAGATTCTTGGCTACAGCCTCCAGCACTTCAACATCATAACCGACCAGTTTATCTCCTTCTTTAAAGGAGTTTGGAAAGCTTTGTCCTGTCGCCCCTACTCTGAGCACTTTTTCTCCGCTTGAGCTTGTTCCATTGCCGCAAGCCGCCAACACGACCAGCAACATTCCTGCAATCATAATCCCAAGAAACTTTTTCATTATAATCCCCTCTGCTTTATATGTTTTGAGTTACCTTAGCTGCCTGCAGATCCTTTTTAAAGTAAACCGTTGTATGACCTCTGCCCAAATCCTTGGTGCCGATTTTGTGATACCCCTTGCTTTCATACATGGCGGACAGCCATGGGTGATTTTCCGCTGTACCCAATGTAACGGCCGGGCTTTTTAAATCGGACGCTATTTTTTCTTCAACCAATGACAAAATCTTCGATCCGATTCCTTGCCGCTCATTGGCTGGATCTACGGCCAGCCAGCCGATATGAGGCAGACCGGCAGGACCAGGTTGGCTCCCCCACGGCAGCCTAATGGCGATGGTCGCGATCATTTTCCCGTTTTGCTCCAGCACATAACACAAGTTATGGGTGATATGTTTTTTCACCAAATCCAGATCAGCATGTGCCGCAGCAAAATTTATCCCTAAATCCCTTATGGATTGGTAAGCTCTTAATGTCAGGTCGAGCAATTCTTCCGCATCATCAAGAATCGCCAGACGGAAATGCTGCTTCACCAGCACTTGATCCACCTTTTCAACCGCAGATCCAAGATAGGTTTCAGGATTTAACAGTTCTTTTATTTTCGCTTCATTCAGCACCTTAGCGACTTGTTCATTGGCAACCAACACATCCTGAAACGGTTTATGCTCTTCAATGGCCTTCATCGACAGCTCATAAATAAGCTCATGTGCAGTCTGTTTTCCGTAGCTCTCCGCCAATGCAAACATGACTCTTTCCGATAATAAAAGTCCGCCTTGCAGATTTAAGTTTCGCAGCATATGATCGGGTTTTACGATCAGACCCTGCAAAACTGTTTTGGTCGATAACAGTTGAGCAGACAGATAGATGCAGATTTCCGGCAAGGCAATCCATTCGCCCCGCCATGACATCGCATCCCGTTCATGCTCAACGATAAGGGAATCCTGAATAAGGGACACGCTATGGAGAATCGGTCTTGTCAGGCTTGCGATCCCCTCCAGCGCTGCCGGATTCCGTTTGTGGGGCATCGTTGTGCTGCCAATCTTCCCTATTGCAAAAGGTTCTTCAACCTCATCAATCTCCGACCGCATCAGATTATAGAATTCATTGGCAAGCTTGCCTAATGTACCGCTGATTAACCCGATAACACTGGCGTACTCCGCGATTCTGTCTCGCGATGAATGCCAACAAATCTCCGGCACGGACAAACCCAGTCTTTGTAGAGCGTTCGCTTCGATTTCAGGCCCTTTAGGACCAAAAGAAGCAAATGTCCCGACTCCGCCTGCAATAACACCGGTAAATGTCCGGGCCTCCAAGCTCTCTAACCGTTCAATATGACGTTTTACTTCACTCAGCACCACGGATAATTTAAAGCCAAAGGTTGTCGGCAGCCCCTGCATGCCATGAGATCGGCCAGCCATCGGCGTTTTTTTGTATTTTTCGGCAAGCTTGGCGAGCTCTCCCGCAACCTCTTTCAACTCCGAAAGGATGAGAGTATGCGCCTCTTTTAATTGCAGTATGGTTCCTGTGTCCACAATATCCTGGGTCGTTGCCCCAAAGTGGACATACTCTCCATCCTCGCCGCATAATGACTGCAACGCTTTTATGGTTGCATTCAAAGAGTGTTTCGCTTTTGCCGATTCACTTGCGATTTCAGCAAAATCCACATATTCAGCCTTAGCGTTTTTGGCAATCGTTTCAGCAGCACTCCGGGGGATAATTCCAAATTCCCCTTCCGCCAGGGCAAGAGCCGCCTCCACATCAAAATGCTTTTGCAGCCGGTTATGCTCTGACCAGATGCTGCGCATGTCAACTGTTCCGAAATTATTTCTTAGCAATACCATATCTATCACATGGGAACTCATTACATTTCTTCCTTTCCGCCTAGTCTATACTTTTAAATCCATAGTTAACACATATGTTTTATCGTTTTACCTAATTACTATAATATATAGATCAAAATTTAGCATGTCAATAGTTAAAATCTAAGGCATAATTTCGTCAGAACATGCTTAAGAAGTAATTGACATAGATTTGCGAACAGAGTATATTTTCTACAATATAAATTATTCCTCCCAATTAAGTAGGAAATGTAATGGAGGTAACATCATTATGGAATCAACTGTCGTTTTGAAAGCTGGTCCCCAGGAATACTATCACAGTAAAGGAATATTGAATCAATT
This sequence comes from Paenibacillus peoriae KCTC 3763, assembly GCF_000236805.1. Lineage (GTDB taxonomy): Bacteria > Bacillota > Bacilli > Paenibacillales > Paenibacillaceae > Paenibacillus > Paenibacillus peoriae. The sequence goes on along the minus strand of NZ_AGFX01000037.1, from coordinate 182,086 downwards.
GCCCCAATTGATTTCCGAAAGAAAGATCAACAGATTATTGGTCATACATGGAGAAAAATCGCTTCAGGCCGCTATGCCTTACTTGCCTTCGCTGGCAAATTTCGAAATTCAATATGAGAAATATAGTGGTGAATGTTCTCTAAACGAGATTAAGCGAATCTCCGCCATCGCCAAGCAATATAAAGCGGAAGGATTATTAGGGATCGGCGGAGGAAAGGTGGCGGACCTTGTAAAAGCAGTGGCCTATCAGCTGCAAATCCCGGAAATACTTATTCCGACACTTGCTTCCAATTGCGCCGCATTCAGTGCCGTAAGCATCATTTATAATGATGAGGGGATTCATGTTGACAGCTTGTCTTTTCCGAAAGCAACCAATCTTGTCGTGATTGAACCGGAGATCATTTTAAACAGCCCTATTGAATATACGATTGCCGGTATCGGCGACACTCTCGCCAAATGGTACGAAGGCGTATCCCGTTTGAATCAGATACAGACCAAAACCATACCGATGCAATTGAGTTTCGAAATGATGCACAAATGCAGAGAGTTTTTATTCGAGTTCGGGGAACAATCCATCCAAGACGCACAGACCGGAAAATTAACGGATGCCTTTATAAATGTTATTGATACGAATATTGCCGTTGCCGGCCTCGTTGGAGGCTTTGGAAGTATATTTGCCAAAAGCGTGGGCGCACACGCCTTCTTTAATGCTGCGACAGCTATTCCCGGAACGAAAACGATTTTACACGGATCTCTTGTAGCGTTCGGAATTCTGGTTCAATTAGCCCTAGAAAAGAAAACGGACGAACTGGAGTCGATTCTTCCTTTTTATAGAAAAATAGGCCTCCCGACGACGCTGCAGGATATACATCTGGACGATTCCAGCACGGAAGCGCTGCGGCTGATTGCGGCAAAAATGACGTCTGAAACATCGAGAATTCACAGTTTACCGTTTAAAGTCACCGCTGATGATGCACTAAGGGCGATCCTGACAGTGAACAGGATTACAAGCAGCTACAATTATTAGGGTAATACATTGCTTCCATCCATCAGCAGAAAGGAAAAAAAGAATGGTTGTTTTTGAAGAATCCAAGCGGCTGAAATCCCTGCCGAGAAAGTACATGTCCAAACAAGCGCAAGCGATTGCCAATTATGAAAAGCAAGGAATTGATATTATTAATCTTGGAAGAGGGAACCCGGATTTGCCTACTCCTCAGCATATTGTGGATCGCTTGAAAGCGGCCATTGATGTGCAGAGCAACCATGGATATCCACCTTACAATGGGAAAAATTCTTTAAAACAGGCCATTGTTGCATTCTACAAACGTGAATACGGCGTTGATCTTGATCCGGACACCGAAATTGCCATTTTTAACGGATCTATTATCGCCGTTGCCGCTCTGCCGCAATGTCTTTTGAATCCGGGCGACACCATCATGTTTCCTGAACCTGCCTTTCCGATGTATTATTCCGCGGTAAAATTAGCCGAGGCCCAGCTTTACGGTTTGCCTGTGAAGGAAGCAGATGGATTTCTGCCGGATTATAACGCAATTCCGACGCAAATCGCCCAACGTACAAAATTGCTGTTGTTAAATTATCCGAACAATCCGACCGGCGCTGTGGCAACAAGTCATTTTTTCGCGGAAACCGTTCAGTTTGCCACAAAACACAATATTCCAGTTTTTCATGATATGGCTTACGGATCTATTGGTTTTGACGGGAATAAACCGCTTAGCTTCTTGCAGACGAAAGGGGCTAAAGAAATAGGCGTGGAAGTATACACCATGTCAAAGGCGTACAATATGGCCGGCTGGAGAGTGGCGTTTGCCGTTGGAAATCCATCCATTATCGCAGGCATGAACCGCTTTGTTGAACATGCTTACGGAAACGTGTTTGGAGCGGTTCAGGATGCCGCCGCGGCCGCCTTAACAGCCGACCAGGACTGCGTCCACCAACTCACAGATATATATAACCAGAGACGAGATACATTAGTAAACGGACTGAACAAAATCGGCTGGCAGGTAAGGCCTTCCGCAGGCACCTTTTTCGTATGGGCGAAAGTCCCGGAGGGGTATAGTTCCGAACAGTTTTCCGCTCTTTTATTGGACAAAGCTCATGTTGCCGTTATTCCAGGCGAAGCTTTTGGTCAGCATGGTGCCGGATATGTTCGCATTAGTTTGGTTACTTCGGAAGAAAGATTGCTGGAAGCCGTGCAACGGATTAAAGACGCCCATATTTTAAAATATCAGAAAGTATAAACTTCGTAGGGTCAGCGAATTCAAAGGACACTGGCGGCCGTTTGCAGAAGCTGCTGCTCGGCAGGCGGTCAGAGGGAGGGAAAACCTCACAACAGCAAAAAAGCCGCTCCCTCAGGACCGACTTTCAACCATGTTCTCCTATAACCTTACCTTCACACCGCCAGCTATTTCGAAATATCCAAAAAGCCCTCTCCGAATACATCCCGCACGTCATGAATCGTGATAAATGCTGCTGTGTCGACGGCTTTTACAATCTTTTTAAGCGCCGACACCTCTTGTTTGCTAATGACGATATACAGAACTTCCTTCGGATTTTTGGTGTAGTATCCGTGGCCTGACAGGACGGTAACTCCACGATCCATTTGCGTAATGACCATCTCTGCAATTTTGTCTTGATGCTCCGAGATAATCATGACCGCCTTTTTAGGATTTAGCCCCTCAATCATAAAATCCATAACCTTGGTTCCCACGTACAGGATGACGATCGTCAGCATCAATTTTTCCGGCCCAATAATAAAATAGGAAGAGAACGCTACGATCAAATCAAAAAACAGCAGGGCATAGCTAATATTCCAATCCAAATATTTGTTGGCAATCCGCGCCAAAATGACCGTTCCCGCCGTTGTACCCCCTACCCGCACGATTAAGCCAATCCCGATTCCGACCAAAACTCCGGCAAACACGGCATTAATCGTCGGCTCATGCGAATCAATCCGCCAGTCAGCTGTTAAATGTAAAAACAACGAGTTAAATGCGACCGCAATGACGGTGTATAACGTTGTTCTCGCATCCAGAAATTTATATCCAATAATCAACAGCAGACCATTGATCACCAGATTGACGACCGAAGGCGACCACTGAAACAGGTAGTACAAAATAATCGTAACCCCTGTAACGCCCCCTTCACCAAACTCATTCGGGATCACAAACAGATTAACAGCCAGCGCGAAAAAAAAGGCACCTACAATAATAAATGCGATATCCGCAAGTCTCTTTTTCATATATGCTCTAATCCTCTCTCAAACATTTCATCACTGATTAGCCAGATGGATTGGCTGACGCTTGCTGTCAAAATACGCTTACAACCAGTTCATGGTATCTACTTACAAACCTAAAGTCAATATAACTTTGACACTTTAATTCACCACCAAACTGCCTTAATCCCGAATTCAGACAGACCCCAGCCATTTCGACAAAAAAACAATCCCGACTACTAAACTAAGAAAACGGGCCTCTAGCCCTTGTTTTCGATCTAGGCACATCTTCCCTCAAAACGACCATCCTCCTAATACACATTTTGGACACATACGACCATCTTCCTGTTTTATGTCAAAAGTGTTTTACTTTGAAAAAATGCGGTTATAATGATTGCAACTTAACCAAGCAACCTATATGGCATTACGACATCAAGTACATACAAATAGTCCTATACAGAGGTCCTAAGCAACTCAATCTGGATTTGACGAAATGGAATTGGAGGAACAACCTACATGAATACAATGAACTTAACTGTACACACCCTGATGCCCTTTCACCACCAATACCAACGTGCCAACGCGGTGAGTATGCAGAAGAAAGAAGATAGCTCGGAGAAGAAGCTCAGCTTTCAGGATATCTTGAATGAGAAAATGGGTAAAAAATAAAGCAGCCTTCTTTCGGTTGCTTCATTTTGCTTTGACATAAGCTCAAAAGCCGTGTTTCCCTACATCGTCTGTAGAGAAGCACGGCTTTTGTTATTCATTCGTTTATTAGTTCATCATTCGTAGTAGTTATAAGCCTCAGACTAGCTTGCCAGCGCTATCTGTTTAGCTTTCCGATTGATATTATTTGCTACCAATCTACTGCCCGGCCTCCCGATATTGCTCGGCCTTTTCACGCATCCCGGCAGCTACAGCCTCTTCTGTATTCAGCCCCTTGTCAGCCGCATAGGCGCGAATGTCCTGCGTAATTCGCATGCTGCAGAATTTGGGACCGCACATGGAGCAAAAATGGGCTTCCTTGGCCCCCTCTGCCGGCAGCGTCTCATCATGGTAGGACAGGGCACGCTCGGGATCAAGCGAAAGGTTGAACTGGTCGCGCCAGCGGAACTCAAAGCGCGCCTTGGATAAGGCATCATCCCGTTGTTGCGCCCGTGGATGTCCTTTCGCCAGATCGGCAGCATGTGCCGCAATTTTGTAGGTAATGACTCCTTCACGAACATCATCCTTGTTCGGCAGGCCCAAATGCTCCTTTGGCGTAACGTAACACAGCATGGACGTCCCGAACCAACCGATCATGGCTGCTCCGATAGCTGAGGTAATATGATCGTAGCCAGGCGCAATATCCGTCGTGAGCGGTCCCAAAGTATAAAAAGGAGCTTCCTTGCAAATTTCCATTTGTAAATCGACATTCTCCTTGATTTTGTGCATCGGAACATGCCCCGGACCTTCGATCATGACCTGGACGTCATGCTTCCACGCGATTTGCGTTAGCTCACCCAGCGTTTCCAGCTCTGCAAACTGTGCTTCATCATTTGCATCATAGATGCTGCCCGGACGCAGACCATCCCCGAGGGAAAAGGCTACATCGTAAGCCTTCATGATTTCGCATATTTCTTCAAAATGCGTGTACAAAAAGTTCTCCTGATGGTGCGCAAGGCACCAGGCCGCCATAATCGACCCGCCCCGGGAGACAATTCCCGTCATTCTGTTCGCCGTCATCGGGATATAGCGCAGGAGCACGCCCGCATGAATTGTAAAATAGTCCACACCCTGCTCCGCCTGCTCAATCAGGGTATCGCGATACAGCTCCCACGTCAGTGCCTCAGCTTGACCGTTCACCTTTTCAAGCGCCTGATACAGCGGTACGGTTCCAATCGGCACAGGGGAATTCCGGATGATCCATTCACGCGTCGTATGGATATTACGGCCTGTGGACAGGTCCATGACCGTATCCGAGCCCCAGCGCACGGCCCAGGTCATCTTCTCCACTTCCTCCTCAATGGAGGACGTGACCGCAGAATTACCAATGTTCGCATTGATCTTCACGTGAAAATGACGCCCAATGACCATCGGCTCACTTTCCGGGTGATTGATATTGGAAGGCAAAATCGCCCGTCCCGCCGCCAGCTCCTGCCGCACAAACTCGGGCTCCACCCCTTCGCGAATGGCTGCAAATTCCATCTCGGGCGTAATGATTCCCTTGCGGGCATAGTGCATTTGCGTCACCGTGCGCCCTTGTGAGGCACGAAGCGGACGATGGGTCATGCCGGGAAATTCCGCCGCCTCCCGCTCGGAACCAGGCTTCAACCCGTTATCCTCTGGCTTAACCGTGCGTCCCTCGTAAACTTCGGCATCGCCTCGTTCCAGCACCCAGGCCCTCCGCAACGGAGGCAGCCCCCGTCGGATGTCCACCTGATAGGCTTCATCCGTCATCGGTCCGCTTGTGTCGTACACACGCAAGGGCTCATGATGCTCGGTGCCCTGCGGCGTATGTGTGGGGTGCAGCGCGATTTCACGCTCTGGCACGGCAATATCCGGCCGCGAGCCTTGAATATACACCTTGCGGCTCCCTGGAAAGGGTTTTACTCCGCCAGCTTGCTCTGTACTTGACTTCACTTCAGTTCCTTCTGTTTCCGTCGGTTTCATTGTTATTTCCTCCCGTTTCGATGGAATGACACACCGATCCGGAACCATTCCCAGGGTGGCTGATCTATGCAAAAAAGCCGGTTCCCCAGGGAACCGGCTAATCTAACGAAGAGCTATCCAGAAGTACGCACACGGAATAATATATTCCACGCGCCTTCTTGGGCAGCAGCTGCGTATACATTTCAATGGCCGATTACTTCCCTACGCTGGTATGATCCAGATCAGGTGCAAAGGGTCCGGAATCTTGCACGATTCCATCTCAGCCCGGCATTACAGGCTCCCCCAGTAACTGTGATACTTCGATTTGCATGAGACGGAGATAATAGACATCCCGCCATCCTCATCAGATTACTTTAAATTTCTTATTTTGGCAACCCTTCTCTGGTCCTGTTACGGGAGCATAAGCCCCATTTCCTTCGCAGCTTCGATCAAAATCGGGGCAAAATCATGCAGCGTCTCAGGTGCAAGCCGGCTGACCGGACCGGATACAGACAAGGCCGCAGCGACCTGTCCCTTCCGGTTCACCACAGGCGCTGCCACAGCGGCTGCACCTGGCTCCCGTTCTTCATAGCTGGTTGCATAGCCCTTCTCGCGAATATCCTGCAGCTGAGCTTTATAGACCTCCGGGTCTACCGAAGACGGCCATTCATCCCCTCTTAGCAGAGCTTCCAGCTCCTGCGGCGGCATAAAGGCCGCCAGCACCTTGCTGGAAGCCCCCACAGCCAGCGGCATGCGCGCACCCACAGGCGCAACGCGGCGGATCGCCTGGTTGCTCTGCACGGCTTGAATGCGAATACGCATACTGCCGTCTCGCAAGTACAAGCTGATCGTCTCACCCAGGCGGTCACGCAGTCCTTCCATCGCTGGCTGTAGCAGCACTGCCGGCTCATCGCTTTGTGACAAATGGGTGGACAGCTCCCATATGCGGAAGCCAAGCCGATATTTTTCGGTTGCAGCATTCCGAACGACAAAGCCACGATCCTCCAGCGTTGTCAGCAGCCGGTGAACCGTGCTTTTATGTAGCCCAATTTTGGAGGCAATCTCCGTCAGACCCAGATCCGAGTCTGCGGTAAAACACAGCAATATATCAAGTGCACGCTCCACAGCGCGAACGGTTAATTTACGGTCTTCCATCGTGAACCGCTCCCCTTGTATCCATTTTCGTTTCACACCATGAAACATGGTTACATAAATTATATAGAATACTCGCGGCTACTGTAAACCGATGTTTTTGTGACAGCTATATTACAGAAAAAGAACAAACATCGACAATTCTTTGCATCATTTTTACTTTTCCGGTACAGGCGTTGACTTTGTATAATCACCATCATACGATAATAGGTATCAATATGGACATACACTATCATTTTCAAGTGAATTTGTACCTAAATTCTATAGCATGAAGCTCAATTTTTTATAAGGAGGCTCTTACATGATTTCGACATCCCAGCGCAGCTCACAGCTACAAACCGCTGTTCAGGAGCCGTCCATCCCACTGATTAATTCCCGTATGCTGCGGTTCAAGCACATTGTGATTGCGCTGCTGCTATCGGTTGTATTTTTTCTGTTGTTTTGTTTTATTGCCCTGCACGCCTACATCGCATGGGTACTGACGAATCCAACTGTGGCGCCGCTGTACTCCAACCCGATGCAGGCGAAGGGAATGGCCTATGAGGACGTCAGCTTCCCCGCCAAGGACGGCAGCCGCATGGTGCAAGGCTGGTACATCCCGGCAAATCAATCGCGGAAAACGATTATTTTCAGCCATGGTTATGGGGCCAATCGCGAAGAAAGCTGGATTCCCATGTATGATCTGGCGCACTATGCCCATCGTTTGAACTTTAATGTGGTTATGTTCGATTATGGATTCGCATCCCAAAACAGCAAAGCAGTCGCGACCGGAGGCAAAGCGGAATCCCAGCAGCTTCTAGGGGCGATCCAGCTTGCGAAGCAACGCGGCTCATCGGAGATTATTGTATGGGGCTTCTCGATGGGGGCAGGAACCGCCCTGCAGGCGGGCTTGCAAACCAAGGATGTGGACGCGATGATTTTGGACAGCACCTTCCTGCTGGAACCAGATACGCTATACCATAACATTCATAATCAAATTGATTTGCCACGCCATCCATCTTTGGAAATTCTGGAGTTGCTGTTTCCGGTCTTGAACGGCACCAGTTTGCATCAGATTCCATATCAGGAAGTCAAAAAGGAAAACTATCCGTTCCCGATCATGTTTGTGCATGGTACACAGGATGAAAAAGCGCCTTATCCCATTGCGGAAAAGCTTGCTGCCAATCAGACCAATCCGCTTTCCAGTGTGTGGATTGTCAAAAATGGACTGCATGAGCTGATTTTCAGAGAGCATCCACGTGAATATTTGCGGCGGGTATCAACGTTTTTAAGCAGTGTGCAGGAGCTAGAGGACAAGAAGACCGTCGCTAATGCGAATAAGCAAACGGCTGCCAAGTAATAAAATGGTGCAGTAATGAAATGATATGGAGAAGCCTGATTATGGACGCTTAGCTCGTGCCTTAGTCAGGCTTCTTTTTTTGCGTCCAATGGCATTCATGATTTTGTATGACATGGGTATCTGATAGAGGGAGTTTGTAGACATATTCCCGATGAGGCGGCGAATATAATGGGTACGTATGCATCCGGGGCAGATTCTTTCTCCAACCCGGATATCCATAGCGGGATACGGGAGGTAAAAACAATGCTGAGTAATTATGGGTCTTTTCTGCCCTTGCGCGTGCTGGAAGAAATCCGGCATTGGAAGCAGCAGGAAAGTTGGCATGTGGAAGTGATTAAGTCCGCTACCGAGGGGCTTGAGCCTGCATATGTGCAGCTGCTCGATGATTGGCGAACCGTATTTGAACAGACTGAACGTGCTGCTGTAGAACTGCTTGAAGAGCAGCGGAGCGCCCTCGATCCGGCGGCTCAGGCGTGGCAGGACTCAGGAGAGCAGAAATCGGCTGCTCCAGAAGCACACACACACGAACTGGCTGAACATTCTGGACAGTCGAGGGAACAGGGTGAGGCGTCGTCATCTGGAGAGGTGTCATTGCCAAAGACTGTCTCGCAAGATCTACATCGCCGGCTGGACGGTTTGCTGCAAACTGCAAACCGTCAGTCACAGGAATATGTTCGCCAGCTTGGCCTGCTGGGCGAGCACAGTCTTGCATTACGACAGCAGCCCAGATCCGCCGGAATTGTGCTGCACGCGGCCCATGAAAGCCAATATTTCCTGATCTCGACCACCCCCTTTCAAGAGCCTGGCTCCATCGAACGGGCGGCTGGATTGTATCATGTGGCAGCGGAGGGGGAGCACTACCCTGAGGATGCGTTTCGAGAGCGACAGGCGGGCATACGGGGAGAAGGCACATGGGCGTCCATGGGCGTTCAATCCGGTCAGACACAGCCCTCGGCAACGGAAAAAGCTTCCCCCGGTCGCTCAGTTCCTATTGGGGGACATCGGTTGCCACCACTCCCCTACCCCTATAACGCGCTTGAGCCGTACATTGATGAAAAGACGATGCGTATTCACCATGACAAGCATCATTTGAGCTATGTGAATGATTTGAATATAGCAGAGAAGAAGCTGGAAGAGGCCCGGAAAACAGGTGATTTTAGCCTTGTAAAGCACTGGGAGCGGGAACTGGCTTTTAACGGTGCGGGCCATTATCTGCATACTCTTTTTTGGACGATTATGAGCCCCAAAGGCGGCGGAAAACCAAGCGGGCCGCTGGCTGAGCAGATCAAAAAGGATTTTGGCAGCTACGATGCATTCAAGAAGCAATTCAGTTCGGCAGCCGAAAAGGTTGAAGGAGGCGGCTGGGCGATCCTGGTGTGGAGTCCGCGTGCGGGACGGCTTGAAATTTTGCAGGCCGAAAAGCACCAGAACCTGACTCAATGGGAGTCCATTCCGCTGCTGGCGATTGATGTGTGGGAACACGCCTATTACTTAAAGCATCAGAACGAGCGCAACAAATACATCGAAGACTGGTGGCATGTCGTCAACTGGCCTGCGGTGGAAGAGCGCTACGCTCAGGCCTCCAAGCTGAGATGGCTGCCCTTCTAAGCTAAGTGCCATGTGAACTAAGTTTCATATGAGCTAGGTTTCATGTAAGCTAGTGAGCTAAATTCATTTTCTACACTATACTTGTGAGTCGTATCGTTCCCTAAGAGCAGCCATTTGCTCTGCCAATCCTTGCGGCTGCGCTAGCGAGCCATCGACAGGCAAAATCGTAGCCCGGCTTTCGATCACCCGGCGCAGAGATGCCGTATAGGCCTCAACAGATGGCACCCCAGCCAGCTCTGCCAGGCTACCCATCGTTGCCGGATTTACCCGTGGATAATCCGGCTGCGGCACCCCAGCCGGCATATCTCCGGCTGCCGCCGCATAAAACTGCTGCACCGCCTGGGCACGCTCTGCACCACTGCCCTCAATCATCACGAAAGCCGTGATGATATACGCCTTGGCTTGACGTCGCTGCGCAATGCCGCAAAACTTGCGGCCTAGGACGCTGACATCGTAATCACCGGGACAGAAAGACCCGGTGATTTCCCCGGTCTGCGCCTCGGCAGACCACGGGGCCAGCGCATCGGCAATCAGCCCCGCCATGAGCCGGAAATCCTCATTCAGGCTAATCGCCCGCTGCGGATTCGGCAGGATCAGGGACAGGTTCAGTACCCCCCTGTCCAGCATGACGGCTGCTCCGCCCGAGGGACGCACGCATACTGAGGTTCCCGCGCTGCGCACGCGCTCCATCGCCTGCGGCGCGTATGGAAGCCTGCGGTCCCGGTGACCGATGACCAGCGCAGACGGATGCCGCCACAGATGCAAAACAGGCGCAGCTCCTTTTCCAACTTGCCGACAGGCCAGCTCCTCCCAGGCCAGCGGAGACAAAACGTCCGCCCGGTTGTCCATAAGCGGCGCTTCATACCATTGCAAATCAGGCAAAGATGTTGTTTTATCTGCTGAGCTATGTACGTTCTCCATATGGTATCCCCTATCTTAAAATCACTGTTATGCACAGGCTAATCGTAAATGTTAAGGCAGCTATGCTGCGTTGTTGAATGTTGCATCAGTCCACCCGTCTTTTCCTATGTTAGCAAAAAGAGTGTTAGCAAAAAAGGGTGGCTACGCCTATGCGTAAACCACCCTTTTTCATCACATAACCGTCAAGCCGTCTTCGATCATTCCTTGATCAGGGACAGGAATTCTGCCCGTTGTGCTGCATCATTACGGAATGAGCCGCGTACCGCAGATGTTACCGTTTTACTGCCCGGCTTTTTGACACCTCTTGCACACATACACAGATGTTCGCCTTCTACAACCACCATTACCCCGTGAGGAGAAACCGTTTCATCCAGAATATCCGCGATCTGTGATGTAATCCGCTCCTGAACTTGCAAGCGGCGGGTCACAGCCTCTACCAGACGGGCAAGCTTGCTCAATCCTACAATTTTGCCGCTGGGTACATAGCCGATATGCACTTTTCCGAAGAAAGGAGCCATATGATGCTCACACTGGCTGTAATAGACGATGTCCTTCACAATCACAAGCTCCTCGTGATTCTCATCGAATGTCACACCCAGCGCATCCCGGGGATCAACCTCATAACCCGCAAATATTTCCTCATACATGCGCGCTACGCGTGCCGGTGTTTCCAACAGCCCTTCACGCTTGGGGTCTTCACCGATCAGTTGTAAAATCTGCTCCACATGGTACTCGATTTTATCCCGGTTATCCGCAGCTTTGCGGTTAATATAATCTTTTACGCCAGCCACAGTAATCCTCCTCTATGCAGCAACCTCATGCGACATCCGTGCTCACGTTGCTCATTATTTCCGACGGCCCTGATTTTTACGCGCACTAGGCTGATTTTTGGAGAACTGCTGGTTCTTCATCATCTGCTGAGCCTTCTGCATTTGTTTTCCATTCAGGTTGTAACCCATCTGCTTGGCCATTTTTTGCAGCGTTTCAGGGTCGTTCTGCATCTTCTCAAGCTGTTTGCGAAGATAATAAGCACCGATGAAAAATCCCCCAACCAAACCAACAATCAGGGTAATAATCGGAATGACAATATTCCACACCACGAAGTCGTCACCTCTGTATATTTATATGAATCATCATGCATTACACACGAACCTATCATAGCAAAACATGGGACAGCTAGCAAATCACAATTTGCAAACATATGTCCTTATTCTTTTTCCAAATCCAGTAGCTTTGTCTTGATTTGCAGGCCTCCGGCATAACCGACCAGGCTTCCGTTTGCACCTGATATCCGGTGACATGGAATCAAGATGGGCAGCGGATTTTTGTTGCTCGCATCGCCGACTGCGCGTACGGCTTTGGCACGTCCGATGGACTCCGCAATATCCTTGTAGGAGACGCTCTGTCCATACGGAATATTTTGCAGTGCACGCCATACCTGCTCTTGGAAGGGAACCCCTCTCAAATCAAAGGCTATACTGAATTCCCGTCGTTCTCCGGCAAAATATTCACGCAGTTGATCCGTGGCCTCGCGCAGCTTTTCCGGTTCCTGCACGTAGACATATTCTCCGACCCACGTCCGGGCCCATTGCTGAAGCAGTGCCTCCTTCGCATAAAAAACGCCAAACTCTATTCGACACAGCCCCCGATCCGTTGCGCACAACGTCAAAGTGCCCACAGGGGTCTCCATTTCATCATAGTAAATGGTGGTTGGACCCTGTGAATCCACGGCCGTTGCTTCTGAATTTGATAATTCAGAGACCTTTTGCTGTTCTGCTTGCTGTTGCTCCTCCAGTTTGGAATGCGCCTGCGCGATCATTTCGCGTACTTGCTCATGTTGTTCCTTCTCAGATGCTTGCTTGATCGCTGTCATAGCGTTTTCCCCTCCTATTCGGCTCAAAGCCCAAGCCGCCGTGCCCCGAAGCTCGGGGCGTGGATCATCCAACAGAACCTCCGTCAGCTTGGGTACGGCACTGATATCCTTGAAATTGCCCAACCCGATAATCGCATTGCGCTGAATCGGCTTTTTCCCTCGCCAGGCTGCCGCGCTTTGACCAAACCGTTCCTTGAATTCACGATTGCTCAAATCCAGCAAAGGCAGCAGCAGCGGCTTCACAATTTCGGGATCGGGTGCAAGCTCAGGATGATGATCCCAGTTGAGGCCCCGATTTTTGGGACATACCATTTGGCAGGTATCACATCCGTACAGCCGATTTCCTATTTTTAGCATAAACTCTTCATCCAGAAAGCCTTTCGTTTGTGTCAAAAAGGAAACACATCGCCGGGCATTCAGCTGCCCCGGTCCCACAAGCGCGCCCGTAGGACACGCATCCAGACATTTGGTGCATTCCCCGCACCCATCCGTGACCGGTTCATCGGGTTGAAAAGGAATATTCGTCAGCAATTCGCCCAGATAAATCCACGATCCCAGCGTCGGCGAGATCATCATTGTGTTTTTACCGCTAAAGCCAATACCTGCGCGTTCTGCTACAGCTCGATCCGACAATTCTCCGGTATCCACCATGTTCTTCATTATCGCATCAGGCACCCGTTCACTTATAAAAGCCTCAAGCTTTTCCATCGCCTCGCGCAGCACAAGATGATAATCCTTCCCCCAGGCCGAACGTGCCATAATGCCACGGTACTTGCCCTTGTCCGACTTCGGCGGGTTCTTCATTTTGGAAGGATACGCCACCGCAATGGCAATCAGGGATGCAGGCTGTGAGCCATACAGCTCCGGATAAATCCGCTTGTCAATATCCGGCTCCTCAAAGCCGGATTCATAACCTTTGGCCCGTTGCTCTTCCAATATAGCTTTCAGAGACAGAAAGGGGTCGGCGGATGCGAACCCGATGGAGTCGATCCCTAGCCCCGGAGCCGCCTCAATGATTTCCTGCTTGAGTGATGCCCAGGTCGAAGCGGTTCCGGCAGCCGTCCGAGTCAGTCCGCGTTGCATCCGATATTCACCTCTCTTTCATTACTTTCACAATCGCTCGTATGAGAAGTTTGCAATAATTCTCTAACTCAAATTTCAACAGAAAATAGCAGCAGATGCTACCGTAAATTTTTAACAGCACTGGTCGCCAGGAAATCACAGTGATTGTTCAGCTCGTTGTCACTGTGTCCCTTCACCTTTACATATTCAACCTCATGCTTGCCCATCAGTGCCCACAGTTCTTCCCACAGCTCTTTATTTTCAACAGGCTGATTTTTACTGTTGCGCCAGCCGTTACGGAGCCAATTCTTAATCCAGCCCTGCTTGAAGCAATTGACGACATAGGCAGAGTCACTGTGTACTTTGACATGGCAAGGCTCCTTGAGCAGCTTCAGCGCTTCGATCACGGACCTGATCTCCATGCGGTTATTTGTTGTCATTTTCTCGGCTCCAGACAGTTCCTTGCGATGCTCTCCATACAGTAAAACGACACCCCAACCCCCGGGGCCCGGATTTCCCGAACAAGCGCCATCGGTATATACCATCACTTCTTTCACATTCCTCTTCCTTTCCTGATTCGTGACCGTCTGCTCCATCTTGATCCTGATCGGTTCACACGCGTTCCGCATTGATTTCAAACGATCGCCTCTATAGCCACTTCATAGCCACTTCCACTCGGTTATCGGCCAAAATATAAACTCTGCACGCCCCAGCAAATCCTGAGCTTTAATGCTGCCAAAATAGCGACTGTCCTTGCTTGCAGCAGTATGGCGGTTATCTCCCATGACAAAAAAGTGACCCGGCTCCACCGTAAAAGGGCCGTAATCACCATCCTCTACCCTGGAGCTGGTGTAAGGCTCATTTAGCAACTTACCGTTCACATACAAAAGATTATGTTCAACCCGGATCACGTCCCCGGGAGTGCCTATCACTCTTTTCACTAAAAACCTCGGGCTGGCCGGCTTGGAGTCGGGATCTTTTAAAATTACGATGTCTCCCCTGCCCGGATCATGAAAATTGTAAACCAGCTTGTTAACGAACAGATGTTGGCTTTCCATGAGCGTCGGCTGCATCGAGTGTCCCCTGACCGTGGACAGATTAAACACGAACAGGTTCAGAAGCAGCAAGACAACCATCGCAATCAGAAGAGTGATCAACCAATCGCGTACGTGTCCAGAGCGACCTGCTTGTTTGGATGTTCCCGGTGAAGGCACTGGGCCTGACGAAGGAGCCAAAGCGTCCATAATAATCCTCCTTAACCCTGCTATAAATAGAAAAGCATATCCCGTACCCGATTGCAACGGTTACTCAGATATGCTCTAAATGGAAGTCTTAACCTCAAAGATATTCAATTCTCTTTATATCGATTGCCGATTAATGCGGAGCCAAAATACTGAGTTTCTGAAAGGTTTGTAAAATCTGGCTCGCTCCGTAGCCCATCGCCTCATACAAAGGCATGGCCGCGCTGTTATGCTTGTCCCCGGCAACCAAAATACGGCTAACCTTACGCTGCTGAAAACGCTGCTCCATAGATTCCACAAGCGACTTGCCAATTCCCATCCGACGATGATCCGGGTGAACAGCAATACGATAATAACAACCATGATTCTGATCAATCGTGCCAATCAGGGCGCCAACGATCTCTCCCTCTTCTTCCGCAACGACGATCAAACCGGAATCCCACGAAAGCTGACGTGCAAAAGCGCCCACCGTCTCCTTGTAGCACTCCTCTGACAAGGCAATTTGCATGAGTTCCGTTACTGGATTCACATCACTTAATTGAAAGGAACGAACGTGCATAAGTTATATCTCCCTTTTCGTAAGCATAATAAAAAAATGAGACAGCACCGTCATTTTTACATAAATCCTTAAAATTCTTAGCATGGCGTTAATCACGAGGCATTATGATAAAAATGCATACGATCTGCTATATATGAAATGAAGAACAGCAAAAGGGTATGTACCCTCACGTCAGGTCCAAAGACATGACAAGATATAGCAGACGACAAAAAAACCGAAAATTCTGCTTCCTTGACCATTAAACCACACTTTTACTCGGAATACATCCCTTTTTCTCGTGAAAGCGCTGTATATAAAGCGTTTACATTTTTTTGTCTCACAATTTCCCTCTTAATGCCTAAGTTTTGTATATTTCTGTTGGGTTTTTGGATATGCTAGCTACCAGGTCGTATTTCCCAGTTTGCTATTTTACAAACAAAAATGTTGATAAAATAGCCTGAATGCGGTTTAATATAACTGTAGAGGGTATTATTACATAGGAATACCTTACCCAACCATATAACCAGGAGGGATTTACTATGGCATTTCAATTACCAGAACTTCCTTACGCGAAAGACGCACTGGAGCCGCACATTGATGCGCTGACAGTAGAAATTCACCATGATCGTCACCATAACACATATGTAACAAACCTGAACGCAGCTCTGGAGAGCGCTCCTGAACTGCAAAGCAAAAGCCTGGAGGATCTGATCTCCAATCTGGACAGCGTTCCTGAAAGCATCCGCACTGCGGTTCGCAACAACGGTGGCGGACACCATAACCACAGCCTGTTCTGGGAAGTAATCGGTCCTAATGGCGGCGGACAACCAACGGGCGCCATTGCTGATGCAATCAATAATGAGCTGGGCGGCTATGACAAATTCAAAGAAGACTTCACTAAAGCAGCTACAACACGTTTTGGCAGCGGCTGGGCTTGGCTGGTTGTCGGCAAAGACGGCAAACTGGCGATCACTAGCACTCCTAACCAAGACAGCCCACTGTCCGAAGGTCTGACTCCGGTACTTGGACTGGACGTTTGGGAGCATGCTTACTACCTGAAATATCAAAACAAACGCCCGGATTACATTGCTGCATTCTACAATGTTATCAACTGGGATGAAGTGAACAAACGTTACGCGGCTGCAAAGTAACAAGCCAGTAACAAACATCACTACCCTAATAATAAAGGCTGTCTCCAAAGTAGAGTTTCTACGAGTGAGACAGCCTTTTTAATTTAAATGGATGACAAAAGAACCCCGACCTTGCCTTTATATTTTTCACATTATGAAAGGACTGCTTGCCGCTGCACACTCATCTGGTATTGTTTAGGTGTAATTCCGTATTTTTTCTTAAAAAGACCGATAAAGTAGGAAACGCTCTCATAATTCAAATCAAAGGCGACCTCCGTTACGTTTCTGTGCTGGAGCCATTGCTTGGCGAGCTGCATTTTTTGATTCGTAATATAGTCAAGCGGAGTCAAGCCTGTTATTTTCTTAAACTGATTTGTAAAATTCGCATGTGACATGTTGTAGTTATCCGCCAAATCCTTCACATGCCTGATGCCGGGCAATTGTTCCTGAATGTCGCGAATCGCGCGGAACACCGGGTGTCGGTCGTTCGTGAGCAAATTCTGTTCAAGCACCTGCATCTGTAGCAAATGATAGGCCATTTCCTGAGCGCTCAGATCAATCAGGAATTTTTTTCTTTCGGCAGGTTGTTCCATATACTGCTTGATCCGTTCCATGGAGGCTGTAAGTAAATTCGTCTTTTCATTCAACTCACAGCGAACCACCGAATGAGCAGGAGTACTTTCCGAAACCTGAAATTCCTCCTCTACCACATCCCTCAACCGTTCCATTAACTGATCGCTTAATTCAAACACCAGTGCCTTGGTATGTTCTTTGATTTTCATTTCAACGCTGGACTGTGGAGGAAGCAGGATAATTTCTTGAGAATCGTATTCAAAATGCTCTGTTTTATTAATTTTGACCTCTTTCCTTCCCTCCAGAATGGTGCATAGTTTCGGGTACTCATATGAAGCATATTTTTCGTAATAGTTCTCCGGAAGATCATAATATAAAATCCGGATCAGATCGGTTTCATATCCATACTGCAGCTCACTATAACGATTAAAGTCTCCTAAAGTCTTGGCATGCTCCATCCATCTCACCCTTTTAAAAATCACGATATTTTATAATAAAATGTGTTAGTTCACCCCAATAAGGGGCAGTATGATAAGGATATAAGGATGGTAATGAGATCCTTTAACTCCATCATTATACCTCGATTTAACTCAAAATAATAATAAAGGTGGATGCATACGATGACAGGAACTTCAAAATTCATGATGCCGGGTATGAGTCTTATGGGCTCAGGCGCACTGGCGGATGCAGGTACAGAGATTGGGAAGCTGGGCTATACAAATGCATTGATCGTAACCGATAAACCTTTAGTTGATATCGGTATTGTGAAAAAAGTAACAAGCGTGTTGGAAAGTATAAACGTAAAATCCGTCGTATACAGTGGTACACAGCCGAATCCTACAGTTACAAATGTGAACGAGGGCCTGGAGCTGCTGAGTCAATCCAAATGCGATTTCATTATTTCGCTCGGAGGTGGGTCACCGCATGACTGTGCCAAGGGCATCGCACTGTTGGCTTCCAATGGCGGTCAAATTGGCGACTACGAAGGCGTGGATAAATCCACGAAGCCCTCCTTCCCTCTGATTGCCATTAACACAACGGCAGGAACGGCTAGCGAAATGACCATGTTTTGTATTATTACGGACGAAGAGCGCCATATCAAAATGGCGATTGTCGACAATCACACGACACCGCTCATTGCTGTCAATGATCCTGATCTGATGATGGCTATGCCCAAATCATTAACTGCTGCAACAGGAATGGATGCGCTCACCCATTCTATTGAAGCTTATGTTTCCACCAATGCTACACCCATTACAGATGCGTGTGCGATCAAAGCAATTGAGCTGATTCGAGACAATTTGGCCAGAGCCGTCGATGACGGTAACGACGTAGAGGCTCGCAGCCAAATGGCCTACGCTGAATTTCTGGCAGGCATGGCATTCAATAACGCCGGATTAGGCTTTGTTCACGCCATGGCACATCAGCTTGGCGGCTTCTATAATCTGCCACACGGCGTTTGCAACGCCATTTTGCTGCCGCATGTAGAGCGCTATAACGCCAAGGCATCCGCCGAACGACTCACTGATATCGCACGTGCTCTTGGCGAGAATACAGACGGCGTTACACCGGAACAAGGTGCCAACCTCGCTCTGCAGGCTATCGAGAAGCTGGCTAAACGGGTCAACATCCCGTCCGGTCTGGAAGAGCTTGGTGTCAAACGCGAAGATTTCACCGTACTCGCAGCGAATGCGCTTAAAGATGCCTGCGGCGTAACCAATCCGGTTCAGCCTACGCAGCAAGAAGTCATCGCCATTTTTGAACAGGCCATGTAATCAAGGACAAGTAATCAAAAACTGTACAAATCTCTCAATTACGTACGATGAATAGCGATGGTCTATACATATCGTTATTCTTATGGGATGTCAGGCTGAACGAAAAAAGAACAAAAAAGCTGCCGGGAGAAGTCCCGGCAGCTTTGAGAGACCTACACCAAGGTCTCTTTTTGCTTTGCATAATATTCAGTGATCAGATCGAGGAACACCTTGGGAAACGCCATGGTGTCCATATCCGCCTCGCTGATCCAGCGATACCCGGCAGGCAGCCCAGGGCGGACCTGCTCCGCCTGCTCTACGAGCGCAATCAACGCATCCGGCTTCGCTCCGGTGCTGTAGTCTGCCCGCTGCTCGGCAGCCAGCGGTTGTCCGCCCGCCTCCCCGGCAGGGCTGGCGACCTCTTCACACTGGAACACACGCAGGTTCCAGTGGATGTGGCTGAACGTGTGCTCCGCCTCACGTACAAATCGCACCGGGCGGGCAAGCACGCCCTCTGCCAGCAAATGAGCCGCCAGATGGTCCATAGCGGGCTCATCCGGCATCGGGCCGTTGTAGCCCTCTGGCCCGACCAGCTCGTGCGGCAGCTCCCACATGCGGGCCAGTAGGCCCTTGGCCGGACGCTGCCGGACGAGCAGGCGGCCTGCGTTCGCGCCGCTGCCCTCGACGAGGGCGACGGAACGCGGCTCCAGCCGCGGCGGCTTCGCCTTCGTCTTCACCGGCAGCGTTTCCTCACGACCTGCCAGTCGCCCTGAGCAGTGCTCCATAACCGGGCAGGTCAGGCACTGGGGCGACTTGGGCGTGCACACCAGCGCCCCCAGTTCCATCAGCGCCTGGTTGAAATCGGAGGCCCTCTCTTCGGGGATCAGCTCCCGTACCAGACTTTCCATATGCGATCGTGTGCTGCCCTTCATAATATCCTCTTCAATGAGGAAATAGCGCGACAGCACCCGCATCACATTGCCATCCACAGCAGGCTCCGGGCGATTGAAGGCGATACTCATAATCGCACCTGTCGTATACGGACCTACCCCCTTCAGCGCAGCGACCGCCTGTGTATCATCCGGCACCTGTCCGCCGTGAAGCTCGACCACTTGCCTGGCCGCAGTTTGCAAATTCCGGGCCCGTGAATAATAGCCCAGCCCTTCCCACAGCTTGAGCACATCCTCCTCGGGTGCTTCCGCCAGCGCTTCAATCGTCGGAAAACGTGCAATAAAGCGATTGAAATACGGAATCACCGTATCGACGCGCGTCTGCTGCAGCATAATTTCCGAAATCCAGATATAAAAAGGATTTCGATGGCGGCGCCACGGCAAATCCCGCTTGTTTCGTGTATACCAGTTCAACAGCTCAAAGCTGAAATAACGTTTTTGTTCCAATGTATTGGCAGTCATCACATCACATCTCCTTATATTCGACAATTACAAAAGCAGAGGCAATGTTGGGCTGGTGTGTAATACTCAGGTGAATGCTGTAATCCGAGGCTCCGTTACCCGGCAAACCCAGTCTATCCCACGCGGACGAAGACAAATAAACTGCGGGTTTCCCTCCTGGCTCTGGTAAAATATCCATATCACCGAACCCGATCATCTGCCCGATTCCGCAACCGAAGGCTTTCGTGATCGCTTCTTTTGCAGCAAAGCGCCCTGCTACGAACTCCGTTAGCCTGCCCTTGCGTTCCACAGCAAGCTCGCGTTCAGCCGGGGTCAACACCCGATTCAAAAACGCATCTGCATATTTACCTGCCAAAATGTCAGCCATACGGCTTATTTCCAGCACATCATGTCCAATTCCGTAGATCATTTGGGTATTCCCCATCCTTTTTATACTTTACTGCACCTATTGTAACAGTGCGTCCACACCATGGCGAGTCACAAAGGCGTAAAAGCAGCACCAAAATATGTTAAAATAAGAGAGGCTATTGATGAATGCTTGAATTAGAGCTTATACGTCGATTTAAAATTCCCACAGAAAGGAAGGATAGGATGTCAGAAACCATTGTGGTTGAAGCAGGAACAGACGCAGTAATCCGGGCCTCCTGGTTTCCCGCCAAAAAAACAGCCAAAAGCCTGCTCATCATCGCTCATGGCTACAAGGGATTTAAGGATTGGGGTATGTTCCCCTTTATAGCAGAAGCATTAAGTGCGGATAACCATGTCATAACCTTTAACTTTTCACATAATGGCATAGGTGAGGATTTAGAGAATTTTACCGAGCTGGAAAAATTCGCTCGCAACACCTATAGCCGCGAACAAGAGGATTTGGATATACTGATAGCCAATCTGAGAGCACGCCACGAGTTTCGAGAATTGCCAGTATTTCTGTTAGGACACAGCCGGGGCGCGGGAAGTTGCTTCGTATACGCGCTGGATCACCCCGAGGAGATATCCGGCGTCATATCATGGAATGGTGTGACAGATTTGGATTTGTTCACTTTGCCGCAAAAAGAAGAAATGCGCACCAAGGGGCGCAGCTATGTGCAAAACGCCAGAACCGGGCAGCAGCTTCCGCTGGATGTTGTCATTCTGGAAGACCTGGAGCAAAATCGCTCGCGTTTTGCGATCGTGGACAGGCTCGCAGACAGCCAGTTGCCGGCCGTACTTATCCAGGGAACCGAAGATTCCAAACGCCTGCGCGAAGGCTCTGCCCTGCTCTCCTCTGTTCGTCCCGATATTGAATGGGTACAAATTCAAGGTGGCAATCATACCTTCAATACCGTGCATCCATTCCAGGGAAGCAGCCTTCCGCTCGACCAGGCCATTACCGAAACCTGCCGCTTCATTGAACGGATCGTCAAATAAGCTTTAGCCCCTTCAATACAAACGGCGATCCGCTGGGCGGATCGCCGCATTTATTTGTTTTTAAAATTCATAAGATTACCCGCTTAAACTCCCGGAATGCTTGTCCGCTTATGCGCTGTACGTGTGAAGAAGCTTTCCAGCTTTTCGCGTGCCGCCGGGTCAATTTCTTTACCTTCCAGGTAGTCGCTATTTGCTTCGTAGGAGATGCCGAGTTCTTTTTCATCCGTCTGGCCTTCCCACAATCCTGCTGTAGGCGCCTTGTCCAAAATGGCCTGCGGAACTCCAAGGTGGCTCGCCAGCATGCGCACCTGGCGCTTGTTCAGCGTGCTAAGCGGTGTAATATCGACTGCACCATCGCCCCATTTCGTATAAAAGCCTGTGATGGCTTCTGAAGCGTGATCTGTACCAACGACGAGCAGATTCAGCTCATTCGCGAGTGCGTACTGAACCACCATACGCGTTCTTGCCTTTACATTCCCTTTCACTTGCGGAGTAATGGAACGTTCAAGACCGATATCCTTTAGCGTATGCTCCACTTCCACGGCAACCTTGTCCACCGCTTCCTTGATATTCGTTTCTCCGGCATATTTCAGGTCGAACGCTTTGGCAACCGCGTAGCTGTGCTCAATATCTTCCTGCTTGCCATACGGCTGGAACACACCCAGCGTTTTGTACTCTTCTCCTAGCTCCTTTGTCAGCTCATCAGTAGCCTGCTTGCACAAGGCAGTCGCTACAGCACTGTCAATCCCGCCACTGATGGCGATCAGCAGTCCTTTGCTTCCGGTCTTCGTTACATAAGACTTGAGGAAATCTACGCGCTTGCGAACCTCCGCCTCTACGTTAATCGTAGGCTGTACTCCCAATTCAGCAATAATCTGTTCCTGCAAACTCATCAGATAGGCACCTCTTTTCAGGAATTTACTTTACAAGCTGGCATGACAAGACAAGCTAACATGACAGGCCAACATGCAAAAGCCCCGGCAAATTTTCGCAGGCGAAAAATGCGGGGCATTAGCTTGAACAGTCTTAACGGCAAAAACGGTCAAATGCACTGGTCAGATCAGCGGCGATTTGCACAGCCGAACGATCCTCTACCTGGTTACGCTCGATGAAATGAACCAGCTCGCCGTCTTTCAGCAGTGCAATGGAAGGGGAAGATGGCGGATACGGCGCGAAAAATTCGCGAGCCTTCGCCGTTGCTTCCTTGTCCTGTCCGGCGAAAACCGTGTACAGGTGATCCGGTGTAATATCATGCTTCAGCGCTTCGCCCACACCCGGACGGCATTGACCCGCAGCACACCCGCATACCGAGTTCACAACAATCAGCGTTGTTCCCTTGGCATTAGGCAGCTTGGCCTCCACTTCTTCCGAAGTACGCAGCTCCTGAAATCCAAGATTGGTCAGCTCATCACGCATGGGCTGAACAGAATCTCTCATATATTGGTCAAAAGACATAGACATATTCTTTCACTCCTTCTCCAAAAATCATTGTATACTACATTGCTCATTTTATCCTCTGACGTGTTAAAGGTACGGATACCTGATCTTCATTATACAATCTTTTTCACGTAATTTGCAAAAAAATAGATCTGTATGTGTACAGTTATTTTTGGATGGAATTCATGACAGAAGGCTCCGAATGATCCCTGTAAGCTGGAATAGTTCTGCGCAATCGGACTCTAAACTGCGTTCCCATCCCCTCCACCGAATCTACGGCAATCGTACCATGGTGTCGCTCTACGATACTTTGACATAAGGCCAGCCCCAGACCTGTACCTTTCGTTTTGGTTGTGTAAAAAGGCTGGAACAGCTTTTCAAGCTGATTTTGCGGAATTCCCGGACCTGTATCCTTGACTTCCAGTTCCACAAAATCCCCTTCCTCATGAGTGGAAATGGTCAGTACCCCCTTTTCACCCATAGCCTCCATCGCATTACGCGATAAGTTAAGCAGCAATTGCTTCATTTCCTTCGGATTCAAATGCAGCATGGTCACATGATCCTCCAGCTTGAGCTCAATCGTCTGCCCCCTCAGGTTTGCATCTGCCCACAATAAAGGTGTGAGCTCGCGAATAATATCATGAAGATGGCATTGCTCCTTCTCAACAATCCGGTTCTGGGCAAGTGAAAGAAAATCGTTAATTATTCCGTTCGCCCGATCCAGTTCCTCCATCACAATACGGTAGTAATGACCGAGGGAATCCGGGCTCTTTTCACGCATAAGCTGTAAAAATCCACGCACAACCGCCATGGGATTGCGTATTTCATGAGTAATGCCTGCAGCCATCTGTCCGACCAGACTGAGCCTCTCGAAATTGCCCAGCTCACTGCGCAGCGTCTCCAGCTCTGTAATATCCTGCAAGGCAATAATGGCACCTGTCGTTTTGTTTACCTGTTTATCCTGCATAGGAAGAAAGCTGCAGAAGAATACTTTGGGAGGTACATTAATAAAATCAGCACTCGCCTCTCCTTGCAACGCTTTCGCAACCCGTTCGTTGACCACCGACGAAGTATTAAAATCATATATCGAGGTCCATGGACGACCCACTACCTCAGGCAGCGTAATAAAGGGATCGAAATCCCGGTAGAGTTCCAGCATCGTTTTGTTCATATGTATAACTCGTTCTTCGCTATCCAGAGTAACAAGGGCTAATGGCATCAAATCCATCACCTGACGCAGCTTATCCGCTTCAATTAAGTATTTGTTCGTAAATTCGCTTACATCACGTCGCAACGCCAGCTTTTCAAAGGCATTATGCATCAGACTCACAACCGTAAAACTGGCCAGTACACCTGCAGCAATATTCCATAGCGTTGTAAGCAGATCGGGAATGTATACCCATACATCCTTTTTGCCCCAAAGCAGTGGAAAAACCGCCTTGAGCAGCATATCAACCACAACATATCCGGAAATCAGAAGCCTTTTGTCCGACAGCGTTCCTCTTTGAAAGAACTTGACATGCAGCAGCATAAAAGGAAAAAGGATAAAACCTGTAGCCACATACGTATGCGACATTTCTGTCGACTGAGCTATAGCCAAAACCCCCATGAGTGCGGAAGCGGCGATCACAAAGGCGGTACGACGTCTACCATACATGGCGCCCATAGCGAGGGGAATAATGCCAAGATTGGAAGGGAGACCGTATGGAGACTGATATTGAAAGAGAGAACATAGCAATATGGCCGGCAAGCAACACAAATAAAGTATCTCTTGATTAGGACCGGGAAGCAGTTTGCCGCCCCAAGCCTTTTTCTTATCCCCATAATCCGTTAATATAGAGAAAAAACCCGCCGATATAACGGCAAGGAGAACCTGGAGCACACTTTCCTTCAACGCAATTAACAAGGACTTTTCCTCCTCCTCATCTTTCCTTGACGCTGTTAGTTGAATTAAAGCACAGGCTACAATATATTACAATATATGTGTTAAAATTCCGGTGTAGAACGACAAAATCCGCAAAAGACCAGATGAATAGAAGAAAAACGTCTTTACGCGTTTTGCAATTCGGCAAAATGAGAGATCCGCGCGCTTATCCTGATAAGGATAAATTGAAGCGACGTTATTGCGATATAATGAAAGAACTGTTACACCATTCTGAATTTTTTTGAAAATTGTCGACGAAAAGGAAGAGATTTCATGATATACGACGTGATTGTGATCGGAGGCGGCTCGGCCGGATTAATGGCCGCTGCGGCAGCCAGCGCTGGGGGCGCCAAGGTGCTTTTACTAGAAAAAGGGAATAAACTCGGGCGCAAGCTCGGCATTTCCGGTGGAGGACGCTGCAATGTCACCAATGCAAAAGAGCTGGACGAGCTAATCCGGCACATCCCCGGGAATGGCCGTTTTCTGCACAGTGCACTGGCGGCTTTCGGGAATCGGGATATCATCGCCTTTTTTGAGGAGATGGGTATTGCCTTAAAGGAAGAAGACAACGGGCGCATGTTCCCAGTGACGGACAAAGCGAAAACAGTTGTCGATGCTTTGGTCAACAAAGTGCGTTCTCAAGGGGTCGACATTCGCACAAGCTGTCCCGTACAAGAGGTTATTTACAAAGAAGGTCATACGGCTGGCGTATGGCTGCGTTCCGGGGAAACCCTGCGCAGCCGTAGCGTCATTGTAGCCGTAGGAGGCAAATCTGTCCCGCATACTGGCTCGGAAGGTGACGGCTATGCTTGGGCCGAGCAGGCCGGGCACACGATTACGGAGCTCTATCCAACGGAGGTTCCGTTGACGTCAGGCGAGACGTTCATCCAGACGAAGGAGCTTCAGGGACTATCCCTGCGTGATATCAGCCTGACTGTATGGAATGCGAAGCAAAAGAAGGTTGTTGTCCACGAAGGAGATATGATTTTCACACATTTTGGTCTGTCCGGCCCAACCGCTTTGCGGTGCAGCCAATTTGTCGTAAAGGGAATGAAAAAGGATAAGACCAGCACGGTGCTGCTGACGCTCGATTTGCAGCCTCACAAGCATGCTGATGAAGTCTACCGCGAAACGCTGGAACTGGCAGCAGCCGATGCTAAAAAGGCGATCAAAAATGTGCTTAAATCTTATGTACCGGAACGCTTGATTCCATTATTGCTCCAGCAAGCCGGGCTGCGTGAGGATTTAACGTACGATCATATTCCCAAGCAGCAATGGCAGGAGCTCGCTCATCGTATCAAGGCGTTTCCCATCCGCGTGAACGGCACTCTCTCTCTGAAGGAAGCTTTTGTTACCGGGGGCGGCGTGAATTTGAAGGAGATCAATCCAAAAACAATGGAGTCCAAGCTGATGCCCGGATTGTTTTTCTGCGGTGAGATTTTGGACATTCATGGTTATACTGGTGGCTATAACATTACAGCGGCTTTTACAACAGGGCACACAGCGGGAACACATGCGGCTGTATGTGATTAGACGCTGCGCGTAGGATTTGATCTTACGATCGCTGTCGCTTCTCCAGATTCAAATCCTCCGCTTCGCTGCGTACCACTACTGCATCCTCGTTTTTTGGGGGAGATAGGAAAGGGAAATAAAAAAGACTTAAATCAGTCGTATTACTGATTTAAGTCTTTTTTAGTTTATGGCGTATTGAACAAGATCCATCTTGTTTTGATGTTTGCCGCTATTCCTAAACCTCAATAATGATCGGTAAAATCATGGGTCTTCTCTTGGTCTGACTGTAAATAAACCCGCCTACATCATCTTTTAGCATCTGCTTAATCAGACTCCACTGACTCATTTCAGTTTCTGTCAGCTCATTCACTGTGGACATGATCGTTTCGTGGATTTGATTCATGAGGTCTTCGGAATCCTTGACATATACAAATCCCCTTGAAATGACCTCGGGCGTTGCGAGTATTTGCTTCTCGTTTTTGCTTATCGTCATTACAATAATCAGCATTCCGTCTGAAGCAAGCTTTTTCCGGTCTCGCAGCACAATATTGCCTACGTCACCTGTTACCAGCCCATCGACCAGACTATTGCCGGATGGCACTTTAGGGCCCAAGGCCGCCCTTCCTTCTTCAATTTGAATGGTATCACCATTATGGACGATAAATACATTTTCCATCGGAATCCCCACAGACTCCGCCAATTGACGATGCCGATACAACATTCTGAATTCACCATGTATAGGAATCAAATACTGTGGCTTCATCAGTGTCATCATTAATTTTAGCTCTTCCTGGCTACCATGACCGGATACATGCATCCCAGTGGAGCTGCCTGATCCATAAATAACCTCGGCACCTAGCACATACAGGTTGTCAATCACCTGGGAAAGATTTCGTTCATTCCCGGGTATGGCTCCCGCGGCAATGATGACAGTATCACCGGGCAAAACTTCGATTTTGGGATGCAAGGAATTGGCCAAACGGGACAATGCGGCCATAGGCTCGCCCTGACTTCCTGTGCATAAAACTGCGATTTCTTCTGCGGGGAACCGCTCTGTTTCTCCCGGCTCGATCAGCAAGTCCTCCGGCATTTTCAAGAAGCCCAGTTCCTTCGCCACCGACACCACATTGATCATACTGCGTCCGAGCAAAACCAGTTTGCGGCCTGTTTCCACAGCCGCGTCAATGACTTGCTGGACACGGTTCACATTGGAAGCGAACGTGGAGATAAATACCTGCTGCTTGGCTCTGGCGAATGCATCCAGAATATGTCCGCCAACCAGACGTTCTGAAGGTGTAAATCCCGGCCTTTCTGCATTTGTGCTTTCAGAGAGAAGCACTTTCACCCCTTTTTTTCCAATCTCGGCCATTCGATGAAGATCCGGAAAGGGCCCGCTTACGGGAGACATATCGAATTTGAAGTCGCCGGTATGGACCACATTTCCTTCCGGTGTCTGAAAAAAGACACCCAGGCAATCCGGGATGCTGTGAACGGTGGTGAAAAAGGATGCCTGGATCGTGCCTATATCGACGGTTGAATTCGCATCTATAAGATGAAGCTCAGCATCACGTAAAAGACCGTGCTCTTTTAACTTAATCTTTAACAATTCTATGGTGAGCTTTGTTCCAAATACGGGAATATTGATTTGCTTCAGCAAATAAGGAATGCCCCCGATGTGATCCTCATGCCCATGAGTTACAATGAGCGCTCTGACTTTATCCTGATTTTCCAGCAAATAGGTGACATCCGGCACAATGAGGTCAATACCAGGCAAATTTTCGTCAGGAAACTTGGAGCCACAATCGATAACGACAATATCCTGATCGTATTGGATGAAGTACATGTTCTTCCCGATTTCATTTACACCGCCTAGAGCAGCAATGAGTAATCTGTTATCAGCCAGCATCAAGTTTATTTCCTCCTTAGGAAAATGCTATCCATATTATTCATTGTCCACGTAAACTTATGCACTATACATGGGAAAGAAATGTGAGCATCCTTCCAAAATAAAAGGACAGTTCTGGCCCATACACAAAAAAAGGAACCTCTGTCTCTTTAAAAGACAAAGGTTCTCACTTGATTTATGAAATATCCACCGCTGCCAAAGTAGCAGCAACCAGCCACAGGATCGGGAATAGTTTGCTCAAAAGCTAAATATGGATGCTGCCTGAAAAACCATCCACTTCGTCCTCCGGTTGTTGATCCGAGCTGACGTTGTGCTCCTCTGTTGTGTTGGTGTACGTATGAGAAGAGCCGTTTTTATACGCTTCGCTCCAATCTTCATTGATAACGTGCGCCGGGATAATCCAATCCTCCGGGCTATAGCCGGGGTTTTGCGCACCAATATTACCATCCGCACCTGGACGAAAAGAGAGAATTCCCGTCTCAATCATGCTTCCTTCATAGGCTTGGCAAATCTCCAGTGCAGACAGCACATCCTGGTTCTCAACATGAACACTGAGACCCGTGTCACCGTTTGTGCTGGCAGCGTATCCGATTTCCTTTAATGTTTCACAGGCCTCTACAGCCTGCTGCGGATCACGAAATTGAAAACGGAAAGAACCCGTATCCATGTGCCTCATCTCCTCTGAATAACCTATTTTGTTATTTGGGATTTATATTGTTAGGTTATTTTTTAATATAACCAACCGGAACGGGTTTCTTACATTCCAAACCTTTATTTATCAAAAATTTACTTTAAAGCTTTGAAATTAAATAGTTAAAAACGCAGCTACTGTGACAAATCGCATGTTTTCCCTACGTGAATCCCTTTATGCTAGTAACAAGGGTATGGTTGCCCGGTCATCCGAACCGAGCGGTCAAAGGATGCCCAAATCCATACATAAAGGCGGAATGAAGATGATAGATTACCGAACATTGGTGACACAGCAATCCATGCATTTGTATAGCGTGTTTGCCAAGTCATTCAAAAGTGTAAACGAACATGCGGTTGCTGGCATCAAAACGGTGGGTTTCAACCCAACGGCCTTCGCCGTGATGGAAGTTCTATATCACAAGGGAGCGCAGCCGATCCAGCAGATTGGAGCCAAGCTTTTACTGCAAAGTGGAAATGTCACTTATGTTATCGACAAGTTGGAAAACCGTGGTTATTTGCACCGTCACCCGTGTGACCAGGATCGTCGAATTATATATGCAGAATTGACGGATGAGGGACAACGCGTCATGGATGAAATTTATCCTGACTATACACGTCAGATTGAACGTGCCTTTAGCGGCATCAGCGAAACCGAAAGAGATCAGCTGATCGGTTTGCTTAAAAAATTGGGGCGCAGCGCCGATAACCTGTCACCCTATCACAAGTAGACTTCCCAGATCGATTCATTAACTAACAGTAAGTGGTATTTTTCACAAAGAGTCCGCCCCACGTGTAAAGTGGGGTGGGCTTTTTATCTATGGCGATGAACAGTAGCCCCAGACGCATATATCGCTCACTTAACGATAAAATTGCTGATGACCACATTTTTAAACATAGCTGTGCCGCCAGTGGTAAAAAGGGTAATTCCCTGATCATCCAAACGCGGGAAGATTAAACTGGAATGCACCACCGCTCCGTCATCTACGAATACTTCAATACTGGTTTTATCGACTA
Organism: Paenibacillus peoriae KCTC 3763; assembly: GCF_000236805.1. Lineage (GTDB taxonomy): Bacteria > Bacillota > Bacilli > Paenibacillales > Paenibacillaceae > Paenibacillus > Paenibacillus peoriae. The sequence goes on along the minus strand of NZ_AGFX01000037.1, from coordinate 151,730 downwards.
GAATTTTCAGGTGAACGTTTCTCTGGTTCACATCAAAAGGCGCTTTGCTCTCTATATAGGCTCTACTCTGATCCGGTTGTCCGGTATACGCTCTGTTGACGTAAGAGTATCGTCCTTCCAAAGAAACGCCGACATCTACATGACGTATGCCATCCTTGGATTCTCGTAGTCTCAAGCCCACATTTTCGATCGTTGACCATGAAATATCCGCCTCTAGCTGATAAGCTTCTGCCTTCACCGGAAGCGTGTGCGTACCATTAACCTTGATCTGCGCAAATGACTCCATTGAAGTAGGTAATTGCTTCAAAGCTTTGACCGGTTGTGAAACCAAGTGGTAACCAAGCCCATCTACATGCTTCAGCCGAATTTGACGCACAACGGAGTCCATCCCGTTAAAGCCTTCTTTTAAAGTAGGTGTGTTGTTGGCATAATCCCAATTGTTCATCCAGGCCAGCGCATAGCGATAGCTATATTTATCGCTGCACTTTCCCTCCTCGAACGTCACCGCCCCATACCAGTCAAAGCCATAATCCAGCCACTCAGGCTTACTATGGTCCGGAGAAAAATGGTTGCCATCGAAATTTCCAGTCCAGTAGGCATACGTGTTAGGTTCACCTGTTGATTTCCCGTTTGCGCTTGCGCCGAGAATCCATTTGTAGGTTCCATCGTCCGCTCGCATTTGGTAGAGGTCGGGACACTCCACAAGCCCGATATTTTCGGTGCTAAAGCCGCTCATATAACGCCATTTCTTTAAGTTGTCAGACTCATAAAAACCAATCTTCGTACCTTCCGCCATAACCATGATCCATTTATCACTATTGATATCCCGTATGATTTTCGGGTCTCTGAAATCCTTCGTTCCTGGATTCGTCATCACAGGAGTATCACCATAAGAAGTAAATGTCTTGCCTTTGTCGATGCTATACCACAAAAATTGCTCTTGCTTCCCTTCATTTGCGGAAGGCTGCGTCACAATCGCTACCAGAGCACCTTTTCCAAACCCGGCGCTGTTGTTATCATCGATCACAACCGATCCAGACCACGGGTCACCATTTGGATTGGTATATTTGGGAATCGACACGCCCTCATCCTTCCAATGAACCAAATCGGTTGAGGTGGCATGCCGCCATTCTGTACCATTTTTTTCGGGATAGTCTCGATTATACAAATAGTAATAATGATATTGTCCATCCATATAAATGAGCCGCTGCGGATCATTTTTCCACTTATCCGGAACGGTAAAATGATAGGCCGCCCGATAGGTTGGTGTTGGAGGTATTGGAGTTTTACCCGCATCCCACTGATGCATACTCCAGCCCAAAGCTATGAATATCGTTAAGCCTGCGATGACTACAACGGATCGTATCCAAATGCTCTTGGAAGCTATTTTTTTCATGATGACGATCCTCCTTACCTCTCATTGCCTCTTATGTACCGTCCGATGGGCGACAGATCGGTAAGCTTCCAAGCTGCCGCCTGCGGACATACTGCATATATCTATTTATTTCTTTCCATACTCATATGGAGGTTCATCTTTATCATTCGTTGGATCAATCGCGATTTGCCCTTGCTCCAGAATACGGTTTTTCACAACAGAGGTTTTCGAGCCTTTAATATTCAGCAGGAAGCTTGGCGCGAAAGTAGATTTGTGATCCGGGAAAAGCCCTCGATTGGTCATATAGCTGGTAACAACTACGTTATTGCCTTTGCCTTGCGGAATAGCAAAATGGGCATACGTCCAGGTAATATCATCGCGATCCAGGTCCTGATGGAGAACGAGACCGGTTCCATTCAGCGGTTTGTAAGGCCCTGTCAAGGAAGTAGAAACATAACCCAGCATGTAAATATCATCGTCACCGATCGCATCAACAGTTACCTTGGAGCCTCTCGTGCTCGTAAATAAGTACCACAAGCCATTCATTTTGAACACATTTGCCCGTTCAATCTCATCGGTTACCAAATTGGACGCAATCAGAGGTGGCATCACTTTTTTCAAGGTAAAGTCATTATTCAATTCAACAATGCCGAGTGCGCCGTTTGCCAATTCAGCTCCCTTTTTCTTGGGGCTTTGCAACAAATTATGTAGTTCTTCCGTGAAGAATTTTTTATTGCCGCCATAATAAGTTGAGTTTTGAAGTGAATCTTCCCCTTGGTAGCCTGTCTCCGTCCCTGTGTTCGCTTCAAATATGATATACTTGCGGCCTTGATCCTCAATATAGTGAGGGTCTCTAAGCGTATGATTATCCATATCCACGCCGACGCTTTGCTGAACATTTTGATAGGTTTTCCCATCTCCACCGTCATAAATCGGTTTAAGATCCTCGACGCCATCCACTTTAAGCGTTTCATCATCAGGTTGAGAGAGATTAATTTGAGCCGTAGTCAAGGTTTGTTTACCGTATAATTGATTGTTTGGGGCAAAGGGCTGTCTGCTGGTATAAAATAATCGCACTTGTCCATCAGAGGTTAAGGTCGCCGAACCGGACCATTCTTCTGCCTGATTTTTTAGAATCGGATCGTTTGCAAGTAATTTGTCATTGTCTTTAAATACTCTTCCGGCATTTTTCCAGCCGTTCAGCGAGGTGTTACCCGCTTTTTGATAGAACAGATATATGAATGTATCCTCCGCTCTTTTAGGGTCGCCTGCCAGTCCAAACACGATATTATACCCCTTGTAATTGGCTACTGTACCATCGGCATTTTGTAACGGCCAACTGTCCCAGACATCCAGATCAATCAGCTTGCCTGAACCGTCGCGGCCTTTTGCCGAAGAAACATTCTTGATGGTTGATGCATCGAAGGACGGAACCTCAAATTTCTCTTTGCCTTGCTGTTTGAAAATATTCAGCATGTCATGGCGTGTAATCTGGGTAAATGCATTGTCTGTTTTGAGATCAGAATCATCCGTTTTTTCAGCAAAAGCCTGAATGCCCCCTCCCAATAGCAATGTGGTTGCTACAGTTAATGTGGTCGCTTTTCTGAAAAATTTGTTGATTTTCAAGTCCCTCATCTCCCTTGCTTTAATTATTTCTTTCTGGAGCAGAAAGCCAACTTTTTGGTTGGTAGGGCCATTTTATACGGTATGACAATCGATTGATATAGACTGAAAAGCCCCTTTATTTGAGCCTAAAAACAGGATACCTTCTGAATTTTATCCTCATATTTTCCTAGTAATTTTCTGAAAATTTTGTTTTCTTTCATTCGTATTGCATTCTGTTAAAAAATTCCACTTGCTTTTTTTGCATATTCAATATTGTCAGGTTGCTTGCTTTGTTTTCATCCAAAACCATTCATAATCATTCAAAAACATTCATAAAATACTCTACTTGCAAACGAATTCAAAAAAATAGTTCTTTAGTACCCCATCATGCAATTAAAAAATAAATTTTGTATTGCACTCTATTAAGCCCATTTTACCATTTAAAGGGTTCCATCATTCACAATTCGGTGGTGAGCTTGATCGTTGAAGTTGAAAAAGAGACAGCCCGTCCCCTTATTCGGGTGTTCTGGACTGTCTCTTCTTTTGTATAAAGAATTCGTATTCTTGTCTCAAAAGCTATTATCCTGTTTTTCTAAAATTAGAACTGTTATTTTTAAGAAGCATGTTCAAACTGACTGTTGTATAGATCGGCATAGAAGCCGCCTTTAGCCAGCAATTCCTCATGTTTGCCTGTTTCGATAATGTTGCCGTCCTTCATGACCAGAATCAGATCGGCGTTCTTGATTGTCGAGAGGCGGTGGGCAATCACAAAGGAGGTTTTCCCTACTGTAAGCCGGTCCATCGCCTGTTGAATCAGCAATTCCGTACGCGTGTCGACTGAGCTTGTGGCCTCGTCCAGAATGAGCATGGGTGCATCTTCAATCATGGCTCTTGCAATGGTAATCAATTGCTTTTGACCGGCAGAGAGATTGGCTTTGTCGTCCAACATCGTATCATAGCCCTGCGGCAGTGTTTTAAGGAAGCTGTGCAGCCCCACCGCTTTACATGCGGCCTCTACCTGTTCATCGGTAACATGCTCTTTGGAAAAGACGATATTCTCACGGATCGTTCCTTCAAACAGCCAGGTATCCTGCAGCACCATACAGAATAGTTCATGAATATTCTTACGTGTTAACTGGCTGCTCGGAGTTCCATCAATATAGATTTCCCCGCCGTTCAGCTCATAGAACCGCATGAGCAAGTTCACGAGTGTCGTCTTACCGGCGCCTGTCGGACCAACAATGGCAACTTTCTGGCCGGCTTCAGCTTTCATGGAGAAGTCTTGGATAATCATACGGTCTTCGTTATAACCGAAGCGGACATGTTTGAATTCAACTTCCCCTTTGGCGTTCTCCAGCTTCATGGTCTTATCGCTCTCATCCGCCAATTCTTCTTCACCCAGAAATTCGAATACACGTTCACTGGCGGCAGCCGCCGATTGTAGATTGGTTGCGGCCTGTGCCAACTGTGACAAGGGCTGTGTAAACAGACGAATATATACCATAAAGGCCACAATTGTTCCAATCGTTATCGCATGTTGGTTCACCAGCAAAGCGCCTACGACACAGACCGCGACATAACCGAAATTCCCGATGAACATCATAACCGGCATCATCAGACCAGACATGAACTGGGATTTCCATGCATTTGTATATAAGCGGCCGTTAACGCCATGGAACACTTCCTTGGCTGCTTGTTCTCCGTTATATACCTTGACTACGCTATGACCAGCATAGGTTTCTTCGATATGACCGTTGAGCTGGCCAAGCTCCGCTTGCTGTGCTACAAAATATTTTTGTGAATGCTTCATAATTACGGTCATCAGTAAAAAACCGATCAGCGTAGCTACAATCCCGGTAATGGTCATGATCCAGTTCGTATACAGCATCATAACCAATGCGCCCACGAAGGTTGCCAGCGCACTGACAAGCGTACCAAGACTATTGTTTAACGTTTGTCCGATGGTATCGACATCGTTGGTCACACGGCTAAGCACATTACCATAGCTCGTAGCATCAAAATATTTCAAAGGCATATGATTGATTTTTCGGGACAGTTCTGTCCGCATCTTCTTTGTAAGATGCTGTGACACGGTTACCGTAATGAAACCTTGGAAATAATTAAAGATAAGGCCGAGACCATACAAAACCGCCAATACAAGAACAATCTTCTGGACAGCATTCACATCAATCCCTGTTACGATTCCTTGCTGGATCAGGTTGGTAATATCGCTGAGCTTGCCCGGACCAATCACGTTGAAGACGGAACCGGCCAGCGCCAGCACTATAGAGAGTATAATCATAGGCACATAAGCCTTACCGTAGGATAAGAGCTGCTTAATGGTCTTCTTAAAATTATTCGCTTTTTGACCAGCACCCATGCCTCCCGCAGGACCTCCACCCATGGGACCTTGCTGTTTCGACTTCATATTGTTGCTGTCTGCGGTGTGTTCATTCTTATCCATGTACGAGTTCCTCCTTCGAAAGCTGCGAATAAGCGATCTCCTGATAGGTCCCGCAGCTCGCCATCAGCTCTTCATGTGTACCGTTCCCTACAATCTCGCCCTGGTCCAGTACGATAATCCGGTCAGCGTCCTTAATGGTGCCTATGCGCTGAGCAACAATGAGTGTCGTAGCATGGCCGGTTTCTTTTTTAAGCGCGGAGCGCAGAATCCGGTCTGTTCTGTAGTCCAGTGCCGAGAAGGAATCATCGAAAATATAAATCTCTGGCCGACGGTAGATGGCACGCGCAATGGACAGACGCTGCTTTTGACCACCGGACACGTTCGCTCCACCTTGTGAAATCCGTCCCTGATACTGACCGTCCATTTTTTCGACAAACTCTGTACCTTGGGCAATCCCTACGGCTGCTTGGACGAGTTTCTCCGAAGCTTCTGCTCTTCCGTTATCGCCATACGAAACGTTGGATGCCACTGTACCGCTAAAAAGCACGGCTCTCTGAGGGACATACCCTATTTTGTTATGGAGTGTCTGCTGCTTATAGTTTCTGACATTCACCCCATCCACGAGCACCTCTCCCCCGGTCACATCGTAGAAACGGGAAATCAGATTGATTACGCTGGTTTTGCCGCTGCCTGTTGCGCCAATAAAGGCAACCGTCTCACCCTGTTTTGCCGTGAAGCTAATGTTGTGAAGCACAGGCTCCTCCGCATCCGGATATTTGAAGCTGACATTACGGAATTCCACCTGGCCCATAACACCCTCTTCTCCAACCGTCTCATGCCCGTCAATGATGCGGGATTCGGTATTCAATACCTCCATAATCCGTTTGGCAGAAATCGAAGCTCGAGGCATCAGGAAGAAGATCATACTTACCATCATAAAGGCCATGACCACCTGCATCGCATAAGAGGAGAATACGACCATATTAGAGAACAACGCAATGCGGTCCGGCACGGCCGCTCCGTTAATCAGGTAAGCACCAATCCAATAGATAGAGACACTCAGACCCGACATAATAAAGGTCATACCCGGGCCAACCATTGTCATTAACCGGTTCGCAAACAGGTTTGTATTCATCAATTCGACATTGGCCTGCCCGAACTTCTCCTCCTGATACTGATCTGCATTATAAGCGCGCACCACCCGAAGTCCGGTCAGATGCTCACGTGTTACCCTGTTCAGATTATCGGTGAGACGCTGGATTTTTTGGAAACTGGGGAGAGCGAAAATAATAATGACACTCAGCATCAAGATCAGGACAGCCACGGCCGCCCCTGTAGAAGCGGTCCACTGCCAGTTTTTATCCGCAATCTTTATAATGGCCCACACGGCCAGAATCGGTGCCTTGATGATCACCTGCAGCCCCAGCGCAACCACCGTTTGAATTTGGGTAACATCGTTCGTGGAGCGGGTGATGAGGCTGGCTGTTGAAAAGCTGTTCATCTCTTCCATCGAAAAAGATAAGGTCTTGTCAAAGACCATCGCACGCAGACGCATGGCCAGCCCTGCCGCGACCTTTGCCGCAAAATAGCCGACAATAATAGATGCAGTCATACTGCCGACGGCACACAACAGCATGTAACTACCGGGAATCAGCAGTTCCGACATCGGCGTTCCTGCTGTTTGCAGCTTGGTTGTGATTTCGGCCATATAATCAGGCAGCTTCAAATCAAGCCACACCTGCACAACGATGAAGGCCAGGCTGCATAACACGAACATCCATTCATTTTTCTTGAGATATTTGAATATCTTCAGCATTCTGTTGTTCTCCTTTTATCTGAAAATCTTAGGTGTTGGTGCAATTTAGTTTTTAGAGACAATAAGCTTGATGAGTCGGATAAATTCTTTGGCATCCTGTTCGTTCAGCTTTCGAAGAATTTTCTCGCTCCATGCGACTCCTTCGTTATACCTGTCAATCATAAATTGCTTGCCTGAATCCGTAATGAATACGATCACCTTGCGTTTGTCGTTGACATCCGTACGTCGTACAACCAACCCTTTCTTCTCCAAACTTTTCAGCGCCGTTGCTACCCGTCCCGTACTGACAGACAAGTAGTCGCTCAAGTGGCCCGAGGTAACCCCGTCCTGATGGCTCAGAGCGATGAGAATCCCCATTTCACCACGGGAGAAGTGCACTCGATCCTCTAATACCGGTTTGCGCGATTTGACGATACACTCGAATAGTTCTGTTGCTGATGCTTTATAATCCATTGGCCACAACACCTTCTGATTTTTATCTTATACTGTAAGATAATAATGATGTCCGGGTATAAAGTCAATTGGGCAAAATATGGAACACAACTGCTGAATACGCAGTTTCGCCCAATATAGCGATATCTGGTGAAGGTAAACTCTTTTAACACAAGCGTTACAGTTGCATTGATACACCAGAATTCATTAACTACCTAGACGCTACTCAATGTACATTGACGACTCATCAGGTGAGTGAGGGTTATTTTCCAGAAATGGGAAGTAGTTTTCGAGGAAGACTTTATGCTGATCAGAATGAAGAAAAACGTTTCCGGGTAACCGGAAACGTCTTTCTTAGCGTTGCTGGAACTGGGCAACAACATCAATATTGTTCGTAGAGGATTGTCTCTTACGCATGTTCTCTCTGTGGTGACATTATGCGCCCATCCGCTCCCTCTTCCGTACCCGGTGGGCGGTTCCGCAGCCCAAGCACGACAAACCAGCTAATCACCGCAATGAAGACCATGATGATGAACAGAGAATACAGACTGTTTTCCAGTACAGAACGGAGAATACCCGCTGCCTGGTCACTCAGGCTTTGTGAAGCATGAGGTGCAAGCAGACCATTAATATCCTCCTGTGTAATGCCTTGCTGTGTAAGCTGTCCATCTGCTGTCTGGGCAGCAATGCGATAATTCAGCCATGAACCGAAGGCTGCAACTCCTATCGTTTGCCCTAGCGTGCGCAGGAACGTATTCAAAGCTGTGGACGCACCACGCAGCTGGAACCCGACCGAGGACTGGGCAATAATTGTAAACACGGTCATCGAGAAGCCGAAGCCCAATCCGTACAATAATGTAGACAGAAAGAGCAGCCAGATGGGTGCCGTTTGCCCCATCAAGGTCATGACGAAGGCTCCCAATACAATCAGTGTCAGTCCGATCAATGAGGTTCGACGAGAGCCCAGTGTCAGTAAAATGCGTCCTCCGATCATGGAGCCAAACAGCCAGCCGACCGACATCGGAGCGAGGGCCAGACCGGATGAAGCAGCATCCCCGCCGTGCACGCCTTGAATCCATAGTGGCAGATAGCTAGTCAGCCCGATCAGCAAGGTGCTGATCAGGAGCGCTGCGGCACAAGAAAAGGCGATATCCCTTATCCGGAATAGCTTCAGGGGCACCATCGGTTCCTGAGCGCGTTTTTCAATAACCAAAAACAGAATCAGGAACAAGATAGCTACAGCAGCCAAGGCCAGCAGTTCAGGAGAAGCCCAGCTAATATACTGCCCGCCCAGCGCCAATACGAGCAAAAGAGCCGTCATCCCGATGGTAAAGGTAATTGCTCCCGGCACGTCAACGCGTGCAACGCGCTTGCTCACCTGTTCCCGCAGGTAACGGGCGATAAAGAACATCGCCACCAGCCCAAAGGGAATATTAAAGCCGAAAATCCATTCCCAGCCAAAATAAGTAACCACATAACCGCCGAGGAGAGGGCCGATCAGGGAAGAAATCCCCCATACCGAGCTGATCATGCCCTGAATTTTGCCGCGTTCCTCCATTTTGTATATATCTCCGATGATGGTAAAGGTAACGGGAATAACACCGCCCGCTCCAATCCCTTGAATAGCCCGGTACAAAATAAGCTGCTCCATACTGCCAGCCAGCATACACAGCAAAGATCCAAGCACAAACAACGAACAGCCGATCAGAAAAATCGGTTTGCGGCCAAATAAATCGCTAAGCTTACCGAAAATAGGCGTGGTTACAGCCATTGTCAGCAAATATGCCGTAAAAATCCAGCTAAGCAGATTCACACTGCCCAGTTCACTAACAATCGTCGGCCCCGCGGGGCCAATAACTGTTCCTTCAATCGCGGCCAGAAAGGTGGCTAGCAGAATACCTGTCAGCACAAGTCCGCGCTTCATGGGTTTATCTTGTCCCAAGCAAATCACAAATCCTTTCCTTGTATGAACTGTGTTGTACCTGTGCGATTCGCCTGCACAGATCAATATTACCCACACTGCATAATGGTAAACAGGCGGCCTATATAGGCCGCCTGTTGTATGCGATGTACATATTATTGTCTACCATACACTCAATTTTTGTCAACTGTAATCGTAGGATAAACCCCACTATTTTCCATTTTATGGAGATGCCCCTCTTCCATGCGCAGAACATGGCTGGCAAAGCTTTGGGCTACCTGCATATCGTGGGTGATGATCAGGAAGGCCGCACCTTCGGCAGACTGTTCTGCACACATACGGAGCAGCATGTTCGCACCTTCGTAGTCCGTTCCGGCGGTAGGCTCATCCAAAATGTACAGTTTTTTCGGCAGGATAAACTGTGCCGCTACGCTTAAAAGCCTTTTTTCGCCTCCACTCAGCAGGTACGGAGAAGCATCCAGTCTGTGATCCAGTCTGGCGGCGGCCAGCAAGCGCCGTGCCCGTTCCTCATACGCGGCGGGAATCGGCTCTCCGGTCCGTAAACCGAGCTTGACGCGAACGCTGTACAAGCATTCTTCCCACACCGTTGCTGCCGCAAACTGATGCTCCGGCTGCTGAAACACGTAGCCGATCCCGGTGGCCAGCTGATGAATTGGCAGCTTCGCCATATCCTGCCCCTGCCACCACATGCACCCCATGGGGGCAGGCAGCAGGCCCATGAGCAGCTTGCCAAGCGTGGTTTTGCCAGAGCCGTTCTCGCCCAGCAGAACGGCTCGTTCGCCGGGCGCAAGGGCAAGGCTCACGCCTGCCAGCGCTGCCCGCTGGCTGCCGGGATAGGTGAAGGTCAGCCCCTTCACCTCCAGCAACGGCTGCCCGGTGCGGTCAGCCGCCGAGCCGGGCTTCGCCCCCGGCTCACGGGGCACGTCTCCCCTCCCTGCGGGAGAGGGGAGCAGCCCCAAGGCGGCCAGCTGCGCACTATGTTCGCGCAGCAGCGTGTCCGGCGGGCCTTGCAGCAGCACGGCCCCGCCCTTCAGGACGATGACGCGCTGCGCAGCCCGCGCGGCATCGTCCATGCGGCCGGACGCGGTGACCACCGTCCGGCCTGCGGCATGGAGCCGCCGGCAAAGCCCGACGAAGTCGCGTACAGCCGGCGGGTCCAGCTGCGCCGCGGCGTCGTCGAACACGACCAGCGGCGTTTCCAGCGCCAGCACCGCAGCAATGGCGGTGCGTTGGCGCTGGCCTCCCGAGAGGCGGCGCACGAAGGAGCCGCGCTCGGGAGCGAGGCCGACGGCCTCCAGCGCAGCAGTGAGACGCTGCGCAATTTCTGCCGGAGGCACGCGCAGGTTCTCCGGCCCGAAAGCAATCTCGTCTTCGACGATTCCCTGCACCAGTTGGGCATCCGGGTCCTGAAGCACGACGCCAACGGTGGAGGCGACAGCCGCCAGGTCAGCCGTGTCGGGGTCTAGGCCGTACACGGTCAGTTTTCCGGTCCGTTCGCCCTCGCCCGAACGGGACAATCCGCCATGAAGCAGCTGACACAGCGTAGACTTTCCGCTTCCGCTGGCTCCGACAATCGCCACATGCTCACCCGTCATAATGTTCAGCGTCAAGCCATGTAACGCCGGCTCCGCCTGATCATCATAACAGTAGCCAAAATCCTTCAAGGATACGGCTATTTTATATCCAGAATCATAATCGTTATGTTCATCGTTATGTTCAACCATCACCCACATGTCCTCTATCCCCATTTTTGAAGGATACAACCTCGTACATAGTCATGGCTATGTACGTGAAACGCGTCCTAGTTCAAACCGTTTTAACAGCCCTGTACGGTTCAAGGCATCGCCCAACACTTTCGTGAGCAGACCACAAAGGAAAATACCGCTGAGGATGCGCACAACCAGTGTAATCGTCAGCACCTTCCAGCCCCAATGCATATAGCCAAACATATTGGCTGCCACGATAAACCACAGCGGAACCATAGCTCCACCCGCCAGCATCAGCGAAGCCATATTCCAGCGTCGATAGCGCAACAAGGCAAAAACCAGCTCAGCAACGATCATATAGCAGACAGCCGCCGCGATTATAGAAGCGAATCCATAAGCAGAGCCTATAAAGGACTGTACCACTGCGCCAAATGAATAAGCAATAACTGCCGTACCCGGCTTACGAATAATATAATAGGCCAGCAAACCGTATATCATGTACAGTCCGACAATAGTGGAAGTCGCGATAGGCCCTCCCAGACTGTTTAACGTTTTGTTAACCAGCGACAAATAAACAGTCATGACGCCGTTCAACGTCGCCAGCATCGCCATTAGTACGATATCCAGCGTCGTAAATTTTGCGAAAATACGAGATTCCTTCATAATGTATTTTCATAACTCCTCTCCATAATCTACATATTTAAGGCAACAGCCCCAGTTCCTGAACAAGCTGCTACTGTATAAATGTATTCACCCGCATCCATATTGTCAACCGAAATTTATTTTAAAAGTTGACAATGTGAGTGAAAAAGAGGTTGTTGTTTATAAGCTCCACCATAAAACAGCCGTAGCTATTACAGCAACTACAGCACATATGTAGCCGAAGCGGTCAATGCCCAGTTCGCGAAGATAGGTACGGTCCGCATAAGCCCCAAACCCTTTTCCCTCCATTGCCAGCGCAGTCTGCTGGACCCGTCTCACTGCATTCACCAGCACTACAGCCGCATATCCGCTCCAATAGGATAATCGATTCCTCAGCCCTCGTGGTGTTTTCTGCCCACGAACCCGTCGTGCCGCCATAATCGTATGTCCTTCCTCTTCCAGCAAAGGCAAAAACGTCAGCGCCACCGAAATGCCGAACGCAAACCGATAAGGAACACGCAAATGCAGGTTCAAGGCCTGTACAAAATCTCTGGGGTCCGTTGTCGAGAGATAGATATAAGAAGCCAAAAACAGTATAAAAATCCGTAGCGTTAACGCCCCTGCGATATCCAGTCCTTCTGTTGTAATCACAATCGGTCCCCAGGATATCACTGTATGTCCTGCTCGAATCGCCAGAATAGACAATATAAAATACGGAATACCCAAACCAATCAGGAACGACATCGCCCGAAACTGGCGTACCAAGGTCAACCGTGCGCCTAGCCAGGCCACAGCGATCAGTACAGCCAATAGCGCCGCTTCATGCAAGGTCGAATCCCATGCCATCGACAGCAGACTAAAACACCCTACCCATATCAGCTTGCTTAATGGCCCCAGCCTGTGCAACAGCGACGTCCCGCCGTTATACTGAAACAGCATTTCGTTTCGCCTCCAGTCTGAGCCACTCTTCATGCAGTAAAGAATACATGAACATGTCCTTAAAGCCTGTAGATGTATGCTGCACCTGCCGCAACAGCCCTTCCTGTGTCCAGCCCATGGAGGACAGCAAGGCTTGCGAACCTGTATTGCGCGGGTCCACCAATGCTTCCATCCGATTCAACCGTATCGTACCATACCCGAATGACAGCACCAACCGCAGCGCCTCGGTCATGTAGCCCTGCCCCCAATAAGGCTTGGCCAGCTCATAGCCAATTTCAGCTTTATAAGCCCCCTCCGTCTGCCAATAATTAAAACCACAGCTTCCAATCAGCTTCCCATTCTCCTTCAGTTCAATCCCCCAGCGCAGTGCATCCTCCGTCTTCGCCAGTTCATTCAACAGCTCAATCATATCCTCAGCATCCTCACGTCCAGACATGCCGGAAAGGTTCAAATAACGGCGAACCTCCGGATCAGACCAGCACATGAACATCATAGCAGCATCCGTGGTTTCCATTCTTCGCAGGCGAAGACGCTGGCTTTCCAGCGGTGGTATATGCCCCTTACATGCATATGCACACACGTTCAATCATCCTTCCAGATTAAAATGACAACAAATATACGCTACATTTAAGCATACACCTCCAACAAACACAACCTTCTTTAATGTTTAGAAGCTCTTATGTATAAAAACTCACCACCCATACTCCATTGTTTCGCTCCGTCCAAGGTAAAGCTCTTGTCTGTCACGTTTTTTGAATGTTCCTGCGCCTTTTGCACAAGCTTAACAACCCCTGTATTTTCCAAAAATTATGGTGTACAAGAGGTTAGAGTACGGAGATTATCGAAAGGTTACAGGTGGATTTCCTCTTGACTGAATGTATACAATCGTTATATCTTAAATTAATTAACCAATGGTAAAAGTCGCTTGAATAATTACCTATTTTTGGTAGCGTATACAACAGATCATGTAAAAATCAATGTTAGGAGCGTGAACTCTACATGTTTCAAGCTATCCCTTACGAAGGTACTCGTCAGGAACAATTCGAATCCGTTCTCGGGCAACTCCGGGCACTTGTTCACGATGAATCCAATACCATTGCCAATCTGGCGAACGCTTCTGCACTACTAGGTCATTTTCTGCCGGATGTTAACTGGAGCGGCTTCTATCTTTATGATGGCACCGAGCTTGTACTTGGACCTTTCCAGGGCTTGCCTGCATGTATACGGATTCCACTGGGGCGCGGCGTATGTGGTACAGCCGCAGCAGAACGGAGAACGCTAGTCATTGACGATGTGCATGCATTTCCAGGACATATCGCCTGTGACGCTGCTTCCAATAGCGAAATCGTGATCCCTCTGATCAAGAACGAGAAACTGATTGGAGTGCTGGACGTTGACAGCCCGCTAAAAGGCCGCTTTGACCATGAAGATCGTGTATTCCTAGAGGAATTTACGTCTATACTGGTGTCCAGCCTGTAGCCAAAATTGTGCATATATATGGTCTTCCTTCGCCACAATATATGAAGGTTCTAAAACCTAAAACTACCTGGCGAAGGAGATTAATGATCAATGTACAACACCATGGGTCCACAACAACAGCTTCATCAATGTGAACAAATTATGCAGCAATTGGTCCAACAAACACAGCAAGGAACTGCCATGTATCAGCAGTTGCTGCAACAGGAGCAACAAAATGCGTCGAGTCTTGAAGACCTGGTGCAACGTGAACGTAATGCAGCTCAAATGATCCAAACTGCCATCCAGCACCACCAACAAGCCGTACAGCAATGCCAGCAAGTCATTCAATTGTGCAGTCAGCTGGAAAACACCATGCGCTCCAGCAGCCAAATGACTCAGCCCGGATTCGGCAATAACTACGCCTCCCGCAGTATGCAGCCATCCTCGTATGGTACAGGCAGCCAAATGGGTCAAAGCTTTCCGCAACACATGGGTACGACTGGGCAGCATTATGCAGGCAGCGGTAATATGCAACAGTATGGAAGTAACAACCAGCAAGGCATGAGAGCGACACACAGCATGTAAAGCTGCTTTACGCACTAAAGGGATGAACAGCAGCCCATCTGAAGGCTTGCTGTTCATCCCTTTTATACTTCTTCTCACAGCCTTGGCAAGCATGTGCTGTGCGCTCTATTCAGAGAGGCCTTTTCCCATAACCACATGATCATAATAAGCTATCTTCTGAATGATTTTCTCCAAATTGCTCTGCGTTTGAGCCATATGCTCTTCTACCTTTTTCTTATGGGCTACGAGAAGATCTCTTCTCTCATGTATGGTGGCTTGGCCTTTGGCATTAAGCTCAAGGTATGCCTTAATCTCTTCAATCGTCATTCCGGTATCTTTCATAGCCATGACAAACCTGATCCAGTCGATTTGCTTATCTGTATATACTCTTCTTCCACCTTCATCCCGACCGACATCAGGTAATATTCCCTCTTTTTCATAATAACGAAGTGTTGATGCAGGCAATCCACTCTTGATTTGAACTTCTCTGATGGAGTACATGGTTAATTTCCTCCTCACACTTTTACCTTCTCTTGACGTCAGCTTTAGCCATAAGTATAGGTTTCCATAGAAAAGAATGCAAAAAAATAGAACATATTATGGAATATTATTGTATGCTTTTCAACAGTTTACTTAATATATGCGATTGCTCCTCTAAGCCTATTCTTTTTTGCCCACTTTATTTAGTATTATAAGGATATAAAAAAAGGAGGTTATCAATTGAAAAGTACAGGTATGACACGTCCCCTAGATGCGTTAGGCCGTATCGTCATCCCCAAAGAAATGCGAATTTCCATGGATTACAATGTGGGGGATCCTGTTGAAATTTTTGTAGATGAGGAAATCGGTATTCTCGCCCTACGAAAATATACGGGGGTGACGTGCAAAATGTGTGGTTCAACAGAGCAGCTAACTTATTTTAGAGACAGCTTTATTTGCGTGGAATGTATTGAAAGCTTAAAGAGTGGTACGAATTTTAGTCCCATGATAAGGCCAGCCAAATCAGCTTTAGCCACCAGAGATCGCTCTAACAGGGAGCCCAAACGTCTGCGCCGATCGACACAACAGATGCTCAATAGCCTGAAGGAATTAATGCACAAGCACCCCAATGCAGCACAGCACGAATATGCCAAAATACTTGAAGTTTCCCAAGCCCGTATATCCCAGCTCAAAAAAATGCTATAACTACAGCTTGCTACCCTACATAGTCTACATCAGAGATTCATCATGTACAGCTACTTTTGAACCGTGATACGCGTCACTATAGCTAACCGACAAAAACCATGGACTTCCATAGCGAGAATTTCATACTGGGCATAGAGAACCACCGGAGCTTTTTCAGGCGAGATCCTGTATCCGGTGGTTTTTTGTATCTTGTGATAATTAAAATAGAAGGATGATCAGAGGACATTTTGCGCAAATACGAAATTTGAGGTCTATACTGCTTAAAATGGCTTACCTTTTAATAATGACCAGCTTGGTCTCCAGCATTTCTTCCATGGCGTATTTCACGCCCTCGCGTCCGGTGCCGCTTTGCTTCACACCACCATACGGCATGTGGTCGACACGGAAGCTCGGAATGTCATTGATGACCACACCACCAACCTCAAGCTTGTCTGCCGCATCCAGTGCAGTCACGATATTACGGGTATAAATCCCTGCCTGCAAGCCATAAATCGAATGGTTCACATGGCTTACAGCTTCATCTATAGAGCTCACCGGGTGAATCAGCACAAGTGGAGCAAACACCTCGCGACAGGACACTTTGGAAGCCGGGTCCACATTCAGCAGAACCGTGGGCTCCAGTATAGCGCCCTTGGCTTGTCCCCCCAGAGCGATGCTCGCGCCTGCTTGAACCGCTTCATCCAGCCACTCACGGACACGTTGGACATCCTTGGCTGATATGAGTGCGGATATGTCCGTGTCCGGCTCCAACGGATCGCCGACTTTCAAACGTTGGGTCGCCTCGATAAAACGGGCAACAAAGGTATCGTACAATGCATCAACAACGTAAATACGTTGAATCGAGATGCATACCTGCCCCTGATTGGCAAACGCTCCGCTCACACAGCGGTCGATGATGACCGCTGCGTTGGAGCCCAGTTCCAGCGTAACCCGCTTCAAGCCAGCCTTGGAGCGAATTTCCGTGCCCACCGCCGGACTTCCGGTAAAGGTGATATAGCTGACGCGCGGATCGGTGACAAGCACGTCACCGATGGTTTGGCCGTCACCGCTGATCACGTTAAGCGCGCCAGCAGGCAATCCGGCCTGCTCCAGCAGCTCTGCGATCAGGTAAGCCGAAAGCGGGGTCTGCTCGGCAGGCTTCAATACAACCGTATTGCCTGCCGCAAGTGCAGGGCCAACCTTGTGGGCGACCAGGTTCATCGGGAAGTTAAAGGGTGTGATGGCTCCCACCACACCGACGGGTTCCTTAAGCGTATAAGCCATACGGCCCTCGCCGCCCGGTGCGGCATCCAGCGGGATCGTTTCCCCGTGAATACGCTTGGCTTCTTCGGCTGCAAACTTGTAGGTCTGCACCGTCCGGTCAACTTCTGCCAGCGCGGCCTTCCATGGTTTGGACGCTTCGCGGGCAATGATACGCGCAGCCTCATCGCGCCGCTCTTCCAGCAGGTCAGCCAGTTTTTCCAAAATGGCTGAGCGCTGATGTGCAGGCATGGCCCGCATCTGTGCGCGTGCGTCAGATGCGGCCTGAATGGCAGCTTTCGCATCCTCAGTTGTGGCTTCTGCTACCTCAGCAATAGCCTCCCCGGAATACGGTGATTTTAATGTCGTATACGCTTGAGCTGCTTTCCATTTACCACCAATAAATAAATGCTGCTTCATGCTTATGTTCTCCTTTGTTCTAAGCCACCCATCGTGACCAGAATATGCTTGTATTCGCTCATACTCTTTTCTCCTCAGAGGTTCAGTCTTAATGCGCATCGACCCGAATATTCTGCATATGTCGACGGCGTACGATCAGCACTGCTACACCCATCAGGACCATCAATGCACCAAAATAAAACGGAGTTTCTGCTGTGTACCACTCTGACAGCTTCCCGGCAAGCCACGGCGAGATCGCCCCGCCCAAAAAGCGCATAAAGCTGTATGCCGCAGATGCTGTCGAGCGCTCTACCGGAGCGGCCTGCATCACAGCAGTTGTAATCAATGTATTATTGATCCCCAGAAAAACACCCGCCGCAATCACCGCGACAATGACCGTTGCTGGCGAATCTGCCACTGTCCCGACCGCCATAACGCCTAAATCAATGGCAAACAGCGTCAGCATGACACTAATGGAAGATACCACGCTGAAGCGCGCTTGAATCTTTGGTGCTACAAATACCGAGGTGAAGGCCAGCATAATCCCCCAGCCAAAAAACACATAACCCAAACCATGCTCGTCCAAATGCATTACATATGGAGAATAAGCCATCAACGTAAAAAATCCGAAATTATATAACAACGCCACAATACCGAGCGTGAACAAGGCCGGATAACTAAGCGCTTTGAACGGATCGGCAAGTGAGCCGCGCTTGGTAGGCTTCGGAATCGAAGGCAGCATAAACGTAATGAACAAGAATCCCACAACCATCAATGCAGCAACACCAAAAAACGGACCGCGCCAGGAAATGGAGCCTAACTCACCACCCAGCAAGGGGCCGACAGAAATCCCGAGCCCCAGTGCAGCCTCATATAAAATAATGGCTTTGGCTGTTCCCGAGGTGGACAGGCCCACAATCGCAGACAGTGCTGTTGCAATAAACAGGGCGTTTCCCAGCCCCCAGCCTGCCCGGTAGCCCACAATTCCGCCAACTGTATTGGCGGTTCCGCCCAATCCGGCAAATACAATAATAAACAATATCCCGGTCAGCAGCGTCCATTTGACACCCAGTCGACTGGACACGACGCCCGTAATCAGCATCGCAACACCGGTCACCAGATTATAGCTGGTGAACAGCAGCGACACCTGGCTTTTAGTGGCATGAAGCTGATCGGCAATGGCCGGAAGAATCGGATCGACCAAGCCCAAACCCATAAATGAAATAACACAGGCAAAAGCGACCGCCCAGACGGCTCTAGGCTGAGACAGCAAGCCTGACTGTTTTTTTAACTCATCAGGGACTTTTAACTCATCAGGTAAACCATTTTTAAAACTCATGAATGATGTGACCTCCAAATCTTATTGTACATATTCCTCGTTATGACGGGTCGCTGTCAAGCTCCTCATCAAGCAGAGCCTTCCGTTCACGAACCCTGACCCGCAGATCCTCCAGCTCAGTCTGAAGCATGCGGATGCTGTTGATTTTCCCCTCCATCATTTCCAATTGCTCGTTCAGGGTGACCTCCATATCCACCAGCATGGCCCGGCGCTCAGCAGGTTGCAAATGATCCGTACGCTCGCGATATTCCTCCCGTTGACCCTTGAGCATCTCCGCTGCGGACATGTAGCGCTGCAGCTCTTGCAAGGAGAAACCAAGCACTTCCTTGGCGCTCACTATTTTTTTAAGTAAATCCACATCCTCCTGCGTATACAGCCTCATATTACCTTCGCTGCGCTGCGGGGAGGGCAACAAACCGATTTCCTCATAATAACGAATGGTTCGCTTGGTCAGACCACTTTGCTTGGCGACCTCATCAATTTTATACGTAACCATGACACCCACCTTATGAAAAAGTTTATATATAAATATTACGCCTCTCTAACGTTAACGTCAACGTTAACTTTTGAATACAAAAAACCGCCTCTGTTCAAGGCGGTTCTGTTCGGGCTTATATGGCTTTACATGGTCATAGACCCGAGGCATCGGCGCTCAAGCCCATGAATGCAGCACTAGATGAAAAAGGTACGAGTGATGATAACCAGCAAAATGAAGAGGACCAGAATGACACCAGTGGAAGTCCACATGCCGTAACCGCCACCGCCATAACCTCTTTCTGCTTCACCCATCTCAAATTCCTCCTCTCCGTTGATTACAGCAATTCGCCCGAATTAGATTCTTGATCTGCGAATTAAATGAAAAATGCTTTTGTGATAATAACAAGCAGAATAAAAAGCACCAGAATCGCTCCTGTAGATGTAAAAGGACCACAACAAGCGCCTACTCCAGACATGGTGATTCCTCCCTTCATGGTTTACAAGAGCATACTATGCGTGTGCCGTCATCCATGATAGGGACAAATGCCGTGCCTATTGCCCAAATATAGACCCTTATGCTGTAGCTCCGTTATCCTTCGGATGCCAGCATGCCGCGATACAGCAGGTTGCGCGCTTGTTTGGCCAGCACAGATGGACTTTCGCGTCCAGGCAGCAATTGGGTTAACGTCAGTCGTTCAATCAAGCCGATGACGCATTCTGCTGTCAATTCAGGGTCTAGCTCCTCACGGCAAGACCCCCACCGCTGTGCGGCCTGCAAATGCTTTTTGATATGCTCAGCCATCTCCGCCTTAATTCGCACCGAGTCAGCCGCCTGATAAAACCCAACCCGGGTCATCGCAGGATTATTGGATAGCATACGAAAAATAGCTTCCAAGAATACCTGTCCCCGGTTCAAAATTTCAGCTTTACTCTGGTTCGGCTCCACCATCATGCTTTGCGTCGTCGCGTTCACCAAAGCACGGAAGCTCTCGACAAGCTCCTCATAAATCTGTTCCTTGCTTTCAAAATGAATATAAAAATCCGGCTGCGTTAATCCTGCACGTGCCGCAATTGAACTTACCTTTGTCTGATAAAACCCCGTCTGAGCGAACTCTTCAGCCCCCGCTTCCAGTAACAACCGTCGACTCTCCCGACTTCTGACTCCCGCTCTCATCACGGTCTTACCCCCTTACTCCATAAATCTACCGTATTATAAGGTTCCTTTGCGGTAAGAACAACGGGCTTGAGAATGATATATACCTGTCCTTCAAAAGTCCTAACACAGAAGGACTGAAGGCTTTGGGAAATCAAGGGCATCTCCCTCTAAAGTATAATTAACCCATTAGACGATGAACGAGAGCGGGAATGTATATGAAAACGAAGTAGACGGAATACCGCTTATTGGTCAGTGATGAGGACAATATTTGCGCATCATTTCAATCGTTGCCAGATCATCATCCAGCCCTCGTTCTTGCAAGCCATCCACAATCTGCTGACGCTCCTGACCTTTGATATTTTGGCCGAATTTGAACTTGGCGGTCCATTCATCCGGTACGATTTTGATCAAAGCAACGCCTTTCAGACGTGAAGCATACCGAGGATCACTGGCATCAATCGTGTCATAGCCGCCTTCCGGCTGCAACTTGCTCATAAAAATGGAAAATGCCGACGCCTTTTCTTCCAGATCGACTACAAATTCTGCATGACCACGCACAGTAACACTCTTAAAAAAGGCAGTCGCCGGGCAAGCCATATGCTCGTCCGTAAAATGCGACGGAATCAGCGCATACTCCTTGGCAGCGGAAAAAGTGACCCGATTGTCCGCCTTCATCCGTTCCATCTTTTCTCCGGCACGGCTGCCATGAATATAAAAAACGCCATTCCCGTAGGCAAAATTCAAGGGAACCACACGCGGGAAACCATCCTCGCTGTTCAGGCCCAAAAATCCGAAGCTGACCTCGCTTAGAAATTGCTCTATTTCCTCTTTTTCGGACACCGTAAATTCTTTTCTTCTCATGGTTAACTCTCCTTCCCTCTATTGACCAACGATATATTTTAGAATATGTTGAAAATGGATTAATCAAAAGGGCCAATTCGTATGAAAATAAATAGTCCAATTGAAGGAGAAAGATATGGATATTACGATTGCTTACCAGCGTGCTGTTCAAACCTATCATCATAAATATTTGGCATTGTATCATGCCCTCCGGGACGCCATTCTTAATGGTTCCCTTGCTGGCGGGACGCGCCTGCCTTCCAGTCGTGATCTGGCTGTCATGTATGGGATTTCGCGCGGCAGTGTTGCAGCAGCTTACGATATGCTACTGGCAGAAGGATATGTAGAATCGGCGGTAGGCAGAGGAACGTTCGTTATTGAGCAAACAGCAATGCCATCGGCTCCATCCCCAATCGGCCAGCAAAGTCCAAATCCAACTTCTGCAAAGCCAAAAACCCCCGCGCTGTCAGCATGGGGGCAACGAATCATGCAGCTGGAAAAGGAACGGGAGTTACCGTCCTCTGCTTTTGCTGCGGATAGCGACGATGCGCAGCAGTCCTTAATTTCTTTTCAAGCAGGAGAAGTCGTATTGGAGGGCAGCTCACAGCATGCATGGAAAAGTGCCATGGCTGCCGCTGGCAAAGACCTGCAAAAGCCCTCGTCTGACTCGGCGACTGCACCGGTGAGCGGCGATGCATGGCTGCGGGAAGCAATTTGCCAGCATGTGGGCAGAACACGCGGGATTACGGCCTCCCCGGAGCAAGTTGTAGTATGCAGTGGTTCCATGGAAGTAATTACGTTGTTATGCCAGTTGCTTATTAATGAACAGGATCACATCGTACTGGAAAATCCCTGTTATTCCGGTATTTATCGTGCAGTCACAGCCGCAGGCGGACAGATTCAGGCTGCTGAGCTGAATCAGCAGGGAATCATTCCACAGGACTGGGATTCCAAACTGCTGTTTGTTACGCCGGGACGGCAGTTCCCGACCGGTGCTGTTTTGCCACTCGCGCGCCGTCAACAGATTTTGCAATGGGCAGTATCCAGAGGGGCCTGGATTATTGAGGACGATTATGACAGCGAATTCCGCTGGGCAGGCCGGCCCATTGAACCGTTAAAAGCATTGGATCGGACCGAGTGCGTAATCTATGTCGGCTCCTTTTCCAAAAGCATGTTCAGCAGTCTTCGGCTCGGGTTTGCCATCCTGCCTGCTGCACTGGCCCAAGCGCTGACAGCTGCCAAACGATTGTATGATCCCCTGCCGCCTGCCCGCATGGAACAACGTGCCTTGGCACGCTTTATGATGCGTGGTGATTATGCTCGCCATTTGCGGCGGATGACCCGGATATACAGATCACGCTACGACGTGTTCCAGCGGGAGATGAAGCAGCTAAGTGGACTGTTCCACTGGCATCAGACCGATTGCGGCCTGCATGTCTATGCTATGTGGAAGCATGAGCCTGCTTCATATCATCATTTGATGCAGACAGCACTGTCTTACGGAGTCACGTGGCGTGATGCCGCCGACTATCAGCTGAAACCAGGTCCTCCATCAGCCTGCTTTATTTTTGCCCATTTAACCGAGCAGCAAATTATGGAAGGCGCTAAACGTCTGCGCCAGGCTTGGGACAGTATCAAACATCAATGAAACGAAGGTGTCAACCTAATGACACCTTCGTTTTTTTACATAACATAAAAAATATGGTATATTACCATAAAAGTGCTGTGACTTTTTTTTACATCATATTTGTTAGAAAAGAGAAAGGATGTGTTAAGACACATGAATAAGCCTGCTAAAATAATATCTATTCTTATACTTTCTGCGGGTGTTATAGCTGGTTGTGGAAATCAGGGAACAACAGATTCATCTCCCGAAGGAAAAGCTCCAGCAGCTCCAGCATCAGTAGAAGCCAGTCAAGCAATCATCCTGCAAAGCCTGGACGAGATCAAGTGGGATAAAGTGAAAGACCCTTTGATTGAAGATGGCATGATAACAAAACTCAAAGCAGCCATCGCGGCCTTTGTTTCAAAAAATTTGGACCAATTCCATGCTGCGCTCAGCCCAACGGTCAAAACAGGGCACGATTATCTCCTGGATCAGCCCGTGAAGTTCACCAGTATTGCCAAAGCTATAAAAGAAAATGGTCGGATATTGATACCCGTTGTAGGCGAACGGCTTACTAAAGAAGAAGGAGCTTCATCCGATATAGGGTATACCTTCTATTTTGATAAAGATAAAGATGGAACGTGGCAAATTGTTTCAATTGACTAAGTCTATTTGCTTACATACCTAAAAGAAGAGGTTCTGTTCCAACCAGAACCTCTTCTTTTCTTTCTCTAGTGCTATAAAAAGCATCTCCGCCACCAAAGAAGACATGAACATCCCAAGCTCAACTTTTATTTATCTTCCTTCAGAAATCATTTCGGACGGTAAAATCGTAAAAAAGATGGTTCCCTTTTTATTAACAAATAGGTATGACCTTTCTCCGAATGTTAGTCCCCCTTTTTTATGACTAGCCCCAGCAGCCCCACAAAAGACGAGGCTTGATGCGGCGAGATCATACAGCCATTCAGGTCCTCTATTTCCACCTGTAGTTCATCGAATTCACAATCGCTCAGATCCATTCCCTTGAGCTTGGACCCCGACAGCATCGCCTGATCCAGATTGCAGCGGGTAAAAAAGGTTTTCTGCAGCGTCAGATGACAAAGGTCGGTGCTTAGCAATGAACAGTCCTCAAAACCAACCTGCTTGAAATTGGAAAACCGAAACATCGAATAATCCCCTAAGCAATCCAGAAAACGAACGTTTTGGAGCCTGCTTCTGGAAAAGTCAGTACCCAGCAATTTGCAATTTCTGAACTCCACCCGGTGAATAAAGGAACCGGACAAATCAACATTAGACAGATCACATTTATCAAAAATGACATCTGTCCATTCGCTTTCTGGCAATGACGATTCCATGATGGTTACATTTTTAAAGGTCATCTTCTCCAATGAAACCTTAACCGCATCCATATGATCCAAAATCATATCCTCTACGGTTCCGTTACCAAGTTCGTCTTTGGAGCGTATGGAGTACATTTCTTCGTTTAATACGGGTAAATCCGCAGGAATCTTCGGTAACTCCAATTTAATTTTCATAATACCTCATCTCTTGAGCACGGATGCCAGCATACGCCAAGCCGAACTTTACAGCTGCTTTTTGTAAGTGGTAGGCATGGCTGCTCATAGCGTATATTTTCAGTTACCTCCGGGAATCTGTCCTTCTTATTTTACCAGAAGCCTTTTATATGTATAAGTAGAGGACAGCATATATGAATCTATTTTTCTATCAATCTCCACACATAAGGTTACAAAAGCATTTCTCTTACATATATTAAAGTTGTGAGTATGAGTATGCTCTCACAAACCTTTTCAAGGAGGTTGATAGCATGGCAGTACAGCTATCTAATCAAGTATTCTCCGTCACGATCGGAGATTACGGGGATATCTCTTTTTTACGTCTGGCAGGAGACACATTCAATACGAATTATGTTATGAACGGCTCCAACGCACCTAATCAAAATACGTCGGACCATCAGTGGCTCGGTGAGCTTATGTTCACTTACCGTCTTGGTAACGGAGCATGGACGCGGGCATGGACAAGCAATTCTGCTGATGCACGCAGGATCACCTCTTCCGGCAACAGTGTTCAGGTGTCTTATCAAAATTCATCAAATGCTCAGGGAATACGCAATTTTACTTTACTCGAAACGTATTCGTTGGTAAATGACTATTTGCATTGGCAAATGAAAGTTACGAATACCTCTAATCAAACGCTGGAAATCGGAGATTGGGGACTGCCGCTTCCTTTCAACGAATTTTGGTCCGGCGGCAATAACGAACAAATCTATGAAACAAGAGTGCTCTCCCACTCCTTTGTAGGCCATAACAGCTCCTTTATTACCGCTGCACGGCCTAGCGGCATCGGGCCATATTTACTGCTTGCCCCGGATGCCTCTACAGGCGCAGGTCTCGAATATCAGGACCACTGGAGAGTCGAGGAGCATCCCGGCAGCACATGGGCGATGGACCAAGGCGGCTGGGCCGAGGGACTGAATGTATTTTATATTCACTCCAATGTCATTAAGAGTACCAACCGCGGCTATCTCGGGAGCACCAGTCTGTCGCTGGCTCCGGGTGAAAGCAAAACGTATGCCTTTAAATTTTTTAAGGTCGCGGACGAGCAGGCCGTGAAGGACAAACTGTACAGCGAGGGCCATATGGACGTGACTGTCGTTCCAGGCATGATTGTCCCAACCAATCTCAAAGCGAAATTTGATCTGCATACAAGCAAATCCATCACCTCTGTTACTGCACAATACCCGTCTGAAACCACGATCAGCTATCTGGAAACAGCCCCTACAAACCATAAAATATATGAACTCACGCTCGGTCGACTGGGACACAACAATATAACTGTGAGCTACGGCAACGGCGAAAAAACGGTCCTTCAATTTTATGCCATCGAGTCTATCGATGCTGCGCTTCAACGTCACTCCACTTTCATGGTCAACAGCACACAATGGAATGTGCCGGGCGATCTGCGGGACAAGGTGTTTGACGATTGGATGATGCAGTATAAGGCCAAGCGCAACAGCTTTGCAGGCTACTGGGGCTGGGGTGATGATTGGGGTTTGACACACGGTCAGTTTTTGGCGGAGAAAAATGTGCAGAAGCCTGTGGCATCTGAGATCAAGGCAGTCGATGATTATCTGGAGGTGGCCATCTGGACGAATCTGATGGAAGGTCATCACACCGATTATCTGGTTCCTGATTTCCTGATGCCGCAGCCTAATACGACACCGACATACCGCGGCTATGCCTATCCCCACATTTACAACACGTTTTTCAGTATGTATAAACTCGCCAAGCTATATCCCAACCTGATCAGCTACCGCAATAGCAAGAACACGTATTTACTGCGTGCGTATCGTATTTTCAAGGCATTATATGAAGGTCCTGTCGCCTATAACTGGAATACCGGACTCATGGGTGAACTGACCACACCGGATATCATTAAAGCACTTCAGGAAGAGGGCTTGACCAGCGAGGCCAACGACCTGATTGCCAAAATGGCTACCAAATACAACAATTTCAAAAATACCACCTATCCCTACGGCTCCGAGTACAATTACGACAATACAGGCGAAGAAGCGGTGTATACACTCGCCAAAATGAACAGCAACACGACGATGATGAGCAAAATCAATGCCAAAACACGTGCCGCCCGCGGTCATATGCCTGTCTGGTACTATTACGCCGATCCGGTCACCATCACCGGGGAGAATTGGTGGAACTTCCAGTACACCACCTCGCTGGCGGGCTATGCGATGGACGATTGGACACGCCGTTATTCGTCCAAGCCCGAAGTGGACCAGCGTCTATCGTATGCCGCCAAGCTGGCGAACATCGGAGCGATTAACTCAGGACAGATCAGCTCTGATCCTGCCAATATCGGGGCGGTAGCGTGGACGTATCAGGCGGGCAAGGGCAATTACGGCGCTCTTGGTCTGGACGGCGGCCCCCTCTTTAACGGATGGCGTGGCATGTCCGGCGAAGCAGATCTGGGGCTGTTTGGAGCCATTAAAGCGCTAAGCTCGGATGTAGCTGTCGATCCGATATTCGGCTTGTTCGGCTATGGCTGCGACGTTACCGAAAGCAATAACAGCTATACGGTTACTCCAAAGGACGGCGTATTTCAACGTCTGCATCTGATCACCCAAAAGCTGAGTCTGGAGCTGAGCCGGGACCAATATAGCTCGGCTATCGTGTCCAAGTCCAAAAACAACGTCCGCCTGACGTTGAAAAATACGACACCAGGCACAGCGCATACTACGGCTGTGACGCTGACCGGACTCGCGGCAGGTACGTATGACGTGCTCGTAGACGGCACGAAAACCGGCTCTGTCACGGCTGTTAACGGCTTGGCAGCCACTGTCAGACTGAATATCGGAACGGCAGCCGCCTACGATATTCGTATTCAGTTAGGCACCGGCAATCCGACTCCCATCGGAGACATTATAGCCCGGTATGAATTTAACGAAACGGCCGGAGCTACCGCAGCCGATTCATCGGGGTATGGGCAGCAGGCCAGTGTGAATGGCGGCTCATGGGGAGCAGGACGGAAAGGCAACGCCCTGCACTTCAACGGTACAGGCGCCTATGCCAGCCTGCCCGGCGGTATCGTTAGCAGCCTGAATGACTTTACGATTGCAGCATGGGTACGAGTGAACACGCATAACGGCTGGGCTCGTCTGTTTGATTTTGGAGCAGGAACGGATCGGTATATGTTTTTGACCCCAAAGGCCGAAGGGACAGGTATGCGCTTTGCCATCACCGTTTCAGGGAATGGGCAGGAGCAACAGTTGAACGCCCCGGAACTGGCGACAGGTGTGTGGAAGCATGTGGCCATTACTTTGTCAGGCAATACAGGGATATTGTATGTGGACGGTGTGGAATCGACACGTAACACCAATATGACGTTGAAGCCGTCCAGCCTTGGACTGACAGACCGGAACTATATTGGCAAATCCCAGTTCGATGATCCCTATCTGAACGGCGCGGTAGATGAGTTGATCATTTACAACAAAGCGCTGACCGCTCAGGAAATCCGGGGCTTGGCCTCGGCAAGCAGCACCGTTAATGCTCGTCCTTTGGGAGCCAATGCATATGCCGAAGGAGCCGATTAGGACGAACATTTCATGACCTTAACTTTTTAATTAGTGAATGATTTGTAATGTGAATGATTCGTGCCGTTAAATAAAAAAGCGGGCAGCTTACGTGGAAGCCTTGTTGCTGCCCGGTTTAGAAGCTGTCCGGCTTATAGGAGGATGTTGTTATGTGTAAAGAACATGCAAGACCACCCCTGTCAGCAAACATTGAATCTGATTCATGCGGCTCTGCTTCTATGATGGAAACTCTTCTCAAAAACGTAGCCGCACAAGTCTCGACCTCCGGCATGTCCCCGCAAGCGATTGGCAGCGATGCCGAGGTCATTGACCGCTTCGGACGGATCATTAACGGGTATGGCGTTGATCTGGTGGATTGGCAGGGCTATATCGCCAACCCCTTCATTAATCTGACCGTGAAGCCTCCTGCCAGTGCGGCGTATCCGATCAGCATCACACTCAGGGCACAGGGCACGTCCCGGCTCATGATGAATCTGCCCAGCACGTTATCTGCCACTGGCGCTACGAAGGTGTTAAATTTTAATAATGCATCCGAGAGGAAGGACTTCAAACTGGAGGTTGCACCGGATCGTAACGGCGGCCCGGACGAGATTGAGCACTATACGCTCTCCCTCACCATTGCTGACAGTGCGGGAGCTTCACGAACCCATACCATTCCGATCCGGGTATGGGACCAGGACGATAATCAAGAAACCCGATTCCCGCTGGTATTCGATTACCGCTATGATACAGTCAATCACTATTTCGATGATCCGGGTATTCGCAAGGCCGCGGAGCAGGCGATTAAGGACTGGTTCTACTTTTTCGACATGGAGCCATTCGATACCGTTCCTGCCGGAGCCGAACGCAACTATATTCCGAACAATGACTGGAACGGGCATACAATTGGAACGAATAACGCGCCCTATAATGGGGAATGGATTTTCCTGCGGGGGATCGACGGCCCGTATTCGACTGGATGGCCCGGCAACAGCGGTTTTTACCACACCAGAAACGGTGTCCGGGTGCCAGGTCCCATCCACCGTTCACTAGGAACTGCGCTGGATTTTTATCCCGATGCTCAAGTGTTCACCTCGCTGAATGATGACGACTGGTACAAAACCGATCTCACTCAGGTGACGGACGTATATGGCCTCATTATGCATGAGTTCGGCCACGCCGTTGCTTTCAGTGATTCGTGGGCAGGCATGCAAGCCTATCACAGCAGCGGCGGTGCTGACGCAGTCGTCGAAGCGTACCAGGGTGTACGTGTTCCGCTGGATAGCAGCTACCATATCCCGGCAGACCGGCAATACTGGGACCGTCTCAGCGGTCAAAGCGCAGGCTGGGCGGCAGAATTTCCGGTCCGCCGCTGGATGCTGAGCAAGCTGACCCTGCTCATTGCCGAGAAAGCTGGCTGGAAGCTGAACCGCAAGCTAACCCCTTTTCTCGAACCGGAAATCGTTACAACTTCCTTGCCTAATGCCACAAAAGGGCAAAGCTACAACCAAAAACTAATAGCCAAGGGCGGCGTTCCCTTCTACGACTGGACACTGAAAAGCGGCAGTCTGCCTGCCGGGCTGACACTCGACCGCTTCACCGGGACGATCAGCGGCACCGTATCCGCTAGCCAATCGCAAAACAGCTACACATTTACGATTGAGCTTCGGGATTATGATGAGCTGGCGAAGCCGTTCACACGCAGCTTTACGATTCGTTTTTAGGAAGCAGCTTTTTCTATCTGAAGGTCATTTAGCTCTTTCTAATGCGCGTCGTTCTTGGTCTTAAGCGAGCCAGTTCCTCACTGGTAAGCTGTCTTGTATAGGAACTTGGGGAAGAGCCCGTATCTACTGTGAGTACCCTGCCTGCCCCGTTGGGGCGGGCTACCCGTGTGTTGTACACCTGCATGAACCACTGTACCGGAAAGGCAATGGATAGACGACCATCTGCCGTACCTGCATAGTTGACCGCAGCTGCATAATTATCCGACTGTCTGAGCCAGACAGAACCGGAATCCCCCGGTAGCGATACAGGAGTCGTACCTCTAACGACGGTCTGATCCTCAAAGGTCAACAGCCCCAGGCTTCCGCCATAATTGATTTGCAGGTCCGTATTGACAGACTCTACCGTACCATTGACCCGCCCGGTCGTACGCCCTACCTTTTTAAGTCTTTCTCCCACACGATAAGCGGTGACATGGCCCGGGACTACCCCTACGGTAGCGTAACGCGGGTTGAGCAATCTGTTCCTGGTCGGCAGGGAAAGCGCTGTATCAATCAAGTTCGTCCCGCTTGGACTCAAGCGTACGTAACGATACAGCCGTCCAATACGATCCTGGGAAACCGTTCCCCCGTCGGCTCCGCCCGGCTGAATCGTGGCCTCCCGATTGTCTGTATTGGAGGGATTAAGGACATGGTTGTTGCTGAAAAGATACCGTGTAGCCGGCGCTCCAGTTGGCGCAACGATCAATCCGGTTGTCCCGGAGCCTTCAATCGTTCCGACACTGTAGCCGGCGATGACCGGGCGTATGCGCGTTTTGTAGTCCGTGGCATTGGCTCTGATCTTTCCGGTTTTTACAATCCGGATAGGGACATTCGTTTTTTTGCCCAGTGCTGTGGCAGACAGGAGTCCGGTGGAGGCCGAGGCCAGCTGGTCTGCATACACAATAACGGCGGCTCCCTTTTTGGGATGAGCAGGGTCTTTGTACCCTACGCCAATACCGTGGACACCAGATAATTTTAATATGCGCTTGGCCATCCGCTTTTTCACTCGAAGGGCGGCCGAGAAGGTAGCCATCATCATCATCCCCTTTTACATTCAGATGAAATATTGTATGGCTAAGACCGCTCCGCGTTCCATTTGATCTTACGATCTCTGTTGCAGCGGGATTCTTAGGATTTTAAAAGCTTCCTATCGTGCCACTACGCAGTCGGATGGTGCTTCCCATCGCCACCGCCCCCAGATTTCTTGAATTAAGCCCCTAATAAGGGGAGAAATCCGGGGAAGTGATGCTTCCGAAGCGAGCTTTCCTACGGAAAGCTTTTAAAGCGAACGCTTCGCTTGTACAGCACCATTCCGACCACTCCGTTTTTGTGCTTCGTTTTCGAGTTCAACTTATATAGATAAGACAATTTAAAGGTAAGAATCCCGCCGCAAAGGCGAACGCTACGCTTCTCCAGATTCAGATGGACCGCTGCGCTCTCCCAACCGCCATGAGATTAACTGATTTCCAATGAGCGGCATGGGTAAACACCAACTTGAAGGTAAACAACTATAGATTCATCTACAACGAGTCTAATTACTAATTAATATTTAAAACATTAGACGTAAAAAAGAGCCGTGTCATTTGTACACGGCTCCAAGTTCTTACGTTTGCCTGAAAATTTTTGCAGGAAAGGCCATCTACCTCCCCAGCAATGCAGTATAAGGCTCAAGTCTATATATTGGACTCCAAAAGATTCACATGAAAACGAAGTAGGCGGAATGGTGCTGTACAAGCGGAGCGGTCGCTTTGAAAGCTTTCTGTAGAAAGCTCGCTTCGGAAGCACCATTCGCCTGCGCAGTGGCGCCTCATTTACATTTTCCAACTCGGCTTATATAGCCTACCCACATCTCCTGCTTTATCCCTTAACCGCTCCCTCCGCGATGCCCTCCATGATGAATTTCTGAAAGAATGCATAGATCAGGATGACTGGAATAGAGGTCAACACAAGTGCAGCCAGAATGAGTGACCAATCCTTGTTGTATTCACCAAACAACATATTCGTCGATAGAATCAGGGTGTAGTGGTTCACATCCGTCAGCATCAACAGCGGAAGTAAAAAGTCGTTCCAGATCCACAGGAAATCCAGAATGGCAATCGTGACGGTGATTGGCAGCAGCAAAGGAAATATAATGCGGAAGAACGTTTGGAACTCATTGCAGCCGTCCATTTGTGCCGATTCTTCCAGCTCACGCGGAATGGATTTGACGAACCCGTGATACAAAAAGATGGCCATATTGACACCCAAACCGATATAGATCAGCGCCAAGCCGTACGTACTGCCTTGGACGGACAAATCCTTCGCCATCCTTGTAAGCGGTATCATAATGGAGTGAAACGGCACCAGCATCGAGGCGACAAACAGGAAGAAGATCGCACTGCTCATTTTTCCCCGTGTACGAGACAGCTTATAGCCTGCCAGTGCAGAGCAGATCACGATCCCGCCAATGCCGACAAACGAAATGATCGTGGAATTCAAAGCACTGTTCAGCAGATGAGTCTGGTGAAAAGCCTGACTGTAATTTTCAAAGTGGAGCTTCGTCGGCAGCGCCGTAAAGGATGCGAACATTTCACCCTGCGTTTTAAATGAATTGGTCACCGCCATATAGATGGGGAAGAAGGACACTATGGCACCCGCACACAGCAGCAACGTAATCAGCAGGGAATTGGCTTTTTTCAGCCTCATGCCTCCACCTCCTTCTTCTTCATGACACGCAGCTGGATCAGCGTGAAGATCAGGACGATGGCGAACAAGATAACGGATTTGGCGCTCGCATAGCCGTAACGGAAGTTGTTGGAGAACGCCTCCTCATAAATGTTCATCGTAATCACCTGCGTACTGCGCCCCGGCCCCCCACCGGTCAGTCCATAGACAACCTCATAGACCTTGAAGGCACCATTCAGCGTCAGGAAGAAACAGATGGTAATGGCATGGGTAATCATCGGCAGCGTCACGCTTCGCAATGTCTGAAACGCGTTGGCCCCGTCAATAATAGCGGCCTCCTTCAAGCTTTGCGGCACCCCCTGGAGTGCAGCCAGATAAATGATCATCATGTATCCGACACCATTCCAGAGCGAGACAATAATGATGGAGAAGAAGGATACCTTCGGATCACCCAGCCACGATTGGCCCAAAAAGGCGATAGCCGTCTTTTCGGCAATCTGTGGCAGCACGGAGGAAAATACGAATGTCCACATAAATGCGCTAATAATGGTACTAATCATATTGGGCATAAAAAATATTGTCCGGAAAAATCCCTTGGAGCGCGTACGCGACTCGATGAGCACGGCCAGCGCTAATGCCAGCACATTTTGCAGCACAATCATGACCAATACATATTTGAGCGTAAACCACAGAGAATTAAGAAAATCCGGGTCTTCCTTCAGCGCCTCTACAAAGTTCCCCAAGCCGAGAAAGCTGTAATTAGGATTCAGTCCGTTCCAGTCTGTGAAGCTGTAGTACATGCCGCTGATCGTCGGAATGAGCAGGAAAATGGTGTAAAAGATCAGCGCCGGAGCGGTAAATGCCAGCAGCATCACATATTTTTTA
Source organism: Paenibacillus peoriae KCTC 3763 (assembly GCF_000236805.1). Taxonomy (GTDB): domain Bacteria; phylum Bacillota; class Bacilli; order Paenibacillales; family Paenibacillaceae; genus Paenibacillus; species Paenibacillus peoriae. The sequence continues at coordinate 118,190 of NZ_AGFX01000037.1, read as the reverse complement.
TAGATTTTAAAAGGCATGGAGTCTCCCCCCTCCTGATGTATTTCTGTAGGCTACCGTTACTTGTTCACTTTGTTATACGATTTCCATGCCTTATCCAGCGCCTTGATCACGTCATCCTGCGAGAGCTGGCCTGCATAGTAGGATTGAAGCGCTTTGCCTGCCTCGTCCTTGACCGCTTGCGGGATGGATGGATCTTGATACGACTTGCCTGCTTTCACGTATGCGGTAGCGTCATTGACCCAAGGATAGCTTTTGAACGTATGCACCTTGGAGATCGGGTTAAATTTTAATGCCTCATAGAACGCACTGGAATCCTTGTCGTCCAGCACATAGTTGACAAAATCGAGTGCAACCTCCTTATTTTTGCTTGTGGAGGATACAGCCAGTGAAGTCGAAGTGGACAGGTTGATTAAGGTTGCATTCGGATCATCGTTGATCGGCAACGGTGCAACCCCAAAATCCATTTTCGGATCAGATTTCAAAATCGTTTCGGCAAACCATGGGCCTTGAATCCACATGGCTGCTTTGCCCGAAGCGAAGGCCGCCGAGCCGTCATCCCCGCCAATTTCCAGCGCCTTGTCTGTGCCGTTGCTGTTCACCAGATCAATAATGTCGAACATACTCTTCATTTCAGCAAAAGAACCTTTATCCTGATTCATCCGGTCGATAAAATCCTTATTCTGTGTGTTGATCATCGCACCTGCTGTCAGCGGCACGAACAGCTGTGGAATCCAGGATTCCTTGTAGGACAACAGGAACGGCTTCACATTGTTCGCTTTCAGCTTCTCGACCACAGCCTTCATTTCGGTCAACGTTCCCGGTGGCTTCAGCCCCAAGTCCTTAAATATCTTTTTATTGTACAGATAGCCCCATGAAATCGTTTCCAAAGGAACCGCTACGACTTTGCCGTCTTTCGTCGTCACCGAAGGCTTCACACTATCCATTAATTTGCTGACAAACGGCTGACCGGACAAGTCCTCCAAATAACCCGCTTTATAAAACGGAGGAATTTCATTCACCGCATGCAGCGCGAACACATCCGGCGCATCGTTGGATGCAAGTCTCGTCTTCAAAATTTGTGCGGCATTGTCGGCAGGCGGCATCTCCAATTGCACCGTAACGTCGATATTTTTATCTTTCTTTTCCTTCGCTACGAACGCGTTAATGTATTTATCGTAATGCTCCTTCAAGCGGGGCTGGGCGATAAACATTTTGAGATTCACGGTTTTGCCGTTTCCACCGGAACCACTGCTGTCACTGCCTGAAGAATTCGCTCCACACCCGGCCAACAACGTACCAACCAGCATTGTGCTCAATACACCTTTCCATAATTTCATGCAAAATGACCTCCCCTAAGTTGAAAATAACGGTTACCGACTTCCTAATCACTTCTTTTGTATACGCTTTCATTATAGGGTGGGAGGTCACTTCTGCCATTGGACACCATTAGCCTGTTGAGTTGGATTTTTTTAAACTTCCTTTCTCATCTCTCCGGGTGCCATGCCAAAATGCTTTTTAAACACCCGATAAAAATAGGACACATCCTCATACCCCGCCATCTCCGCGACCGCTTTAATTGAAATTTGTTTATCTGCCAGCCATTCCCGCGCCTTTTCCATTCTCCGCTCTACAATATAGTCCGTTACATTTTGACCATACTCCTGCTTGAATACCTTGCTCATATACTCTTTGCTTACAAAAAAGTTTTTTGCCAGCTGCTCCAGTGTAATCGGTTCGGCAAAGTGACGATCCATATAGCGCCGTACCTCCTCCAGATTCAGCTTGTTTTTGTATTTCCGCTGTCGAATAAGCTGATCCAGCTCCAGAATATAGCACGCCGATACGAATTCCAGCGCATGTTCTACAGAGGATAACGCATCCTGCGACAGCGGAAATCCAGCTTTCGCTGTCGGGGTATCCAGTCCGTTGTCTGCTGCCAGCTCTTTTAGCAGGGAAAGAAGCTCCTGTACCAGCCGGCCCAGCATAGGCTGACTTGGCGCTCCGAGGCGTTCCAGCTCCTGCATGACCTGCTTGCAAGTCATGTTCACGCCATCCTGATTCAGCTCATTAAAATAAAGACGCAGCAGTTGCTTATACCGGGTCAGCTTGTGGAAGAACTCATAATCCAGCTCCGCCTTTTCTTGCTGCCGCTCTGTTGCCCTGGTCTCCAGATCGTTTTTGCATTTGAGCAGCACTGCATTCAGCTCGGTGGGGTTAACAGGCTTGAGCAAGTAATCGACAGCCTTATAGCGGATGGCATGCTTGGCATATGCAAAGTCATCATAGCCGCTCACGACAATGATTTTCACATCAGGAAAATGGTTATTTAGCGCCTGCAGCAGCTCTACTCCATCCGCACCCGGCATCCGCATGTCAGTGATCACAATATGCGGGGTTAATTCCCCGGTCAGCCTGAACGCTTCCTCTCCGTCCTCAGCCTCACCCACCACCGACATGCCGAGCTTTTCCCATGTGCCAAATGTCTTCACAATATCGCGGTTCCATGGCTCATCATCGACAATTAATACCCTGATCATATGTCCCCCTCCTCTGCTGAGGTGAATGGAATTCGGATCGTGACACGTGTACCGACGCCCTGCTCACTGTCTATGGTCACCCCGTAATTCACTCCAAAATTCATTCGCAATCGTGAAGCAACATTGCTTAAGCCGATATGGCTGCCCTGCGCCCAGATCGGTTCCTCCGAAGCATTTTCCAGCTTGGCCCGTACTTTTTCCAGCTTATCCGGGGCCATGCCGTTACCATTGTCACAAACTGTGATCCACACGTCTTCTTTCATAATCTCCACGCGGATGCCCATTCGCCATGCCCCTGCCTTACGATCCAGACCGTGCTGAAACGCGTTTTCCAGCAATGGCTGCAGCGACAGCTTGGGCAGACGAATATCCATCGCCCGTTCATCCATCTCCACCTGAAACACCAATCTCTGCGGAAACCGCCGCTGCTGGATGCGCATATAGTGTCCCACATGGTCGAGCTCCGCGCGTAAAGAGGCCATATCCTGAGGCTCCCGTACCACGTAGCGAAACATCTCACTCAGCGAACGGATTACCTCATAGGTGTCCTCCGGCTTTTGGGAAAATACCATGCTGCCGATCATTTGCAGTGTGTTTTGCAGAAAATGAGGGTGAATTTGCGCCTGGAGCGCTTTCAATTCAGCCGTCTTTTTTTGCAAATTCATACTGTATTCCGTCTGGATATGCTCACGGATTCGTCCTGCCATGCCATGGAGACTTCTTTCCAACAGCCCGATCTCATCCGGGCGTGTGCTCGGCTGTCCAACCGGCCCCTTAATCATTTCTAGTTCCTGTACGGAACGTGCCAAATGAACAATCGGCCGTGCGGTCCGCCATGCGATGAAAACGGCTATGCAGATGGAAACAAGGATCGAAATCACGCCCACGATAATGCCATATAGCATCGTTAAAAAGGCGCTATGGTTAATAGATGAGGTTGGTATGATTTTGACCAGTCTCAGCCCAACCGCATCCAGGTTATTATAGAACACATAATGCCCGGCAGTTTGAATCATACCGGGGCCTGGCCTAACGTCGCGAAGAGCCGTCAATACACCCGCAGAAGGAGGCGACTGGCGAGCTTGCGCCGGATACATGATCCTGCCATCCGTATCTGTAATAAGCACCTGATGCTGATCTCCTCGTCCCAGCAAGCCCAGCGTCTGATCGAATTGCGACCACAGAACATCCAGTGAGATCACACCCGTCTGCTTCTGATCCTCAAAACGCCGAATACTGCGAATTAGTGTAAAGCGCTCCGCATCGGCCGGGCTTGTGCGAATCAAATAATCCTTATTCGCCTGCCACATCTCGGCATACTGCGGGGGAATACCGCTCACCGTCGTAATATCATTTTGCATGCCGTTGAAGGTAAACAGGCTTTGCGATTGCTTCAAATAAAGCTGAATACCGATCACGTGGCTTCCGGCCGAATAATACACATTCGCGAGCGTATTCAGCATTTTACGCTGGGCATTAAATTGGCTTGAAAGGCTGTCCGGCTCGCGCTCATTCAAATAATCACTCAGATCAGGGCTGATCTGAATGCTGTAAATCAGCTGATTCAGGCGGTCTAACTGGTCACTGATATAGATCCCCGTCCATTTCATATTGGACATGTTCGTCTCTACCACTTCGGTTTCCATCGACGCTCTGCTTTTTTCCGCAGCCAGCACCGTGACGGCAATGACCGGCACCACCGATAGAACAATCATCGTTAAAATGAGCTTGAGCTGAATGCTGCGTCGATACGGGGCCGTCAGCGCCCGAAACCAGCGGACTACTCGGGTTGGCATAGCGATGCACTCCTCTTGTTCAGCCATATGCGAAAACGCCCCGCTATTCGCAGGGGCGCTCATTTGCCGGGGATTTCCCGGCAGGACACATATATGATTCATTCATATGTCGAAATCAGCTCATTATACAGCATTTACGCTTCTTCGATAATTATAACACTCCACGGCTCCAATTGGAGCGTTTGTCCTCGGGTTATCGTCTGCTCCCCGATCAGCTCCTTGCCGTCTCCATGCGGGTACACCACCGAGCCCGCTTGTTCGGAATAGTTAAAATAATATCGGATCGTCCGTCCCTGGTCATTCGTGCCAGATTTAATAATGGTCGGGAATGACACTTCCTGTTCCACTCCCCAGACTCCTGCCTTTTGGGCTACAGAACGGAACAACTCGCGAATGACCGCCGGACTGACGATACAGCCGATATAAGTCGCCGTCCCCTGACCATAGCGGTTTTGCGTAATCGCTGCATATTTTCCCCAATGCGGGTGATCATAATACGCCAACACCTCGGCAGTCGTCGGAGTAATCAGCTCCATCCACGTATCTACCTGATTGTCCTCTGCCGCTACCCCAAAAGGATTATCCTTGAGCGTCACGTTCTTCGGCTCCACGAACAAGCTGTAGTGAATGCCGCAGGCCTCGCTGATCACGCCCGGCTGCCGGGAAGTTCTCACCTGCACATGCTCATCAGTAAATCCGCTGCGGAACGTGTACACCACATGACCGCCATTTTCCACATACCGATTCAGCTTTTCCAGCAGCGCATTTGGCGCGGAGTAAAGCACCGGTACGATCAGGAGATCATAATCGTCAAACGACTCCGTCCCCGGATGAACGATATCTGTCCCGATATTCAGCTTGTATAGCTCATCGTACAAACGACGGACAATGTCGTTGTAATTCAGCGGGCTGTTCATATTGAACTTAAACCAGTTAATCGATGTCAACGCTTCGTTGCTGACCAGGATGGCTGTTTTGTTTGTCTTTTTCAGGTTGACCAGTTGCGGAGACAATCTCGCAAAATCCTTCCCGATGGTCTGTGCTTCCTCATACACAGGATTCGGCTCAAAATCATGGCTCAGCAGACCCTTCCAGTACGTTTCAAAGGAATTATGGATGGAATGCCAGTGCCAGTATGCCACCATATTGGCCCCGGAAGCCAGATGGCTGAACGCTTGCAGCCGCAGCTGTCCAGGATAGGGAACCCAGTGAGTAAAAGCCTGCGCCTCCGTTTCCAGTACCAGATAGTTGCTCTGTTTCGTCGAACGCGCTACATCGCCACCGAAGGAAATTTCAATGCCGGTCAGATCATCCTGTGATGGATGGTAAATGTCTACGCCAGTCACATCCAATGCCTGTGATGCCGCAAAATGATCCACGTCCGGCTGAACACCAAAGGAATGGCCTCTCCACTCAAAATCAAAGTTTTGCGTCACAAATTGGTCTTCTCGCTTATATTCATTTACAATTGCGACCTGCCACGCCAGAAAGTCCGTCACCAGCTTGCGCTGGAATTGGGAAAAGGCTGCCCCCAGACTTCCATTAATCGTTCCGACCACGGAAGGAAAGTCCTCCCAGCTATTGATGCGATTGCTCCAGTAATCGAGCCCAAATTTGTGGTTCAGCTCCTCCAGTGATTCAAATCGCTCGCGCAAATATTTTACAAATTGCAATTGCACATTCGGCCCACATGTGTTGTAATGCTTCGTCTCGTTATCCGTCTGAAAGCCGATGACCGCCGGATGCTGACTCACCCGTCCAATCAGCTTGCGAATGATGCGCTCGGCGTGGAACAGGTAAACCGGGTTCGTGATGTCCATGATCTGGCGAGCTCCGTATTTGCCCGGACCTTGAGGGGTTGTTGCCAGGACATCGGGATGCTCCTTGACCAACCATGTCGGAACGGCATAGGTGGGCGTGCCTACAATGACCTCAATGCCCGCCTTATGCATGGCATCCAGCACCCGATCCACGGAGGTGAAATCAAACACTCCGTTTTGCGGTTCATGCGTGCTCCAGGTGGATTCGGCAATCCGCACCACGTTGATGCCCGCATCCTTCATCATTTGGATATCCTGGTCCAATCGGTCATAAGGCATATACTCATCATAATAAGCAACACCGTATAGCAGTTTTTTCATGTAGTCGTCCTCCTATAGAATCATGGTAAAGTGTCATACGACCTCATTTGTTTCAAATACCGTGGCTGTTGTGTGGTTTAGAAAGAGACGGGACGGCCAGTTTCTTATCGGTAACGCCCTGCTCCGCAGAACCCGCCTGCTGCTGATTTTTTTTCGCAATCGCCAGCCAGCCCTCTACGTCTTTTTCTCTAATTTTGTACAGCCACGCGAACAGGCCTGCCGTAATTAAGGCTCCTACACCAGGTACCACCGCATAAAGTGCGAATATCCATGTGAGAACCTGCCCGGTCTGCGGTACATTCGGGATATAGCCTGCAAAGGCAAGCGCATAAGCGACGATCCCACTGGCTGCCGCTCCTCCCAGTTTTCCTGCAAACGTTTGGGTGGCAAAAGCGGTTCCACTGGCACGTACACCTTTTTGGAACGCGCCATATTCGACGCAATCGGCGGTAAACATCGGCACCATGAGCTGCGGAGCAGAACTGAACAGGCCGAACAGAACCGCGAATACACATACGACGATGGGATTGCTGTACCCAATGGCGAACAGGGACAAACCCGTGGCAAACAATCCAATCAAGCTGAATACGTTCACCTTCCATTTACCAAATCTCTTAATAATCGGTGGTAAAATTAACGCTGTTAGCAGCTGTACACCCAAGGAAATGAACATCAGTACTGAAATATAAATAGGATTTTTCAAGTTGTATAAAGCAAAGTAGCTGACGACAATCCCTTGCAGATTGGTCATGGACAATGTCATAAACGACATCAGATAGAATAAAAGCTGCTTGTTTTGCATGGGATACGTCATAATTTGCTTGAGCGTAACCTTCTCTCCCTTGTTGGAATAACGCTCTTTGACATTAAAGCGAGTAAAATTCATGAGTACCAAACCCGCCGTGGCAACGATAACCGCCAAAATCGGCCAGGATATCTGATTGGCCACAGCTACCGCAGACGAGGAAATGACCATAAAAGCCAAGAACACCATCGTCCGGCCTCTGGACATCAGCAGATCGCGTTCGTGCGTGTTTTTCGTCATCAGTGTAGCCAGACCAAAGCCGGGCGCATCACTGATGGTGTAGCACATTTCCCATACCAAGTATGTGACGGCGATATAAATTATCTTGACGGTAAGCGAAGCATCGCTGGGAACGAGGAACACCAATACAGTAAGTATGGGCAAAATGATAGAGGCCAGATTCGTCCACGGCTTGAACAAACCGCCTTTGAGTTGGGCCCGGTCAATGATCACGCCGAAGATTGGAGCGCTCAGCGCATCCCATATGCGGGCCAGCACGAACAAAGTACCGATAATCGACACAGAAATACCCACATAATCCGTATAAAATAGCATCGCAAATGAGGCGACCAGACAGAGAATTGCGTTGCTTCCCAAAAAATAAACGTAATAGGACACACGTTCTTTCGTTGTTGTTTCCATAGCTCCTCCTAAATACAGTATGGCATCGCTTTCAAACCCTCTCCATATAAGCGCTTTCTTTTTATATAAAAGCCTATAGCAGAGCGTTTGTAAACGCTCTTTTATTATAGTCAAATGTTAGGTACAATGAGATTGTCTAAGCAGTGTAAAATTTGCCCTAATCGAAGGTGATCTTATGATATTAAATGCTGAAGTTGATCCATCTTTATTCCATGATTGCCAATGGTTGCCTAGAATTGACTGGAATGTGAAATTTTTCGGCGCTCATATTCACCGGGTCAAAGCGGACTGGCGCATGCCGGAGGAGTCTCATATCGGTTTTGAAATTGCACTTATTTTAGAAGGTCGTCAGGAAACGATTATGGAGAATAACGTGTATTCGGTTGGGGAGGGTGATATTTTAATTATTCCGCCGGGATTCAAGCATGTGAGTCAGTGTGTTTCCCCTGGTGGAATGTATTATTTTAGCACTCATTTTAATGTGGATGACCCATTGTTCCGTCAGGAGATGATCAAGAGCAATCAGCTCTTTTTCCCGGCGGGTACTGAAACCAATACTAAGCTGCAAAAGGTTGTCCATAGCTGGATCGGCATGGTGCGGGAGAGTGGAGAATATACGACAGCAGACCGTTTTCGCATGCAAATTGCTTTGTTCGAGCTGTTCGGGATATTCTCGCAAATGATTTCTACGGGATTGGAGCCCCGAATTGCACCTTCATCCGTTCAGTATGCCAAGGCCATTATGGAAGCCATCCAATCCAGATTTAAACCCTACCGGGAGGATAAATCCGGTGAGCAGACATTCCGGATTGAAGACGTGGCAGCCTCCCTCGGAATCAGTCCCGGCTATGCACAGGAGGTATTCCGCAAGGTATACGGCTATTCGCCGCGGCACTACCTGTCAGAGACCAAGCTGCATGAGGCCAAAGTGTTGATCCAGCAGCCCAATCTGCCGCTGAACAAGATAGCTTCCCTGCTCGGATACTCCAGTCTGGCTCATTTCAGCAGGCAGTTTAAGCGCTGGACGGGCACCAGTCCGCTCAAATACCGCCAATCGTTAAAGCCCATTACGGCTGAGCATTAGGGTTCCTTCTGCAATCAAATATAAAAAGGCGCGGTCTGAAAATATCAGATACCACGTCTTTTTATAACTACATTATCTCAGCCTAATATCCCCAATATGCTGGTGTACTACATACATCATCCCCATCAGGAATAACGCCAAGCCCAAGTAACCGATCCCGAATTTCCAGCGTGATGATGCGGGTACTTCGTAATATTTATCATTTTCATAGGGTATATAATCGATCCCGCACAGCAATCTGAGCTGATACGCATCTGGCGTCGATATATGCTCCACGCCGTTCAGCCATGCATCTTGGACAAGGCACTGCTGTGGCAGCATGAATGTCTGCGCTACATCCAAACTTTCCATATACACCGTCACATACTGCTGTCCTTCGAGATCCGAGTAGGTATTAAAGGATAATCTGCGCGTATGCTCCGGTCCGGGCAAGGGGTATCCTTGCTCATACAGATGCTGAACATCAACCACCGGACTTTGCGTAAAGGATAGAACCTTGGCCTCTCCTTTATTGCGTTTGATATATTTTTTGTATAAATCATAGGCGAAAAGCGCCCAAATAAAGAAAAATAAAATGGATTTCAAATAGATAATTACGACGATGCCACCCAGTAAGCCCACCAGCCATAACCAGCGTGTCACTGCCGTGGAAATTCGTCCTCCATCGAGCGGATGAATCGGCAACAGATTAATCAGATTCAGAAAAAAACCTACATATGCCAGCGCATATAGCAGCGGACTGTCCGTTGCATAGGCTCCTGCGTATACCGCCATAGCTCCAACCGTACCCAGTAGTGGGCCGCCCATGGCCACATAAGCCTCTGTCTGGGCATCCAAAGGATGGCGTTTCATCGTGATCAGCGCACCAAGAAAAGGGATAAATAACGGTGTCGAAACCGGAAGTCCTTTGCGCTTGGCCGCCCATACATGCCCCAACTCATGCACAAACAACAGCAGCACGAGCCCGACCGCAAATCCCCATGGATAAATGATTGCATATGCGCCAATCGTCGCTGCCATAGAGAACAGCGCACCGCCAAATTTACTGAATTTCAAAAGCGCAAGCAACGACTTGCCCTTCAAAAGAAGCAACGCTGCCGCACTGCCAAGATACCATTTGGATGAACCGGACTTGGAATCCGTTTTTTGGTCTTCTTTTGGCAAAAATACCCGTCTCCTTTCTCTAACACTTCCATTGTATCCTGCTATGTGCAGCTTGTAAAAGCCTCAAGCGGTCTGCCACATGTCCAACCTCCCTTCTATTCTGTTATCATGTAAGAAAACGGAACAACCAGGAAAGGATTGCGAACCATGAGCTTTGAACTTACCCGGCGGGTCATCAGACAACTATGTAGTCAAGCCGCTTATGACGACGGGGACAGCTATTACCGGGCCAAAAGAGTGGCTTTTACACAAATAGACCATGATGAAGGTGTGTACGAAGCTACAGTCAAAGGAAGCGGATTTTATGCCGTTGCCGCAATGATCCGTCCCAGTGGCAGTATCCGTGCGGAATGCACCTGTAAAACATTTCAAACGACCGGAAGATATTGTAAACACATCGCTGCTGTTCTCATTAACGTACATGATATGCTGCGAGGCAAAAGTCTGTCTGTACGCTCCTTTGCTTCCAGACTTCATCCCGGCACTTCCCCGGATATAGCGGGAGGAATGGATTATGACCACACTGCCAAAAACGTACGCTCCTCCGGCAGCACATCAGGGGATCTCCAACTGACCGACAGTATGTTAAAGCTGTTTAGCAGCAAAAGGCCGATTCGCAGTACGCCGACCCTGCTGGATACTCGTGAGGTCTTGGATTTTCAGTTTATGATTCGGCCTTTCGCCTACGGCTACCAGAAATATATGTTTGGCATGGAGATGAAAGCAGGGCCCAAACGATTATATATCGTTCAGAAAATCCGCTCGTTTCTCGATAGTATTGACCATGGAGATAGCTACAGGTTCACGAATAACTTCTCTTACGATCCTCAGCTGCACCGCTTCCGGCTTGAGCATGACGCCATTCTCCAGCAGTTGGTGCAGGTTTGCCGAAATGAGCGCATGTTTCGGGAAACTTCAGGTGCGCATGTGTCCCCAAGCAGTCATATGAGTGGCGAACGAATGCTGCTGATCCCTCCTGCGGCTTGGGAGAAGCTATTCCCCTTGCTGACAGCAGCACAGGGTGTCCATTTTGAAATTCACGGAAATATGAGCGAGGGTATCCCCCAGTCGGACCTCACGCTTCCGCTGCAATTTGAATTCGATGAAGCCGAGGGTGAAACCAAGGGCTACCAGCTATGTATTCAGGGACTCGATGATTTGACCATCATGGAGGACTATGGTGTCGTCATTGCCGATGGCAAGCTTGTACGACAGAAGGCTGATCCGTTGCGGTATTTGTCTGAGCTAAAACGGATGGTGGAAGTCCACCACAGGCAGAAGATTCTGATTGCGCCAACACAGATGGAATCTTTTATGGACAAGGTCGTGCCCGGGCTGATGAAGCTCGGACGGGTCCACATGAGCCGGTCTGTCTCTGAACGGGTCACACAACAGCCCCTAAAGGCGAAGCTATATCTGGATCGGGTAAGGGACAAGCTGCTGGCTGCACTGGAATTCCAATATGGGGATATTGTGATCAACCCGTTGGAAACAGATAAGCAGGTGCCTGGTAATGGCCATATTCTGATCCGGGACGGAGAACAGGAGCAGCGGATTTTGGAACTGATGGACCATAGCTCCTTCGCCAAAACAGACAGCGGATATGTTATGGAAGATGAAGATGCGGAATTTGATTTTTTGTACCATACCGTACCACAACTGGAGAAGCTGCTTTCCATCTATGCTACAGGTGCGGTCAAAGCGAAGATCAACAATACGCTGCCCGTCCCGAGGACGCGGGTGGAGTGGGATGAACACACGGATTTGCTTGAATTTAAATTTGATATTGACGGTATACCCGAATCTGAGATTCGCCAGCTGCTCAAATCGTTAAATGAGAAGAAAAGGTTCCACCGTTTGCCGAACGGTGCCCTGCTGCCGCTCGATACAGAGGAATACAAGGAGCTAATCCGGTTCATGAACGAAACGGGTATCCGCAAAAGCGATCTGGATGCCGCGCAAATTCGCATTCCTGTTACGCAAGGGCTGTACTTGATTGACCCCCACGATCAGAAGAAAAATCTGACTTTGGGCAAAGCCTTTCGCCAGCTGCTGGAAAATATACGGAATCCTGACCATCTCGACTTTCCAGTGCCAGAGACGCTCGCTCCCGTCCTGAGAGATTATCAGGTTTATGGCTTTCAATGGCTCAAGACGTTGGCGCATTATCGTTTTGGGGGCATATTGGCAGATGATATGGGACTGGGCAAAACGCTGCAAAGCATCGCCTTCCTGGTCTCTGTACTGCCGGAAATCCGCAGCCAGCAGCTGCCAGCCGTGATCGTATCCCCTGCATCACTGGTGTACAATTGGCGAAATGAGCTGGAGAAATTTGCGCCCCATATCCGCGTCACGATCGCAGATGGCACACCGGAAGAGCGCGGCCGGATGATACGGGATGCTGCCAGCTATGACGTAATCATCTCCTCGTATCCTCTGCTGCGCCGGGATGCGGAGATGTACAGCAAGCCATCGTTTCACACGCTCATTCTGGATGAAGCGCAGGCATTCAAGAACCATGCCACCCAGACAGCGCAGGCTGTTAAGGATATAAAAGCCCGTTACCGTTTTGCCCTGACAGGAACGCCAATAGAAAATACACTGGAAGAGCTGTGGTCCATCTTTGACATTGTATTTCCCGAGCTATTTCCCGGTGGAAAAAGAGCATTCCACAACCTGACTCGTGATGCGATTGCCAAGCGGATTCGCCCGTTTCTGCTGCGTCGTCTCAAGAGCGATGTCCTCCAGGAGCTGCCTGAAAAAATTGAATCCGTTCAGGTATCACGGCTCCTGCCGGAACAGAAAAAGCTGTACATGGCTTATCTGGCCGAGCTGCAGCATGAAACGTTGAAGCATCTGAACGAGGAAGGCTTTCAGAAAAACCGGATCAAAATCCTTGCAGGTCTGACCCGGCTTCGCCAGCTCTGCTGTCATCCGGGCCTGTTCGTCGACGGGTACACCGGAAGCTCAGCCAAATACGAACAGCTGCTGGAAATCATCGCAGAATGCCTCAGCTCCGGGAAACGGATGCTCATTTTTTCACAGTTCACAACGATGCTGCAAATGATCAGACGCGAGCTTGCCCGGGAAGGGGTCCCTTACTTCTATCTGGATGGACAGACACCAGCTTCGGAGCGTGTGGAGCTGTGCAGTCGCTTTAATGAAGGAGAACACGACCTGTTCCTGATTTCCCTAAAGGCAGGAGGAACTGGCCTGAATCTCACCGGAGCAGATACGGTCATTTTGTATGACCTGTGGTGGAATCCCGCCGTGGAGGAGCAGGCTACTAATCGCGCACACCGAATGGGTCAGAAAAAAGTCGTACAGGTGATTCGCCTCGTCGCCCAAGGCACGGTGGAGGACAAAATGTATGAGCTACAGCAGAAAAAGAAACAACTGATCGACCAGATTATCCAGCCGGGACAAGAAAGTCTTTCGGCACTGAGCGAATTGGAAATTCGCGAGCTGCTTATGATATAAGAAGAGTCATATAGGAGTACCATTTCACATGCAAACAGGTCCAATGAACGGTAGAAGTTACCCGCCATTGGACCTGTTTGCTCATGTCGTGATGATCCTGTCCCAAAGATTTAATCCTGGTTGATCACTCTGGGTTCAATGGGAACCAGATTAGACTCAATCAGGGAACGCTGAGGCTCATACCACTCAGGCAGCATCAGCTTGTGACCCAATTCATTCAATTCCTCATCGACAGTAAAACCGGGCGGATCGGTCGCGATCTCGAACAGAATACCGCCTTGTTCACGAAAATATACTGCGTTGAAATATTGGCGATCAATAATGCCACTCGTCCCAAGGCCATGCTGGCGAACCCACTCGTTCCACGCCTGATGCTCCGCATCGTCCTGCGCACGCCAGGCAATATGATGGACCGTGCCGGCACCGCCGTTTCCGAGCGGTACATTTTTGATCGGAAGGTCGATCAGGTTGCCCAAATCCCCAGTCGTCTGATAGCGGATGTAGCCTGCGTCTGCGTCTTCTCCGACAGGAACCATGCCCAGAACGTTCTCCAGCACACCTTGCGTATGCTTGGAATCCGTACTGTACAGCACAGCACCGCCAAAGCCTTTGATCGCTTTATCCGTAGGCACGCCGCCTGCTGTCCACGTGTTCGCCGGACCTTCTTCCCGCTCCACCAGCTCCAGATGCAAGCCCTCATTGTCTCGGAACTGGACGTATGACTCGCCAAAACGAGTGGCCTTCGTGAAAGACACCTTCAAGCTGTGCAGACGATTTTCCCAGTATTCCAAAGCACCGGGTGGCACGACATACGTTGTAATCCCGACTTGTCCGCCCCCGATCTTGCCCCTGCGTGTATCTGGAGCTGGAAAAAAGGTAACAATCGTTCCCGGGCTGCCTTGTTCATTCCCAAAATACAGGTGATACACTTCTGGAGCATCAAAGTTGATCGTCTTTTTAATCAATCGCAAACCCAGCACACCTGCGTAAAAATCAACATTGCCCTGCGGGTCTCCTGCAAAGGACGTGATATGGTGAATTCCGGCAGTCTTTAATGTCATCTCGATCACTCCTTATATCTTCATGATTTATATATTTCAAAAACCGTTGTAGCTGACAAATTGTCCAATCGGCTTGCGGTATCCGCGTGGTCGCTGACCGGATTCATCCTCTTTGCCCAGGGTAATCATCATTACGGGCACAAAATGTTCTGGAATATTCAATATTTCCTGCACTTTCACGGGATCAAAGCCGATCATCGGACAAGTGTCCCACCCTTTGTCCTTGGCAATCAGCATGAACTGCATGGCCGACAAGCTGGCATTGCGTATCGCTTCTTCTCTTTGAAAAACAGGTCCCCGTTCTCGATAAAACTGGGTCACCGATTCCACCGTGCTGTCATATTCCTGCTTGCTCAACACGCCCAGATTCAGAAAACCCTCATTATATTCAGCTACTTTTGTATAAGCCTCTGTATCCCCCAGCACCACAATGGTGGCCGAAGAGGTTAATATTTTATACTGCTTGCTTGCCTCGTCATGCAGCCTTTGTTTCATATCCGCATCCTGTACCACGATATAGTGTGCATGCTGTAAATTAAAAGCCGATGGAGCAAACTTCACCAGCTGAAATATCTCTTCCAGTTCTTTTTGATCTATTGTAACATCAGGAATAAATTTAGAAGCTGATCTTCTCTCTTGAATAGTTTTCACCAGTTCGCTCATGTTCAGTTCCACTCCTTGATATTATTCTCAAATGAATTATCTTTAAATCAAGAATATATCTTTAGTTACTTTATGTCAAGCAAAACTATAAAAATTTTAGTAAGTATATGTGCTTAACCCTGTAGCGGTGACCGTGGTGGTAATCATCGTCAAGCGCGCCTATCACGATTCGGTTGCCCGTATTCTCATCGTAATGGCTTCACGCTGCGCTTTGGTTAAGCTTTTGAACACCAGCTCATACGAATGGTCGATCATGCTATACAGATCATCTAATGGGAAAGCAGAATCGACTGTCACCGTGTTCCAATGCTTTTTATTCAAATGATATCCCGGTTTAATCGCCTTGTTTTGCTCACGCAGGTTTTCTGCAATGGCTGGATCACATTTTAGAGATACATGGCTAATGCCATCCTTTTCAGTCAAGAGAGCAAACATTTTGCCTCCTACCTTCAGCACCAGCGTCTCGGGACCAAAAGGATAATCCTTTACAGCCTCCTTTTTACTTAAACCATACGCCACAATCTCCTCATACATCTGCCTTTTCTCCTCTGCTCCAGTTATCACTCTATGAACCTATTTGTGCCCTATTATATCACCTTCATACGCTTCAGATGCACCGGGCTCGAAGCTTCTGGCACCTGTAGCTAAAGGCTAAGTTCCTGTAATGTGCTGTCCTCGACATGCCTGCTTAAGCCCTTGAAGTAATGCTTGTAGCTCTTGCCTGGTCTCAGCGTTTGTGATTACGCCTTCGCGATCCAGCTTCAATGTAATATGTGGAATAATGACCTTTCCGTTTTCCACAATCTCGGCATTGATCATTTGCAATGTGAGCAGCAGCGAGGCATGCGCCAGACTCCCGCCCATAGGAGACGGTGATGCACTAATAACTGCTGTAGGTTTATTTACAAATTCACCCGAAGATACGAGCCAATCCAATGCATTTTTCAAAGCGCCCGGTACACCATTCCCATATTCCGGCGTACAAATCAAGACTCCATCCACTTGCTTTAATTGTTCCCGTAACTCTCTTACGGAAGCTGGCCCCTCATCTATATCCAAATCAGGATTAAAATGGGGTAGATCTCCCAGCCCGCCATAGACGGTGAATATCATATGTTCAGGCGCTAGCCCAATAGTAGCCTTCATTAGAGCTGTATTGGAAGACTTTTGACGGAGACTCCCCGATATAGCCAATACCTTAATTTCCTGATTCATCAATATCATCTCGTTTCTTTTCCAATTAATATGATCTTGTAAATTCAGTCTACTACAGTTGACAAGGAATTTAAAAACAATAAAAAATGCCTACGGCTTCGCAGGCATTCGTAATGAATCGGTACAGCTGAATCAGGTATCCTTCTCTTGTTTGCGTTGTACACCCATCAGATCGAGGAAGAAAACAAACAGTGGAATCCCTACAATCAGGCCCCAAATCCCGATCAAATGTTCAGAGAAAATCAATACGACAAAGGTAAAAAAGATCGGCAAATTGGTTTTGGATGACATCAGCTTCGGATTCAGGAAATAGGCTTCAATCGCATGAATAACTACGATCAGAATAACCAGATAAATCACATAATTGATTCCCCCGACGCTAAAAGCAATCAGACCGAGCGGTATCAGGGAGATGAATACACCCGCCACCGGGACTAATCCCAACAAGAATATGATGAGCGCGAGGCCGAGCAGATTCGGAAAACCCATAATCCAAAGAGCAGTCGTGGTCAATATACAGTTAATGAGTGAGATCAGCAGTTGGGCTTCCAGCACCTTTCCGAATGTGTCCAGAAACATGCGGCCAAAATGACCCACTTCCTTGAAAAACCAGCCCAGCTTGCTGTCCACAAACGTAGCTGTAAAGCGTGTAATATAGGATTTTTCCATTAGGAAAAACAAGCTCAAAATAATCGACACTAGCAGTTGTGTGCCCAGTTGGCTGATTTTCATGACTGCATTCCAGCCAGGCTCAAATAGCCGCTGAACATTCAGGGTATCCATAAATTGAATGATTGTTTCGTTCCATTGATTCCGGTCAGGATACATATACGCCTGATGAATCATAAAATACACCTGCTTGACCTGAATGCTGATTAGCGGCACCATGCGGTATACTCCCCACACGATAATCAGGATCAGCAGCCCGTAAACCAGCAGCAGCACAATCATTGGCGGTACATTGGCAAACCGCTTGATCAGCTTGTTCACTCCGTTATATATGCTGCCAATCAGGATCGTAAGCAGCAACGTTAACAAAATAATGTTCATCATGCTTCTCAACATGAACAATAGCAAAATGATTATCGCAAGCACGACTGCCCGCCTGACGCCCGTATGATTCATCCAGTTCCTTACCATTCGTCTTTATTCCCTCTCTCCTGCTTGACTGTCAATCTTGTCATTTACTCCAGCATCAGCTTTCTCTTTTTAACAATTTACTGTTAGCAATCAATAGAGAACCTACCATGACCAGAATTGCAATGGACCACCAAAATGTATTTTTAGCATCTTCATGATCTATTATAATGAGCCTGATGACGGCCGTGATCCCAATATAGATAAAATAACGTAGGGGAAAATGAAAATTGGTTTTAAAGTACTTAACGATTAATGCAATGAATTCAAAATACAAGAAGAACACAAGCAATTCTTCCGTGAATTCATAGTAATTTTTGTCGGCCTCCGTGTACAAGAAAACATAAGAGAAAATGGACCATGTTTCTTTCAGGAGCAAGAAGCTTAAAATCAGCCCAACCAGAAACAACGAGATATTCAGGATCAATTGCAGAAAACCAGGCAACTTCTCAATATACTTCATGACAACATTCAATATAGATCCCCTCACTGGTTGTACAAGTTCTTTAATTATATTATCGTTGGAATACGTGAAAAATGCTACATTACTTTAGGTATAACCTTACTGAAAGTTTATATTCGCCCCGGCAATATAACCAATCGAGATAAAGATAAGCGTCCATACCAGAGAACCTGCGCTTGCCACCAGTATATATTTTCGAGCAGGCATGGCACTAATCCCCGACAAGTAACTTGTCACATGCCTGACTCCCGGAATAAAATAACCGAACAGAATCGTCCATAGCCCAAAGCGTGCAAACCACCTCTTCACCTTTGCAAATCGCTTCGGTGTCAGCCCGACCCACTTGCCATGCTTATCGACCAACGGCTGCCCCAACTTTTTGCCAAGCGTGTAGCTGATCATCATCCCTGTCATCGCACCGATAAAGCTGACCAGTACTGAGATTGAATAGTTCAGTACCATGATGGAGGATAAATAGCCTACAAATACCATAATAATTTCATCCGGAACCGGCAGGCCGATAATCCCAAGAGCAAGAAGCGCAAAAATAGCGATATATCCGTATTGATTAATGATACTCATGGCCCATTCCATTGGGACATTACCTCCTGCTCGGTAATTTCTTGAAGGACGGGAACGGAATACGGCTGATCATGAGAAACGATAGCACTACCATTAGCGTGAGCAGCAGCCCCGGCTTCAGATGCTCACTCCACAGAAACATAAAGGACACAATCACACCCGCAGCTGTAATTGGCATACCTACAAAACCTGTGCTAAAAGCCATCAGGTTGAATCTGGCCAATCTTACCGCACCACATATCACAAACAAAACAGCCACGGCCGGCCCTATCCAATGGGTATCTCCCAGCTTGTAAAGCAAGATCAAGAAAGCAGGCGCAACACCAAATGAGACCACATCCGCCAGCGAGTCGAGCTGCTTGCCAAAATCACTGGAGCAATGCAGCAGCCTTGCCAGCAAACCGTCCAGTACATCCCATAAAGCAGCCACCACCACGAGGGTAAAGGCGGCCATATATTGCCCATGAATCGTGAAGTAAAGGGATAAGACCCCAGCTCCCAGGTTTGCAAGCGTGCAAAGTGAGGGCAACCAATTCCATTTCATATTACTTAACTCCTTTGCTATAGCCTAGCCTCCGAATATAACGACAAAACGAACGCCATTCTTGGTATTCTCTGCCTGATAGCGGAATTCGTGTAAATCCAGAATTCGTTTGACAATGGACAACCCGAGTCCTGTTCCACCCGTTTGGCGGCTGCGTGACAGCTCGGCCCGGTAAAACCGATCCCATATCTGATCCAGTTGATCTTCAGGAATCGTCTCTCCTTTATTTTCAATGGAAAAAGTATTGATTTCTCTGGAGCCTTCGATACGGATCGTAATCGAGCTTCCTTCTTCAGCATGCCGGATGGCATTGACGACGAAGTTGATAATCACTTGTTCCATCCATCCCGTATCGGCATAAATCGGCAGCTCATTGGCAGGAATAATGACTGCTTCCAGTCTTTTTTCCTTCAACAGATGGAATAGCTTGTCCACGACTTCCTCCACCAGTTCACTTAATATAAAGGTCGTCTTGCGAAGCTTGAGGGTGCCGGATTCCAGCTTGGCCAGATCCAGCATATCCTTGACCAGCCGCTCCATTTTGTCCGCTTCCTCTACAATGACCTTCACATAATGATCCTGCTTTCCGGCGCTAACCCCATCCTGCAGTCCCTCGGCAAAGCCTTTAATAATACTCAGCGGGGTCTTCAGCTCATGAGAAGCGTTGGCAAAAAAGTCCTGCTGCACGGCCTCCATCTTCTGCTTCTGCTCCATGTCCTCGACCAATTGCTGATTGGCCTCCTGAAGCTCGCGCAAAGCGGAATCCAGGTTCTGGGACAAGGTATACATGCTGTAGGAAAGACTACCCAGCTCATCATTTTGCCGAATCGGTATATGGGCTGTAAAATCGAGTTTAGCCATCCGCTTGGCGGTATTGTTCAAAGCAATCAGCGGGCGGGTCACCATTCGGGAATAGAATAGGGACAACATCAAAATCAGCGCAAATCCCCCGATACCCAGGTATAAATAAAACCAACGCAGGGCTTCATTCGTCTCACTGATTTCCTGTAATGATGTCACTGTGAACAGCAGATCGATTTCCCCCGTACTCTGACGCACG
Organism: Paenibacillus peoriae KCTC 3763; assembly: GCF_000236805.1. Classification (GTDB taxonomy): domain Bacteria; phylum Bacillota; class Bacilli; order Paenibacillales; family Paenibacillaceae; genus Paenibacillus; species Paenibacillus peoriae. Next base: position 97,816 of record NZ_AGFX01000037.1, on the reverse strand, counting down.
GGGTGGACGATGACCGCATTACGTGCGCCCGTCCAGGGCTCTGTCCATTCTTCCTCCAGCACTTCGAACTTCTTGAGTTTCTCCAGATGTGTCTGCGACAAAGGAAACCATTCATCCAACGCACTAAACAGTAAACCTTGCCGACCGCTTAATGTTTTCAAATCCGGCATTACAATTTCCGTCACTGTACCAGTCCATTTAATGCTGCTTTCTGTGCCTGTCTCGTCCAGGGCACCTATATTTTTGAAGCCAGACTTCTGAATAGACACTGGAAATATCACATTGGCAGAAGAAATTCCATCACTTTCCAGTATTTCGCCTTCCACGGTTATTGTATCACCTGGCTGAATCCGGGAAGCTCTCAGTTCATCTCCGTACTGGGCTATAAATAGAGACAGCGATATTTTAACGATCTTACCATCTGCTTTTCTGAGACTGATATGAAACGGATCATCCAGCTTGACTTTGCCATCCAGCGTTACAATCGCCAGTTGGTTCTTGTTTTGAAGCATGAAGCGAGCCGCCTCGCGCGAAACTCTGCTAGGTCCCCACGCCTCCTTGACATAGCTCTGACCGAAGCTTTGCAAACGGCTTTCCACTCGGCCAATCTTCTGATGCTGATAAAAATTTTCAAAAAACAGCAATTGGCACAAAATCACCATCCCGTAAAAACACAGGAAAAAAACAACGGTCATAATGAACAACTTAAAGGTTACTCCCCGCTTGTTCATTCTTCCTCCTCAAACCTGTAGCCTGTACCAAAAACCGTGCGGATATGGCGTGATTCACGGCCCAGCTTGCTTCTCAGCTTTTTGATATGTGTATCGACAACCCGTGTGTCTCCTTCAAAATCAATGCCCCACACCCGGTTCAGTATCGCATCCCGTGAAATGACCATGCCTTTATTATGTATAAGCAGCCGCAGCAACTCATACTCCTTGGGTGTCAGCTCGACTTCTGCCTGATCCACCTCAAGCCGATGAGCCATCGTGTTAAGAATGGCACTGCCGAAACGCAATATATGCGACTCTGGCTGCACATGTCCCTCCACCCGCTTCATCAGCGCATTCGCGCGGGCGATTAGTACTTTAGGGCTGAAAGGCTTGGTAACATAGTCATCCGCCCCCAGATCAAAGCCTAATATTTTATCATCATCGCCGGATTTGGCTGTCAGCAAAATAATCGGCACTCCTGAACGGCTGCGTACCTGACGGCACACCTCCCAACCATCCATTTCCGGCATCATAATATCGAGTACGATCAGGTCCGGCTGCACCGAATCAAACCAGATTAGCGCATCCTTTCCAGTGCCTGCTTCATAGACTTCCCATTTATTCTGTTTAAAATAATCCGCAATCACTTCACGAATACGTATTTCATCCTCGACGAGAAGAACTCTTTTATTCAATCGACTTCCCTCTTTCGGTCATTCTAGACAAAAACATACCAAAGACATGTGTTCTTTATGTGTCCTTAGCACTTCTTATCAACAAAAATCTTCTCAGATTCCACCTTGGATTAGGGCAAATTTGTCTTGGCTCAGACTATCTCATCTCCTTTGATCCTACCCTATAATAAAAAGAGATACAAAAAGCTTGAACAGGAGGGCAATACATGAGCAATCAAACCATTCAGTGGTTTTCCACTTCCAAGACCCAGGCTTGGCAATCCCAAGCTCATAACCTCACCCAAACGCAAGAGCAGGCAAACCTGACCATAACGGAAGAAATGTATCAGCTTGTCGAAGGATTTGGCGGCTGTTTTAATGAACTGGGATATGTGGCCCTGAACCACCTGGAAAGTGCCGAACGGGAGCAGGTGCTGCATTCCCTCTTTCACCCGAAGGGCGAGCACAAATTCACGATTTGCAGGCTGCCCATTGGCGCCAGTGACTACGCGCTGGAGTGGTACAGTCACAATGAAACAGACGGCGACGTGGAGATGAAGCACTTTTCCATTGAACGTGATCAGCAATATCTCATTCCTTTCATTAGGGAAGCACTAAAACTCAATCCGGACTTGAAGCTGTTCGCTTCCCCCTGGAGCCCGCCGACATGGATGAAATCACCCAAGGCCTACAATTTCGGAACTCTGCGCTGGGAAAAGGATATTTTGAAAGCGTATGCATTATATTTTGTCAAATTTGTTCAGGCATACCGTGAAGAAGGAATTACAATCCATCAGATTCATGTCCAAAATGAAGTCATCGCCGATCAAAAGTTCCCTTCCTGTGTGTGGACGGGAGAACAGCTGCGTGAATTTATTCGCGACTATTTGGGCCCTGCTTTTGAGGAACACGGACTGGATACGGAAATATGGCTCGGTACCATTAATGCTCCCGATCCGTGGGAGGAATTAACGAAAAAGGTTTCCACCGGATTCGACGAGTATGCCCATACCGTGCTGAGTGACCCGGAAGCCTACAAATATATTAAAGGCGTGGGCTATCAGTGGGCAGGCAAAAATGCCATTCAACGCACCGTTGCCAGTTATCCCGAGCTTCGTTACATGCAGACCGAAAATGAATGCGGGAACGGAGAAAACTCATGGGATTACGCTAAATATGTATACAACTTGTACCAGCATTACTTCACGAACGGCGTGAATGCTTATATTTACTGGAATATGGTTTTGGAGCCAAGAGGCAAGAGCACATGGGGCTGGGAGCAAAATTCGATGATTACCGTCGATCCAGCAGATCGAAAGCCTGTCCTGAACCCGGAATATTACGTCATGAAGCATTTTTCTCATTTTGTTTTACCGGGAGCCAGACGCATTGGACTTCGCGGATCATGGGCCGGAAATGCCGTTGCCTTCCAAAATACGGACGGACAAAGGGTACTGGTCATCGCCAACCCGTTCCACGAATCGCGCGCGCTGAATCTGTCTGTGGGAGAAACGACGCACCTTTTGAAGCTGGAGCCGGAGTCATTTAACACCATCGTTATTCCTTCTTAACCGTCACTGCGTGCATCATCACGCTTCACCGTCCGGTCGATCCGTATCCAAACGTATGCTTAGTTTCCAAAATGGATGTATCTCCTTTTGCGTAGAGTAGTTATAAATAGTATACTTGGAATCACTACGGATAGGAGGGCGATGAACATCACTACTGTAAAAGACCGGATTGATTTGAAGCTGATTAATTGTGATAAGGAATTGACCCTCGCGGTCATCGGCGGAAAATGGAAGCTGATTATTTTGTGGCATCTCGGTATGGAGGGCACCAAGCGGTTCGGTGAATTGAAGAAGCTGATCCCTCATATTACACAAAAAATGCTGACCAATCAGCTGCGCGAGCTGGAGGAAGATAAGCTTATTCTGCGCAAAGTTTATCCTGTTGTCCCTCCGCATGTGGAATATTCACTGACCGAGCATGGCGAGAGCCTGATTCCAGTACTGAAAGCCATGTACGACTGGGGACAGAACTATCGCGAGAACGTGATTTGGAAAGAAGAAGGAGCTATTCAGGACGTTACACCCGTGTAATCAGCCTTATCTTCTTCATGCCAAAGAGCCTCCGTTTCCACTAATAAAGTGGTGCAGAGGCTCTTTTTGTATCCATTATAAGCTGCACCTAAAGTTACTTCTGTTGCCACTACGCAGACGGATGGTGCTTCCCATCGCCACCGCCCCCGGATTTCTTGAATAAAACTATAATTAGGGGAGAAATCCGGGGAAGTGATGCTTTCGAAGCGAGCTTTCCGTAGGAAAGCTTTTAAAGCGACCGCTCCGCTTGTACAGCACCATTCCGCCTACTTCGTTTCCTGTGTACATTTTTTTTAATTCAGGCTTATAGACCCGACTTTTCAATGTTATTTACATGCGGCGCTTGGAATGAATACTGAGAAATTTTTAAAATGAAAAAGGCTTAATGTTTCTCGATTCATATGAACTTCAGCCGTTTGCACAAAAAAGCCTGAGACTGTTCATGACAGGCCCAGGCTTTACACTTCAATCAGTCCATGGCTTGATTAGGCTTGCAGCTTACCCGCACGGATATCATCCGTCATACCCGCGTAAGGTGCTTGGGAAATCACTCGCTCGTTGTTCACACCCGCATTTTCAATGAAGGTAATGTCTGCAAATTCAGGGACTACATACTTCGGATAGGTTTCGTATTTTTCACGCGATTCTTCCATCAGCGGAATAAAATCGTTTTGATAGCGGACCGTAATCTCTGGATGCTCATGCACCCATTTAGGGAAGAAAATAATACCGTGCATACGTTTCTCCTCAGGCATAAAGTTTAGAGCAACGTCCGTGCCGGTCGGTTCGGTCCACGATACTTTATACACATTCTCCACTAATTTCGCCAAATTTACCTTCTGATCACGTACCCAGCGCCCGCCTACCATTCCACTATGAATGCGGTAATCAATCGTATCTTCATTCTTAATGTAAATTTCGTATTCCCAACCATTCTCATACGTGTAGATCATGTGGCTTCCGATAAACTTGTCCATCGCACATCCTTCTTTCCTTATTATGATTTTTATGAATTGAATGAGACAATGAAAAAAGTAACTTTAAACATGTAAATATAGACATGTTTTAAATTACATTTAAATTGTAGCACTGTGATATACTAGTGTCAAATACCCCATGACGAGGAGACCTACGTTGAAACGAATATTGAAATATGCCATTTTGGGCCTGGTTTATAAACAGGAAATGAGCGGCTATGATATTACGAGCCAATTCAAGCAGGAAATCGGACAATTTTGGAGTGCCAAGCACAGCCAGATTTATCCTGAGCTCAAAAGGCTGACCGAAGAAGAGTTAATTGAATACCGCACCTCCATTACAGGAGCCAAGCTGGAAAAGAAACTGTATTGCATCACACCCAAGGGAACCCGAGAGCTGATTGAGTGGCTGGCAAGTCCCAAAGAGCTGCCGGAAACGGAAAAGGATGAGTTTATGCTCATGCTGTATTTCTCAGCCGCCATCTCCAAGGAAGAGAACAAGCGGCTGTTCGAGGATCAGATCGCCAAACGTAAAGGCAAGCTGGAGCATTTATATGAAAGCAAAAAATCCCTCCAACTGTTGGACGAGAACCTCCAAGCTCCTGGCTCTCAGCAGTTCGGGCATTATCTGGTGCTGAGCCGTGCCATCAATCGGGAAGTAAGCTATATTGCATGGCTGGAAGAAACGCTGTCACTGTTTGAAAAATAGCCTTTGGAACGCAAAAAAAGCCATTTCAGCAAAACAGGTTTGTATCCTGTCTGTGAAATGGCTGTTTTCAATCAATATATGTCAATCTGCCGTCGTATTAGAAGCTCCGTAATCCTCAATGTGAATATCCGTACTGAATTGTACCGGAATCGTGCTAAAGGTCTTATCCCAATCGTCTTTGACCCTTTTCCATACTTTAGGATGCTGAATCCGCAGGGCGTCTCCGAAACCTCCGACATCTGCCCGCAGCGTATGCATTTTGGCTAAGGTTTGTTCTGCTAATGAGTTGATTTTCTCCTGGAAAATACTCTCTTCTTGCCCAAGCAGTCGGTTGTTGCCCAAATCTTCATTCGGATTATAGTTTTCCGAAATACGCCCCTCTGAAGTCATTCTCACGCGGAAAGATATGTCATCCCCCTGAACGATGGCCTTGGTGTGGCTTTTTACCGATTCGATCTCATAAACAATATTTTTTTTGGTTTTGGGATCGATGCTTTTCACAACACCTCCTTTCAATTCGCCTTTGATCCACATCAGCCCTTCCACCTCAGACTCATTCAGAAAACCAGCGTATGTTTGCGTCTTTCCATTGATGATTCCCGCACCCGCCAGCTTGATCTCACTCTCCGCGGCAATGACATTAGGCAATAAAAAGCTCCTGTCTCCTTTCATGGGTCCGATCGCGTTAACCAATGCCACGGGCTTTAGCAGCCGTGAATTCCGTTTACGGTTTACGAACACCTCCTTTAATATAAAGGCCGGGGTCTGACCAGGGATTTTCTCCTGAAGTGTATCACCTGCCTTGCCTGTACTGATCAGCAATTGAACGCTAGGCCGGATATCATTATCCCCCAAAAAAAAGTCCAGCAACTCGTACAACGGAACCTTACGAAGCAGACTGGAGCTGATAACGACCGTTTTCAAATGAAATCCGATAGGAGGACGATTGGTCCGCAATGAAAGTTCCCTCAGAATCTCAAAGACGGAATCACCGGTTTCCGTAATGTTGTAAAATTTTTTTGCTTGCGAAGGAGGAGGGCCTCCCGAACCTTTGCTTTCCTCTGGCACGATGAATTGAAAGGTTCCTTTAATTAAATCTTTCTTCGGATAATTCCCTCCTTTCTCCTTAATCTGCTCCTCTTGCGGAGATTCCTCCGCCACATCCATAGCAATACCCGCCTCCAGATTTAAATCCTCAACCGGAGAGCTGCTCCAGCAACCCGAAAGTGTAATACATATCAAGAAAGCTGTCATACCGAGCAATCCTGAGCGGACTCTCTTCATGACCGTACCCTCCTCCAGCGAGAAATAAGCAACAGAGGCAGCGGAAGTAATGCGAATAAAATTAAGGCTGCATTCCCGATCATCGTTCCAAAGGAAAATAACTCATTCAGGTTTTTGGGAATTTGGGACAGGACGTAAACGGCAGGAAGCAAAATAAACAGGATTTTGGATTTTGAGGCATTCAATATTTGAGTCATTCCGAGCGAAGCACAGTAAAGAGCGATACTGAATGTGGCAAAAATTTGCATGATCCAGATCGACAGCAATAGGGATTCGAACCGTTCCAGCACCAGATAGTCTACTTCAAAGCTGCGGGCCAAATCGATAAAAGGCCAGGTTCTGGTTACAACGCCTTCCACAGAAAAAGCACCAATACACAGGATGACCGCAGCCGTATAAAATAGAGTCACGATTCCAATGCCAATGCCGAGTGCCCTCGTTGCTTTCTCCGGTTTATCCATACGACAAAGTATGATAAGCATACACTCACTTCCCGTAAAAGTAAGTGCTGTAGATTTTAAGGCTGCAAACACAGGCATCACGCCTTCCGAAAAGACGGGACGTAAATAGTTTGGTTCAAAAACATTCAATCCTAGCAAGCAGATCAATACAAAAATAGACGTAGTAATCGGGATAATGATTTGACATACCCTGCCTATTACGTTGATTCCTCCCATGCATAGATACAGAGATATCCACATAAAAACGGCTGAAATAGCCCACGCTGGTGTTCCCTCAAGCAGGAAAAACGATGTTATTTCCTCCACAGACCGGATTTCAAATCCGGCCAAGCCAACAAAATAGATGACTAACAGCATACCAAGCGTTTTGCCGACAGCTTTGCCCGTTATGCGCTGGACGTACTCATAAAAGGTACTATCCGGAAATCGTTGACTTAGTTTCACCATAATCCATCCGAACAAGAACGTTATGCCACCCGCCAGAATGACAGACATCCATACATCCGGTGCTCCCCCTGCCTCGGCCGCCACTCTCGGAAGAGTGAGCAACCCGGCGGCCAGCATAAAGCAAAACACAATTCCCGTCATTTGCAGCGTTGTAATTTTATCTACTTTTTCTTTTCCCACGAGTCACTCTGCTCCCTCCTGTGTTGAACTCATCCTTGTCGCTTGGGGTCTTTATGCTTCAATGCAATCGGTCTGTTTTTCATAAACTGGAACGGTGCCCGGATAAAGGAATCCTTCCAGTCCTTCAACGAACGGGGAGCCATCAAACTAAGGTACGGAACGCCAAAGCTTTTCAGTTTGGCCATATGAATAGTCAGCATCAGGAAAAACATGAGCACTCCATACAAACCGAAGATCGCAGCGGTAAACATAGCCGCAAAACGAAGAGCACGCATGGAAATGCCAGCGCTGTATACAGGCGAGGAAAAAGAGGAAATGGCTGTAACAGACACCACAATGACGAGAACCGGGCTCACGATTCCGGCATTGACAGCCGCCTGTCCAATAATAAGACCACCGACAATGCCCATGGCCGGGCCAATCGGTTTTGGCAGCCGTAATCCTGCTTCACGCAAAATTTCGATGGAAACTTCCATAATCAGAGCTTCAATGAGTGTGGAAAAGGGGACACCCTGTCTTGCACTGATAATGGAAATGACCAGTTTGGTCGGTATTAATCCGGCATGAAATGAGATAAAGGAAATATAAAGAGCCGGCGCGAACAAGGCTATCCAGGCCGCTATAAAACGAAGGAATCGAATAAGCGACCCCGCTATCCATCGATCATAGTAATCTTCAGGAGACTGAAGCATCATCCCGTACGATACAGGCACAAGGAGCGCAAAAGGGGTACCGTCCAGGAGAATCGCCACCCGTCCCTCCAGCAGTGCGGCCATGACCCGATCCGGTCTCTCCGTATTTTGAATTTGCATAAACGGGCTAAGAAAGTTATCCTCTATCAGCTGCTCTACATAGCCCGACTCCATCACCTCATCTATATCAATGGTTTGTATCCGGCGCTTTACCTCATCTACAAGCTCAGGATCAGCGATATCTCTGAAATACACCACCATCAACTGCTTCTCCACTCTTTTGCCAACTTTGAAAGACGACATAGCCAGTTCCGTACTTTCCCCATGTCTGCGCAGCATTGCCGTATTGTCGCTGAGTGTCTCCGTAAAACCGACTCGCGGTCCTCGCAGTACCGATTCTGATATTGGATCTTCTACCGCTCGCTTATTCCCCTTGGGTGTGCCCAGTACAATAGCACCCGGTATACCTTGAATCATGAGGATCACTGAACCGAACAACACCTTCCGCAAAGCATATTGCACATCCAGCGTACATTCTATCTCCGACACAAGCATGACCTGACGAATAATCATATCCCGAAGTGATTCTCCTCTCGGAGGCTCGTCGTCCTCTTGTCCGTATCTGCTCCAATCCATCAGCGGCTTTAAAACGTTCTGGTCCAGAACCACCTTATCCGTTAATCCATCCACAAAAAAAAGAGTACCTGCCGCATTCAGGTTTTCCAGGAAAATGGAACGTTCGTTCACGTCTGCCATATCTGCGGTCGCTTGTCTGGTTTTTTCCACATTGGCTTGATAGTCTTCGGTCAGGGTTTCCTCTTCCTTCCCACTTGCAGACGCATTATCATCTGTATGCTTCGAGCGGTCTTGTTCTTTCATAAGTCCCAAACGCTCCATACGTCTGCTCTCTCGGCCATCCAGTGCTCTAATTTGTCGTACCGCCAAAAAAATAACCAAAGGTACAATGAACAAAAATAGGGCTTCTATCCACACGTTCCATTTGGGGATATGAGTCACGATTGCCCGCCACATGTTCATTCCTCCTTCACTTCCATCCGATTTGTATATATATTTACCTGGATTAGAAAAAAGATGCATCCCGTCTATACATGTCCATGTCATGGGACATTTTTCGGATGAACAAAAGAAAAAAAAGGAAAATTTGATGGGTCGATTGCAGTGTCAAAAGCGAAAAACCATGATAATATCTATTCATTCTATGACTAATGTCGCAAATTACTTGTGTTTATTTGTCTATTATTCGAACTCAAAAGGAGCTGTAGGTATGAAGAATCATTTTTGGAAAAAAGCCGCGGTGTTGAGCTTGTTGGCGGTCATTTTATTAGGAGGAACTGCAATAAGCCCCAAACAGGCACACGCAGGTTATGAGCCTTATATTGGGGAAATTACAATGTATCCTTACACGTTTGCTCCCAAGGGATGGCTAAAATGCGAAGGCCAACTCATGTCTATTGCACAGAATCAGGCGTTATTTTCGCTGCTGGGGACTAATTTTGGTGGGGATGGGAGAACCACATTTGCATTGCCTGATTTGCGCGGGGCCTCTCCGATGCCGAATGTAGACTACTATATTGCAACCGAAGGGGCATTCCCGTCCCGCCCATAACGAATGTGTTCATCAGTGTGCTATTTAACGAAGAAGAGGTGATCGCGTGCTCGAAGGCAATAACTTCACACGCAACAAATTGAAACCCTATCGCTTGCTGATTCCATTGCTGCCCTTCCTCGGCGGAGCGGCTTTGCTCATAGGGACGAATGAAGCCAATGCTGCCGGCTCGGAAAATGTGGTACTTAACAAGCCAGCCACATCCAGCGGCTACAGTCAGCCCTATGACCCCGGCAGAGCAGTCGACGGCTCCTATGAGCCGACAAGCCGCTGGTATCAAGCCAGCAACGGTGAAAAATGGATTCAGATAGATCTGAGAGACTGGTATATCGTAGACCGTTACGGTGTAGCAGGTATGGGGATCATCAATGGATGGCAGGATCAACGTGACCCTTATGGCTTTCGATTACAAACGAGCAGTGACGGACGCAATTGGGTTACTGTCGATACCGTTCAGAATAATGCGAACCCTAATTTTGAAAAGAGCATCACTCCTGTAACCGCACGATTCTTGCGATTATATATGGATCAAGGAAATGCGAGAAACAATCTGTGGACTTCTATCATGGAATTCGCAGCTTATGGGGAGCGATTGCCTGTTCCGCAGGCTCCAGATCATTTTACAGGAGTTAAGAAGGGAAATACGGTGGAGTTAAGCTGGGACGCTGTTCCTTACGCCACGTCATACAAGGTCATCAGAAATGGCGCTACGCTGTATACGGGCAGCTTAACCCAATTTATAGACACTTCCGCTTTGCCACCAGGTGAGGCTCTTTACAGTCTGCAGGCTGTGAATGCTCGGGGAGAAAGTACTCCGTCAGAGGTCACAGTGAACATCCCTACGGATGCCGAAGATGTTGCACAGGCCAAAGACGCACTTGCTCCAGGCTTCGCATCCGGAGATTCAGCGGCTGCGGTAACACAGCAGCTGGTATTACCGCTGACTGGATTGAATGATACAACGGTAAGCTGGAGCTCGGATAGCCCGGATGTCATTACAAAAGAGGGTGCTGTAACGCGTCCAAGCTACGATTTGGGAGATAAGAAAGTAAAGCTGACAGCGACGATTACAAAGGGAACCGCTTCAGATACCCGAACCTTCGAGGTTACGGTACTGAAAGCTTCGGCTCAGGATATACTGGACCAGGCTGCGAATCAACTCACACTAGGCGATTTGTCTGCATTAAAAGAAAATATATCTCTACCTTTATCTGGAGATGGTGGTGTGCTAATTCAATGGTCTTCAGCTAACGCGCTTGTTATTTCAGCAGATGGAACACTTACCAGACCTTCCTATAGTCATGGAGATACAGATGTTACCCTGACAGCTACCCTACAGCTCGCTGGCATAGTGAAAATAAAGAATTTTACTGCACACGTGCTCCGTCTGCCAATGAATGACACCGAAGCCGTTGACGCAGCATACAGAGCGCTTGAATTGCCGATTACTACAGTAACGGGAGACGTATATTTGCCAAAAGACGCTCTGAATGGCGTTCAGGTGTCGTGGACTTCAAATCAGCCTCAATTCCTGGATCATACTGGACATGTAACATTCCCGAGCTATGTACAGGGTGATCAGACCATTACACTGGAAGCGGTTCTGGCAAGAGGCGGGGTTGAGCTTCGAAAAACATTCAGCTTGCTCGTGCCCGCACTGCCCGTAAGCGCTGATGAAGCAGTGAATTTGGCGGCAAATACACTCCAGCTGGATTACCCGCAAGGGATCAAGGATTCCATTTCTCTGCCTCATACAGGGGCATTCGACACCCAGATCGACTGGTCCTCGGATCAACCGGATGTCCTCAGCAGCAGCGGTCAGGTGAATCGGCCCAAATATACAGACGGTGATGTGAATGTACAGTTAATGGCAATCATATCTAAAGATGCAGCTTCTACACAAAGGACATTCACGATCACGGTGCTGAAGGCACTGCCGAATACACCTTATGTACGATTGAACGGCAATAATCCGATTGTCCTCGAAACTGACGAGCGCTTCACCGACCCGGGAGCCAGCGTACTGGACAGCGTTTACGGCAATGTCCTGATCTCTGAGCTGTCAGGTAGCGGTGATGTCGATACAAATGTCCCCGGCATATACGTATTGAACTATGCTTATAGCGACAACGGAGGCTGGACGGCAGAGCCAGCCGAACGTCGTGTAAACGTACTGCCCCGCGCGGTTGCAGCCGCAGCAGGCACAGGAAGTATCGCCTCGGTGATCGTTACAGGTGCATTGCCGGGCGCTCGTCTGGAGCTATACAATGCCCAGCAGGAGCTTATAGCGGAAGGGATCGCTTCCGGAGAAGGGAAGTATATATTTACACCCGTTCCTGAAGGAGCCAGCTACTATGTGCTGCAAAGCGCAAATGGCATGAAGAGCGTTCCCTCAGGGCTAGTATATGCCCAAGGCTTAACCGCCCAGTGTGTCGCGGATTCCATCACAAGCATACCAGTTCCTACAGCCAATGATACACTGCTCAGGCTGCCTGTTGTACCCGATGGTTTCCGTCTGACCATCAGCAGCAGTAGCCAGCCAGACATCGTGCGGACCGATGGAACGATTGTTCAGGCAGCAACTCCATCCGTTGTAGCTGTAATATTGGATGTCACAAAGGTAAGTGATGGTTCTCATGCTTTGACACAAGCAATAGAAGTCATGATCCCTGCCAAGATTCGCGTGGACACGGGCAAGTCTAACAAAGATAAAGAGGAAGATCAGGCTCTACAGGCAGGATTGTCCGGACAGGGGAAAGAGGTTTCCCTCTTTGTTCCAACAGCGGCATATCTGGATGAGCAGATACAACAAGCACTTCGGGAAGGCAAGGCATACGCAGACATTCGTTTGGAGCAGGAAAAACAGATTAGTCGTGTTAGCCTTTCTCATGCTTTACTGAATAAATGGGATAAGGTTGGAGCTGCGGTGATATCCCGATATGGAACACTGATGATATCCAGCGACGCCTTAACCCGTATGGTTCCCGGGCAGGAGGACGTTACTTTGTCCTTCCAGCATGCAGATGCACAACGTGTACAGCAGATGCGCGATTGGGCGGAGCAACAATCCAGCCTGAAGCTGATAGGGCCGGTTGTAGACATCAAAGCCAACGTGACAGGAACCTCGTCCATCGTTCTACCATTGGATAACGAATCCTTAAGTAAAGTACAGAATGCGGAGCCCCAATTCTCCATTCTTGTTATTCATGAAAATGGCGAGCGTGAGATTCTGAAAGGCACCGCTGTGATGGATTCAAAAGGAATTTTGTCAGGTGTGAGTCTGAATACGACCCGGTTAAGTACCTTTGCCGTTGCCGTCTCTACCGATGCAAAGCCCCAATCCGATAATGCCGGAGTGCAAAATGACTCCATAAATTCATCGGATTCGCAAGAGCTCGCTCAGGTATGGCCGGATGTACAAGGACATTGGGCAGCGAAGTCCCTGCAATCTCTTGCAGCCAAAGGCTGGATACAAGGATATAAAGACGGCAATATGCGCCCTGAGCGCGCGGTAAGTCGTGCAGAATTTGTGTCCATACTGATCAGAGCTTTGGGGACTACTAAAGATGAGAGTGTATCTACCAACTTTACAGATATGGAAGGACACTGGGCTGCAGCAGCCGTGGATACCGCTCATCGTCAGGGGTGGATTCAAGGGCTAACCGTTCAGACATTCGGCCCTGATGAGAGCCTTACACGTGAACAGGCGCTGGTGATCCTGTCACATGCAGTAGCGGATAAAGTATCTGCTCCAGGCAAGGCTGCACCGCAGTCCTATAAGGATGCGCAGCAGATTGCCCCCTGGGCTTCCACTGCATTCGAAAATGCTATAGACTCCGGTTGGATCAGCGGATATCCTGATGGGACGCTCAGACCGAAGGCAGCCATCAGCAGAGGTGAGCTGGCTGAAATGCTGATACGTATTTTCAAATAAGACTGTTGAAGACCCTTAAATTAGATGGAGTACAAACAAATACAGCGCGGTCTCTGGTATTTTCGGGGACCGCGCTTTTTTTCCTCCAACATTCGTTTCTGCTGGTTATTCACCCTTTTTGCCTCAGCAAATATATTAATAATATCTGTGAAGCGGGGCGATTAACCCCTGTCACCTCTACAGTAGGAAGAATGGTGAGGAGGAGTTATTTGAGCATGAAACATAAAAGGTCGTTCAGGTTCAGTGGCACTTCAAAAAAGGATGAAAACTATAAACCAACAAAAGTTAATCGGGGTATTGAAGCTCTTCTCAAGCTTATAAATGAATTGACCGCAATCATCCCACTTGTATTCAAAAATCCCTCAGCGGCTAATGTATCTTCATTGCAGCAAATTTTAAAGCGATTGTTGATTCTGACGAAAAGCTTAAGACTTAGAAATGGTGTTAAGGCAGACTTATTGGCTGCGTTGGAGCTGGCTATCGTGGCGCTGGAAGCCACACCTTTCTCACCGATTAGTGTAGGAACTACACTGCAACAGCTACTGGATGCCCTATTGTCTATCGTTCTACAGGAACCCCTTGGTCCTGTCTTTAAAGACAGCCTGATTAGTGCGATCAGAACGACAGGAACGACGATTAGCAACGCATTAGGTGAAACATACGAAGCATACTATTCAGCAGGTCCTGGCCCGCAAGGGCCTGCTGGTCCTCCGGGTCCCATGGGTGCTCCGGGACCAGCAGGGGTTCCCGGAGCACAGGGGCATGTCGGACCTACGGGTCCGGTTGGTCCTGTTGGTCCGGTTGGAGCCGCTGGGCCAATCGGGGCTGGGATCACCGGCGCCACGGTTGCTACCGATGCGGATGGATTGCCCGGGCTGGCAGGCGCTACAGGAGTCACGGGCGCCGATGGCATTGCCAGACCCGCCGGACCTACAAGAGCCCTGGGCTCAGGAGCGATCATTCCATTCGCTTCAGGTGGACCAGCGACTATGACAACCATTGCTGACGGGTTAGCAGGAAGCACAAGTTTAATCGGTTTCGGAAGCTCAGCAACAGGGATCAGCATTGTAGGCGGAGCCATAGATCTAACAGGTACACTGCTAGGACCACTGACTAACTTCGCTTTTTCCGTACCACGGGATGGCATAATTACATCCATTGCCGGATATTTCAGTACAACTGCTGCCTTGACCCTCGAAGCATCATCCGTAAGCATTACTGCTCGGCTATTTAGTTCCCCGACACCTAATAACACCTTCACACCTGTTCCCGGAGCAGCCGTCACATTAGCTCCACCACTAACAGACACGATCTCCCTGGGTAATTTCTCCAGCGGCATCACTACCGGATTGGCTATACCGGTAACAGCGGGAACCCGTCTGCTCCTCGTCTTCTCCGCGACAGCTGCAGGGGCCTCTGTTCTTAACACCGTTATCGGTTATGCAAGTGCAGGTATTACGATAACCTGATCCACGATGACAAGAGCCCCGCAGGTCCAAATCCTGCGAGGCTCTTGTCATCTCTATTAAAGCGATATTAATACTTCTTCTCCGTCTTCCCGAATCGCGAAAGTCTTGACTTGTCCGGTATCTGGATCTTGAACGATACCCGTCTCCAAATCAATCTTCCAATCACGCAGCGGGTCATAAATGTAATGACCCGATACGATCGCTTCGGTAAGCGGCCCACCCTTAGGATGCGGGCAAGAATTTTCAACAGCGTAAAGCTTGTTCTCCGAAGTGCGGAATACTGCGACTTCCTTCTCATTCAACCGGACAGTCCGTCCAATTCTATCAGGGAAATCCGTACTGTGACCGACAATAAGCCACTCAGCATGTTTGATCATTCGCTTGATTGCTCCCTTCTCCAGGCATGATTTGAACAAATTCACACAACAGACGGTGAAACGACCTCAAATAAATTTTCACGTGACTTCTCATCATTGATAATCTTTTTCCATGGGTCTTCAACCTGTTGCAATGCAACCTCAATCCGTTCTATTAAAGCTTTGCGATTATCCAGATCGTCAACGACAGCCTTCCGAATTTCTTCAAGGCCAGTACGTTCCACCCATTCCGAGGTACGTTCCAGATATTGGCCTGTTTCACGGTAGAACTGCATCACGCCTGCCACAATATCAATCAGTTCAGCATCCGTCTTCACTTTGCAGAGCGAATCAGCCAGCCGTGCTTTGATACCGCCGTTGCCGCCGATAAAAATCTCCCAGCCTCCATCATTACCCACAATTCCGATATCCTTCGTACATGATTCCGCGCAGTTGCGTGGACATCCATTAACCGCTAATTTGAATTTTGCCGGGAAATCCAGTCTTTCAAATTTCCGTTCCAGCACCTCGCCCATTCCCATCGAGTCCTGTGTGCCAAAGCGGCAGAATTGCGATCCGACACAGGTTTTAACTGTACGAAGCGATTTCGCATAGGCATATCCCGACGGCATGTCGAGTTCTTCCCACACCTTAGGCAAATCTTCTTTACGGACACCAATCAAGTCCAGCCGTTGGCCGCCTGTCACTTTAACAACTTTAACGTTGTATTTAAGAGAAACATCCGCTATTTTTTTCAAATCCTCTGGAGTCGTTACACCGCCGTACATTCTTGGGACTACTGTGAATGTTCCGTCCTTTTGAATGTTCGCGTGCAGCCGCTCATTTACAAAGCGTGAATCTTCCTCATTCTCATGGGTTTCCGGGTTAAGCATACCCAAGTAATAATTCAGCGCTGGCCGACATTTGGAGCATCCTTCATCATTTTGCCAGCCAAGTACATTCATTACTTCACGTGTCGTTGTAAGGCCCTTGGTTTTGATCGCTGCAACAATTTCATCCCGGCTCAAGGTTGTGCAGCCACATATTCCTTGCTTGGCCGCCGATTTGAAGCTGTCGCCCAGAACATACTGGAGAATTTGTTCAACGACCGGCTTACACCCTCCGCAGGACCGCGTTGCTCCGGTACATGCTTTAATTTCGTCGACTGTGGTCAGTCCATTTTCATTGATCGCATCAACAATCGCCTTTTTGGTCACACCGTTACAGCCGCAGACAATTTCATCATCAGCCATCGTTTCAGCGGATGAGGTTTTAGCCCCGTCTCTACTGCATCCAGTACCCATGAGCTGTCCATATATCTCATCCGTCATCAACGTTTGCTGCCGTACATATTTCTGAAGACTGGCAGATTCGCTCACGTCTCCGAACAGCACAGTTCCAACAATCTTATTATCACGAAGCAGTACTTTTTTGTAAGTTCGCTTCCACTCATCCTTTGCTACAATCACCGTATGCTCAGGAGCAGTTATGAATTCGCCAGCCGAGAAAACATCCACCCCTGAAATTTTGAGCTTGGTGGAAACCACTGATCCCACATAGCCTTCGGTAGCCGCACCTGCCAAATGTTTGGCAATTACACTTCCCTGTTCAAACAGCGGGGCAACCAGGCCGTAACAGATCCCGCGGTGCTCAGCACACTCCCCTACAGCATATACATCCGGCATGGAAGTCTTCATCAAATCATCGACTACAATTCCACGCTTCGTTTCTATACCACTTTGCACAGCCACCTGAATGTTAGGCTTGATCCCGACGGCCATAACTAGCAAATCTGCTTCCAACTCGCTTCCATCCGAGAAGCGCAGTCCCTGTACCCGATCTTGGCCGTACACCTCTGCAGTTTGCTTTTGCATGGCAAATTTGATTCCCTGGCGTTCCAGTTCTGCTTTCAGCATCGCAGAGGCTTCCCGGTCCAGCTGACGCTCCATCAAATCTTCCATCAAATGAACGACCGTTACGTCCATGCCAAGATTGACCAGACCTTTGGCTGCTTCCAGTCCCAACAGCCCTCCACCAATGACCGCTGCCTTTTTATACGTTTTCGCCGCCTCAAGCATTGCCGTACAATCAGCGATATCCCGGAAACCAATGACGCCCGGTAATTCTTTTCCCGGAATAGGCAAAATAAACGATTGGGAGCCCGTGGCTATCAAAGCTAGATCGTAATCAATTTCCAGTCCGTCCTCAGTATGAATCCTCTTTCTTTCTCCGTCGATGCTCCGTACCATTTTCCCAGTATATAAAGTAATACCTTGATCCTCGTACCATTGCAAATCGTTCAGTATGATATCCTCAATGGTCTTACTACCCTCCAAAACATAAGAGAGCATAATCCTGTTATAGTTCGGATGTGGCTCACTTCCAAGGACCGTAATTTCATATTTATCCGTTAATTTTAAAATTTGTTCGACCGTATTGATACCAGCCATCCCGTTCCCTATCACAACAAGCTTCTTTTTACTGTTTATCATATACCGGTTTCCTCCATTCATTCGACGACATCTCCTGCGTGCTTATGAATATCTGTCTATGCTTTTATTCTAATATAGTGGGGCACGTTATATGTGATTCAAATCACAATGTGGTTTAAATAATAAAAATTAAGGGTTTTCCCTATTCTCATTCAAGGGATTAGGGTAAACATCTAAAATAAATTACCATTAATGGTAATTTATCAGGATTCCCGCAAATACATTTACCTTGTCTGAGAGACAGAGCAACATCAAGGCCAAAACGATTTACCGAGGGAAGTAAGCGCATAGGGAAAACGGAGAGCGCGCGAAGAATATTACCCTACTTCAGTCTTGAGGAGGCGTGAGATGATTCACCCCAAAAGAAACCGCCTCTGGAAAAGGGAATACCCTTTAACGTGCTCCAGAAGCGGTTTCTCTTTATTTTTATAAATTATTGCACTTGATTTAACATTTCAATATCTTAGCGCTTGACCTCCAACAATGAATCTCCCGTTTGCACCCGGCTGCTGCCCAGCACTTTAATTTCCGCATATTGAGCCGTGTTGGTCACAATAATCGGTGTCGTCAGGTCATAGCCCAATGCTTTAATTTCCTCCATATCGAACTCAACCAGCAACTGACCTTTGGTAACCCGGTCACCTTCTGCGATATGCGTTTTAAAATGCTGTCCCTTTAATTTAACAGTGTCCATGCCGATGTGAACAAGAATCTCCGTTCCCCCATCCGATACGAGTCCAATCGCATGGCCTGTGCGGAAGGCATTAGCTATCGTTCCGTTGAATGGCGCGAGCAGCTTGCCGTCCTCAGGTACAATGGCAACACCTTTACCCATGGCCCCAGTAGAGAATACTTCATCGGATACCTCGGATAACGGTTTGACAACCCCCATCAGCGGGCTGGAAATGTTTTCGTTCGTCAACGCAGGAGCTAGGGTTTCAACTTCTTTCTTCTCTTCATGGACGGCAATCATTTCTTTCTCCATGGAATCATTAAATCCAAACAAATACGTGGTAATGGCTGTGAATACATAAGCTACCGTAATGGCAATGACGAATCCCGCGAAGCCTGTGCCGAAGAAAATCGGCAGGGATGCCAAGCCCGGTATACCTGGAGCAATGGCCACGGAACCTGAAGCACCCGTAATTGCCCCGGCGATAGAACCCCCGATAATAGCCCATACGAACGGTTTTTTATAACGGATACTAATCCCGTAGATAATCGGCTCTGTGATACCAAACAACCCAGTTATCGCCGCAGGACCCGCAATCGCTTTGACCTTTGGATTTTTGGTTTTAAGAAATACTCCCAGTGCCGCACCTGCTTGTGCAAAGTTGGAAGGCGCCATTAATGGTTTCATGGTATCATAACCGTACACCGCAATGTTATTGTACATAATAGGAATAAACGCCCAGTGAAGACCCATAACTACAAGCAACTGCCACCCAGCACCCAAAATAACTCCTGCGACAATCGGACTCAAATTATATAAGAAAGTATAACCCTTAGCCATTCCCAAGCTCGCATATATTCCAATTGGTCCAACCGCGATCAGAGTCAAGGGAACAATGACCATAAGGCAGATAAGTGGTGTTATAAAATTTCTCACGCTTTCGTGAATTACTCTGTTCAGAAATTTCTCCAGCAGCGATAATAACCAAACGGCGATAATCACTGGAATAACCGAGGAAGTATAACTCATAAGAACAACAGGAATATTGAAGAAAGTAATATCCGCTTTATCGTTATATAAAGTAATGATATTCGGATATATCAGAGCCCCTGCGACTGCAAGCGAGACAAAAGTATTAGCACCAAATTTCCTCGAAGAGGTTACAGCGATAGCCAAGGGCAGGAAATAAAAGATACTGTCGGCGGCAGCGAACCAGATCGAATAAACGCCGCTTGTTTTGGAGAGCCACCCCAACGAGGACAGCATTAATAAAAGCCCTTTCAGAATCCCGGAAGCTGCCAGTGCCCCCAAAAATGGTGTAAAGATACCGGAAATAATGTCTACTGTTTTGTTGAACCAGTTGCTTTCAGGAGCAGCGGATGCATTCGATTTGTCATCATCTCCAATGCTGCTAATCTTAGTAATGTCTTTATACACATCGCCTACCGTATTGCCGATGACCACTTGATATTGTCCACCACTTTCGACCACCGTAATAACGCCGGCAATGTTTTGTGTTTTGCTTTTATCGGCCAGCTCTCTGTTTTTTAATTTAAATCGCAACCGGGTAGCGCAATGCGCCAAGCTGGAGACATTCTCTTCTCCTCCGACGGATGCCAATATATCTTTTGCCAGTTGTTCGTTTGACATGATGCTCGCTCCTTTGCTCTCTTTTGGCATATAACCCATTGTGGTAAACGCTTACACTTGGATAAAAATCTAAAGACTCTACCTGTACTCGTAAGTACAAGAGAATACAGAGTCTTTAAATTTAACCAGTGAATCGTTACCGGTTTCTGCCTACCATTCTTTTGATCGTATGTCTGCGTCCTTTAATGGATAGTGCAAGCTGGTAAACGTTCTCTGGAAGAGGTGTTCCGGCATAGCCACCATCTCCAATGGCATGAATATCCGCACCTGTCTGCTTCATCATAAGTGCGATTAAGGCAATCGTTTGAACATCCGCCCCTTCAACCGAGCTGTTCAGGAAAGAAAGAGCCAGAGTTCCGGGTTTATACGAATGAACAAACTCTACACATTGTCTGACATGCTCCACTGTAATGCCATGTCTGGAGCCAGGTGCAGGCAACGTAATAACATCAGCACCCGAATCAATCAAATCCTTGATAATATCATTGGAAGGTCTTTCGCTCAGCGGATCACCCAATACCTTCTCAATCGTCCCGTCCTCCCATTTTCCGGCGCAGATTAGAATTTGATCTCCCAACGTTTCTTTGGCCAGCTTGGTAGCCTCAATAATTCGCGCAAAGGTCGTTCCCGCGGATGGGTTGCCTCCCAGCACGATAAAATCCGCGCCGATTTCCAAGGCACGCAGGAAGTTCTCTCTGGAAGCTATTCTTCCTTCCTTGGCCTCCACGTACTGCTCTCCCGCTACCTGAGCATCAGGGCTTGGACATTCAAAATAAATGCCGAGCGGAACTCCAGCCCATTCTTTGATTTGCTTGAGACTATACGGCTTCTCGGCCATCTTGCCGTGCTTCATTTCACGCAATCCGATATTGGATTCTTCCTTGATCATATCAAAGCCATTCAGCATAACCATATCTGCACCGTAGGCAGCCTGGATTTCCGCATTGGTGACACCATCAACCAAACCGGTGTTTATCATTACAAGATGTTGTCCCATAATAACGCGCCCTTCAGAAGCCAGGATAGATTCTTTTAGATCTGCTGCGCTAAATTTCAAAATATCGCTTTTGGTGCTGGCGATTAATCTTTTGACCAATGTAATCTCCCCCATATTCATTAATGTTTTATAAGTGGCTGGTTATCAGCACAAATGTTGTTCCTCGATGTCGGATATCATCTTGATGCGGTCGCCATGACGTCCTCCCTCAAACTCGGCCTCAAGCCATGCCTTCACGATCATTTTCGCCAATTCGCTTCCAACAACACGCGCACCGAATGCAAGAACATTCGTATTGTTGTGCTGCTTGGACAACTGTGCTGAATAAGGCTCACTGCATACCACAGCCCGAATACCCTTGACTTTGTTGGCCGAGATCGATATCCCTACGCCTGTGCCACAAATCAGAATTCCTGCGTCAGCCTGCTTTCCGACTACAGCCTCGGCAACAAGTTTCCCATACTTCGGATAGTCGGTTCTTTCCGAACTTTGCGGTCCGTAGTCAATCACCTCATGACCCAGTTCATTAACATAAGCTGAAATAATCGCTTTAAGCTCTACAGCCACATGGTCGCTTCCAATGGCAATTCTCATGCTCTATTCCTCCCCAATTTAAATATTTTTCAATCTGTTAACGATGGTTTTGTAAGACTCATCTTTGCCGAACAAAGTGGAAGTTCCCAAAACGAATCCTTCAACGCCGTAGTGTGCCAATTCGTTGATCTTCTCTTCGGAGATCGCACCGTCTACCACGATTGTAAAATCCAGTCCTTTTTCAT
Source organism: Paenibacillus peoriae KCTC 3763 (assembly GCF_000236805.1). Lineage (GTDB taxonomy): Bacteria > Bacillota > Bacilli > Paenibacillales > Paenibacillaceae > Paenibacillus > Paenibacillus peoriae. The sequence goes on along the minus strand of NZ_AGFX01000037.1, from coordinate 75,600 downwards.
GCTTGTATGCTTGTAGTGCTTTAATCTTGTCGTTCACAAAGGTTAAATATGTTTGACCTGCAAAACCGGGATTTACAGTCATGACCAACACATAATCGACCATCCCAAGCAAAGGTTCAACCGAAGCAATGGCTGTTCCCGGATTAAGAGCAATCCCTGCCTTTATCCCCCTGCCAACAATTCGGTCGATTGTGCGCGTCGGGTGCATATCGGTCTCTGGATGGAAGTAAATGATGTCTGCACCCTTATCAGCAAACAAATCAATATAGGCGGAAGGATTATCGATCATCAGATGCACATCCACTGTTTTTTGAGTTTGTTTGCGGATGTACTCCAAATCCTGAAGTCCCATTCCAAAGTTGGGGACAAATTTACCATCCATAATATCGATATGATAAATATCCACATTGGCTTCTTCCAGTGCATTTACTTCGTGTTCCAATGATCTGAAATTAGCGCACATCATGGAAGGACATAATAGCATACTCATTAATAATCACCCTTTTTAAGAAATGGAGTAAACGATTACTCAAACGGCATAATAAATTTTACATGTATCAGATTGTTTCTTATGCCCTTTGGTTATGAATAAAATCAGGTGGGATAACGTTTACCCACTAAAGACAAGAAGAACAGTTCATGGCTTGAATTCCATCACTTGCTGCTTCCTTGCAACATCATATTTGATTTTGGTATTCGTTTGGGTAAACGATTACATTTAACATAATTAAAGTTATCATTTTCTGATACTGTTGTCAAAACATTTTTTGTTGGAAATTGTACGGGAAAGTATATAGCTCCTCTCCCGTAGCTAATCCAAGAAGGTTTCATAAACCAACATAAAACTAGGTGGTACTACGTTGTATCAACCGTACGGGGACAGAATAATGCTGCTCCCGTTCCATCTTTTCTCCATTCAGCATACGGAGCAGCATATTGCAGGCTTTATCTGCAAGTGTTTCTTTATCTTGTTCAATTGTAGTCAACGGTGGATTGCAGTATTGGGAAATTGTATCATTATCAAAACCTACTATTTTGACTTCACCGGGAACCTGTACTCCATATTTCTGTAACGCCAGCAATGCGCCCAAAGCTAACCAGTCATTCGTAGCAAAAATGCCGTCAAACCGGAGTTTTTTTTCAAAGACGCGCTCAATAGCAGCCTGTGCGGTTTCCAGAGTAGGCCCATCATTACGAACTGCAACCAAGCGGTCGTCAGATGGATATAGTCCATGCTTTTGCAGAGCATCTTTATACCCGTGCAGACGCTCATTAACAGAGGATAGATTGTTTTGCTTGGTCAACAGTAAAATTTCCTTGCAGCCTTTGTTAATCAGCTCCTCTGTCGCCAGAAATCCACCCTCATAATGATTGGACTCGATAAAAGCTACATTCGTATTAATCTTCGGCCGACGGTCAATACATACAATGGGAATGGGGCGCTTAAGCAATTCGGCAGAAAGTTCCTCCTGTCCCGAAATACAGATCAGACCATCTACCATTTTCCCATCCAGAGTTTTCAGATATTCTCGTTCCTTCTCCGCATCTTTGGCAGTGTTGCATATAATGGTAGAATATCCCTGTTTGAAAAAGAAACTCTCTGTTTTTTGTACAATGACTGAAAAAAATTCATTATTAATATCCGGCACCAAAACGCCTATCGTCTGCGATTTACTCATCCGCAAACTTTTGGCGATGCTATTGGTCTCATATTGGTACTTTTGGATGACTTCATTAACCTTCTGTCGTGTTTCCTCAGAGAAGCGACCATTCTCGTTAATCACACGGGAAACCGTTGCTACAGAGACCCCGCTCAATCTGGCAATATCCTTTATTGACACATGATTTTTTTTCATATTATTTCCCTCAAATAGTCATATTGAGTAATCGTTTTCCTATTTGGAGATTAACATAGTCTTAATATTGATGTCAACTTACGCAATAGCATAGAACGAGGTTTGAGCAAAATATGTGAAGATGGCAAGTCATCAGTCCGTTTCATGAGTAAATAATTCCTTTACAAGGAATACTTTATGGACAACCTGTTTACTCTACGGGGAAATGAATTGAATGGTTTGGGGGGCATCATCATGTGGTCCAAAGTAGTACCTTATATTCCAAGCTGGGTTACATTATTTCAGGCCGGCCTCGCGTTAATTTTTCCATTAGGGATTTATTATATAAGCACTTCAATTTATTCACTTGTGGGCAATAAGAGCGCAATTTCCAAGCATCCTCCTGACCGTTCATCTGCCAATAAAGATCACAAAACCCACGCTGATCAGCAGCAGGAACCAGACTCCAAAATTACAGGGGATTATGATGCCGACTTGAAATCGATCCAAGCAGCTATAGGCGAGAATAGTGATGTGCATTTTCGTGAGTTTATGGCGAAAAAATTCCATGCACGGTCCATGCTAATTTTCATAGAGGGTATGCAGGACGAAGAGCTTATGAACAAGCAGGTATTACAAGTCTTGATGTTTGAGGGCGAGCATGAACAGTCGGACAGTATAAGTGGGTCTTTGATCAAGGAAAGCTTGATGCCACTTACGCAAATTAGCGAAGTTGCCGATATGGAGAAGCTGTACGAGTCTATCCTTTTAGGTTATACCGCGTTAGTAATCGAAGGAATGCAGGAAGCACTGCTGGTCGGGTCCCCTAACGGCTCTATTCGATCCGTGAATGAACCGACCTCTGAAGCATTACTTCGTGGTCCCAGAATTGGTTTTACGGAGGTCTTAAGTGAAAATACTTCAATGCTGCGACGCCAAGGCTTAAATAAAAATCTGGAAATAAAGAAATTCCAGGTTGGAAGCAGAATCAGAAAAGACCTGGTGATCGCGTACATTAAGGATATTGTGAACCCAGATCTCCTTGAAGAAGTGAACCACAGAATTTCAAAAATAGACATGGATTTTTTGGCTGAATCCGGTTATGTGGAACAACTTATTGAAGACGATTATTTAAGTCCTTTTCAGCAGGTTCACAACACAGAGCGACCCGACCGTGTCATTAATGCATTGCTGGAAGGAAAAATAGCCATTCTGCTGGACGGGACTCCCTTTGCACTTATTGTCCCGGTGACATTCAGTATGCTGCTTCAATCTCCCGAAGACTATTATGAGCGCTGGATTCCGGGGTCACTTTTACGGTTGCTGCGATTTTTCGGAGCTTTCATAGCACTGTTGGGCCCTGCTTTGTATATCTCTTTTATATCGTTTCATCCCGGCTTGATTCCGACCAAGCTGGTTATTAGCATTATTCAAACCCGTCAGGGCGTCCCTTTTCCATCCGTCATAGAAGTCATGATTCTGGAAATTTCGATCGAAATCCTGCGGGAAGCTGGTATCCGATTACCCAAGCCTATTGGTCCTGCGATGGGCATTGTCGGAGGCTTGGTCATTGGCGACGCCGCTGTAAATGCGGGCATTGTCAGCCCATTCCTGGTCATTGTGGTGTCCGTTACTGCTATTTCTTCGTTTTCGATACCGTCATACAGTGCGGGCATCAGCTTGCGCCTTTTGCGTTTCGTCGGCATGCTCTTTGCAGCAGTTCTGGGCATGTTCGGCACCATTTTGTTCTTCCTGTTAATTTGTATTCATATGACGAAATTGAAAAGCTTTGGCGTACCGTATGTGACTCCTTTCTCCCCCATGCGTGCAAGCGATTGGAAGGATGTGTACATTCGGGCTCCTATATCTCTGATGAAACGAAGACCTATTATGATGAAAACTCGGCAAAGCAAGCGCAAATCATAGTGCCCAGAGGATGGAGGAATTATAGTGTTTACACGCTCCGATGATAAGATCACAGCCAAGCAGGCCGCCGTTTTCCTGACCAATACGGTGCTCGGGGCAGGGATTTTGACACTGCCAAGAGGTGTAACTAAAACAGTACAGACTCCTGATGGGTGGCTTTCTGTCCTGATCGGCGGATGTATTGTCATATTAGTGATCTTGGTGATGGTCAAATTAAGTCTTCAGTTTCCCGAAAATACCGTATATCAATACTCCAGGAGAATCGTCGGAACGATTCCAGGAGGATTTTTAAGTATGTTATTAATTATATACTTCCTAATCATCGCTGGCTTTGAGATTCGTGTATTAGCAGAAGTGACGTTGTTTTATCTGCTCGAAGGGACACCGATCTGGGCGATTGTCATTCCCTTCATCTGGGTGGGATGTTATCTGGTTTTTGGAGGTATTAATCCTATTGCGCGGCTATACCAGATTGTACTTCCGATCAGTCTTTTCTTTCTGCTTCTCTGTTTTGTCCTTAGCCTGAGAATTTTTGAAATTGACCATCTTCGTCCCGTATTGAGTAACGGGATTCTTCCTGTAATCAAGGGGCTAAAATCGACTGTCCTTGTTTTCACTGGATGTGAAGTAATCATGACACTGGTCGCTTTCTTGCAGCATCCTGAAAAAGCCGTCAAGGCCATGGTCGTAGGGATCAGTATTCCTTGGATACTGTACTTTTTGACCGTAGTTATGGTAGTCGGCGGGTTATCTGTGGACTCTACCGTTACAAGCACCTGGCCCACGATTAACTTAATGCGCACTTTTGAACTTCCTGGCTTTCTTTTTGAACGTCTGGAGTTTCCGCTGCTGGTGATCTGGATGATGCAAATGTTTTGTAACTTCTGCAGTTTTTTCTTCAATGCCTCTTTAGGCATCTCACAGGTGTTTGGTCTTAAATATCGTTATGCTGTATTTGGCTTGATCCCGGTTATCTTTATCTCTACGATGACTCCTATACGTATGACTGAGGTGTTTAGTCTGGGCGACGCGATTGGATACATGGGAATCATTTTATTTTTTCTGGTTCCGGTACTCCTTTCCATCGTTTTTATGATCAGGAAGAAGGGATTGAAGCAAAATGTGTAGACGACATATTCTACCTTTGCTGCTGGCCTTCGTTCTTTTGGTGACTCAAACCGGGTGCTGGAGCAGCAAAGAAGTGGAGGAGTTAAGCATATATACAGGGGTGGCTCTGGATAAAGGGGAGCTCACTCCATTAGAACAAGCCCTGGAGAAGGAAGGCAGCCGATATTTCAAGAAAAATAAAATGACTGCCAGTGTACAAATTGTCCCTAAAAAATCTTTCGGCACTACAGCCAAACAAGGCGGTGGACAAGGGCCGAACTATATAAATATTGCCGCCACCGGCGATTCTTTGCTTGAAATATTCCGGCAATTTTCCATTCGTTTGGATCGCCCGATCATTGGCCACCACCTAAAGGTGATGGTGGTTTCTACCGAACTGGCAAAACAGCAGACAATGCAGCAATTAATGGATTTTGTGCTTCGAGATAACGATATTCGTCCGAGCTGTATGGTTTTCTTAAGTAAGGGGCGAGCAGCCGACACATTAGTTACAAAATACAAGGGCGAGATCCCGTCCATTCATATGCTGTACATGCTTCGCAACCATTTTAGAACCAGCAAGGTGATGAGAGGAGTCAATTTGTCCGAATTGGATGGGCTGATGTATTCTAAAAAAAGTTATGTCCTGCAAAACATTATTGATGCCGATGGAGACTTTGAATTTTCGGGTGCTGGCATTATTAAGGGGGACACCGGTCACTGGATCGGAAATCTGGGACAACAGGACATAGAGAGTATTGCCTGGATTAAAGGAGATGTTGAGGGGGGAGCCATCAAAACGTATGATGAGCGGAATCAACCTATAACCTATGAGATCAAATCGGTGAAAAGCAAAATAACAACCAAGGTGACCAACGGAAGCGATATCTCGTTTCATGTAAAAATTGAATCCGATGGACGCTTCATCGAAAACTGGGATGAGAAATTGGACCCCACTAAAACACAGGACATGAAACAGTCGGAGAAAGAATTTGAAAAAGAATTGACTAAAAGAATTAAGTCGCTTATGCACAAATTACAATCAGAATACAAAGTCGATGTTGCCGGTTTTGGCGAACACTTATATATTGAAAAACCTCAAGCGTGGAAAAAAGTAAAGGATAATTGGGATTATAAATTCAGTCAAATACCTGTAACCTTCGATATTAAGTTATCGATTACGGATTTAGGTTCATCTTCTGAATAAATATCATTTTTCAGTCATTGATTGGATGCTTAGCATAGTACTTTAGAATAATGTATACTTCTAATCATCACCAATACGAAAGGAGTCGCAGCTTGCGTATTTTCGATATTCTTCATATCTTGGCTGCTCAGCAGATTATTAAGGGAGAACATCTGGCAAATGAGTTGAATGTATCGACACGAACCATCCGAACGGATCTGAAGGAACTGGCTGCATTGTTGTCCGAGCATGGAGCAACCATCAAGTCGCTCAAAGGGGCAGGCTACAAGCTGGAGATTTGGGATGAGCAGAGATTTAATCATCTGCTAAAAAAATTAAAAGAACAAGAGATCATTGTACCTGAGCAGACATCAAGTTCTCCAGAAGCAAGAATTAATTATATCATCCGAAAGCTGCTGCTTACGAAGGCATATGTTAAGCTTGACGATTTAGCTGAAACATTATACGTCAGCCGTTATACGTTACAAAGTGATCTCAAGGATATGCGTAAAATTCTTGCGGCTTATGGATTATCACTGGAGAATCGCCCGCATAACGGCATTAAAATTAAAGGCAGTGAAGCAAAGCTCCGTTATTGTATATCCGATTATTTATTCGGAAAGCGAGATGAAATAGGTGATCGGAGGATTTCTACGCTCCCTATGATTCCTGATGAGGATATGGAGTTAATTCGGGAAATCATTCTGGAACGCATTGAACTCAATCAAATCGAACTATCCGACATTGCCCTGAACAATCTTATGATTCATATTGCAATTGCATGTAAGCGCATACGAGATGGGAATTACGTTTCGTATTACCCTTCAGAGCTAAAAAAAATCGAAGCACAGAAAGAATTTAATGTGGCATCTGAAATCGTACACGATCTGGAACAACAAATGGGACACTCTTTTCCGGTTGCTGAAATTGCCTACATTGCTGTACACCTGCTAGGTGTAAGAACCATTGTCACCGCCCATATGAATGAAGAGGACATTAAAACGATCATTGATCAGGATATATACGACTTGACTGTAGAAATACTCGATCAAATCGAACAGCAGCTGAAAATGGACATCCGCAGTGATAAGGAATTGCTGGTTGGCTTGTGTCTTCACCTGAAGCCGCTCATCAACCGTCATAAATACGGAATGAATTCGCGTAATCCCATGCTGGATAAAATCAAAGCCCATTACCCGCTTGCCTTTGAAGCGGGCATCATTGCAGCTGAAATCATCAAGCTGCGGCTCGGTATTCAGATAGAGGAGAACGAAATTGGTTATATGGCTATCCATATTGGAGGGGCATTGGAAAGAAAGAAAATGGAGGGGAAACCCAAGAGAACAATAATCGTATGCGCGTCTGGACTCGGCAGCGCAAAGCTGCTGTATTACAAACTTCAATCCATATTCGGATCAAGACTGGAGATTGTAGGAATAACAGGGCTGTATAAACTTAAACAAATGTCGCTGGATACAATCGATTTTGTCATCAGTACCATCCCGCTTTCCGAGCCTCTTTCTGTCCCTCTGATTCATGTAAACACATTTTTGGATGGGTCCGATATCCATAAGCTAGAAAGTACTCTTTCAGAGGCAAAACTTCCGGCGGTGCAATATGTGCGCAAAAAGATGGTTTTTCTTCAGCAAAAGTTCGATAGCAAGCTCAAAGTGCTTGAATTTTTATCTCAAAAAATACAAGCAGCCGATCTTGTGAATGGTCCGCTGTTAGAATCTGTAATCGAACGGGAAGCGGTATCTCCTACTGCATTTGGGAATCTGGTCGCGATCCCGCATCCAATGGAGCCGTTGGCCCATTCAACCTTTTGGGCTATCTGTACTTTACAAAAGGCAATTGATTGGGACGGTAAGCCCGTTCAATTTGTTTGTATGCTTTGTATACAACGGCGCAAAACCGAAGACCTGCAAAACATGTACAATATTATGCTAGGTTTTCTCAATAATGAAAATCTCGTTCAGCGGCTGATCCGCTGCAAAACATACACGGAATTTGTGCAGACGCTATACCATCATAATGAATAGAGAATTTTGCAAAAATCCTGAATATAGAAGCAAACAAGGACCTGAGCCTAATAGCAAAGGTCCTTTCTCTTTTGCGGCCAAAGGTGAAGCCCAAGGAGCATGGATAATTTCCGTTAAGAAGAGGAAAAAACATACGCCTTATTGAAAGCGGTTCCAGTTTATAATAAACCTACATCAGCACAAATAAATAAAAGGGGATTGAATAACGTGAATAGCGATGAGACTAAAAATTCGGATGTAAACGCAGAAAAAATAGACGACACGGAGTTTGTATTTCAAATTATTTTATATGCAGGAAATGCACGTAGTTCAGCAATGGAAGCGATTGGGCTTGCCAAGGCAGGAAAGTTTGAGGAAGCACGAGAGGAATTAACTGTATCCAGCAACGAGTTGGTGACCGCACATAAAATTCAAACCCAATTCATCCGTAAAGAAGCATCAGGCGAAAAAACAGAAATGTCAGTCATGATCGTACATGCACAGGATCATCTAATGAATGCTATTTCCATTCGGGATATGGCTTCAGAATTTGTAGACCTGTATGAACGTATTGCACATCTAGGCTCAAAATCATAAAGGAGGGGCTATCCCATGGCTTTCAAAGAAAAGTTGGTCAACGGCCTCACAGCTGCAGCCAATGCGATCAACAATTTTAAATATATCGTTGCCATCAAAACCGCCTTTATTACATTAATGCCTGTCATTATTGTAGGTGCCTTTGCTGTATTGATTTCTAATATGGTCATGGACCCAGTTAACGGACTCGCGCATTTTAAGCCCTTCTCGTTCCTGGCAGAATATAAGCCTATTTTTTCAGGTATAAACTATGCCAGCCTAAATATCCTTACGATACTAGCCATTTTCATGATTGGTTTGGAGCTAGGGAAAATTAATGGAGAGAAAAATCTCTTTCCAGGGTTACTCGCTGTCATTTGTTTTGTATCTGTGACACCAACAACGATTGAAATGATGGTCAACGGGGAGATGCAAAAAGTAACAGACGTTCTTGCCCGTCAGTTCACAGATACCAAAAGTTTGTTTTTGGGTATTTTTGTATCCATTCTATCCATTGAGCTGTATAGCAAGCTAGGCAAGTCCGACCGACTCAAAATTAAAATGCCTGAAAGCGTTCCCAGTAATGTGGCTGTCTCTTTCTCGGCTCTTATTCCAACCATTATTACCGTAACGATCTTCTCAACATTTGGAATCCTGTTTCATAAATTCACAGGCCTCTATTTGTACGATGCTGTCTACAATGTCGTGCAAAAACCACTGGAGACCGTAGTACAAGGATTGCCTGGTATACTGGTGCTGATGCTGGTTGCGCAGGTGTTCTGGGTCATCGGCATTCACGGTAACCAGATGGTCAAACCTATTCGTGAACCACTGCTGCTTGGAGCCATCACAGTCAACATGACTGCTTATGGGCAAGGGCTGCCGATTCCCAACATTATTACCATGCCTTTCTGGGATGTATACATGAGCATAGGTGGTTCAGGAATTACACTAGCCCTGCTGATCGCCATTTTGATCGCCTCGAAGCGTGAGGATATGAAGGAAATTACCAAGCTTTCATTTGGCCCTGGACTGTTTAATATTAATGAGCCTGTCATTTTCGGACTTCCGATTATGCTAAATCCTTTAATGGCTATTCCGTTCATTGTTACCCCGCTGATCACTGGAACCATCGGTTACTTTTCAACACTGCTGGGATTTGCAGGTAAAGCGGTTATTATGGTGCCATGGACGACTCCACCTATTATTAATGCCTATCTGTCTACAGGTGGAAGCATTGGAGCTGTCGTTACTCAGATCATATGTATTGTGGTAGCGATTATTATTTATCTGCCATTCGTCAAAATTGCCAACAAGCGTACTGCTGGATAATAAATATGTCAACAATAAGGAGGAGCTATTCATGGCTAGACATAAGGTTCACATTCCAACGAATTTCATAATAGGAGCTGCTGCTTCCGCCTGGCAAACAGAGGGCTGGAGTGGTAAGAAGGAAGGTCAGGACTCCTATCTGGACATATGGTACAAAAATGATCGCTACGTCTGGCATCATGGATACGGGCCTGCCGGGGCCACCGATTTCTATAATCGTTATGCCGAGGATGTGGCACTTATGAAGAAGATTGGCCTGACACACTATCGCACCTCCATTAACTGGTCCCGTTTTTTGACAGATTACGAGAAGGTTGTAGTGGATGAAAACTATGCCGATTATATCGGCCGCGTCATTGACGAGTTGATTGCCAGCGGCGTCGAGCCGATGATTTGCTTGGAACACTACGAGTTGCCTGCTTATCTGCTGGATAAATACGATGGCTGGTCGTCCAAGCATGTCGTTGAGCTGTTTATAAAATACGCAGAAAAAGTATTTGAGCGATACGGTGACCGGGTAAAGCACTGGTTTACGTTCAACGAGCCGATTGTTGTCCAAACTCGTGTATATCTGGATGCCATACGCTATCCCTATGAACAGAATACCCGGAAATGGATGCAGTGGAACTATAACAAAGCACTGGCTACAGCCAAGTGTGTGCAGCTCTTCAAAGCAAAAGGCTATCATAGAAACGGGGCCAAAATAGGTGTTATTCTCAACCCTGAGGTCACCTATGCCCGGTCGAGTGCACCTCATGATCAGTATGCCGCGCATGTGTATGATTTATTTTACAATCGAGTATTTATGGACCCTCTTCTCAAAGGGGAGTATCCGCAAGAGCTGTTCGACTTAATGGATAAGCATGACATTACCTTTGAGTCGACTCCGGAAGAGCTAAATGTAATAAAAGAAAATACCGTTGACTATGTTGGTATCAATCTCTATTATCCGCATCGGGTAAAAGCACCAAGTAGAGCATGGAATGAAAGCACCCCCTTTCACCCGGCATACTACTATGAGCATTTTGATCTTCCAGGCAAGAAAATGAACAAGTCACGAGGCTGGGAAATTAATCCTAAAATCATTTATGATATGGGAATGCGTATCAAGAACGAATATGACAATATCGAGTGGTTTGTTGCCGAAAATGGAATGGGGATCGAGAATGAAGCCACCTTCAAGAATGAGGAGCAAATGATTCAGGATGATTACCGCATTGATTTTATTTCCGAGCATTTATACCATGCGTTAAAAGCTGTGGAGGCAGGTTCCAACTGCTTAGGCTATATGCTATGGGCCTTTACAGATAACGTTTCTCCCATGAATGCTTTTAAAAACCGCTATGGATTAGTAGAAATTAACCTGGAAAATGACAGAAGCAGGCATCTGAAAAAATCCGGTTACTGGTACCAGACGACGATCGAGGAACGTTCATTTGTTGTGAATCTGGACGAAGAGTATAAGTGATCGATTACGAGCCGATTTTAATGACTGAGGATTTTTCAAAATCCTGGACTAAAAAATAGATTTATGGAGGCGTTGAATGATGAAAAAAATTATTCTTGCTTGTTCTGCTGGCATGTCCACATCCATTCTGGTATCCAAGATGAAAAAAGAAGCAGAGGCGAGATCCTTGGAGATTAACATCGAAGCCATCCCCGAAAGCACCATAAGGGAAGAATTAGCGAGCATCAATGATGCTGTGATTGCTATTTTACTAGGTCCTCAAGTGCGGATGCGTAAAAATGCAGTTACTGAAATCGCAGCTCCCTACGGTATTCCTGTAGATGTCATTGACACGATGGCTTACGGAAGAGGCAATGGTCCGGCCGTACTTGATCAAGCCTTGAAGATGGCTGGCGAATTATAACGATTATAAAATAGCCGCTCCTGAATTTTTTCAGAAGCGGCTACACGCTTAATTCAAATTGATTTTAAATACATCCCCTGCATTGCCACCCAAAACGATCAAGCCGCCTTGGGGCAGTACAACCGAATTGTTATGGCTGGCAGTTGAAAAATCCACAACCACTCCGTTTTCATCATAGACAGCCAACCCTCCGCTTGCTGGAAAATCAACGGTCATCGTTTTATTGGCTGAGTTTTTATCTATTTTAAACCATGTGGCTTGGCCATTCGATGGTATGGTGTACACTGATTTTCCTCCCAGGATAGGCTTAACAGCATCTTCACTGATATAGGACTGTCCATCTATAGTTAAATGCTCTGAACCGTCCTTCGTATAAAAATTCAGATCAAATGCATCTCTTCCATTCATGACAGGAATCTCAACGGCATTTACTGCTTTATTCTCATTCACAATTTTAGTACCACTTGCATATCCATCATGATCAACGGATATTTTTTTCGTTATAAACGATGGGGCCAGATAAAAAATAGAAGATATCTTTTCATCCAGGGCATAATAATTCTTCCCGTTTCTTTGTTCCCATGCCTTTTTAACCGTAGTATTTAGAGGATTGGCATCAAGTTTTTGATATTCATAAGTTACCATAACCATTTGGCCTAATCCCGGAAAGTTTAAATATATGTTAGCCTTAATATACGTTTTCCCGTTTTTTTGTTTGTCAAAGCTTACGGTTACACTGCCATCACTGCTTTTGAATTGTCCATCGCCTGTATACACATATTTTTGCGCCGGGACGAATCCCTCCAGAGCAGGTAAATCAAACTCGCCGTTTTTAATCTCTACATTGATGGTTGTACCCATAGAACCGTATATTCCCGAATAAGAAAGTAAATCAGATGGCATTTCCACTTTTACAGGCAGCTCAAATGTTTTATCCGGTATGATGTCTTTTATGATGCCCTTATCTTTTAAAAGCTCCAATAAAACGTTAGAAGCAAAAATACTATCCAGGATGGAGGACCCTCCAGATGAAAGCACAGCCATAGAGATATGATGCTCAGGTATGGTGATCAAAGTAGAGTGATACAAAACAGTATCCCCACCCTTGGATAACGCAGTTATTCCGTAATCACTAAACGGTGCCAACTGAACCGCATCCCAGCCAAGTCCATAATTGAAGCTGTTTGTCTCTTCAGACACCCATATTCCTTTTCGATATTCATGACTTTGCATCGACTTCGCTGATTGTGCAGATAAAATATCGGTTCTGTTCCCTGTTAATACTTCTGCAAACATAGTCAACTCTTCTGCGGTGGAGTATAAGCCCCCTGTTCCAAGCACATTGGCATTTTCAACGGGTAAGGCTCCCTCAAGCGGAGGAAAATAAGTTTTGGACAGCTTTTGTCTATCAAACTGATCGAGTGGTGTTTTCGTAGAGTTCAAACCCAAAGGGACACTAATATGCTTTGCCAGAAATTCGGTATAGCTTAGACCACTCACCCGTTCAACCAATATTTCAAGCAATTGAAAACCATCATTACTATATACAGAATATTCGCCGGGGTTGGATTTTAAAGTTTCTGATTGTAATCTCAGCAATAGCTCATCATGATTTTTTGTATCATTGTCATTAAATAACATACTATTTTTTAAGTGGGCACCGTAAAGGCCTGACGAATGATTTAACAGCATACGCGGTGTAATTTTTTTGTACCTTTCATCGGCCATTGTAAAGTCCTTAATGTATGTTGTTAGCGGCTGATCAATATCGACTTTATGGGCATCCACCAGCATCATCGTTGCAGCAGACACGTACATTTTGCTGATAGAGCCTATACCGAACATGGTATCTTTGGTGATCGGCTCGTTGGTTGCTTTATTCTTTACACCCACGCTATCCGTTAATACGATGTTTCCATGGTCCATAATGGCATACTGCACACCGCTAGCACCGTATTTGGATACCATCTCCGAGGCCAGATTGCGAGCCTTTTCCTTGATGAGTTCAGGATTGCCTTGAGCAAAAGCATTCGTTATCGGCAGTACAAAAAGCATAGCCGAAATGAACACAGCTATTATTTTCTTCATTCCATATTTCCTCCTCTTATGGCTTCCCAGATTTTATGACTGGACTGATCATACAATGAACGAGGATTCGATATAGAAAAGTCACCCTGAAACGAAAAAAACAATCCCTAAACAACATACTATCTAAGGATTGTCCTTATAAAATGGCAATAAAGCCATATTATTAAATATTTTATTTTTCGTTTCAATGGTCATGTTTCCACCGTATTTGTCACATATTCTGGATATATTGGTTAAGCCAATGCCATGAATATCCGGGTTTGATTTTTGACTATGCAACTGGGCAACTTCATTCTCCATATGATTCAGGATGTGAATGAAAAGCGCAGATTCATTGGAATGTATTTTAATAAGAATGTACCTGTCATCCGCAATCTTGACCTTTTTAGATGCTTCTATGGCATTATCCAGCATATTACCCAGAGCGACACACAAGTCATAACGTTCAATATTTACTTTCTGTGAATACAAGTTAAGCTGCGTATCCACCTTGATGCCATTGGCCTGAGCAATATTAAGACTATTTGTGACAAGAGCATCTATAACCAGATTACCGGTATTAACCCTTTGATAGGCTCCTTCGATTTTATTTAATGTGACCTTAATATGTTCACTTGCCTCAGCCAATTCATTTCTCTGGATACATTCGTCAATATACAAAAACTGTTGGTGTGTGTCGTGAATGATTCTTTTCATATTTTTAAAGCTGTGAACCGTTTTTTCGTAGTTAGCATCTTGGTAGTCCATCTGATGTTGTAATTGAGCATTTTCATGCATTAACTGGAATTTTTCAATGATACTATCGAAGATGTATATGATAAAAACATTTAAGAAAATAAAGCTAATAATAGAACCAAAATAATACATATTCTTTTCACTATAAACAGATAAAACATTGACCTGGTATATACTTATGATGGGAACAATTAAAAATAAAATGTAGTAACGAGCATGCAAAGGGAAGGTTCTGCGTTTGGCAAATAATCGTATAATCTGAATGACGGCAAACATGATAATACAACTGAGCAGCATAACCTTGGAAAATATCAAGTGATCTTGTCCGCTCAAATAACTAAAGTTGCTAATCTTAACGGAGTCTACAGCATATAAAATATACAGGGATAAAAAATTAATGATGGTTATCAGCACAGCATAAAGTATGGAAAAAATGATCTTTATCTTGATTTCCACGGTATAGGATTGCGCTAAACTAAATATGACAAGTAATGCCAAAATCGAGGATAGCGTAGGAGACAGATAAACACTTAAATATAAGGTGTCCAGTAATCCAAAAATAATGAAATACATGAATCTATTTGGCTTTCGATTGGACTTATCAAAAACGGAGTTAAAGTAAAAATTCACCTGGAAGCACATCACCAGTACGACACATAGATTAAGAAACAGGTAGTTATATTCCATCATATTAATGCATCTTCATGATCATAAATTTGGTATACAGATCTTTAACTTCTTTTATTTTAGAGCGCCCAATAGGCAGCTTCACACCATTTGACATCAAAACATCACCGCCAGCAAATTTTTGGACATGAATTAAGTTTATAATTATCGAACGATGAATTTGCAAAAAATTATACTCCTTTAACGCGGAAGCATAATCAGAAAGAATCCCTTTGCTATCATAGGTTTGTGTAGGGGTTACAAAATGCAGTTTGTTTTTTATGGTTAAGCTTTTGGCCACTTCAATACTAATGAGATCATCATATTTTAAAAGCACCTCTTCATAAGCTGACTTGATGATAACGAATTTTTTATCGAGAGATTGAAAGTACTGACACAGTTTTATCATTTTTTCCTCAAAGATATGGGAAGCAATCGGTTTTATTAAATACTGAAAGGTGACCACGTCAAAGCTTTCCAGCATATACTCAGGATAGCTCGTTAAAAAAATAATCTGTTCATCAAGGTGACGCAAACTCCTTATTTTTTGGGCTGTTTGAATTCCGTTCATGCCGTTCATTTCAATATCCAATATTAAAATATGGAATGGCGATTCATGGTTTAGATAATGAGATACCAGTTGCTCTCCCGAGTCGAATAGCTCCACTTTAAAGTCTATATTTGTTTTGATTGATAAAGCGATCAGCATATTTTTAACAAGCTCTCTTTGCTTGTACTCATCATCGCAGATAGCCACTCTATACATAAATGCCATACCTCTCAAACATGGAATTATAGTCTGAATAGTATACAATTTTTTTAATATTCTATACATAGCTTTTGGATAAAACGCAGATTTAAATCCCTCAAATGCGATTTATCGTGCAGCTGGAACATAACACCAAAAACCGCCTAGCAAACTAACTGCTATCGGCTGTATCCTTTTTTCCCTTATGAAGGAAGCAGAAATGTTGAGGTATATACAGTTGAAATTAAAATAGGCGAGGAGCTGAGTTCAGCGCCCCACCGTGAAGGTACAGAGGAGTTTATTACGGTATTTGAAGGTGAAACGGTGGTCAAGGTCAGCGAAGAAACTTTGATTTTTCCGTTTTCATCCTGATAGGCTTGGCAGCACCCGATATTAAGCCAGCGACACTAACGCCAATAAGCACTACAATTAATGCACGTAGCAGCCCAACATGCTCGCCTAAAAAGCCTAATCCTGGGGGACCTACTAAAAAGGCAATGTAACCGATCGTTGCGACGGCTCCAACCCGGGCGGCTGCCCCCCGAGGGTTATCTCCAGCTGCAGATAATCCCACAGGGAAACCAAGTGAAGCTCCAAGCCCCCATAGTAAGACACCCATTCCGGCCACGAGGTAATGCTGTCCCCAGATCACTAGGATAATACCGATCGCCGCCAGGACAGCGCTCCCTTTCAGCACAGGGACCCGGCCGTATTTATCCAGTAGAAACCCGCCAGTAAAACGTCCAATGGTCATCGCCGTAACAAATAGGCCATACATATAGGAGCCTGTTAAAGAATCTACGCCATAGCCATCTACCATCGTTAGCGGCAGCCAGTCATTCGCAGATCCTTCTGCAAACGCCATCCCCAGCACAATGATACCGATGAATAGAATTCGTCTTTCTTTCCAGACCGCAAGCTGCGCCTTCATATTAGCTCCAAGCTTTTGGGTGGAAGCTTCCTTCTCTTTACCTGTATCATGTGGAAGAAAGCGATAAAAGTATAAGGTTACAGCTGCTATCATGATAGCAATTACTCCAAAATGGAGCACAACAGGAAGATGTAGTCCCACTGCTCCAGAACCGATGATAGCGCCAACAAGGGTCCCCATGCTAAATGAACCGTGAAACGCTGGCAAAAGTGTTTTGTTCAATTGATTTTCTACCGCAGAACCTTCTACATTTAGAGCTACTTCAGCTGCCCCATAGCCACTTCCGAAAACGACCAAACCGACAAACACGAGACTTGTGAACGAAAATGCAGTCCCTAACCCCACAATAACAAAACCCACTACTATTAAAAATGCGCTTCCAAGAATAACCGACCGTCCACCTATACGAGAAATAATATGACCTGTACTAAGCAGTCCCAATAAAGAACCCGCTGCTAGTCCAAAAATAATCACTCCCATCTCAGCAGTCGAGACATTCAAAATATCCCGTATAGTAGGCGTTCTGGACACCCAGGAGGCAAAAGCTACACCCGGTAAAGCGAACAACAAAAATAAGATATTACGAGTTATTTTCGGATCCATAGATTGTCCCACTGACATTCGATTACTCCTCATCATAACTTTTTATTAATCTTTTTATTAGTCTTTTAATAAGTGGTATTATAATTTATTATTCTATTAGCATTCGGCATGTTTGTCAAAATGAATCGCTATAAAGGGTACTACAAACGCTGGAATTGCCAATGCCCAGCAAGGGAAGAAGCATACTCTTGCCGATTGCCATAAATGTATTAAAAAAAGGTCTGTACAGGGAATGTGAGTATTCACCACCTGTCCAGCCCCTTTTCAGTTAAACCATACAATGTCTATTCTGAATCAGCTTTGAATTATCATTTGTATTCATGTTCAATTTTCAGTCTGAGTTCCCCCTGCACCACTCCATCAGCAGAAGCTTGAAGCAACAGCTCACCTGCCAGATGCCCGGACTGTACAATAACGAGACATCTGCCTTTGTGCGTTCGTCTCCGGTTTCCCTGGAAGGGTTCATCACTGGTGAGATCGCCGTTGTCTATTCCAAGAATACGACCATCACCATGTAGCTGAAAAGTTAAATCAAACTCCTGATTGGGCACCATAACCCCTTCTTGGTCTATGATCGTTACTTCCACATGGGATATTTCATGGCCATCGGCAGGTAAAACCGTCCGGTCTGCCTGCAGTTTTACACTGTAGGGAGGTCCGGCAGTGGTTAATTCATGCTCACAGACCTTCTCATTTCCATTGCTGCCAATCGCCCGGATTTTGCCTGGTGCATAGGGAAGCTCCCATATCATTAAATGATCAGGATAATCGACAAGCCTTCTCTCGCCATAAGATTCATCGTTTACTACCAATTCCACACGCTCACAATTGGTGAAGGTAACTAATCTTATTAATTTTCCGCCGTAATCAGGAAATGTCCAATGATTCTCCATAGCCGGTGCTTTCCAATGCATCGTCCATTGCGGATTGTGTTCCGGCCTTATAGGTTCGTTAAATACGGCAATGTGCACAACAGGCTCATCTGACCATAGACTTTGCTGAAGATAGGACACAGGCTTGCGGAACCCGCAAGTATCAATCAAACCTGAAGACCACCCTTTGGAGGGATAGCTCGTTTCTCCCAGATAGTCAATCCCGCTCCAGACAAATTGACCCAGCACATAGTCATGATGAACGACATCAAACCAGGGATTAATGGGCCAATACCCTTTTACCCGGTTATCTTTACCACGATAGTATGGGAAAGTCTCCGTTCCAATGATAAGCGTATCCGGCATGGCCTTTCTGTAATACTCATACCACTGCTCCTGATAGTTCAACCCCAGAACGTCCACTCGTTGTGCCAGCAGCTTGGTATGCTCCACCTTGGCTTCAATCGAACCATCGCGCAGACTGATCGGTGTATTATGCGGCTCCAGCGCACATGTAACAGGCCGGGTTGGATCCTTTTCATGGCAGAAGCCGACGAGCTGTTCCAACAGCCCGAGCATAGACGGTAGCCCCTGGTGCTCTACTTCATTCCCAACACTCCACATGAAAACGCTGGGATGGTTCCTGTCTCTTACGAGCATCGCTTCCAGGTCCTTTTCCCACCATTCATCATATAAATGCTCATAGGAAAGAGATTTCCATTTGTCAAAAGCTTCATCAATCACCAGGAACCCCATCTGATCACAAAGATCCAGCAATTCGGGCGCCATCGGATTATGGGCAAAGCGAATCGAGTTACAGCCCATTTCTTTCAGCTTCTGCAGCCTTCTCTTCATGACCGTATCATGGTAGGCAGCTCCCAGACAGCCTAAATCATGGTGAATACAGACTCCCTTCAACTTCAAGCTGCTTCCATTCAGAAATAAGCCCTTTTGGGCATCCAGTTTCACTTCTCGTATACCAAAAGGGGTACGATAACAATCCACCTCTTTATTATCGCAATAAATAGTCGTTTGAGCCTCATAGAGCACTGGCTTCTCCGGTGACCATAGTTCCGGCTCCAAAACCCGTGTTATCTGCTCTATTTCGCCAGTTTCCAAGCCCGCTAGAGTCATTTGGTTTTCCATTTTTCCTTGTACTTTCCCCTTGAAGTCCAGTATCTCCGTCACAATATTACACTCTACGGCATACGCATGATGATTGGTAACCTGGATTCTGGTACTCACCTTGGCTTCACCCGGCGAAATTTCAGGTGTCGTAATGTAAGTGCCCCATTCAGTTACGTGAACATCATCCGTACAAATCAGCCAGACATGACGATAAATACCGGATCCTGAATACCATCTGTCAGGCGGAAGAGTGGTATTATCCACTTTGACAGCAAGCACATTATCCTCATCCCACCGAATATATGGGGTCAAATCATATTGAAAACTAACATAACCATAAGGCCGCTTGCCCACAAAATGCCCATTGACCCAAACCTCACTGTTATTGTGGATGCCATCAAATTGTATGTATACGCGCTGTGTTTGAGAAGAAGACTTTACATTAAAATGCTTTCGATACCATCCCACCGACCATCTGGGCAAATAAGCTTGATTGCCGCCATACTGCATGTGCGGATCAAAGGGCTTTTCGATGCTCCAATCATGAGGCACTTGAAGAAGCCGCCACTGCTCATCGTTATAAACCAGCTTCTCGGCCCCTGTATAATTGCCCTCTATAAATTTCCAGTCAGTGTTGAATGGCGTGATCATTCTGCTTCCCATCATCTTGCCTCCATTTCATAAAATTTGATGAACGGATAAAAGACATGTGCTCCTACACGATTTGGAACACTGGACGATCCTCAACAAAGTGAACGGGAAGCATTGGGAATTGGGCTGAAAGCTCATCCGCGAGATATTTCATACCAGGTGCTTCACTTTCAGCATGTCCCAGCATGATAAGGGCTTTATTTCGGCTCTGATAGGCAGCGTCTTTTACATATTCCGGCGTTTCCCATTCCGGCCCTTCACCAGCAATGACCAAATCCACATGTTCATTTAGAAATAATGGAATAGCCAGCTCGCCACCTCCCCTGTATCCTACCATGATCCCCACTCGTTCACATGGCATCGTAAGCTCTCCAGCTACCCGTACATAACGAATATGAAGCTTGGCCTTGATATATTCGGCGGCCTCCTTAACCTCCATCGCTGGAATCGTCAAAATGGCGGCCGTCGGCAATTGTTTCACTACATAAGTACGCCAATCGAGCGCCCGAAGAAGTCCAATCATCACTCCATCCGGTTGATAACGGTGGATGGTGTCATGAAAACGATAAATACCTATACCCGAGTCGGCAATGAGGCAAGATTTTTGCAGAAAAACAGGGTCATGTCGTAAACACTCCTGCATCCCCTGATGGCTATAAAAAATCCCTTCATGCGTAATGATCAAATTTGCGCCTAAAGAAATGGCTTGTTCTATCACATACTGCGAGGCGCAGAAAGCGGTTACAATCCCGTGTACTTCAACCTCCCTTTGCTCTGGTTTTAGCAAATCTACGGTCGTATGGGGGATGCTTATTCCCCTTGTCAGGTGATCTACAATCCACCCCATAGTTAGGGTCATACAGGTGTCCCTCCTCATGGAGAATATGCGTCAATTATACCATTTTATCTCAATCATGGGTGCCATTCTTTGTCGTAAAAAAGCAAATAGCCACAAGCTTACAGGCTTGTGGCTGTTGATCAGTAATTCTAGGCGGCGACTCCCTGCTCCTTGGTCTTGCCTCGGTCATGGCGGCTCAACAGAAATCCGACCAGAGATGCGGTGGATTGTTGAAAAATCATTCCCAGCACCACAGGCAACGCTACCGGAGCCGGGAAGTAGGTAATAGCAAGCACAGCTCCTGCGCTGATATTGCGCATGCCGCCGTTAAAGACAAGTGCTGTACGGTCAGCATCGCTCCACCTCATCAGCTTGGAGATCAGGTAACCAATCACATATCCAGTGGAAGCAAGAGCGACTATCGATAGGCACACCCCGACAAGCTTTAGATTAAAATCAACCAGATAGGGCGCGATTACCGAACCGTTAATCATGACGACAAGTGCCATGGCCAGCTTGGAGAACGGGCCCAGCCGAGGTCCCCATACCTGCTTGATTTTCCCTTTGGTCCATTCGTACAACACCATGCCGATTAGCGAAGGGACGACAATCATCCAGAACAGACTTTGCATCATCGCCCAGGTATCTAGCTGCACATCCGCTCCAATCAGCAGGGACATAACGCCGGGAACGGCGAATGGAGCCAGAATCGTATCAATCAAAATGATGGCTAGCGTCAGCGCTGTATTGCCTTTGTAGATATTGACCCACACGAAGCTGGAAATGCCGGTGGGGATGACCGCACCAAGAATAAGCCCGGTAATCGTATAAGGGTCGTCGCCGAAAGACAGATGCCCAAGCATCATGGCAAGCAGCGGCATGGCCAGGTGAAGAATAAACAGACAGGCAATCAGCGGACCGGGATGCTTGATCACATGGACAAAATCTTTGATGCCCATGCTGATACTGCCTGCGAAGGTCATGAATGCAAATAGCCAGGGAGAGAATCCGGTGTATTCCGACAACGGCGTACCGATCAGGACGCCGATTAGAATGCTGATGGGCGTGATCAGCGGCATAGCGGCGTTTAGCCTCCGATTTAACGTTCCGAGCATACCATAACTTCCTTTTTTTACACTTAGTATAGACCCTCCGCCGCCCTTTCGTAAATGATCCGGGAATTTTCGGCCTGTTAATTTGTCCTTCTTGTATTCTTTAATTCTGTATTCAGTTTCTTCGATTTTGACAGAATGATCGTCATTACAAATCCTGATGTAAAAGAAATCAAGACTGCAATTAAAAAGTTCAGCACACTGCCAGCTTGAATACTGACAAACCCGATCAGTCCAGCTGGTCCAGGGGTTACGTTTAAAATGTGATTGAATGCTACATAAGCACATCCAAGAGCTGAGCCAAGCATGGCGGCATAAAATGGATATTTCATTTTCAGGTTTACGCCAAACATCGCGGGTTCTGTAATGCCAAGTAAGGCAGAGATACCGGAAGAAACAGCAATGCTTTTCATTTTTTCATCCTTTGTCAGCAACATAGCCGCAAATGTGGCACCACCTTGGGCAACATTGTTACAAGAAACAAGGGCGAGCAAAAACGAACCGCCAGCGGCAATTAATTGAATATCAATCGGAAGAAGAC
Organism: Paenibacillus peoriae KCTC 3763; assembly: GCF_000236805.1. Taxonomy (GTDB): domain Bacteria; phylum Bacillota; class Bacilli; order Paenibacillales; family Paenibacillaceae; genus Paenibacillus; species Paenibacillus peoriae. The sequence goes on along the minus strand of NZ_AGFX01000037.1, from coordinate 52,833 downwards.
TATGGTGCATACCAGTAAGTGTCAAAGGAGCTAAAATAAATCCGAAAACAGCTCCGCCCATAAAGCCAAGCGTATCATACAGCCACACCATGCCATCGGCTAAAAGATTTCCGGCTAATCTCATGAAACCGCCAACTACGGTGAACGTAAGGAAGCTTGTGATAAAAACCGTTAATAACGGAGTTAATAAATTATCCAGAACAGACGGAACGACTTTGCGTAAACTTTTCTCTATTTGTGCCAGGATAAATGATGCAGCTAAGACCGGGAACACGGTTCCTTGATAACCCACCTTTTCAATTTCAAGCCCAAAAACATTCCACATCGGCACTTTGTTGTCCAGAACAGCTTGCCCGTATCCATAAGCATTTAACAGATCCGGATGCACCATAATCATTCCCATGACCGCCCCTAAATAAGGGTTCCCGCCAAACATTTTTGTTGCGGAAAATCCAATTAAAATTGGCAGAAACACAAATGCTGCATTGGCAAACACATTGATCATGTTCGCGAGACCAGTAATATTTGGATACACATCAATCAAAGACTGATCCTCAAAAAACAATCCGCTCGATGTTAAAACATTATTGATCCCCATCAATAAACCGGCTGCTACAAGAGCTGGAATAATCGGGACAAAAATATCGGATAGCAATTTCACCAGTTTTTGAACCGGATTCATTTTGTTGTCTGCATCTTTTTTTAATTCGTCTTTGCTGGATTCTTTTATATTCGCCAGTTTCACAAAAACGTGATACACCTCATTAACTGTGCCGGCTCCGACAATAATCTGATATTGTCCCCCATTACTGAACTGTCCTTTAACAAGATCAATGTTTGACAACTCGTCTGTTTTGGCAATAGATTCGTCTTTTAACACTAATCGAAGGCGGGTGGCGCAATGCGCTGCGCTGATTATATTTTCAGAGCCGCCAACAGCTGTTAAAATTTGCTGTGCTGTTTGCTCAATTTTGTTTTTCGTCATTGTTCTGGCCCCTCTTTAGGTGTGATTTCATACATAATTGCTTCATACGGCTGCAAGGTGATATTGCTCAAATCTTTGCCCGAATCGTTGTAATTGCTAATTAAAATATTTACGGTTGCTTGGCTTTCGACAGAGTAAGAAAAAGTAGCCTCTTGTTCGTAAAAATTGCATACAATAAGCAGTTTTTTATTTTCGAGTATCCGTTCGTAAACATAAATATTGGGATCTGAATTTAGAAGACGATAGGAACCATAAACAAGTGTGTCATTTTGCTTGCGCAGCTCGACTAATTTTTGATAATGATAAAAAACAGAATCCGGATTAATTAAAGCGCTTTCGACATTGATAGAGTGATAGTTAGGATTGAGTTTCATCCATGGCAGTCCTGTTGTAAAGCCTGCATTTTGGCTATTAGACCAGTGCATCGGCGTTCTTGCATTGTCTCTTGCTTTCATGTAAAGAGCTTTCATAATTTCTTTTTCTTTCACGCCGATCGCTATTCGTTCTTTATAAATGTTTCGTGTTTCAATGTCGATGTAATCTTCAATCGAATCAAAACCGGCGTTGGTCATGCCAATTTCTTCTCCTTGATAAATATAAGGTGTGCCTTTCATTCCATGGAGAAGCGTTGCCAGCATTTTGGCTGATTCAACCCGGTAATCACAGTCATTTCCCCATCTTGATACAATGCGGGGAAGGTCGTGATTGTTCCAAAACAAACTGTTCCATCCATCTTTATCCAAAGCATATTGCCACTTGCTTAGCACTTGCTTGAGTTCGTCGAGTTCAAGCTTTTTTAAATCCCATCGCTGTTTTCCGGGTATTTTGTCGAGTTGCATGTGTTCAAACTGAAAAATCATGCTTAGTTCTTTGTTTTTTGGATCAGAATACAGTTTTCCATTTTCCGTTGTTGCACCCCATGTTTCTCCTACAGTTAACAAGTCTTTGTTTCCAAACGTTTTTTGGTTCATTTCCTGCAGGTACTCATGAAGTTTGGGACCGTTTTCTTTTATTTGTTTGTCAGGATCTTTTCCGATCAAATCAATAACATCCATCCGAAAGCCGCCAATGCCTTTATCGATCCAAAAGTTCATTATGTCCCAGATACTGTTGCGCATTTTTTCGTTTTCCCAGTTTAAGTCCGGTTGCTCTTTACTATAAAAATGCAAATAGTATTGGTTAGTTGTTTCATCAAATTCCCATGCAGAACCGCCGAAATTCGACGTTAGCTCATTGGGTTCTTTGCCATTGACCGGATCGCGCCAAATATAATAGTCTCTGTACGGATTATCTTTTGATTTTCTTGCTTCTATAAACCACAGATGCTGATCTGAGGTATGATTGACAACGAGATCCATTATAATTTTAATGCCGCGCTTGTTGCTTTCTAATAACAATTTATTCATATCTTCCATAGTCCCAAATTCGGATAAGATGGAGTAATAATCGCTAATATCGTAACCGTTGTCTACGTTAGGAGATTCATAGACAGGACTTAGCCAAATGACATCGACGCCTAACCATTTTATATAATCCAGTTTTTGAACAATGCCTTGTATATCGCCAATTCCATTGCCATTACTATCATAAAAGCTACGAGGATATATTTGATAAACAACACTTTTGTGCCACCACTTTTTTTGACTCTCTTCCATTTTCGCTCTCCTTTTTGTCAATTGGAAACGTCTACATTATAATAAATCTAATCGATTCTTTCTTGCACATTTCCAGAGTTTTATAACACTATTTTCACTTTTAAGGAGAAGAATAAGAATGAAATCAACTTTAAAAGAAAATTCTATTCATGGCACTCCGTCTTTTCCATTGCATATATACAGTAAGCTTCGCAAAACAGATTATTATGTCGGCTACCATTGGCATGAAGAGTTAGAATTTATTTATGTTGAAGAAGGAACGATGGAGGTGACGGTCAATTCAGAAATCCTGCATATATCCAACGGGGATTTTGTCTTTATCAATTCTGGTGACTTGCACCAAGTTACCTCAAACGGTCCATCCATTCATCATGCTATTGTTTTTCAGCCCCAGTTATTGAATTTTGAATATCCAGATATATGTCAGCAGACTATTATCAAGCCGATTACCACGAGAGCCTTGCAGTTTCCTTGTACCATGCATTTAGATAAGGAATTAAAAGAGGAATTAGCAGAAAAATTACGAAATATCATTTCCATAAAAAAAGGAGAAGACAAACTTTCAGCCCTACGTATTAAAGTGGTTCTCCTTCAAATAATCGATCTTTTATTTGAAAGAGAACTCTTCCTGGAAAATCAACTTCAAACAAAAGAGAAACAAGAGAGAATCAAAAAAGTGATCCTATATATTGAGGAGCATTACAATGAGAAAATTTCACTTGAGGACTTAGCTTCAATTGTAGGGATGAATAAAAATTACTTCTCAACATACTTTCAGATTGCTGTGGGGAAAAACCCAGTCACATACATTAATGAATATCGGTGTGAAAAAGCAGCGAAACTTCTGAAAAATAGAGAGTTGAAAGTTTTGGAGATTTCATTAATGGTGGGTTTTGAAAATTTCAGCTATTTTATTCGTAAATTCAAAGAGTATAAGCGCTATTCGCCATCGCAGTATAGAAAAATGGTTTATGATTGATAAAACACTAGATCCTAACCGCCAAAGGTGGGATTTTTTTGATATGTACTAAAAAATTTCAGCTTAAGGATAGGTATTCTGGTCAAATTATTATAATATGAAAGGTATAAAAATTTTCAGCCCTTAGAGAATATTTACAGAAAGAGAGTGGTGATATGCCATGCAGGAAGAAACGTTGACACGGGGGTTGAAAAACAGACACGTACAGCTAATGGCCATCGGGGGTGCAATTGGTACCGGCTTGTTCCTCGGGGCAGGGAAATCAATCCACCTGGCAGGTCCATCCATTCTAATCGCCTACATCATTACAGGCATGGTTCTGTTCCTGCTCATGCGTGCATTGGGAGAGCTGCTGCTCAGCAATTTGGAGTATCATTCGTTTGTTGATTTTGTAAGTGATTATTTGGGGAATATGGCTGCTTTTATTACGGGCTGGACCTACTGGTTCTGCTGGATTTCGATTGCGATGGCGGATCTGACGGCAGCCGGGTTGTATACTCAATATTGGTTCCCGCAGGTTCCTCAGTGGATGCCGGGGTTAATCGCCCTTGTGATTCTGCTCCTTATGAACCTGGCAACGGTCAAGCTGTTCGGGGAGATGGAATTTTGGTTTGCCCTGATCAAGGTGTTGGCGATTCTGGCCCTTATTCTCGTCGGATTATTTATGATTGTCAAAGGCTTCTCCACCGCCAAGGGACCTTCGAGCTTTGTGAATCTATGGAGTCATGGCGGAATATTCCCGAAAGGGATTCATGGTTTTTTGCTTTCTTTTCAAATGGTGGTCTTCGCCTTCGTAGGCATGGAGCTTGTTGGACTGACGGCAGGGGAAACCAAGGACCCCGAGAAGGTCATTCCGAAGGCGATCAATAATATCCCGATCCGGATCTTGCTCTTCTATGTCGGCGCACTGCTGATCATCATGAGTATTTATCCGTGGAACGCGATTGTACCGAGCGAAAGTCCGTTTGTACAGGTATTTACAGCCATTGGCATGACCGCAGCCGGGGGAATTGTCAATTTTGTTGTGCTGACGTCAGCGGCTTCAGCCTGCAACAGTGCTATTTTTAGTACAAGCCGGATGGTGTACTCCATGGCCAGGGATCGCAACGCTCCGAGCTCGCTCAGCCGACTGAACAGCAGGAAGGTTCCGTCCAATGCATTGATGTTCTCCAGTGTCATCATTCTGATCGCAATTATTTTGAACTATGTGATGCCAGAGGGGGTATTTACCCTCATTACGAGTGTATCGACCGTTTGCTTTCTCTTTGTTTGGGGAATCATCGTGATCAGCCATCTGAGATACCGTCGCACTCGGCCGGAGCTGGCTCGCCGCAACACGTTCAAGCTGCCGCTGTACCCGTTGTCCAACTATGTGGTGCTGGCTTTTCTCGTCTTCGTTCTGGTCATCCTGGCATTGGCTGAGGATACGAGAGTGGCGCTGTTTGTTACGCCGGTGTGGTTCATCCTGGTAGCTGCAATTTATCTGCTCAAGAAGAAAAGCTGGAACTCGAACGGACAGTAGCATAGAAAATTTGTTGCAAATTCAAGCCGCCCAATCCAGTTGGGCGGCTTGAATACTTATATAAGAAGCTGAAGGCTCCTGTAGTACGTTATATCACCAATATAGGCGGCCGTGCCTTTCGGAGATCCATCAGTATTCAGTCGTTTTGGAAGAATGTTAGGATTCTGTTTTCTCTTTTGGGTAAAGAACAAATTCGTACTTGTTTCCCTTTAACTGATCTTTGTAGAATACAATCTTACGATTTAAAACGTCCATGTTTTGCTGTAGTGCTTGAATCCCCAGTTCCAAAAGATGCTTACGCTGTTCAAGTAAATCCAGCCGTTCAGGAATGGTATCATCACCCTGGGCACGCCAGTCAGTATATTGTTTTAGCTCTGTTAACGACATACCGGTGTTTTTCAAATGAAGCAAAAATTGAAACCAGCCGATGTCATAATCAGAATATATGCGTATATTATGTTCATTTCGGTGAGGCGCAAGTAATCCCTCTGTTTCATAGTAACGAAGCGTACTCGTTGCTACACCAACAATTTGTGCAAATTCTCCAATGGAGTAAGACATGAAACTTCACCTCTTTCTAAGTATTTCTAACTATCTAGGAGCAAATATTAAAAAACCAAATAGAATTCTCTAATCCATATTATATGATGGAGAACTCTATTGGGCCGCTGTTTTATTTTACTTGCATTAAAGTCAACTTTAAGGACTATACTGAGTTCTGAACAAAATAAAAGATTGAATGGAGGGAAATAGAATGATTACCGTTTCTGCATTGATTGCTGGCGGCAATTTTGAACAGCTAGCTCCACATCTTCAAAAGGCAAAGGCCAACGGCATAACAAAAGATGAAATTGCGGAAATGATTACTCATCTTTCATTCTATGCAGGATGGCCCAAAGCTTGGCCGGCATTTAACATTGCAAAAGAAATCTATAAAAACTAAAAGAAAGCAGGAACAAACATATGGCATATGAAGAATTAAACAACAGTACCATCTTCCCTTTGGGAAATAAGGTAGAAGCCAACTTTATCGGAGATGCTTACTTGCACATGGTATTTACTGATCCAGCGCCACTGAACACAGCCATCGGAAATGTAACCTTTGCCCCAGGAGCCCGCAATAACTGGCACTCTCATATAATTGGGCAAGTTTTATTGGTTACAGGTGGTGAGGGCTGGTACCAAGAAGAAGGAAAACCAGCTCAACTGCTTAAAACCGGGGATGTCGTAAATATTCCACCGAATGTAAAACACTGGCATGGAGCAACAAAAAACAGTTGGTTTGTACATTTAGCCCTCACCCCAGGTGAAACCAATTGGTTAGAGCCTGTCGATGATGATATGTATAATAAATTATAAAAAATATCGAATCGAATTCACTGTGTTGCTAGCGCCATTCCCTTTTCAGAGGAATGGCGCTCCGAATACATATGAATTTTACCGTTCCAATCCATGTTTCCTAATATAAGCGCTAGTTGTATCCTCTCCAGCATCGATTGATACCTTACCTTCTGTACCTACTGACAACCCCGCTTTTATGAGCAGTTGACCAATATGACAGTCTTTTTCAGCTTGCAGAATCAAGGCTTGTGTTGTAGCAACATCTTCTTCTGAAGCATCCGAAGCCAAAACCACATGTGGATGATGTGTAATACTCAGTTGATCTCCTTTAGATACAGTACCCTCTGTATCCATGAAGAATCCGGCAACGGGCACTTTTTTACGATCAAGCATATACGTTAACGTCATGGTATAACAAGCAACGGCTGAGGACATGAGCAGTTGTTGTGGCTCTGCCCCTTCTCCACTTCCACCCTTAGGAACCGGGATCGCAATTTGCGTTTTCAGATTATCGCTTTTAATACGCCCGTCACCTTTTGCATTATTGTACCAGACTGTATTCATATTAATTTTTCGATCTGCCATTTGTACTCACTCCTTTTAATTTGCGCTATAAATTCGAACTTCCGGATCGGCTTGAAGCAGATTTTTAAGCCCCACTACGACGTCATTATTGAACAGTTCGCTTTCCAGATAGGCTTTAGCGTCTGCTTCACTACGGAAGCCGTGAAGAACTTGGATATCTTCGCCTCGAACCAATAGCTCTTTAGATAAAGCGCCAGCAATACTTGTAAGGAAAGGCTCTTTATAAGTGGTATAAACTTTTGAAGCTTCCTCGCGGTCTGGAACATTTACTTTTAATGTAATTTGCAGATAAGCTTTTTGCATCGGATTTTATGCCTCCATTTTTTATAGGATTAATCGATCACTTATAATCAAATAATCAATCGATCAATTGAATTATAGTAAAAAGCACTCTGTTCGTCAAGCCAACTTTCTGTTTAATTCCTCTCGTTATATCCTGTACTTTGTTCGCTTTTGAAACGGAGTATAATTTTATATGCTGTTATGGAATTATATTATTTTCACTTGACTACATGCAGGATCATGTTAGAATTCTATTATTCAATTGATTGGCATGCAGACTTGGGCTAACTGTAAGGTATCTATTCACCCATTTTCAGTTGCCGTTCCGAAGGCATATATGCCAACCCGCATTACACTAACCTGGAATCGGTATTAGCACCATAACGCTATTACCGATTTTTCCAATATGTAAAGAATTGAGGTTGATAATTATGGAAGATATGTTGAACTCTGCAAAAGTCTTTAAGGAAGATCTCTATAGACAACTATCGAGAATCGGAAAATGCTTGTCCAGCGACAAGCGTTTGGAGATTTTGAATGTGCTATCCCAAGGCTCCAAAACTGTAGAGAAGTTAGCTGCCTGCACGGATATGAACATTGCCAACGTATCTCGCCATCTTCAAGTTTTACTGGATGCCAAATTGGTTAAATTCACGAAAAAAGGGACCTATGCTATTTATTCATTGGCTGATCCTGAGATTGTAAACTTTCTTTCTTCCTTGTGGCGTATTAGTGAAAAGCAACTTCCTGATATCGGAAGGATCAAAGAGGATTTCTTGAATAATTTGGATGATGTTCAAACTCTTACGATGGACGAGGTTATGGAGAAACTAAATACCGATTCCATACTGCTGGTGGATTTACGGCCTAAAGAAGAGTATGAAGCAGGTCATATCGCTGGAGCTATATCAGCACCTATGGAAGATCTTGACGTGTTGATGCGTGAATTGCCCCAAGACGCCGAAATTATTGCCTACTGCAGAGGACCATTATGTGTCTACTCAGCATTGGCAGCACAAAAATTGCAATCTGAGGGATTCACGGCCTTTCGAATGGAAGAGGGCTTGAATGAATGGCAGGAGCACTTTCAATAAGTAGCCAGTCACAAAAGGATGAAGTGAAATGAGTCAATCCTGAGGTTTAACAAAGAAGACTTCAAAACCACTGTTAAGTGGAGTTGGAGTCTTCTTTTTGTAAGCACTAGATATTCAAAAATGGCAGTGTCCTATCGTCACCCTACTCAGATATATTCAAAACAGCACGGAATCGAGTCGATGCTGACATCATTTTATCGTATGCTTCGCTGGCTCGTTCTAATGGGAATGTTTCAATCATAGGCCGAACATCAGTAAGAACGCTAAAATTAATCGTTGCTTGAATTTCTTTTGCTTGTCCGGTAAACGAGCCTCTTACGGTATTCGGTCCTTTTAAAAAGTCCATTGCTGACAGCTCCAATTGATCGCCCGAACCCGCCACAATAATCAGTTCGCTATCTTGACCAAGCCCATTGATAAGAGACGAAATAGCTTTAGCGTTCGGCGCAGTAGCGAGGATGACTTTGGCCCCACCTAGTGCCTGTAATGCCTCAGCAGGATCTTCTTTTTCTGAATCAATGTAGAGATGCGCCCCAAGTTGACGTACCAGTGTTTCTTTATCACTCCCCCGGGAAATGGCGGCTGTACGATACCCTGCTTTATTCGCAAACTGAATGGCAAGGTGTCCAAGTCCACCAATCCCCTGGATAGCAACCAGATCACCTGGTCGAGCCTTGCTGTTTTTAAGGGCACTAAAAGTGGTTTCACCAGCACACATAAGTGGAGCAGCTTCCAACGCCGAAAGTTCATCCGGAATGCTGGACAAACTATCCTCATAGGCGACCATGTATTCAGCATAACCACCGTCTATTGTCAATCCCGTTACGTGGTTATGCCCTCCATGCCATCCAATACCGACACGCTCACCAATCTTCCACTTCGTCGAACCAGCTCCAAGTTCTTCGACTATACCAATCACTTCATGGCCCGGAATGCGGGGATACTCCGAGGCAGCTCCCCCGATGGCCATCGAGTCTCCATTACATACTCCGCATGCTTCTACGCGGAGCCGTACTTGCCCTTCTCCAGGCTGGGGAACCGGGATTTCAACCAGCTGCATTTTTTCCCCTTTAGACGGAATTTGTATAGCTTTCATCATTTTCATGAATAGAACCTCCTTAGTGTAGTTATTTTCAATGCTGCTTGCTCAGCTGACTGAAGTGCACCTTCTAGATGCCCACCAAATTCTGAACTAGTCTCTGTACCAGCAAAAATAATTTTATTTCCCCATACCCCAGCTTTTGGCGGTTGGCCATAGCTTGGGAAATTTTGAAGAGGAGCACTGTCTTCAGCTACAGCTGTTTCAGTATCTCTGGACCAATCTTTGTAAAGAACCGCACTTACTTTTTTGGCAGAAGGTCCGAAAAGTCTTACCAATTGATCTATGACTTGTTCTAAAATCTTATCCTCTCCTAGCTCTCGGCGGACTTTCGCCGACATTCCGAAGAAACCAAACAATGCACCAGCACCTGTATCAGGAGATGCATCATGGATTTCTTGCAAGGGTCCAGCCCAACTTGATACGAAGCCTGAAAGCCCAGACTCTCTCCAAAAGGGATGTTCATAGATAGCAATTGCTTTGGCCTGTCCTGCCATCCAAGTGGGTTTGTTGACAAGGTCGGCGATCAGTTCTGGAGAGAGGGCAGGAAAAAAATCGATATGGCGTGCTACAAGTCGAGGCGGCAATGCTAGGATAACAGCACTAGCAAGAAATTCCCTTTTCTGGCCACCAGTAAGGTCTGCCTCAATTGTAATAGAACCGGAGTCATCCAATTGAATTGCCGTCACTCGCGTTTTTAATTCAACAATCCCGGGAGGCAGCGTACCTGCTATCGCTTCAATTAAAGACTGTATACCTCCTGTGAATCGCATTGACCTTTGAACAGAGTGCTCTGGCGGGATATAACGCTCGGGTGGTTGGTTTTGAAATCGTTCAAATAACATGGCCCCTTTGGTGTACTGATCGAAAGTTTCTAGCTGTAGTTCTTGAACGAGATTGGTAATCGTACGCTCATACTGCGGCCAAAACCAGGTCGGACCAAGATCAAATTTGCCCAATTCAGGCCTGTTGGGACTAAGTGTGCTCAGAATCCTGCCGCCAATTCTATCTCTAACCTCTAGAACCTTACATTCAATACCTTGCGCTGTAAGCAGAGAGGCAGCACGAAGGCCACTTAAACCAGCACCGACAATAATTACAGGATTATTCAAACTCTCCCCCATCCTTTTTGGACAATCTTATTAAGCATTTTCAAGAATGACTGATCTTAACGAATAAATTTTTTTATACAATTGAAATCAACTTATCGATTGAATAATTGAATTATATGAATTAACATTTTTTAAGTCAAGGGCTGAGGGGATACAATCTCGGCCTTCGTTAGTGGCTGCCAGCACAAAGACACCTTCAGAATTATCACTCATCTTACGATGGTTCCATTTCTTTGAAGGTGTTTTAACATGTTTCACCTTATTGCGCCTATTTATCTGTAGTTCGTTATATCATACTGTACATCTGTTGTAATTGCGTTGCTAATCGGTCAAACTGAACAAACCGGCCTTCACGGAAATATTCTTTTTGGTCAAGAAACACGATTATGGCAGGAACCGAAAAAATCAGAAATTTTCCTGCGACCTCTGCTACTTGGCTAGCCTCGATATGAGCCAGCTTTATTTCGGAATAGTTTCTGAGTAATTCTTTGATTTTGGGATAAATAGCATGACACACGCTACAATCCTCTCGGGATACATATAATATGCTCAACCGGTTTTTCTGAATAAATGGTTCTATTTCTTCAATTGAAGTTATTTCTTGAACTTCCATCATAAACTCACCGCCCTCTGAAGATAAACCTTTATTCAAACAAAAAGGCAGCAGGGATAAATTTTCTACTGTGCAGCTTGAGCATTCCACTCCCGAACACCCTCTTCGATTCGATAAGCTTTGAATCCTTGCTTTTGTATATAATCAACGGCCTGAGATGTTAAAGAACAGTAAGGTCCACGACAATAAGCAGCAAGCTCCACATCAGCCTTATTTATTGTTTTTAGGTATTCTCTCAGATGTTCTAAAGGAACTGAAATGGCACCTGGTATATGAGCTGTTTCAAATTCCTCAGAAGGGCGAATATCTATGACAATAATTTTTTCCTGCTTCATTTTTTCCAACAGATCCTGCTTAGTGATACTCTGAACATCTTGATATTGCCTTTCTAACTCTTCTTTAATTTGTTTGATGTCTGAGAGCCTGTCCTCACATATATTCCATAACGAAGATAAAAACTGTGTTACCGACGAATCACTAATACTATAAATGACATAAGTACCCTTTTTATAACACTTTACCAATCGAGCCTCTAACAAAATTTGTAGATGTCGCGAAACGTTTGCAACACTCATTCCAGTTTGTAAAGCCAATCCCTCAACAGATTTTGGGCCATTCGATAATATGTCCATAATCTCAAGTCTTTTATCACTGGATAGACACTTTCCAATTCGCGCAAATTGTTGATATAAGCGTTCTTTAATATCTGATTTAGAATTGGAGTCCCCCATGTTGTTAAACCCCTCTTTATTTATATATTTAACTGATCAACGTTTTCAAGGAATATGGCTTCCTTTCTACATTTATACTGTCATTATTTCCAATTGCGAAATGCTAAATTCATCATTTTTTCTTGGGGGACTTGGTCATCTTCACTTTTTTTGTAGGAAAACGACGGTTCTGATAATTCAAAACCGTCGCTTTATTCGCCATTATTTAGACACCACTATTAGTCAGCCAACCCCAAGATTTTTTCTCTGAGATCTTGTTTATGAGTAATTCCCACCATCGTTTCAGACAACTTCCCATCTTTAAATAATAAAAGTGTTGGAATACTTCTAATACCATACTGTGAGGCTACTTCCGTCTCTTCATCAACATTAACTGTGGCAAGTGTCGCCTGCCCCGCTAACTCATCAGCTAGTTCATTTACGATTGGAAGTTGAATTTGGCATGGTCCACACCATGGTGCCCAAAAATCAACTAACGTTACTCCGGATTTAATATTGGCGTTGAATGTTTCTTTTGTTAAAGCTATGGCTCCCATAAATAAAATCCCCCTTATTTAAATTATCATTTATTCAATTGATTAATTGAATTATAGTGTGGAAATAGATTCCCGTCAAGCCTTAAATCGCATTTCAGGGACATTATGTACTTAATAATTGGCTTTAAAGATAACGGTGTCGGTGACTTACATACCGCGTATTTGGTGTGTACTTTCTTAAATGTAACAAAAGGAAAAGCTGCTCGAATGAGCAGCCTTTCGCCTTAACCTATTTCTTCTAACTACCCCACACCATATTCCACATCCGTCTGCGGTGGTAAGGGTTCTGGGGATCTACGCCGCAGCCCATCAGCCATTGTGCCGCATTTTCTCTTTCAACTGGTGACACCGGTACACCCATACATTCGGAGAGTCGATCAATCATACTGCAGCAGCCATGGTGGCATTTTAAATCCTCATATTTCTGGGCACATAAAATGCCGCACACCTTGTGGAAACATCGTGGGTCCATCATTCTACGGCGGAATGTTCCCATTAAACGGGGATCAAGTTGGGACATGCTTGTTGTCTCCTTTCACATATGCTCCATTCTCGTTTGTAGCCGGAGGTATAGGTTAAAAACTACTTTTTATCGGCTTGAAGAGGAGTTAGTATAGCATATGCGGATCGAATAGAAAGTACAGGGTGTATACCGGTAATCCAGGAAAATGTGGCATTTTAGCAGCCTTTATACTTCTGTTCATAGTGACTGAGCGTGAGCAGGGGCCAGATCTGCGGATAACTGTGATACTGGATATAGAAATGCCCCGGGAGACCTGCTCCGGTCGGATATGTTACCCGCTTGCTACCTTCCTCTCGATTCCAGTCGATCAGTAGGGAGGTGGCTTCTTTGATTTCCTTCACAGGTGTATCATGAACCGCAATCAGCAGATCCAGCGCCCATGCAGTGTGAACGACCGTGGAGTAAGGAGCTGCAATGTAGGTTTTCTTTACATCACTCTTGCAGGACTCCCCCCAGCCACCATCCGGCTGTCTCATGCGGAGTAGCCAGTCTGCTGCTTGTTGAATTGCGGGATGCTCCGCTGATAAACCTACCGCTCTTAGTCCTGTTACGGCAGCCCATGTTCCATACAGATACGATACTCCCCAGCGGCCATACCAGGATCCATCCCGCTGCTGCCGCTTCAGCAGCCAGCGCACTCCCGCCTGTACCCGCGGATGATTCGTTGTCAGCTTCACATGACTCCCCAGAAACTCCAAAGTCCTCCCCGTCACATCCGCCGCTGAAGGATCAAACGCCGTATCTTCGAAGTTCTCTACTGCAAACAGACGAGTCATGAAGGAAGTGCTGTTCCGCTCAAAAGCGGCCCAGCCACCGTCATCATTTTGCCTGCGGAATAAGTACTGTACTCCTTTTCTCCATGACTCAAGACTGTCTGCGTGATAAGACGTGTACCGCGTCAGCGCCCGCAGCACCGCCTGCGTATCATCCACATCGGGGTTCGCCTTGTTGCTTTCGGAGAATCCCCAGCCGCCTGTCATGTGCAGCAGAGAGCCTCCTGCCTGCTCTTTCTTCTCTGTATGCTGAAGCGACAGCAAATACGCTGCTGCCCGCTGCACGGTATCATCCCCTGCTGAAAGCCCGGCCTCCTGCAGCGTGTAGGAAGCAAGCGCCGTATCCCATACGGTGGAAGGAGAGTTCTGAATATGTACCCCCTCATCCGTCTTCGTTACAAAAGAGAGCAGCCCCTTCATCGCATGGGAGATCACAGGCGAGTCCGGCTGATAGCCGATCGCCAGCAGCGCATAGATCATAAAAAAAGTAGCACTTGCATAGCTGTACAGCGTCCCGTCCCCTTCAATATGCTCCAGTATAAAGCTCTCGGCCTTTTGGATAGAATGGTTTGACCTTTTTCCTTGCAAACCGGAAGGGTTCCGGTTTTGTTTTTTCGCGGACCGTCTGCGGCCGTGGCTCTGATGATGCAGCTTATTGTACTTCGGCGTCGTGTAGAGATGGGAGATGTCTGCACCAGAAGGATGCGGTAGAGTGAATTTGAGGTGCCCCAGAATGAGAATCGGGGCGAAATGAGTCCTGACGTACGAGCTCCAGCGGTAAAAGCTAAATGGAATCCATTTGGGGAGATGGATCAAAAATAGAGGCATCGGATAATACGAAGGCCACGGATACAGGTCGTTCAAGGCCAGCATAAACTTAGTGGAGACATGTGCCTTCTCGACTCCGCCGTTGCGGAGAATATAATCCTTGGCCCGTTTCATCAGCGGTGCATCCCGCTCCAGATAACCGGATAGCAACAGCGCGGTATACCCCTCTATTGTGGAGGATAGGTGGCCATCATCGTCGTCGTACTGTTTCCATTCGCCTCCATCCGCCTGTTTATGCACCAAGCGCTGGGCCAGCTGCGAAAGGAGTTCTTGTTCTTCGGGATACAGGGAGCTGATGAGGATCATCATACTGGCATCCGTCATCGGCCCTGTTTCAAAATCATATCTCCATGACCCATCTTCCTGCTGTTCCGACTGAATCCGGGTCATATAACGGTTGATCTCGGCTTGTACTTTCTCCAGCAATTCCATAAGCGTTTCACCCCCTACCTTGGTTTGCTGTATAAGGAATAACAGCATTGTTGTCCGTGATGCTCTTATCGTATGTAGGGGATTCGTTATTGGTGGAGGTGTATACCTAAAGGACTGTTTAAATTAAAAGGGAAAGTTCGATGCATAAGGAGGATAAAGAACTTGGGAGGGGATGTGTGACGTATGAATAACCGTTGTTCAACATACAATTCCGGCTGGAGACTTCGCAAATGCTGGCATCCCCCCAGAAGACAAGCATACAATATGGAAGCAGGACTAGCTTGCCACTACATTATCTAAAGGATGGTATGGTGTGAAAATTCTGATGCTGCCCGGCCATAACAGGCCTATATTTTACCGTCGCCTTACAAGTAAGGCAACAATCCATTGTCAAACAGGTAATAAGAGGCTATAGTCTCCGAGATATCAACGGTAGCCGCTATCTGTTCAATTGTAATCTTAATCTCGGACGTTACCAGATCAGAAACTTGCTTTTCCACAACTTGATTTATTTGTAGATACGGCCACTCATATTTCTCTTTAAGTTTTTTATATCTGTGCTCCGAATAGGTTCGCCAACTGCAATCAATGCTCTGAAAACATTCTAACCTCGATCCCCTTCACCGAGGGGAATCGAGATCAAGGTTGTTATTTTGAGTGATACAGTAATGTCTGAGCCAATAGCAGAGCTTTTATTTGACCCATCCTAATTATGAATGAGATTGATTGTAACCCTTTTGTTAGTGATTGCAGTGTAGATTAAGTTTTCCCTTTGATATCACCTTACGAAAAACGTATCCAAAATAAGATTCACAAACTCAACCCGCTTTTCTTGTGACTCCTCTTCACCTAAAAAATTCAGTTGAAACGAACGTTGAAAACAGCCTCCCAGCAATAAATCCGCTACAGTCCTTGGATGTAATTTCTCGCTAATTCTTCCCATTTCTCTTTCTTTCAATAAATAAGCTTCCACCACCTCATTTGCCATATACGGACTTTCATTTCGTAGAGTAAAACTTTCTCGATGACGAAGCAATATTGATGGTTCCGAGAAAATAGAACAAATTATAGGCATCGAAGTATGATAGTCCTCCAAGGCAGCTAGGGCAACTTGTTCAAGATTTCTCCGCACCGTTTCTTTACCAGCCAGGCTTTGCAACAATGTTAAAGCGTTCATTAAATTTTTCAATTTCCCTTGTAAAACATGTAGAAATATATCTTCCTTATTTCTAAAGTGATTATACAACGATCCTTCGGAGCAACCGGCTGCTCGAGCAATTTCCTTGGTTGTGGTCTTAGCAAGTCCGTTCATTAATAATACACGTTCGGTAGCTTCAACTATTTTGTCTTTTAAATCCAAAGTTTATCCCCCGCTCTATTGACAAGTCATTGAAAGTCGTTTATGCTCCTATTATGAGTGTGCACTCACCCAAAGTCAAGTTTTGTTATATTGTTCATTAAATGATGAATCTCTTGTTTATTTGAGTGTGTGCTCACTCAAATTGTTGTGAAAGGAGTGATAAACAATCTTAATGCAATTACGCGCCGTCTTAGATACTAGAGTGAACTCTAGATGTATATGAGTGTGTACCCACTCATGAAAATAATTTATTTTTGAACCGAGTTGTACAGAATCCAAGAAAAAATAGCTCAAAAGAGCAAGTATTTACTAACGAGGAGGAAGACATATATGTCTTTAGAAATTTTGCAAGCAAAATCAGAATTGAGAGAATTAGTTGATGCTTTTTCAAATTTGGGAGATGAAAAAAGAATTTCAGAACAAGTGCTTTTATTTACACCTGATGGTAGATATAAGGTTTACTTCGGGGAACAATTGGTGTCTGATATTTCAGGAAGAAAACAATTAGAAGAGGAGTTCACAGGTCACGCTTCTATTGTAAAACGTTATTTCTCGCTTAACGGACAGCACAATGTGAAAGTGGGTGGCAATACTGCAACAGGTGTTTCATATTCCCAACTTAAAATGGTAAGAGATGAGGATGGCAAAGAAGTTATCACTGACTATAGTGTTAGATATGATGATGAATATGAACTCCAAAACGGAACCTGGTTAATAAAGGAACGCGTTGCTCACTTTATTATTATAGAAGCAAAACCATTACAGGACTAATATTTTTTTATACTTCATATCAAAGCTTAAAGGTGGAAGTTTGTATTTGTTCTAATCACTACTTTTCGGCGAATTGTGGTTTTGCTATGCCACGGTTCGCCGATTAAACTTTTCCTTTACCCATGGTCTCCTCTTTGGAGTATCTTAAAATTTCACCTTAGAGTGGATACGATGAACCGTATCGATAATAGTGATAAAGTTGGAGAGTTAAACTGAGTATGGCTATTTTATCTTGATTTCTTACACCAATGTGCCCCCACATTCCCAACAAGCAAGCTTCATCTAACGATCTGGCCGTAATCAAACACCGTTTAATCTCATTTATAATTGTATACTTTTTATTAAGTAAGTTCCCTTTATAGTGCGGTATCAATTTATTATGTCACTACCAATAGAATAAAAAAACCTTGAATCATCAATGTTTTTGAGGATTCAAGGTGGCTATAATGTCTCAAACATATATCCAAAAAATCTCAGTTATTAATTACATTTGTCCCAACTATAATGGTTACTCACACTTCTGAAAAAAGTCTAAATTTTATAAGCCTTCATAGCTTTTCTTAGCTCTTTAAAAGTAGGACGTTTGCCGTACATTAAGACGCCCGTCCGATAAATCTTGGCGGCCAGCCAGCCGAAGAACAGAATGGAGACGACCAGAATGGCAAGTGACAGCCATATTTCCAGCAGACTTGCCCGTTCCAAACCAATGCGCAGCAGCATGACGGTCGGAGAAAAGAATGGAATGTATCCAGCGACCTTGACGAACATCGTGTCAGGTGCGGCTATATTGAAGATACCGATATAAAAGGCAGCCAAAGAAAGCACGGTAATCGGCATAATCGCTTGTCCCAGTTCCTCTGTGCGGCTAACGATGGAGCCGACAGCCGCGAACAATACGGCGTACAGAAAGTAACCCAGGATGTAAAAAATCAAACCGTAGTTGAGCACCGCAGTGTTCAACTGTGACAGGTCCAGCCCGGCTGAGCTGAGGATGGCACCGTTATGCGGCAGCATGAGGTTGGCACTTATAACGATGGCGAAAACAGCGATCTGCATCAATCCGACCAGGAAGATACCGATAATCTTCCCGAACATTTGGGTCAACGGCGATACGCTTGTGATGAGAATCTCCATAATACGAGAACTTTTTTCCGAAGTCACCTCTGAAGCAATCATATTGCCCGTCATCATCGATGAGGTGAAGAACAAGATCATCAGTATATAGACCAAGCCATAGTTAATCATAGAGGCCGCTTTATCCTTTGTCCCTGCAGCTCCCCCTGTCTCAGACGGACTGTCCACTTCCCTGCTATCCACGACTACAGGTGTGCTAATTTCACGAACTTGATCACTGGTCAACGCATTGCCGCCAATGATGGCTTGAACCTTTGCTGCCTGTAATCCCGTTTGCAGCAATGTAATGACAGCCGGGGACGGTTCTTTTTCTACAGATACGTACTCCACTTGGGGAAACGTTGCTCCCTTGGCGACAGGCTCCTTGAGCTCCACATAACCTTGCAGCTTCCCGTCTTTCAATGCCTGCTGCATGGCCGGAGCTTGTGCACTGTCGTAACGTACCCAACTCGCTGCCGGATTGGACTGCTCCTTCGTGAATTTCTCCAGTTGATTCGCGATCTCTGTTCGGCTGCCAGCAATCAATGCCAGACGATGTTGCTCGGCTGCTGTTTTCCCGGAGCCGCCTGCAACACCTGCCCCTTCTCCTTTAAACAAAGAAATCAAATACGGCAGGTTCATGCCCAGGGTAATGAGCAAGGCCAATACCAGCGTCGTTATGATAAAAGATTTGGTTCTCGCCTTCTGACGAAACGTAAAACCGATCACCGTACCCAATCTATTCATGCGAATCACCCACCTCTCGTATGAAAATTTCGTTCAGCGTAGGCTCCTTGATCTCAAAATGCTCCACATCTGTTTGCCCCAGAGCCGTTTGTAAAATCAGCTTTGCCGCATCCGCTTGCTCAATATGCAGCAGCCAGCCGCGATCCAAAGGTTCCACACGAAGCACACCCGGTAATTGCTCCAGTCCGTTCACTTCACCTGTGGTAATGAGCCGAACTTTTTCACGCGGGTAGCGGTTCTTGATTTCCTGCACACTTCCCTGTACAACTGTATTGGAACGATGCAAAATCGTAATATGGCGGCACAGCTCTTCCACATGCTCCATGCGGTGAGTCGAAAATAAAATCGCAGTTCCAGCGTCCCGCAGCTCCTTCACCGTCTCCTTCAGCAGCTCGACATTCACAGGATCAAGCCCGCTGAAAGCCTCGTCCAATATGAGCAGTGTCGGGCGATGCACGACCGCTGCAATAAAGCCCATTTTCTGCTGGTTCCCTTTGGATAGCTCTTCAATCCGCTTGTCATAATACTCCGGTACGCCAAAACGCTCCAGCCAGTAGCGCAGGCTCTTGTCCGCCTCCTTGGCCGACATGCCGCGCAGCCTGCCCAAATAGTTTATTTGCTCGCTCACCTTTACTTTGGGGTACAGCCCGCGCTCCTCGGGCAAATAGCCCATCGTCCGCTGAAGCTCCTTGCTGTACGGCTTTCCTTCATATTGAATGCTTCCCCCGTCAGGGTAAATCAGGCCGAGTACCATCCGCATCGTTGTCGTTTTACCTGCTCCATTGCCGCCCAGTAGTCCGTAAATTTCGCCGCCGTTCACATTCAACGAAATTCCATTTACCGCCGTATGATTTCCATACTGCTTCACGACTTCTTCCAATTGCAGCATACTCATGAATGCTCATCCCCTTTCTTCTGCGCGAAAGTCCCTTCATTGCCTGGTAATTGCCCCGCAGTCCAATGTATTAAAATATCATCCAGCTCCAGACGCCGCACACGGATGGGACGAATACCTGCTTGCTCCAAAATGGCGCTGGCTTCTATTGCCTCCAACGTTACAATTCGTTGCAATCGGCCTTCACTCTCTGTCTCTATAACCCCCGGAAGCTCTGATGCTTCCTCCGGCGTGCCCTCAAACCACATTTCCTTGCTATTTTCGAGCAGATAATCCTTTTCCAGCTTGCCGAGCAGCCTGCCTTCATGCATCAGGACGATATAATCTGCCAAGCGCTTGATTTCATCTATGATATGAGTGGCGATAATGATCGTCGTTTTGCCGTTTTCCATACAATCCCGCAGTTCCTCCAGCATAATCTTCCATGCAAAAGGATCCAGACCCGACGAAGGCTCATCCAGCAGCAATAAACGAGGATGAGGCGCCAAGGCAGCAGCCAGCTCAAACTTGCGACGCTCTCCCTTGGACATACGCGATAATTTGGTATGCTGTGGAACCTGAAAACGTTCCATCATACGCTGAAAACGCGTTTCATCCCAGCCGGGATACCACATCGCTCGAAAAGAAGCCGCGGCTTCCGCCGTGAGTCGATCTTCCTCGCGGGCCGGCTGCTCCGGCACATATCCGATCCATTGCCGCGTATCTACAGGTATACCGTTCGGGTGCACTTGGCCGAACCAGCGAATTTCACCGGAATCCGGGTGGACAAGCTGGGTCAGCAAATGAATCAATGTGCTTTTTCCTGATCCGTTATGTCCGGCCAGAGCGACCACGTATCCCGGCTCAATGGTCAGATTAATCGGTCCAATCTGGCGGTCTCTCCGGGTTTTATAGATCTGGTTCATCTCAATAATCGGTGCTTTCACCTGTACTTCCTCTGGTGTTCCTACTGGCACTTCCACATGGTTATTTACATGGGTCTTCACGGGCGTCACTCCTTCGCTTGGACTTCATACCTTTTCTTCACCATTTCTGCGAAAAGCTCCAACAATTCCTGTTCTGTCATCTGTACAGCGATGCCCGTAGCAATCGCTGTGTCCAGTGCCTCGGTCACCGCCTTGAGTCGGTGGGCTGAACGCATATCTTCCTCGACCAGCGCGACGAAGGTTCCCGTTCCCTGGCGGGTACGAAGCAAGCCTTCGTTCTCCAAATCCTGATAGACCCGCCGGACGGTGATCACGCTGCAACGGAGCGTCCCCGCAAACTCCCGAATGGAGGGAAGCAGCGTTCCCGCTGCAATCTGTCCGGTTACGATGAGTGAACGAAGCTGCTTTTCAATCTGCGCATACAGCGGTTCAGCGCTATTCTCATCAATTTGCACCGGTATATTCACCTGCGTCTCTCCCCTCTCTGCATCCTCCTACACATGCCGCTATGCCAGATCACGCTTGATAAGCTTGCGCAGTGTCATTCGATAGGACACAAAAGTTCCAAAAACTCCTGCCGCCAGCGCTCCCCACATCACAGGGGACAACAGCTGCCATTCCTTGCTGTAAAATGCCGTTATGGATACCAGATTGGCTCCATATATTCGAACCATAATCGAAATCATTCCGCAAATCAGCATGATGATAAGTGATAGCCAAAAGTAGACTTTTCCTCTTTTAAGAAATTCCAAATACATATAGATGGCCTGAATCAGCATCCCGTAGCCTATCCAGGTCATAGCAAACGATATAAAGAAACCTGGGCCGGCATAGGCCCGAAGCGTCCCTGACAGCGCAAATAGAAAAATAAAAAATACCGCACCGTTCCCGATAAACGCAAAAATCGCTTGTTGAATTCGACTCATAATGACCGTGCTCACCGGGATGGGCAATATGCGAAGGAATGCCAGCATATGTGTATAGGAGTCTTCCTGCAAATATTTAAAGGTACGACGGTTATAAATGAATCCAAGAAACGGCGTCAGCACCAGCATGACAAAATCAGCTGCCGGATTTAAAGCTCCACTCTCACCAAACTCCATACCTACAACAAAGCTCATGGTAAAACCCAGATACATAGTAAAAAGTAATGTCCACAATAGTGCATATGGATTATTGCGAAAATCTTGACGGGTGATTGTCCATGCCTGCTTCATGATTGTCATTTTCTCATCCTGATCCTTTCTGCACTGCTGTAATGACAAACTCAGCCTCTTATGTCTTCTGAGGATCATCACATTGATCAGTGTTATTGCTGTGCATATCTTTATACACAGTATATAAACCATACAACACACCTGTCAAATTAAAAATTTAAAATTTAAATTGTGCGTACAATCACAAGGACTCGCCTGAACCTATGCTACTCTGTAACTGATAAACGTTCTCACTAAAGGGGATGAACAGATGGATAAGATACTACATTGGGATGAGCCGATATTTAACCTTGTTAATCGATATCCCGTAGTGAAGGACATTATGGTGGAGCTTGGTTTTCACGATATTGCCAAGCCTGGCATGCTGCAAACCGCGGGACGTTTTATGACACTGTCCAAAGGAATTGTACTAAAGAAGATGAGTATGGAAACTGTGCAGCAAACGTTTATGCAGCATGGTTTTACCATTCAAAAATAAAGGAGCTAAAGATCATGAGCGAGCTAATTAACAACCGTGAACACACAGCGCAGGAATTAACGGAACGTCAACGAGTCCTGAAGGAAATTATCAAAGAATTACATGCCGGAAAAAGCGTGGAGGAAGTCAAAGCGCGCTTCGCAGAAGCTGTTGGCGGAGTAAGCGTGTCTGAAATTTCCGCCATGGAGCATGCATTGATGACCGAGGAGGGAATCCCGGTGTCGGAAGTCCAACGTCTCTGTTCCGTGCATACGTCGATTTTCAAGGGCTCTATTGAGGATATTCACCGTCCTTCAGGACCGGAAGAACAGCCAGGACATCCTGTCCATACCTTCAAGCTGGAAAACCGTGAGATCGAACGGCTGGTCAACTTCAAGCTGGCATTGCATGCAGAGCAATTTCAAAAGGAAGACAGCCCCAAGGTTATTTACAAGCTGCTCGAGGATTTAAGTCTGCTGATGGATCTCGACAAGCACTATAGCCGCAAAGAAAATCTGGTCTTCCCTTATCTGGAGCGCTACGGCATATTCGGTCCTACCAAAGTAATGTGGGGAGTGGACGACGGCATCCGTAATTCGATCAAAGAGGCGAAGAACCTGCTCACCCAATATAGCGGAGATCGTGAGCTGATCGGGAAGGCGCTTGCCCATATCATTAGCGAAGTCAACGAAATGATATTCAAAGAAGAAAATATTTTACTGCCGATGGCACTTGGCAAGCTAACTGAGGATGAATGGCTGAAAATAGCCCGGGAAAGCGAGGAAATCGGGTTCTGTCTAACCGCTCCTGAGCGGGAATGGATACCTGAGCGTGCGGCGGAGCCTGTAGAAGCGGTTGAGCAAAAGGAAGGAGCATCAGGAACACCACAAGGCTTTGTGCGATTCGAGACGGGGATTCTATCCGTGCAACAATTGGAACTGCTGATGAACCACCTCCCCGTTGATTTGACCTTTATCGATGAAAATGATATTGTTCGCTATTTCTCTCACGGCAAAGAACGGATCTTTGCCCGCACAAAAGCCGTCATTGGTCGTACCGTACAAAATTGCCACCCGCCGCAAAGCATGCATGTCGTTGAGAAGCTGCTGGAAGACTTCAAGGCAGGTCGCAAGGATGTGGAGGATTTTTGGATTCCGATCAAGGACAAATTTGTCTTTATCCGTTATTTTGCCATTCGTGATGCCGAAGGCCGCTATCTGGGAACGCTGGAATTCACGCAAAATGTCGCGCCTATTCGCGCTCTTGAAGGACAAAAGCGGATTCTGTCGGAATAGTTTCCCAGCCGTAGGCTAACATATTCAGGTTTTTGCCACCTATATGAATAAGATGCTGTTCTACTACTAGCTTGGCCCCCAGCCTTTCATAAAATGTACATGCTGGATTATCCGCTAACACCCACACGATCGCGGAGTGAATCTGCATACTGCTGAAATGCTGTAGTAGACGCATCAATAAGCCTCTCCCCAATCCCAAACTATGGTATTCTTTTAGAATATAAATAGCCGTTATTTCCCCCCCATACGGGGGGTATTCTTTTGACTTTTCCGGACCTCCACTTACAAATCCGATGATTTCCCTCTTCTCATTTTCCGCTACATTTTCCGCTACAAATACCAGATGACCATCCGCACTGGAAAGCTTCGCATTCCACAGCTCTGTTCTTTGCTCATAAGAAAGCTGCTCCAGAACCTCGTCAGGCATTATATTTTTGTATGTCGTTCTCCAGCAATCCACATGCACCTTGGCGATGTCCGCGGCATCTGTTATCGTCGCTTCCCTGATTATCATTTGGGCCACCCCTATTTCCAGTATTATGCTTTTTATTCTATCGACGAGCTGAATCTTGATCTATAATAAGAATGTTCATTGTTTCGTGAAGTTCGATATTACAGCAGCTCTCATACCACTCAGTTTTTATTGGAGGATTCGACTTGAATAAAATCGTTTTATTTTATGTTCCGCTAGGCATTTCGTCTTTGATTGCCGCACTAACACATGTCATCGTTAATGCCGTGCTCGCGCGTTCAGAGCATCCTTCATTTACATTAAGCAGCTATGCGGTCGCCGTCAGCCTGTGCCTGCTGCTGGAAACTCCGTTAACCGCCGTGCGGCAGATGACCACGAAATTCGGTTATGACCGCAAGTCGGTTCATTCTATTGGCATTTTATGTGCATTCGTAGCAGCGGCTGTACTAATCGTTGGCTGGAGTATCGGGCTGACACCCGTAGGTAATCTGGTCTTTCAGTATGTATTCGGCGTCTCCCCGGCATTGATCGAACCTACCAAGAACGTATTTCAGGTTCTTACTTTACTATACATATTGGTTGCTGTCCGTAACATTTATCAGGGACTCATCATTAACAAGCACCGAACTGCATGGATGACATTCAGTTCGTCCATACGTATTGTTGTGATGCTGATCGCGTCCTGGTTTTTAATCTGTGCAGGCTGGACTAATGACGGACGAATCGGAGCCGCCATTTTTATTGCAGGCATCTTCATTGAACTGGTAGTCACCTTTTTAGAAGGACGGATTTTGAAAGGAAAGCTGCCGCCTGACAATGGAGAACAAACCATCCAGCATGCGAAACATCTGCTCCCTTTTTACCTTCCTTTGCTGTATTCGGCGCTGGTGCTGGTTATTCTGAATCCTTCCATACAAGCTGCGCTGAACAATACATCGGACCCGCTGTTGGCCGTGGCCTCCTTCTCCGTAGCCCTGCAAATTTTGAATTTGTTCGTCTGGTTTTGCAGCTCATTACATCAGATCGTCATTCAATTTTATACATCCAGGCGCCGGGAGGTTCTGATATTTTTGAGCTTTTTGTCGGCCCTGTCGCCATTGCTGCTGCTGTTGTTATCCTTCGGATTTGCTGGTGACCCTGTGTTGCGGAATGTATTGGGATTGGAAGGAGAGCTTTTGCTGGAAACCAGAGGGCTGCTTCGCATATTGGCTGCTTATGTCGCATTTTATCCTTGGGTAGAATATTTTATTGGGCGGTCGATATTGATCGGCAATACCAAACCCATCTTCATTGGCAGGCTTTTTTCTGTGGGTTTTGCGATTCTGGCGCTGATCCTGTGCATCTGCTTTTTTCCAGGGCTGGACGGCAAAGTGGCTGGAATTGTGATGGCCGTGTCCTCCCCCATTGAGCTGAGTATCTATCTGCTGCTCTATCGAAAAATATCTATGAACACCATGCAAAATATCTATGTACACCATGAAGAATCATCCTGAGAAAAAATTCACCTAGAGAGCCTAATGCAAAGGAAAAGCACATTGGACTCCCTAAGGCACACTATCCTTTACGAGGTCAAAATATATGGGCCGTTCTTCGTGATCGCAATCGTATGCTCGTATTGTGCGCCCCAGCTACCGTCGGCCGTGCTGATGGTCCAACCATCATCGTCCCACAGTACGGCTCCTTCGGTTCCGAGCGTAAATACCGGCTCAATGGTAATCACCATTCCTTCACAGAGCCGTAATCCCGTTCTGGCACGGCCGTAGTGCAGAACATCCGGCGGCTCGTGCATCTGGCGGCCAATCCCATGCCCGAACAAAGGCTTGACGATGCCGAACCGCCGCCGGCCTGCCGCTTTTTCCACTGCATGCCCGATATCCCCCAACGTTTTCCCTGGACGGGCAACCTCGATTCCGCGCACCAGCGCCTTATGGGTCTGTCGCAACAGCCGTGCAACCGGACGACTGACGTTACCTACCGCATAGGTCCATCCCCGGTCGGCCAACCAGCCGTCCTTGTTAACCACGATATCTATGGTCACAATATCCCCATCATGCAGCACCCGCTCCGAGGGGAAGCCATGACATACGACCTCGTTGACCGAAGCGCAGGTTGCATAAGGAAAGCCTTTATAGCCCTTTTGTTCGGGCGTGGCTCCGCGCTTGCTCAAAAACTGCTCCACCCATGCATCAATTTCAAGCGTTGTAATTCCCGGAAGAATACGGCTCTCCAGCGCACGATGGCAATCAGCCAAAATGCGCCCGGCTTCTCTCATATAGCCGATTTCCTCCGGTGTTCGTATCGCTACCTCTATTGGAATCCGCCTCCTTTGTGCACACCATTTTTACTAAACCTATCCCATTGTATGCAAGACGAACACAAAAAAACCGTCTCCTCTGTGGATAGACGGTTTATAAAAGGCGTATTTCTAGTTTTGCGGGTAATTATACCCTTTAAGATACTGAAGAGTTTATGCGACCGAGTTCGTTTTCCACCACCATGGTTAACTCTTCCTCATACCCTCCTGTAATCCGGTATTTTCGCACATATTCCTTTACAAATTTTTTGGGATCCTTAGGCCGGAAAATTCGAGTCATTTCCCGCAGACTTTCCTTAACTTCATTGTGACCTTTCGTTGCCATGTAACTCCCTCCCAAAACGTTGAAAATAAGTGCTCCGTTGAAGAGAATGCCGAAAAGTATAGATGTCCTTATGCAGTGAAGTAGTATGTCTAATGCAGCTTAGGTCGGGAACGCCTTATGCAAGGCATGTACCTGACACTATTATTAACCGATCTTCGTTTGGCTGAATCACTACCCCATTATAACATATTCAGATACTGCTTTCAGCTTTCCAGTAAATTTACATTGAGTTTACCTATCTTTTACGCTTCATGTTATTTAGAGCAACGATCTAGCTGGCTTACAGAGGTATACCTTATTTATCGGCTTTTGGAGTGTATGTGTTTGGGGTAAAATAAATAAACATAACAAGGAGGGAAAAGGATGCGCCGCTATGCTCCGTTGTTCACCGCCCCGGTCGCCCGTCTATCTGTCCTGATCACCGGAACTTGTGAAGAGGAGGGCGTCAATGCCTCCCTACTCGATCAGGCTGACCATGAAATCGAGAAAAAATTTACTAAAATGCGCAGCTTCCTGCTGCTTCGCCGCGGTAAGCTGATCTGGGAACGGTATTACAACGGTCACGAAGCAAGCGCTCTGAACGATCTGCGCTCTGCGACCAAAAGCTTCACTTCCACGCTCATCGGTATTGCCATGGCACGTGGCGATATGCCTGGGCCGGAGACGGCTGTGCATAAGCTGTTGCCTGAGTATCTGCCACGGCGGGAGAGCCCGCTGCTGGAGCGGATTACGATTCGCCATCTGCTGACGATGACATCCGGTCTGTATTGGCAGACGGGCAAAAAGCTTGGAGAGGCTTTTATCCGCCGTTTTCATCGCAGCAAAAGCTGGCCGTCCTTTGCCCTGCGCCTGCCAGTGCAGGCGGATCAGCTCGGCGTTTTCCAATACCGCAGTGTGGATTCGCATCTGTTGTCCGTATTGCTGACCCAATGCTGCGGGACTGACGCCTATACGTTCGCGCTACACCATCTCTTCGAGCCGTTAGGCTTCGGGAGAAGCCGATGGGCTCAAGACCCTGAGGGCTATACTATGGGACACATCGGTCTGTATCTCACATCACGTGATATGGCTAAATTCGGCGATTGTTGCCTTCATCAAGGCTGCTGGAATGGACAGGAGCTGATCTCGGCGGACTGGCTGCGTCAAGCGACGCAGCGACAGGTTGAAGGCTATCCGGAATTCGGGGACTACGGATTCCAATGGTGGACCGGACGACTCCATGGCATCAATTACGCATGTGCGCACGGACATGGAGGACAGCAAATTTATGTTGTTCCTGAAGCAGATGCAGTCGTGGTATTTACTGCAGACAGCAAGGTCAGCCGCTGGAAAAATCCACGCTCACTACTGGAGCGCTACATTTTGCCAGCCATATCCTCCCTCAGCCTGGAACGTTCCTGAAATGAGCTTTATGCGCTTATTGAATAATAGGGGGCTAAACATCATGGAAGCCGCAGCACCAAAAATATTAATCTTATATGCTAGCTACGGAGAAGGCCACGTACAGGCCGCTCGGGCAATCATGGATAGCTTGCGAAGAATCGGACGCTGTGAGGTACAACTACTCGACTTGATGGCTGAATCCCATCCCTGGTTGAATGATCTGACCAAATTTGTATATATGCAAAGCTTCAAAACGATTCCTCAGCTTTATGGCTGGGTCTATAACATCACACGAGGGATGCAGGCCAAATCAGCCTTTGGCAGCGTACTGCATTCCTTTGGAATGCGACAACTGGCGCTTACACTCGACAAAGAAAAACCCGACCTCGTCATACATACGTTTCCGCAACTGGCTCTCCCGGTGTTGCGTCGCAAATTGGGAATGAAGCTGCCGATTGTCAATGTGGTTACGGATTTCGACCTGCATGGACGATGGCTACATCCTGATATTGACCGTTACTATGTAGCCACAGAGGATATCCAGAAGGAGGCAGCGCAGCGGGGAATACCTATTGAGCGCATTGTCGCTACGGGTATCCCCATTCATGCTTCTTTTTATCCTATGTCCACGGAAGAAGTAGCCAATCAGCAGCATACGATCCCGCAGCCAATCTCAGGGACTACAACGCTGCTGATTATGGCAGGAGCCCACGGTGTACTATCTGGCATACTGCACATCTGTCGGCAATTAAGCCGGCTTCCACAGCTAAGACTATTGATCGTCTGCGGGCGTAACCAGCAATTGAAAGCAGAACTGGATGCGCTGTATGCGGGCCATCCCAATATTTATACCTATGGATTCGTGGACTATGTTCCCGCACTCATGCGGGCAAGCCATATGGTGATTACGAAGCCCGGCGGCATCACACTCTCGGAAAGCATCGCATCCGGTCTGCCCATTCTTGTGTTTAAGCCCGTACCCGGTCAGGAGCTCAATAACGCCCTGTATTTGGAGCAAAAAGGAGCCGCCCGCATTGCTCGCACGACGGAGGAGCTCATCCAGCATTGTATCGAGCTGATTTCCACCCCTTCTCTCGCTGCGGAGATGAAGCAGTCGATTGAGCTGCTTCGCAAGCCCCATCCCGCAGACCAGATTGCCGAGGATATTTTGCACCAGCTTGTGGATAAAAGACCCTCCATCCGGACAACTTAATGAAGAATAAGCCAGACGGAGGGGATACAATGGAACACAAAGGAAAAGATTTGCTCCCGCTAACGGGCGAAAAGGTAGAAGTGGATGGGATTTATGTGGATGAGGATGGACATGAGCAGCATTTGCACAGGGGTCAGCATTTTCCCGCTGATGTTGTTTTAGGTACTTCCGAGTGGAAAATGACCGAATACGCCTTTGATAATCATCATGACGGACGCACTGATGAACGACTTATCCCCAAAGAGGATGACGAAAATAAAAAGGGTAAAATCACGCATCCACGCCGTCGTTTACAACGTGGAGACCGATAAATACGACAAGATATCCACTACTAAGACCAATTTGTTGATAATTTGTGGACAAAATGTGCGCAACATGTGAGTAAATATTATATTGTCTACAGTTTGTGCACAATTTGTGTATAAACCATGTTTGTTTTGTGGATAAACATGGTGATACAGTGGATAAATTGCGTACAACATGTGCAAAACTTGTGTATAACTGTGTAAAAGGCTGAGCGAATTCACTTTCGTTCAGCCTTTTCATATTTCATACACATCTTACCTGAACCGAACTTAAAAGTTTCTATCCTGCCACAGCGCAGACGGATGGTGCTTCACTTGTACAGCACCATTCCGCCCTCGTTTTTTATGTTCATTTTTCGAGTATGGCTTATAGCGTTTGAACTTTTCTGCCGAGGGTTAGCATATCCTACATTCCCGATCTCATAGTTTGTATAGTACAGAGCCTGAGCTTGAATAACTTATAAAGGGGGATCACTTTGATATGTCAGTCTATAAGTCTTCCACGGGATTGGATGAAAATATAGCAGCTGTCCTGTGCTACCTGTTTGCCTTCCTTGGCGCACTGGCCTTTGTCATGCTGGAGAAGAAAAGTCGCTTTGTATTATTTCACGCTCTGCAATCTATATTTTTGTTTACAGCTCTTATGATCGGTCATGTGCTTGCCGGATTCATTCCGCTCCTGGGTCCTTTACTCGCTTCCCTGCTGACGCTGGCAGGCCTTGCCCTGTGGATAATCCTCTTAATCGGTGCGGGACAAGGCAAATGGCTTAAACTCCCTTGGATAGGCGATCTGGCTCTACATCAGGCTCGGCAATTGTAAAAGAAAAAAACACAAGGCCACCAGATCGCTCTGATAGCCTTGTGGAACAACTGAATTCATCTGTCTTGTTTTACATGAATATGTCCCAGTTTATCCGGATTGATCATTAAATAAAAATCCTGAATATGCTCCCCGTCCGGTGTCAGTCTGATACATAAGGCTTCTTTCACTTTGCCTTCTTTCAGAAATGCCAGTTGTAACTCACCATTGATAACAGTGTGGACAAGTTCTCTCTCCCGCAATGCGGTAAGCACCCGGCGAGATGTTAACAGGGCGAGCACGCCTTTGCGTACCACCATCGGTCTCATCACCGTATGCACGTTGCCTCCGCCATCCGCCACAAATGCAGGCTGTTCAGCCAGCAGCTCCAGCATAGCAGTCACGTCGTAGGCGAGAAAGGCGGAGGTAAAACGCTCCAGCAGCTTTATTCTGGTAGCATTATTTGGGGGATTGCTTGCCGGAGCGGCAAGGACAGATTCCCCGGAAGACAGAATACGACGAGAGCGACTGAACAGCTGACGACAGTTACTTTCGGTCTTCCCCAGTAATTCTGCAATATCTTTATAATCGTATTGAAAAGCTTCCCTCAGCACAAAGACAGCACGTTCTATCGGCTTGAGCTGCTCCAGCAGAACCAGAAAAGCGTAAGATATCATATCCTTACGCTCCAGCCATTCCGCAGGCAGATCTGCGCTTTCGCCAAGCGGCTCCGGCAGCCATTGCCCAACATACGTTTCTCTTTGCTTACGCGCAGAGTTCAGCAGATTCAGACACCGATTCATCGTCATTTTGGCTATATAGGCTTTGGGATTCTGTAGGTCATCCAGAGGCTTATTCTCCAACTCGACAAAGCAATCTTGAACAACATCCTCGGCATCTGTAACCGTTCCAAGCATGCGATAAGCAATGGCAAACGAATATTTGTGATATTTTTGATACAGCTCCTCCAGACTCAAATCCACCGATTCCTGTTCAATTCCTTGTTCTTTGCCAGTCAAAGTATGGCCCCCTGTTCCATTAAAGACTACCCGGATACATCCCCGTCGCAATGGCAATCCGGTTCCAACTGTTAATAACGTTAACCGCCATGATTAAATCCACATATTCTTCCTCACTAAAATGCTCTCTGGCCCGATTATACAAATCTGTAGGCACCCCTTGTTCCGAGATACGGGTAACGGCTTCAGCTAATTCAAGCATAGCACGTTCTTTTTCCGTGAACAAAGGAACCTCGCGCCATAAGGCAAGCTGTAAAATGTGATCCGCATAATCCCCCAGCTTGAGCAAATCCTTGGCATGCATATCCAGACAATAGGAACATCCATTGATTTGGGATACTCTAATCTTCAACAGCTCATATAGGACCTTGTCCGCAAAACGGCCGGAAATATAATTTTCCATCTCCATCATTGATTTAAATGTACTTGGACTCACTGCTCTGTAATTAAATCTTAAACTCACAATCATCGCCTCCATTATTGGTTTACACCTAGAAGACAAATGAACATGTGATTTTGTGACAACATGCAATACATCAAATTGGAATTGCCCTTAGTCGACATAGCATGTATTATAAGTAAATGATTTTATGAAAAGCAGGTGAGCACTTACATGAGCGGAAAAGGTTTTATTAAAGAGTTTAAAGAATTCGCTGTACGGGGCAACGTGATTGACCTCGCAGTCGGTGTGATCATCGGTGGAGCGTTTGGCAAGATTGTCACTTCTGTAGTCAATGATATTATTATGCCTCCGATTGGTAAGCTTCTGGGTGGCATGAATTTCCCGGACTTGTATGTAGCTTTAAGAACTGCCGAGCCTTTAAATAATGATGGTACACGCATGACTTTGTCACAGGCCAAAGAAGCAGGGATCGCGGTTCTTGCCTATGGTCAGTTCATTAACGTTCTGCTCGACTTCATGATCGTGGCCTTCTGCGTGTTCCTGCTGGTCAAAGGGATTAATATGTTGAAGCGTAAAGAGGAAGAAAAGCCTCCTCAGGAAAAAACGATCAAGGAATGCCCGCATTGCCTATCGGAAATTCCTGTAGCAGCTACCCGCTGCGCACATTGCACCTCCAAGCTGGAAGGGTACGTGGAATCACATAGCTAACTCCATTTTCAGATAAGTGTATTTTTAGTGCAATCGAACTCATACGGCTATAAATAAGCGGCTTAAGACGATACATCGTCCTAAGCCGCTTTCACATGGATATGGAAGTCTGATTAATTAAAATTGGTGATAATACCCCGAGGTCTGACGGGCAACCCCTCAGCATACAGATGGGAGACGTCACCGAAGCCGATGCAGCGAGGGACAGCCCATTCCTTGGAGCGCTCATCAAATAAGATCGTAGTTACGGAGCTAGGCGGCATCCAAAAGCCGGACCAAACCAAGGCCAAAGGCAGCTCCAGCAGATGGGCCAGCCAGGTCAGCCCAAAGCCGCCATGACAGAACACAGCCACCTGGTCCTCGGTATGCTTGAGAATCCGGTATCGGCCTCCGATTCGCTCAAATCCCTGGCGCTTCAGGAATTCATCGGAATGAAACTTCAGCCGCTCGAAGGTTTCGGGACTTTGCGTTCCCTGATAATAGGAAATCTCCTTCCATGTGTCATGCGTCGGAAGGGGCAGCTCAGAGCGGATCACTTCACCGGGCAGATCCCAATGAGATAGACGACCGTATGGAGTTTCCTCCAGCTTCAAGGCCAGCTCCTGCGTCCAGTGCTCCACTTCATGAGTCATACCGAGAGCATCAGCCGTGTAGCGCATTGTATCCAGAGCGCGCCCCATAGGTGAAGCATAAATGCGGTCCAGTCCGTGACTGGAAAGCCGTTTGGCCAATGCCTGGGCTTCCAGATGCCCCTCCGGGGTAATGGTATTGTTCGGGTAATCCGGATCTGCATGGCGGATGATATACAATCTCATATTTTTTTACTCCGTTCCTATGAATTACAACAGGATCGCTTTATCTCATTTTATCCTATAGCTCTCCTAATCCTTAATGCTTGTTCAGCAAATTTTCCAGAATCGCACGTAAGTTCCGGTCTTCGTGATAGACTTCCTCACCCGTATCCAGCTCAATAACCCGGATATATGTATAGTCTGCTCTCGCATCAACTGGCTTGAAAATCAATTCCTCTGGATTATCCGGACGTACATCATAGCCCATATTTTTAAACATATCTGTGATTTGGTCGATCCCCGGCTTGCCTCCGCTTTCCAGCATAATCAGCCCGCGCAGCTCCTTGGGCTCCTCTGGATGCATGACTCGAAAATGTACAATACATTCCATATAAAATCGCTCCTTTCAATCATAAACCTGGTTTATGGCGCAAATCCCCATGTTTCCAGCATACCCCAAATGCCGCTGCACATTCCACAGCCGTCTTCATATCCTCAGAACTGAAAACACGTTATACTGTAAAATAGACCTTTTACATCTGAACTGATTATAGGAGGAACCACAATGACTAGCGAGCTTCTGGATATCTACGATGATGAAGACAAGCCCCTTGGCACTGCTTCAAGGCAAGAAGCACATGCCAAAGGATATTGGCATCATACTTTTCACTGCTGGCTGGCACGAGACACCTCCACAGGCCGTCGGTTGCTCTTTCAACAGCGTCAGGATTCGAAGGACACTTTCCCCGGATACTACGATATTACGGCTGCCGGTCATCTGACGGCAGGCGAAGATGTATCTCAAGCAGCCCGTGAACTGGAGGAAGAGCTGGGCATTCACGTCCCTTTTACCTCACTGACACCGCTGATGACCGTTCGGTATGAAAGCAAGGGAACTGCACAGGGCACTTCCTTTTGGGATCGTGAATTCAGTTCGGTGTTTGGACTACTGTGGAATCAGCCATTGGAGGCTTATCGTCTCCAGCAGGAAGAAGTGGCCGGACTGTACGAAGCAGACCTTGAGCAAGCGCTGGCCCTTTTTGAAGGACATATTCCTTTTCTTGAAGCCCACGGCATAACTTCGGGACCGAATCTGGAAAAAACTCGCCGCCTGATCACATCGGATCAATTCGTGCCTCATAAAGCGGGATACATTACATCGATATGCCGGGCACTGATGGAACTTTCCACCACGTAATCCTTGTGCTATTCTCCGCCTGTCATATATTGGCCGATAATGCCCTCATACCGCCAGCCATAACGGGTCGACAGCTCGCTGCCCATATCATGCTCCAGCTCATACAGAATAAGATCCTGGGCAAAATGGTTCAGCAGCAATCCTGTCATCACCGGATGCTCGGTAATGAGTGCCTGTGTCGGGCAATTCTCTCCCCGCATCCCCAGCATGCACCAACGCCGATCAACGACAAAAGAAAACTTGCGTCCTTCCGCTTCCTGTCCGTTTTTGCCAGCCGCACGCGGCAGCCATGGTCCCAGCACGCTTTCGTCGGTATTGCAGGACCATAGCAGGCGCACGCCCCGTTTTTCGGCTTTTTCCAATTCGGCCCGCAACAGTTCAGCTTCTTCACGCCACAAATCAAGCACAATCTCATGCTCCGCCCGTTCCAGCTCACGTGTCAGGCTCTCCAATACATTCCGGTCGCCTTCCGCGTTATAAAAGGTCGGCTTGGCCCGCTCGGCTCTTGGCATTTCCTTCTCCACCGCGCGCAGAGACTCCTGCATCTGCCCCTCGATCATTCGGGTCAGTTCGCCCGATGGCAGCATACTGTAGCGCACAGGCTCTCCCGTGCTGGTTCTGAGATATCCCTGTCCGGCCAGACGCTGCAAAGCTGCGTATACGTTGGAGCGCGATGCGCCCAGACGCTTAGCCACTTCATAGCCGGAAGCTGCATTTTGTCTCGATAGCTCGACCATGACCTTGGCTTCCATTTCTGTAAAGCCCAGATTCCGCAGATGATGCAGCAAACGCTCCATATGTTCTGTTCCCCCTATGCTGCCCGGCGTTCTGTCTGTGTCCTGCGACAGCCTGTTCGGCTGCGTCAAATCTGTTCAGCCCCGCAGCGCGGGCACCACTTGGAGCCTTTAGGCAGCTCTGCTGTGCAAATTTGGCATTTTACATGTTCGCGTATTTGCGTAGCCGGCTTCTCTGCCCCGGAGTTATTCGCCTTCCAATATCGAATGCGCTCGTCCAGCTCCTCCTGACGCTCACGCTCACGTTCCAGTTCTCCAAGACGGCGGTGCTCTTGCTCAATCTCTTCCTGACGGCGGCGCTCCCATTCTTCGTCGAATGCCGCTTTTTCCTCCGGTGTAAAATCAGACACATAATTGCGGTCCGATCCGGATGATGCGGCTGGTTCGAACATTTCCTGCAGCCCGCCCTGCTCGTGTTCATGCCGCTCAACTACTTCATGTGCTGAATACTCCGTGTAAGCAGGTGCAGCATCCTTGGCTGCCTCTGGCTTGCGCAGATCAAAAGAGTAGACGTCTGTCGGTATCTCTTCACGCACAGCAGCCACTTGCTTTGAAGCAGCCTGTCCTTCATTTAGCTTGCGTCCGCATTTTGGGCAAAAATTCGCATCCAAGGGCACAACCGCTCCACAGGTACATAGATGAGCGTTTTTCAATTGCGCAATTCTGCTGCGCAACTCGTCAATTTCATCCTGAAGCTCATCGCAGGCGGTGGATAGCTGTGTCATCTCTGTTTCTGCCACCGACATATCAGATGCCCGGTAGCCCTCATAGAAGATCTGACCCATCCGCAAGAAATGAACATCCATTTCC
Organism: Paenibacillus peoriae KCTC 3763; assembly: GCF_000236805.1. GTDB lineage: Bacteria > Bacillota > Bacilli > Paenibacillales > Paenibacillaceae > Paenibacillus > Paenibacillus peoriae. The sequence continues at coordinate 16,428 of NZ_AGFX01000037.1, read as the reverse complement.
TGTTGAATCGCGGTAATTTGTGAATTTATTTTACTAATCTCAACAGCATGCTGTGCCTTTTCTGTAGCGCGATTAGCGCTTTCTTTGATACGTTGAATCAGCTTCATCGTTATTTCCTCCCTATATCCAGCCGGATTTCCCCATACCGTCCGCATATCCCAAAGTTTTTTTCTGTTGGCAAACCTCGAACTCCTGTATAATGGAATGCGGTCATATTGCCTATTTGCAGGCTACCGGCATCAGCGACAATCTTGTTATGACACGCTGGTACTCTGGCAAGATCCGCATGAATTTCAGCATATGCAGTCATCGCTTTATGCTTATTGGTTAGCGAAAGCTGCTAGAACTCTATCATACCAAAAACTACCCCCATTTGTGAAAATGGAAGATTTTATGATCGAAAGGGGTTTCAGGATCATGGACCCAAATCCTGCTTTTTATCCCCGACCTATCGGGGTTCCTTATTCAACACCAAGCCCGCAAGCTCGCCGTGCTTCCATAGATACCAGTACGACACTGGTACCCGACACCGACCAGGACTCGGCCTATTTCCGTGCTTTGGAGGACGCGGGCATTCATCTGAATCGCCCGCAAATTCAGGCTGTCCGCCACGGCAAGGGCCCCCTTCTGACACTGGCCGGAGCGGGCTGTGGTAAAACCACGGTGCTGGCTGCCCGTGCTGGCTACCTGATGGCGATGCGGGATGTCCCGGCGGCGTCCATCCTGCTGGTGACCTTTACCAGTAAGGCGGCTGCCGAAATGAAGCTGCGCATCGCAGGGCTGCCCGGTGTGCGCCCTGCTGCTGCGCGTGCCGTTCAGGCACGCACCTTTCACTCGTTTGCTTTGGCGATGCTACGTTATCACGGCGTCCAGGACGAAGTGTTCGGTGAAACGCAAGCCCAGCATACCGTCATGAAAATGATGCTGCGCCAGCTTGGGCTCAGCGAGGCTTTCCAGCCGGAAAGTCTGCTGTCTGCCCTCTCTGCCTGGAAAGCGGAAGGTCGCAGCGCCGACGAGCTGCCGGAAACCGGACGCGAGGAATCGGATGCCAAGCGGGCCATGCTCGCCTATGAAGCATGGAAGCAGGAACGGGGCAAAATGGATTTTGACGATATTCTACTGCGTGCCTCCGTTCTGCTGCGTGACCCGGATGTGCTTCAGCCGCTTCAGCGGCGTTTTTCCCACATCATGGTCGATGAGTTTCAGGATACGAATGCCCTGCAATACGAAATGGTGCAGCGATTGGCTGCCCGACACCGCAATCTGATGGTCGTCGGTGATGATGACCAGACGATCTATACTTTTAATGGGGCGCGTCAGGAATCCATCCTGGAGTTCGACAAGGTCTACAAGGACGCGAAGGTGATTACCCTCGATATTAATTATCGAAGCGATGCGCGCATTTTGGGACTGGGCTCCAACATTGTCGCCAAAAATGTCCATCGACGCTCCAAACGCCTGTCGGCTGCTGGACAAGAGGGCTTGCCGCCGCAGTTCGCTACTCCATCCGGGCCTGAGGAAGAAGCGGCACATATCGTTACCCATCTGCTCGGACAGGTGGAGGAAGGTCAGCTTCGCTACCGGGATATCGCTATTTTGCACCGGACAGCCAGCGGAAGCCGATCTATTTTTGAACAATTAATTATGCGGGATGTGCCGTTTATTCAGTATGGAGCAGGCGCTGTGTTTTATGACCAAACCCTGATCCGTCCTTTAATGGATCACCTGCGGCTGTCACTGAACCCTCGGCGGATGGAATCGATCCCCAGCACCCTGGGGCCGCTGTATGTCTCCCGCGAAGCGGGGATGGAATGGATTATGCGTGAGGAAAAGCAGCAGGCCAAAAAATATCCGCTGATTCATCTTAGCCGCTGGGATCGGCTGCGTGATTTTCAGCGTGAACAAGTAAAAGAGCGTATCCGTCTGATTCGCAGCCTCTCGACCATGAAACCGGCCTATGCCATTCAAGAAATGCGCCGCGTCTTTTATGACAAATATTTGGAAAGCGGAGATACAGGCGCGTGGACTCATTATAAGGAAACGATGCAGGAAAGCCTGGAGGAGTTGGAGACTGCGGCGAAGCGGTTTGACACGGTGGAGGCGTTTGTCAGCTTTGCGGACGAGCTTTCCGAGCGTCACCGCCAGATGGAATCGCTGCGCAGAGAGGAAGACAGCGATGCCGTTCGGCTCATGACGATCCACCGCGCCAAGGGACTGGAGTTCCCTTGCGTCTACTGGATCGGCGCAAGCGAAGGCATCCTGCCGCACAGCTCGGCGCTGCACAGCGAGCTGCCGGAGGATCGGAGGGCAGGCGCAGCACCTACAGCGGCCGTGGATAACGACGCGGCTCTGGAGGAGGAGCGCCGTCTCGCTTACGTGGCCGTCACCCGGGCGAAGGAGCTGCTGTACATCACCTCGCCAGCCTCCAATCACGGCAAGCCTGCCGCCGTGTCGCGTTTCCTGCTGGAAGCCTATGGGGTCACACCTCCCGAGGCTTCCAAGCCGGAAACACGCCGTACCAGCTTCGGGCAACCGAAGGGTGCTTCCGGGTACGGCAGCCGTGCCAGCGGTGGAGCGCCCACATCCGGTGTGGCGACCCGTGTGAGCAGCAGGTCCGGGCCGGGCAGTGCTACGGCGCGAACGGCCTCGTCAGTGGCAGGCTCACGGACAGAGCCACGCATCAGCGTGCCCGTGTGGAAATGCACTGACGACGCCTGCAAGGCGTGGATGCGGCGTGACACAACGGGTGGACGCCGTACAGCTGCGGCTGGCGCAGGCACGCCGCCAGTGTGCCCACTCTGCTCCTCCCCGATGAAGGAGGGGACACGCAGCATCCCGGCCAGATAGGCGATAGGCATGAGGCGTATAGCCGGTTTTAGACAGATCAAATCAAAGAAAAAGCGGTAGACCAGGACGTGAAGATAAAGTCCTAGTCTACCGTTTTCTGTTTCAATCTGCGATTTAACGATCGTGTCTGTTAGTCTTACCAAATAAAATTCATCAACTACCATACTTGTATGGTAGTATGGTTGTAAGGAGGTGAATATATGGATGAAAATATGTATCGCCACAGCGGATCGGCCGGAAATTCCGTCTATGCCCTGCTGAAAGAGCAGATTATTAGCCTTGAACTTCCGCCCGGAACCGCCCTGTCCGAGAAAGAGACGTCCGTCCGCTTTCAGGTCAGCCGGACTCCGGTCCGCGAAAGCTTTGTCAGGCTTGCCCAAGAAGGGTTAGTGCTGGTTTTCCCGCAACGCGGTACAAAAGTATCTCTGATCGATACCAAGCTTGTTGAGGAAGCTCGCTTTATGCGCGAACAGCTTGAATGCGCTGTGATCCGTCTTGCCTGTACGGACTTTTCTATCGGATGGCTTGCTAAATTGGAAGCAAACCTCGTACAGCAGCGTGAAAGCATTGAACGGCATGAAGGCCGGCGACTGTTCGACCTGGATGAGGCGTTCCATCGAATCCTGTTCGAAGGCTGCGGGAAGCTCGCAACGTGGGGCGTTATGCAACAGTTGAATGTCCATTTTAACCGGGTACGCATGCTGCGGCTCGATACGAATCCTCATTGGAACCATCTTTATGATCAACACAGCCGGATGGTGGAAGTCATACGCGATAAGGCAACGGACGAGGCGGAACGCATCATGCATGAGCATTTGAATCTGGGTGTAGCGGATTTAAATATCCTTCGGGAGCAGTACCCTGAATATTTTAAGTAGGTTTCAGATAAGGAACAGGCGGTAGACGTCTGCTTTTTACTGAGCGGGTGTATGATGTAAGCGTTATCCATTATCTTGAAAAAGGAAAGGCGGTGCAGTAATGCGAATGACATTCCGCTGGTTCGGAGAAGGCAATGATACGATTTCTCTGAAACACATCAAACAAATCCCGGGTGTAGAGGGCATTGTATGGGCGCTGCATGATGTTCCAGCAGGAGAGGAATGGCCTTTGGAGCGCATTTTGGATATTCAGAAACAGGCCGATCAGGCCCGACTTCATCTTGATGTGGTGGAAAGCGTCAATGTACATGAAGATATCAAACTGGGGAGACCTACACGCGATCTCTATATCGGGAATTACATTCGGACCATTGAGAAGCTGGCCCAGGTTGGCGTTAAGGTCATCTGTTACAATTTTATGCCGATATTCGATTGGTTGCGGACTGATCTGCATAAAAAGACCGAGGACGGGGCGACTGCGCTTTTTTTTGAAAAGGCCAAAATTCATGGCATTGACCCGTTTGAACTGGTACGCCAGATCAATGAGAACAGCACACTTACAATGCCCGGATGGGAGCCGGAGCGGCTCGAACATTTGACCGCGCTGTTTGAAGCCTATAAGGGTGTTACTGAAGAGAATCTATGGGAAAACCTGCAGTACTTCCTGGATGCCATCATCCCTGTTGCAGAACAAAACGGAATCCGGATGGCCATTCATCCCGACGACCCGCCATGGTCTATCTTCGGACTGCCACGCATCATTACGAGCCAGGACAATCTGCGCAAATTTCTGGCACTGCACGACAGTCCGGCAAACGGCATCACTTTATGCAGCGGCTCGCTTGGCGCCAACCCAGATAACGACATCGTTGCTATGATTCACGAATTTGCCCACCGCATTCCGTTCGCCCATATCCGCAACGTAAGGGTATTCGAAAATGGTGACTTCATCGAAACCTCCCACCGGACGCAGGACGGGAGCGTCGATATCACTGGTATTGTCAAAGCATACCACGATGTGGGATTTACCGGTTACGCCAGACCGGATCACGGCCGCCATATCTGGGATGAGCAGTGCAGACCGGGCTACGGGATATATGACAGAGCACTTGGTATCATGTATTTATGGGGCTTGTGGGACGCGTATGAGCGGATTGCGGGTTTATCTTCCAACGAAAAGAGGGATGCAAATTGACTACTCTTCCCCTGCATCCGGCCTTGTCCGGAAAAACAGCTGTGGTAACCGGCGGCTCCGGCGTGCTGTGCAGCGTCATGGCCAAGGAGCTTGCCCGCCAGGGTGTCAGGGTCGCCATTTTGAACCGTACTGCTGAAAAGGGCGATTTGACAGCAAAGGAAATCTGTGAGAGCGGCGGAGAATCCATCGCGGTTGCCTGCGACGTGACCGATGCCGACAGCATGAAGCAGGCCGAGGAGACGGTCCGCCGCCTGCTCGGTCCGTGCGATATTCTGATCAATGGAGCAGGCGGCAACCACCCCAGCGCTAATACGAGTCTGGAGACGTTTCATCCTGAAGATCTGGACCAGCCTGGAATCACTACCTTTTTTGATCTCAGTGTGCCTGGCTTCCGCAATGTGCTTGATTTAAATTTTATCGGGACTTTAATTCCAACACAGGTTTTTTCCAAAGGCATGATCGGGCGACCTGGCGCCGTAGTCCTTAACATATCCTCCATGAGCGCTCCCAGCCCGATGACCAAGGTTCCTGCCTACAGCGCTGCCAAAGCCGCCATCAACAACTTCACCCAGTGGCTGGCCGTACATCTGGCCGAATCCGGCATTCGGGTGAATGCCATTGCCCCCGGATTTTTCCTGACAGAGCAGAACCGGCAACTGCTCACCAACGAGGACGGCTCGCTTACCGAGCGCTCGTCCAAGATTATTGCCCACACCCCGATGCGTCGGTTCGGCAAGCCTGAAGACCTGCTTGGCACGCTGCTGTGGCTGGCTGATGAAACCGCGTCCGGTTTCGTTACCGGTACGGTCATTCCGGTAGATGGTGGATTCATGGCCTATTCAGGGGTATAAGCCCTTCATTTTCTGCCCTTGCCCTTCCTATGAAGTGACAAGGGCATTATTGTGTCAATGACATCTTTCCCCGAACACCGCTCCCGGGTCGTATGCGCCAAGGGTGCAAATTGATCAGCGCTGCGCCCCTAGCCTGGGGCTACTCTGCCCCACTGGGCATCACGGTACTCCGGCTGGTTGCTATTCAGGAAGCGCGTGTCAATTGCGACGAGCCGTTCGCTCTATGCCATTAGCGGTTACTTTGTACAGTTGGTGCGGCAAGTCGTGTCCCATGCCGTCAACCAACATTAGCTCGGCGCCCGGGATGGCAGAAGCCGTGTCCTCGCCACACGCCGGGACGAACAGGGGATCGTCCACCCCATGAATGACAAGTGCTGGTACTTTTATGGTCGCCAGCCGCGGACGACGGTCACCGGAGACAGCGATCGCAGCAATTTGTCGTCCGACACTGCCTGGATCGTAGGCTCGCTGGACTTCCTCCAGAATGAGCGCCCGATAAGCGTCCTCTTCAAACGGATAGCCGGTGCCAGCGATACGTTTGGCAAAAGAGAGGCTGTGCGCCAAAAATCCTGCTTCGTCCTCAAATGGGTTCGGTGCCGGTTTAGTCATCATCGCCATGACATCCGGGGAGGTTTGCGGAAGGGCGGGATTACCGGAACTGGACATAATGGAGGTGAGTGATAAAACCCGTTCAGGGTACTCACTGGCTGCAATCTGGGCGATCATTCCCCCCATCGACCTGCCAACAAAATGTGCCCGGTCAATTGAAAGGGCGTCGAGCAGTCCGATAGCGTCGTTGGACATGTCATCGATAGTGTAAGGGATGTCCGGTCGCTGTCCCGACATGAGAGCAGTCGCCAGTGCGTCAAAATCCAGCGCCTGATAATGGCTAAAGTGTGTCGAGCAACCTGCGTCGCGATTGTCAAAGCGGATCACGCGAAAGCCCCGCGCTGCTAATATCCGACAAAACGGAACCGTCCATCGGATCATCTGGGTTCCAAGCCCGGCGATTAGGATAATAGCCTCGTCATTTTCGTTACCGAAACTGTCATAGGCCAAATCAACGCCGTTGATTTTCAGGATGTTCATGATCATATTCTCCTTCAATTAATTCGGTATCGGAAGTTCTGCCATAGGCAGAAGGCGTGAATCTTCGATCGCTGCAGTCCGATGCCCGATACCAGCCAGGTAGTCTTGATGACTTGAAAAAGCAAGAAACGACTGCGCGCTGCTCTGGCGGATCAGCATGACGCGATCCCATCTTTCGTCTTCGGGTCCGATAAGGAACTCTCCGCCATCGCCAAGAAACATGACTTCACCTCCGCTTTCGCGGAGAAATGGGCGGGTGTGCTCAATATAGCGGTTGAAAGCTTCGGCACCGCTGATTGGGACCTCCGGTGTTAGTTCAGGATTGGCTGTGTAATCGGCAACATCACGAAAACGCAGCAGGTTCAACATGACAATGCTGCCCTCAATGCCTCGCTGCATGAACCTCATGCCAGCACGTTGCGATGGTTCGATGTAACGAATAGATCCAAACTCCGTCATAGCGGCTCCTTTCGTAGTTCCTTTTTTCATTCCAAATTCTTTACGCCTCCACATGCTTTCATTTATAAGTTCTCTTCAGGGAATGCATTAGCGGCTAATCTTTTGATATGGTTTCTGATATCAGGTGCCCAGTCATCGATGAAGTGGTAAAAACGATCCAAATCACCAGCATACAGTGCCCGCAGAGCTTCTTCGTATTGATGGAAGTTCCCGGCCATAGCTGTCATAAAGTGATATGTTGCTTCTTGTGACTCTCGTATCTTGCTCTGTTTTCCTCCAGCACGGCGAGCCTCGTCAACGAGTATTCGCAATGTTACCGACGCCCCTCCAGGTTGACTCTTGAGCCATTCCCAATGCCGTGGCAATAACGTAACCTCACCGGATACAACCCCCAGCTTGGGTCGACCGACCCGCCGTGTAGGCTGGTGATTAACTTCCGTACCGGGCAAGTCACCAAACTGTTCTCCTAATCGTTTGAGCACGTCATCTGTCTTCCCACGAAAATCAACATCTATTTGCTTCCCCGTGGTATCGTCAAATATAAGCAGCTGTGTGAGGTCTCTGTCATCCAAAGCAGCCTTCACTGTAGAAACAACGTGCTGTAACGGACCACTGGCGACGACTCCCACACCCAAAAATGCCGTGCAGTAAAAGCGCGTTAGGTCATTTCTCATGTTGTACCTCCTCCTCTGAATGTCTCACCAATTATATCCGGGTAAAAATAGAAAATCAATATCACCCGGGTAAAATGAATTTTAGCGTTCGTTACGGAGGGAATAAATGCAAAAGACGCGGCCTAAGAGGAACCGCGCTGTTGAGGGCTAGTGTTTGCTTTATGTTGTACATTGAAGTAATAGATGGAATCGTGATAGTCTTTTTCATGAAGTGTCGTTATAAACTGAACATCAGAGAATAGGCGGGAAGAAATGAAAAATGGAAGTATTGTGAATAAACAAGAGAGAATTAAAACAGTCTTTTTATATGTAGTTTTCATTTGTTACATGCTTTTTTTATTTAAATTATTGATTTTATCAAGAGTTTCACTTCTGGATTTGTTCAATAGTCAAAGGACTTTAGATAGGTCAATCAATCTCATTCCTTTTTATAGTATAAAGGAATATATATTTAGCAACTCTGCCACTATAAAAAATTTCGCTTTTGCTAATGTGGTTGGCAATATAATTATCTTTATTCCTCTTGGCACATATTTGTCATTATTCAAAAACAATAAAAGAGTAATAACCAATCTGCTATTTATATTCGTAGTGAGTTTATTGATTGAAATCATTCAGGGGCTTTTAGGCATTGGAGCATCAGACATTGATGACATCATTTTAAATTGTTTGGGTGGATTAGTTGGTATTTTAGGGTATAAGTTTTTATTGTTTATATTACGAGATGAGAAAAAAGTACGTACTGCAATCACAATACTATCAGCAATAGGATTACCTGTTTTATTATATTTATTATTTGTGGTGAAATTGCGCCTCTGAATTATGAGGTATTGATTTGGATTACTGTCAGGTTCACATTAATAATGGAAAAGGAGGAAAGGATCGTATCGTTCCGTTTCCTACCACCTCCGCCCTTGCCTTCTTCCTCCACGTTAACTACAGAGTAAAATCCTGCGAATTCATGAGTTTGAGTGAGGAAATTTAATCATTTCGAGGGAGCTTAATGAAAGAATTGAGCAGTTGCCACCGGCAAACTGCTCCTTGGTTTGTTCAACTCACAGCTTTGTCAAGAGACGAGTTTCAAGCCAACAGCAGATCCCAACACCAAAGTGATGCATAATATTCTCAGCAAGCTACGGGACTCATTGTAAAAGATCATACCAAGTATCGCTCCTCCAGAAGCACCTATCCCGGTCCATACAGCATAGGCTGTACCCATCGGCAGTGTCTTCATTGCGAGCGAAAGGAACAAGAAGCTAAGGCCGAAACCGGCTATAAGACTGAGTAAAGACTTCCAATCACGTGCTGTGTTAAATTTATTAATCATTAATACTCCAATCATTTCGAATACACCCGCCATAATCAAATAAACCCAGCTCATTTGCCTCTCACCTCCTCTGTTTTATCTCTGCTGAGCAGTTTTAGTCCAATAACGCCAACGAGAAGCAACCCTATCATCACCATTTTCGAGACATAAATCTGCGCATCAAACAAAAGGATCTCAGCTATGACCGTTCCTGCAGTCCCCAAGCCGACAAATACAGCATACACTGTGCCCACCGGTAGCGAGCGTGACGATCTAATCATCAAATAAAAGCTGATGTAAATAGCGACTACTGTTATACCCCATTCCCAAATGCTGTCCGCATGTTTTAAACCGATGACCCAACAAACCTCGAATAAAGCGGCAATAATAACCGCCATCCACGTTTTGTTCATCCCCTGTTTCCTCCTTACATAAATGTTAATATGGCTTTAAAATAAAAAATAAAAGCCTGGGAAATAAGCTGCATTGCGCAGTTTACCTCCCAGGCTTTTATCCTTCCGTGTCACAGCCGTTAGGCTGTGGGTCTTCTCTCGGACCAGACCAGCATCTCATGCTGCGGAACCCTAGAAAACCTCAATATTCTATTGTTTCGTAGTATATATCTAAGAAGTATAGGTGTCAAGGGATAGACAAGGCCCAGTCTCCAACTTGCTAGGATCGCGGCTAATGCCAGCCTCCAATACGATCTTCACATATTCCTGCGCGGAAAAAAGAGAATGATCCTTAATCCCTTTGATTTCATCTCTCAAATACATCGCTAATAAGTGCTCCAACGTATGTACAGCGGCTGTTGGAAGTGTATCTTCATTCGGCTGCAAAAATCTCAAGTCGTACTTTTGAACCGTGGTCCCTTTTTCGTCATGCTCTACTCCGGCTGCTCTTACATAAGGAGCTTTTACAATCGTGTGATCCAGTTGAAAGCTTTCTACTTCTGCCATTGTTCTCATCCTCATTTTCGTTATACATCGGATTACTTGGTTTTACCACTCTAAATAATTATTTTTCCTCCTGACCTGCTTTGCCTGCGGGTTTTGACATAGTGTACAATAATAAGGTAGTGCCTATATATACGAAATAGATCGAGGACATCGTAAGCCTCATTGAGGAGAATGCCCTGTGAATGAACCGGATTGGAAGCACTTGAATGCTATCCCTTTGCCCCTACAGGAATTTCAGCTGCAGCTGGATCAGAACAATGTGAACACCAAGCAATTGGAGGAGTGGAGAAAAATCCCCGTCCTGTATCAGTTAGCTTTGGAGGAATTAAAGAACAAAATTAAGCTGATTCAAACCGAATGGAAACTGTTGGACGGTTTTAGCCCGATTGAGCATATTAAAACCCGTATCAAAGAGCCACGCAGCATTGTGGAGAAGGTTCGACGCAAAGGGTATGAAGTTACCCTGGATAATATACTGCGTGAAATTCATGACATTGCAGGAATGCGAGTGGTATGCGCTTTTGTCAAAGATATTTACCGTCTGATGGATCACCTCCGTACACGAGAAGACATTCGTATTCTGGAGATCAAGGACTATATTGCCCATCCCAAGCCCAACGGATATCAGAGCCTTCATGTCATTGTCGAGATTCCGCTCATCCTGTTTGAAGGCACACGCTGGATCAAGGTTGAAATTCAGTTGCGCACATTAGCTATGGATTTTTGGGCCAGCATGGAGCATATTTTGTACTATAAGTTCGATAAGAAAGTGCCTGAGCATGTCGTTAGCGGATTATCTGAAGCCGCACGTGCAACTTATGAGCTGGATCAGAAAATGTTGAAGCTGCGAAGCGAAATATTATCGCTGAGCGAGGATCTGGATCAGGAAGAAGCCTCCGAGCAACCAACTGCTGCGGAACCTTCTTCAAAGACACTCTCCCTCGCCACGGATCACGCTGAATCCCGACCACAGACCTGCTAGGTATGGGTGGATGCGTCATAAAATAAAGAGCGCTCCAAACCACTTTTATCGTGGTTGGAGCGCTCTTTTACTCTATATTCTTTTATTCAGAACTTACTGCTTCTCGCGAATCTCTGTGCTGATTTTCTCAACGATATCCGCAATGCTGAGTGATCCCAGATCACCTTCGCCCCGTTTACGAACCGCTACAGTACCGGTTGTTTTTTCATTTTCTCCGATGACGAACATATATGGAACCTTCTCCAATTGCGCTTCACGGATTTTATAACCCAGCTTCTCATTGCGAGTATCCACTTCGACGCGCAGACCTGCTTGCAACAGCGCTTCCTGTACCTGATTGGCAGTCTCGATATAGTTCTCGGACACTGGCAGCAGCTTCGCATGAACAGGAGCCAGCCACAATGGGAATGCACCTGTAAAATGCTCAGTCAGGATGCCCATGAAGCGGTCAATCGATCCGTAGATGGCACGGTGAATAACGACTGGACGGTGCTTCTGGTTGTCCTCGCCCACATAAGTGAGGTCGAATTTCTCAGGCATTTGGAAGTCCAATTGGATTGTTCCGCACTGCCAGCTGCGTTTGAGCGCATCGAGAATGTGGAAATCGATTTTCGGACCGTAAAATGCGCCATCGCCCGCATTAATACGATAGCTGATCCCCAGATGATCCAGTACGTTTTGCAGAGCTTGTTCCGCTTGATCCCACAGTGCCGGCTCGCCCATAAAGTCATCCGGACGTGTGGACAGCTCCACGGTGAAGTCAAAGCCAAACACACTATACATTTCGTTAATCAGCTTGATTACGTCGGTAATCTCTTGTTCAATCTGACCTGGCGTTACAAAAATATGCGCATCATCCTGACAGAATGTACGAACACGCATCATACCGTTCAACGCACCGGACAGCTCATGACGATGCACTTGTCCAAATTCGGATATGCGAATCGGCAGATCGCGGTAAGAATGAAGCTCATTTTTGAACACAAGCATATGTCCCGGGCAGTTCATCGGTTTCAAAGCAAATGTTGTTTCATCTACTTCGGAGAAGTACATATTTTCTTTGTAATGCTCATAGTGTCCCGATTGCTCCCACAGACGATTGTTCATCATCAGCGGTGTGCGTACTTCTTCGTAGCCATGCAGACGTTGAATTTCACGGGAGTAATCCTCCAGCGCAGTACGGACAACCATACCTTTAGGCAGGTAGAAAGGCATCCCCGGTGCTTCTTCGGAGAACATGAACAGCTCCAGCTCTTTACCCAGCTTGCGGTGGTCGCGTTTTTTCGCTTCCTCCAGCAGGTGCAGGTGCTCATCCAGTTGTGCTTTTTTCGGGAATGCAGTTCCGTAGATACGCTGCAGCATCTTGTTGTTGGAATCGCCTCTCCAGTATGCGCCCGCTACACTCAGCAGTTTGAAAGCTTTGATGCGGCCAGTAGATGGCAAATGCGGGCCACGACACAGGTCAAAAAATTCGCCTTGATCATAGATCGTAATTTCCGCATCCTCTGGCAAATCACGGATCAGTTCAAGCTTTAATGGATCTTCCAGCTCTCCAAAAATACGAGTTGCTTCCTCACGGCTGACCACACGACGTGTAATCGGCAGATTTTCCTGCGTGATCTTGGCCATTTCCTTCTCGATTTTCGCCAGATCGTCAACGGACAACGGGTTTTCGATATCAATGTCGTAGTAAAATCCACTTTCAATGACCGGGCCAATACCGAGCTTCACGTTTTTCTCACCATAAATGCGTTTGAGGGCCTGAGCCAGCAAATGCGCTGTACTGTGACGATAAATTTCCAGACCGTCCCCACTGTCCAGCGTAATAATTTCAAGGTCAACGTTCTGATCCAAAACGGTGTTCAGATCTACAGCCTTCCCGTTTACTTTACCTGCTACTGCATTCTTTTTCAGACCGGAGCTGATCGAACCCGCCACATCGGCAATCGTTACGCCTTGCTCGTACTCGCGTACGGCTCCATCCGGCAATTTCACTTGAATACTCACGATTAAAGCCTCCATTCTAATTGTGTGCTATAGCTATATATCAAAATTGAACGCAAAAAAAACGCCTCTCTCCCTCAAGGGACGAGTGCGTTCAGCTCGTGGTTCCACCCTAGTTCGGCCCGCTCCTGTGCATACATGCACAACATGCGTGACCCTCCATTGGTATCCGTTAACGGGGATAAGTCGGTGGGCGCTTACTGATGCTCGCTGTCACATTACACAGCTGCACGTTCAACGTCACGGCTACAAAGGGGTAACTTCACATGCGGATACCGGAAAAGCTCTCAGCCTTGGCTTTTCTCTCTGAACGGCCCTTCAAGGAAATCATGTCTTTGGTCAATGCCTTGAGTATTACTATATGCTACAGCATTATAGATGAAATTTGCAGCTATTTCAAGTGGAGGTTTATGTAAGTGTGACTCAGATGAGAATGGAGTTTATGAAACATCTATTCTCTTGGAGACATGCAGTTATCTTCGGACAGGGGTTCGACTCCCCTCGCCTCCATATGTAGTATTAGTGGAAGACACCTTGGATGGTGTCTTTTTTCATATCGGCGAACTATACAGGAAGAAAAAATATATTACTACGTAGCTTCAGGACGTTCTGTTAATGATTATTAAGGAAGTTCACTGACTTTCTATTATATATTTAATTTGTTTAATAAAAAAACGCCAGAATTTTTCAATTGAAATTAGGTATATTTGCTTTATCATTTTGAATAGATTATAAGTGATGCAGATAGCCGCTGGATCCATTCGATACAATGTCTGTGCTTACTGTCCCTGTTGATACAAGCTTATAGTCATGACCTCCCTTTCAGATTCAATTATTTTCATGCTCCTAAGTAAGAAGCAACGATGTAATATATCCTATTGTGTTTTCGTCTATATTCTTATAACAAGAAATTAACTACACAAAATTATCTGTGGGAAAAATTTATAAAAGGAGGAAACGGGATTGTTGGAAAAAAACTTTGTGAACAAATCTGTTATTGTAACCGGATCTAGCAAGGGGATTGGGAAAGGAATTGCCAAAGTGTTTGCCGAAAAGGGCGCAAAAGTAGCTGTTGTTGCACGTAATTTGGAAGAGGCCGAGAAATGCGCTGAAGAGCTCAGAATGTTAGGAGGAAAGGTGTTAGCAGTCAGAGGTGATGTGACAGATCGTACTTCTATGGATAAGATGGCTCATTATGTAGCAGAAGAGTTTGATGGAATTGATGTGTTATGTGCAAACTCGGGAATCGGTCCAATGGCTACAATTGAAGAAATGACTGCCGAAGAATGGGATCAAGTGATGAATACAAACGTGCGTGGAGCTCTATTTTCTATACAAGCTTGTCTGCCGTTCTTAAAAAAGGCGGAATATGGAAGAGTGGTACTGACATCTTCAATTACAGGGCCGGTGACAGGATTCGCAGGATGGTCGCACTATGGTGCCAGCAAAGCAGCACAACTTGGTTTTATTCGCAGTGCAGCACTTGAGTTAGCTTCGTCTGGGATTACGATTAATGCAATAATGCCTGGCAATACGATGACTGAGCAGCTAAAGACGCAAACTAAATATATCGAAACTATGCTTCCGGCGATCCCGCTCAAACGCTTTGGGACTCCTGAAGAGATGGGACATGCAGCCGCATTTTTAGCTTCCAAAGAGGCGGGCTTCATTACGGGACAAACAATTATTATCGACGGAGGACAGAGTTTACCTGAATCTACCTTCTGAGAATTGTGAACATTGGCTCATGCATGCAAGAAACCCCATAATGTAGGGAAGTCTATTACATTTTTAAACTACCTCTCCAAACAATCTCACCATCACACACCGTCGAATTGTGGATTTGCCGCGCTACGGTTCACTTACACTCTTAAAAACCCTGCGAGCTGAGTACAGAAAATAAGCACCTAAGTAATATGGGTGATCTAGGTTTAAAAATCTCTGGCGTCTTGCGCTTTTGAGGATAACATACCTTTATACTTGATAAGAAAAAATGGGAAAGCAAAGAAAAACAGTAGCAGACTCGCAAAACCCAGGAACCATTACCAAAACTAAATATAACAAGATTAAAAATGGAATGACTTATGAGGAAGTTGCAAAAATTATCGGTGGTCCAGGTGAGGCTCTTTCAGAGGTTGGCGAAAAGGGAGACGAATTCTACACTGTAATGTATTCATATAAAGGCGAAGGCGGGCTTGGAGCCAATGCCAATTTCACATTCCAAGGCAACAAACTACACGCAAAAGCACAATTTGGTCTCGAATAAAAATAGCCCCGGAGCAATCCGGGGTTTTAATATTCCGTGAAATACCTTTGTTCCTGATCTTGTAAATATGCATAAGAATTTTTTGATTTTCTGAATAGAGATATTACTATAAATCACTAAAACTCACCTTAATTGAAAGGAGGCGATTTATCTTTGAACAAGAGCATAAGGGATATAATCAACAGCAAAAAGATTATTGGTGTGGGTTCAAGACGAGTTGTGTATGATCTTGAAGATGGTTTTGTTTTAAAGGTAGCAAAATCGAAATATGGGAGATGGAGTAACAAGAGAGAAGTCATGATCTACCGATCATCTCCAAACAAGATAAAAAACCATCTTGCGAATATTACAACCCATGGGAATCAATATGATTGGTTAATTATGAAACGCTATCATTTGAACTTTCAAAAAAACGGGATAAATATGTTGGAGTTGTTTAGAATGAAAGCCAAGTTCAAAAAATACGGTATTATTCCCTTCGAAGTAACAAGGAATAATGGTAAACCCAACTATCAAAATATACGTCTCAAACCTAACGGTGAGATCATTGTCATTGACTATGGGAATTTCAAATATTGGTATTAAATAACACTTACCTTTACTAATGGGAGCCCAAGAATGTATTTTTTAAGTTGAGCTCCTTTTTCCACTTCACTAGTCCTCCCCTGCTCTTATCCGGCTTAATGCAGCTGCAAACAGTTCTATATCCGACATTAACACTTTATATGTATGGCTCATGCTGATCACCTCAAATAATGATTCGATGAATAGTTTGAGAAATCCTTCAATAAAAATAGCCCCGAAGCAATCCGGGGGTTTTAATGTTCTCTAAAATATCGTTCTACATCACCCATGGGCATAATGATCTTTTGGTCAAGATCCTAGCCTTCTAATATGACGATATGTTGAGTTTCATAT
>NZ_AGFX01000038.1 GCF_000236805.1 Paenibacillus peoriae KCTC 3763 | reverse complement strand
ATAGGTTGGGGGTGGAAGTGCAGTAATGCATGGAGCTGACCAATACTAATCGGTCGAGGGCTTATCCTAAAGAAAAACGCAATGGAGTTTCGGATCCAGTTTTCAGGGTGTAACACCTTGAATTAAGCTTGATATTTAGTATAATATGTAGAATAACTAGTTTGATTATCGCTAAGTGCGTCTATTTATTTGGAGAGATACCCAAGTGGCTATAAGGGGACCCTCTGCTAAGGGGTTAGACTGCGAAAGTGGTGCGAGGGTTCGAATCCCTCTCTCTCCGCCATTTAGGACAAGCTTGCAAAATATTATGTTATGGCGGTGTAGCTCAGCTGGCTAGAGCGTACGGTTCATACCCGTGAGGTCGGGGGTTCGATCCCCTCCGCCGCTACCATACATACCCAGGAGGCTTAGCTCAGCTGGGAGAGCATCTGCCTTACAAGCAGAGGGTCGGGGGTTCGATCCCCTCAGCCTCCACCACCGTGCCGGTGTAGCTCAACTGGTAGAGCAACTGACTTGTAATCAGTAGGTTGGGGGTTCAAGTCCTCTCGCCGGCACCATTTATGAAAAATATAGGGAACTGTGGTGTAGAGGCCTAACATGCCTGCCTGTCACGCAGGAGATCGCGGGTTCGAATCCCGTCAGTTCCGCCATTTTTCAATTTTATAGTTTATCCGTACTAAAGTGGGAAGGGGAATCCCTCCGCACTTTATTTTTTGTTAGTGGGTATGGCTCGGTAGCTCAGTCGGTAGAGCAGAGGACTGAAAATCCTCGTGTCGGCGGTTCGATTCCGTCCCGAGCCACCTTTATATGGAGGATTAGCGAAGTGGCCAAACGCATCAGACTGTAAATCTGCTCCCTTACGGGTTCGGTGGTTCGAATCCATCATCCTCCACCAGTTTTATGAGCCATTAGCTCAGTTGGTAGAGCACCTGACTTTTAATCAGGGTGTCGAAGGTTCGAGTCCTTCATGGCTCATCGAAAGTCATCAACTATAGGTTGATGACTTTTTTTGTTGTATAGGTTATGTTTTTAATCACTTTTTTATTTTACGGTATCGACAGGTTATAATGAATTCATTATGTTCGCTTTGTGCATATTCAATAAAAGTGAAGTGGTGATCGCGTGACTCTGAATACGGAATGGATTCAGCAACAGCTTCAGAATATTATTCAAGCGCCTTTTACCATAGTGCCCTGTTGTTCGGAAATGTTGGCAGAAGGTCAAACAGTGGATTCAGTTAAACCGAGTAGATCGTTTATACGTGATAGCAAGTTATATTTCCCGTTTCGTGCATTGGCGGGTGAACTGGCTGCCTTTATGGTAGAGGCCAGACACTTGACCGATCGGGAACGACAGTTGGTAGAAGCGCTGTTGGGGAACATGGAGCAGGTTTGGCGGAATGGGGGACGATTGTCGACGAATCCGATGTATAGCGAGGAAGAGCGGATGAATCGTTTTGGACAATGGCTCATACAGCAGGCTGCCAATTTGCACAATGAAGAAGAGGTTCCCGAAGAATTGCAGCTTCGCGAGTCACTCTCGGCGTGCATGGTTCTGATTTTACTCAATGGTGAGGGAACACAGGAGGGAGGGATTGCCTTCCCGCAGCTGCATCGACTGTTGGCCAGTTATTTTGGTGGAGAGGTGCTGCTTGTTCCACTCGATAAGCAATCTTGGCTGATTATGGCTAAAAAAGAGCTCCTGTTAGGATCAGATGACGAACGGGATAAAGATACTGAAACCAGGGATGCAGATTTTACGGAATCGCTGGAGGAGGTTCTTACGGCTTTTAGTTTGGGCTTATACGAGCTTATCGCGAACGAGTGGGTGGGTATATTCCATTTGGCGGTATCCAAGCCGTTTGTACCTTCACTAAATCTACCCAATGAGCTAAATATGTTATGGGAGACGATTCACCTTGGGAAAATTTTTCATGTAACAGAGCACATCCACTTTTCATGGGAGCTTCATTTGGAAAGGCTGTTAAACCGCATTCCCAAGGAACAACGGATACTGTTTTTGGAGCAGCTAATGAAGTCGTCTGTCATATTGAAAGACCCAGAAACGGTGGCTACATTGGATATCTTTTTTCAACTGGACTGTAATGTAAGTGAGACAGCTAAGCGTCTGTATGTACACCGGAATACGCTGATTTACCGTCTGGACAAAATTAAACAGGAAACGGGATTGGATGTACGGACGTTTAATGACGCAGTTTTGGTGAAGCTTTATCTACTATTGTATAAAGTGACAAAAAGGAAATAGCATTTTTGTGCAGTTTGCGAATAGCCATGCTTTGGGGACTAGGGTAAGATACAAGTAGAAAATGTATTCGATTTCAAAACTTGATCTTGGGGAGGCAAAAGCTATGGCTGGTGTACGTTTAGAGCATATTTTCAAGAAATATCCGGGTGCAGATAAAGCTACGGTTGTTGATGTCAATTTGGACATTCAAGATAAAGAATTTCTCGTATTGGTTGGTCCTTCCGGCTGTGGGAAATCTACTACACTCCGTATGATCGCTGGTCTGGAGGAAATCTCGGACGGTAAATTGTACATTGGAGATCGTGTTGTGAACGACGTGGCTCCAAAGGATCGCGATATCGCGATGGTATTCCAATCCTATGCCCTGTATCCGCATATGAACGTGTACCAAAACATGGCTTTTGGTCTGAAGCTTCGCAAGGTGAAGAAAGAAGAAATTGATAAACGTGTACGTGAAGCGGCTAAAATCCTTGATATTGAGCATCTGTTGGATCGCAAGCCGAAAGCGCTGTCGGGTGGTCAGCGTCAGCGTGTTGCCTTGGGACGTGCGATTGTACGTGACCCGCAAGTCTTCCTGATGGATGAGCCACTGTCCAACCTGGATGCCAAGCTGCGTGGTCAGATGCGTGCGGAAATCACTAAGCTGGCTAAGCGTCTGGAAACGACCGTAATCTACGTAACCCATGACCAGGTCGAAGCAATGACGATGGGTGATCGGATCGTAGTCATGAAGGATGGTATTATCCAACAAGCTGCATCCCCGGATGAACTGTACAACCGCCCAGTGAATCTGTTCGTGGCTGGTTTTATCGGTTCTCCTACGATGAACTTTATCACAGGTAAGCTGATTGAAAGAGAAGGTGCGCTGCATTTTACTGCACCAGGTCTGGATCTGTTTGTGCCTGAAGGTAAAGGACAGATTTTAAAAGCGAAGGGTTATATCGGTAAAGAAGTGATTTTGGGTATCCGTCCTGAGGATATTCATGAAGAGCCTGTATTCCTGGAGGCTTCTCCGAATACGATCTTTACATCCACTGTGGATGTAACGGAAAATCTCGGTCATGAAATGCTGTTATACCTGAGTGGTGCCGGAAATGATACGATTATTGCCCGTGTAGACGGACGTTCCAATACTCGTGACGGTGTCAAAGCGAAGTTGGCTGTCGATATGAACAAGGTTCATATTTTCGATAAAGAATCGGAATTGAGCATTTTGGTTGGTGAATAAGACCAGCCTGTGCAGAGAGTCGCCGTTTTCCCGATCGGGAAATGGCGGCTCTTTTTGTATATGTCCTACAGCTACCAGCTTCGGCATTGCATTCATTGGAGAATTCCGATACGATGGGTACAATGGTACAGGTCTGGGTTCAGGCAAGCTTTGTAGCAGGATCAAAGGTGTGATCAATCCAACGGTCGGAACAGAGGTAGCCTGAAATCATATGATTGAATACAGCGAGGCTTGAGCTGGTACAGGATGGACTGGCGTGAGCTGTATAGTTAATAGGATAAAGCTACATAAATCAAATAACGTATAGAATCCGGTTTTGCAGATGAAGGAGAGAATACGATGGCTAAAAGGGTAAAGGTATCCGAGCTTGTACAGCAGTTTCAAATGGAGGTTATTTCCGGTGAAAAGGGTCTGCGCAGACTCATCACAGTCGACGATTTGAATCGTCCGGGTTTGGAGATGGCCGGGTATTTTGAATACCATACACAGGAGCGGGTGCAGCTTTTGGGGAGGTCTGAGTTGGCTTTTCTGGGTATGCTGCCTCCTGAGGAGAGACGGGATCGGATGGAGCGTTTGTGTACAGAGCTGACTCCGTGTATCATTATCACGCGTGGTTTGGAAGTACCAGCTGAGTTAGTGGACGCGAGTGCTGAGCGAGATGTACCTGTACTGCGAACCAATATGGCGACGACGATTTTATCAAGCCGGATTACGGGTTTTCTGGAAAGAAAGCTGGCTCCTACAGCGACCATTCATGGTGTACTGTGTGATGTGTATGGCGTAGGTATGCTTATCACAGGCAGTAGTGGAATCGGTAAAAGTGAAACCGCGCTGGAGCTGGTTAAGCGTGGACACCGTTTGGTAGCGGATGATGCGGTGGAAATTCGGCAAACGTCTGATTTTCAGCTGCATGGCACGGCACCTGAGTTGATTCGTCACCTGCTGGAAATTCGGGGCGTGGGTATCATTAATGTGATGACGCTGTTTGGTGCAGGTGCTGTTCGTAATAACAAGCGGATTACATTGGTTGTCCGTCTGGAGGCATGGCAGCAGGACAAGCAGTATGACCGTCTTGGCCTAGATGAAGAAACGACACGTATTATTGATACAGACGTTCCGCTCGTTACGATTCCAGTTCGGCCGGGCCGAAATTTGGCTGTTATTATCGAGGTGGCAGCGATGAACTATCGTTTGAAACAAATGGGCGTTAACGCAGCCCTGCAATTTACGAATAAGCTGACCGCCACGATTTCCGAAGATATGGAAGATATGGATTAAAGGTCGGTGTTTGCAAGGAAGATAAAGGAGTGAGCGAAACATATGTCAACGGCAACATTATTGCTGAATCCGATTGCTTTTTCCATCGGGGCAATTAAGGTCCACTGGTATGGGCTAATTTTGGGGCTGGCGGCGCTTGTGGGGCTATATCTGGCCATCCGTGAAGGAAAAAGATTCGGTATTCCGCAGGATTTTTTTATGGATATGCTGCTTCTAGGCGTCCCATCGGCTATTATTGGAGCGCGTATTTATTATGTGGCCTTCAAATGGGAAGACTACAGAGATAATCTATGGGATGTTTTCAAAATTTGGAATGGTGGTATTGCGATCTATGGCGCGTTGATCGGCGCGATCATATGTGCAGTCATTTATTTCCGCTATAAAGGGTATAACTTCTGGCGTATCGCTGATATTTGTGCGCCGGGTCTACTGATCGGTCAAGCGATTGGACGCTGGGGTAACTTTGTCAATCAGGAAGCTTACGGTGGACCGACGGAAGAAACCTTTTTGCGGAATCAACTGCATTTGCCGGATTTCATTGTGAATCAGATGAATGTTAACGGAGTATTCCACCACCCTACGTTCCTGTATGAATCGCTGTGGAGTATCGTAGGCGTGATTTTGTTGCTTGTGATTCGCCGGATGAAGTTTGTACGTGCGGGTGAAATGTTTGCCTTTTACTTCATTTGGTATTCTATCGGTCGCTTTTTCATCGAGCGGGTGCGGACAGACAGCTTGGCCTTTCAGGGGCCGGACTGGATGGCTTCTTTTCTGAATGCTCTGTGGTCTCCTATGGTGTGGCTAGGGTTTGAACCAGGGCACTTGGACCCGAACTACGGCAACGTACGGATTTCACAGCTGCTTGCTATCTTCATCATTGTAGCTGCCGTGATTTTTATCCTGGTTCGTCGTCGGAAGGGCTCATCCGTTGCGAGATACAGCGACCCGATTGTCTCCAACAAGACGGGGATTGATCAGGTACCTGATGTGACGCCAGAGCAAGCATTTCGCCCAGGACAAGATACGGTTCCTCCAACTGTTACAGCGGATAAGCTTTCTAAGGAGGAAACGGACGAGGATAAGAAGGAGCATCTATGATAAACACGATTTTGTTTGATTTGGATGGCACCATCATGGATACGAATGAACTGATTATTAGCACGTTTTTGCACATTTTCAACCATCCGGATGCTGATCCGCTAACTCGGGAGCATATTATTCCCCATATGGGTGGAACGCTGGAAGATCAGCTCCGTACTTTTTCGGGATTAACGGATGTATCTGAGCTGGTTAAAGGCTACCGTGCTTATAATCAGATTCACCATGACCGAATGGTGAAGCCATTTCCGTATGTGATTGAGGTTATTCAGGAGCTGCGTGCACGGGGAATTAAGCTAGGGGTCGTGACAACCAAAATACGACAGTCCACGACACGCGTACTTGATCTGTTCAATCTAACCTCCTCGATGGACTATATTGTGACGGTAGACGATGTGGAGCATCCGAAGCCGCATGCAGAGCCAGTGCTTACAGCATTAGCTGGCTTGAACGCTGAAGCGGAGCATACGTTGATGGTCGGAGACAGTTCCTTTGATATTTTGTCAGCCCAGGCGGCAGGTGTGAAATCTGCGGGTGTTGCCTGGTCGCTCAAGGGCGAGGAAACGCTGCGTGGATATGGACCAGATTATATGTTGCATGATATGCGCGACTTGCTGAAGCTGGAGCTTCAAGGTGTCAATGTATCGTGAGAAAGGTGAAACGCTATCCCGTAGAAGGTCCTAATGCATTGTGGCAGATTTATCGGACGGTGAGTCCTTGGAAAGGCGTTAAAAATTTTATTTTTATACAGCTTGCCCGGTATTGTCCTGTGCTTTCTCTGAAAAACGTCATTTACCGCAGAATGCTGGGTATGAAGGTGGGGCAACATTCGGCCTTCGGCCTGATGGTCATGGTAGATGTCTTTTTTCCAGAGCATATTACGATCGGAAACAATTCGGTCATCGGATATAACACGACCATACTGGCCCATGAATACCTTATACAGGAGTATCGTATCGGTGAAGTGGTGATTGGGAATGACGTGCTGATCGGTGCAAACACGACCGTTTTGCCAGGTGTTACCATCGGTGACGGAGCTATCGTAGCCGCCGGAGCGGTGGTGCATAAAGATGTGCCTGCTGGGGCGTTTGTAGGCGGTAATCCATTGCGTGATTTGAGACGCTCCGGTGTAGGCGAATAATAAATAGCATAGCAAGAAGGTCTCTTATAGATTTTAAGGGGCCTTTTTGCGTTGTTTTTCTGTATAATAGTAGGGAAATGGATGTTGGTTATGTTTAAAAATAGAAAATAAGTATATTTACAAGGCGATATGGGAGCGTGTTGATTTGGTCAAAAAGGAACGTGTACCGGAGCTTGATATTTATCGAGGGATATTGATTGCGGCCGTTGTTACTATTCATGCGACTTCAATGGCTTTGATTGATGCGCGTCATTCTCTATTATTTTATCCTTTTTTATTTTTAAATGTGTTTAGCAGTTTTGCGGTCCCGGTGTTTATTTTTGTAAGCGGGTTTGTCTTATTTTACAATTATGTGGATAGGCCGCTTCGGGGTAAGCATATGCTTGTGTTTTTTCGGAAAAGACTGATGTTTATTGTGTTACCCTATGTTTTGTTTTCACTGCTCTACTATTTGACCTTGGTGACACGCGGACTGATGCCGCTCAGTGATCTTCCGCTGGTGCTGTTAACAGGAAAGGCATATACGCATTTGTATTATGTTATCATCATTATCCAATTTTATTTGGTCTTTCCGCTGTTGCTGTGGGGAGTGCAGCGTTTACGGGAATGGATATGGAGCCCACGGAAAGCAGCCTTTGTTATTTTGACAGCAGGGTTGGTCATTCAATGGGGGTTTGTATTACTGAACAAATACGTTTGGGGAGTGGAAAGAGGAAGTCTTGCAATTACATATACCAGTTATTTTGCTCTAGGTGCAGCTGTAGCGATTGGGTATGAAGGGTTTAAAAAGTGGCTTTTTCCGTTGCCAGGGACGTCGATCGGTCGCAGGCAGCTGGTCAGCTGGTGTGCCATGTGGGCGGTTTGGCTATTCGTGGGTATAGCTTATGTGCAGATATGGTTTGTAGCATATCGCAAAGCCATCTATGCAGACTCACTGGTCTATGAACTGCTACGCAATGCACATGCCCTCGTATCTGCGCTAGTGCTGTTTCAGTTTTCTGTTTTCTTCTATCGTCATGCGAATGCTAGGCTGCGAGCGTGGATCAGTTGGATGGGTGCATGTTCTTTTGGTATTTATTTACTTCACCCGGCATTATTGCGAGTGTATCGCAAGCTGGATCTGCATGGAACGCCGATAGAATATATTTTCTCGATTGCCGGCGGATGGTTGCTGGCACTATTTGGCTCATGGCTGATTGTGACGTTATGTTTTCGATACCTACCGTTTTCCTGGGTCGGATTGGGCACGATTCCGAAACTGCCTTCCCGGACTAAAGGCGAGCAGGTGAGTGGCTAAATATTTTAAGATGGACTGTTGGCTGAGAGGCTGATAGTCTTTTTTAGTTTATAGAGCACGTCGATAGATGTTTTTCTTATAGGATTCATGAATTCGGCAGTGGATACAATATAGAAAGGGGGAGCACCGTGATGAGAACTCTAAAAATGGGCTGCTCCGTCGGTTGACGTTCACAAGTAGGGCATGATAATATATCGAATATACTTTAGTTTGTTAGCACTTTACCATGATAAAGATATTGTGAAATCATGAGGTGATAGAAATGTCTAAGCCAAAAGGGTTTGAAATTCCTGTAGGGGTTCGGGATTATCTACCACGTGCAGTGTCGAAGCTGCGGGCGATTGAATTGAATGTGCTGGAATGCATGGAGCGTTGGGGCTACCGTCAGATTATGACGCCTACGATGGAATATTACGATACGGTGGGGGTGGCTAGTTCCACCTCGGATCAGAAGCTGTTTAAGCTGCTCAATAACCGGGGGACCACGCTGGTGCTGCGGTCTGATATGACTGCGCCAATTGCGCGGGTGGTATCGTCGCTGCTGAAGGAAGAGGAAGTGCCGCTTCGGCTTTCCTATCATGCCAATGTATTTCGGGCAATTGAAGAAGAGGCAGGAAGAGAAGCCGAGTTCTTTCAGACGGGTGTGGAACTGGTAGGCGATGATTCGCCGGAGGCTGATGCGGAAGTTGTAGCATTGGCGATTGCATCGTTGCAGGCGGCAGGAGTTGCCTCTTTTAAAATTGCGATGGGACATGTGGGATTCCTGAACGGCTTGTTCGAGGAAATCATTCCAGGTCGCCAGGCTGAGCAGGAGGCGCTAAAGGAGCTGCTGCTGGGCCGTGATGTAGTGGGCTACCGAACAGCGATTGAGGCTTTGGGCTTGGCTGCTGAACATCGGGATAAGCTGGAGGCTATTCTTCGGCTGCGTGGTGGAAAAGAAATCTGCGAACAGGCTACCCGTCTTAGTGTGGAGCAGCAAACGCTCCAATCTATTGCACATTTGTGCGAGGTGTGGGAAGTACTGGAGGCTTACGGCGTATCTGAGCATGTGTTAATTGACCTTACTATGATCGGAGATTTCTCATATTATACAGGAATGACTTTTGAGGGCTATGCGGCGGAGATTGGATTTCCCGTCTGCAACGGAGGTCGCTATGACAATCTGCTCCAGCAGTTTGGTCGCTCCGTACCTGCGACAGGGTTTGCGCTCAAGACGAATCGAATCGTTGATGGTGTAGACGGTATTGAGATTGAGACGAAGCGTCCTGTACTTATCCTTTATGACGAGCAGGGGCGTCAAGAGGCGTTATCGGCTGCGGCGCAGCTTCGTTCAGCCGGTCGGATTGTGGTTACAGGCTTGACGGGAGGGCCAGAAGATGGGCGGCGCCAGCAGCAGGACCTATATGCAGAGGTATACAGCTATACAGTCGCAAAAAGGCAACCGGTACAAGGGAGGGAACTGCCATGACGGAAACATTGAAGGTAGCCATGCCGAAGGGACGGATCTATAAGCAGGCTTCCGAGTTGTTTCGCCGAGCGGGGGTCCCGATTCCGCAGGATGTGGACGATACGCGCAAGCTGGTGATTCCGCTGCCTGAGCTGGGAATGGAATTCATCATGGCGAAGCCGGTCGATGTTCCTACGTATGTGGAGTATGGGGCTGCGGACATTGGCATTGTGGGCAAGGATGTATTGCTGGAGGAAAACAAGGATGTGTACGAACTGCTGGATCTGGGAATCGCCCGTTGCCGGATGTCAGTTATTGCTCTGCCGGATTGGCAGCCGGGTATTCGCCAGCGGGTCGCTACCAAATATCCGAACGTGGCTTCCCAGTATTTTCGGGAGCAAGGCCAGCAGGTGGAGGTTATCAAGCTGAACGGTTCCATCGAATTGGCGCCCTTAATCGGCCTGGCAGACCGTATTGTGGATATGGTGGAAACCGGACAGACCTTGCGGGAGAACGGATTGGTCGAGCAGATCAGCATTCTGGATATTACCAGTCGCCTGATTGCCAATCGGGTCAGCTATCGGATGAAAAACGGCTCGATTCAGGCGTTGTGTGACCGATTGAATCAGGTGATTCCAACTGCGGTGACACCCAAGGACTTAATGAACTAGTGGAAGAGGACAATGGCTAAGAAGCATTCTGCAAAGCAAGCTGCAAGTGAGGGGGAATGGACAAATGAAGATCGTATCAGCCCGTGATTTCAGTCTCCAGCGCGAGGTGGATTACGGTACACCAGAGCAAAATGAGGCTGTTCGTGCCATAATTCATTCGGTGCGGCAGGAGGGAGATGCAGCTGTCCTGCGGTATACGAAATCGTTTGATGGTGTATCGCTGACGGCGGAGCAGCTTCGTGTGACAGATGAGGAATTGAAGTCGGCATATGACAAGGTGGAGCCTTCTTTTATACAGGCGATTCGAGAGGCGGCGGATAATATCTGTGCTTTTCACATGAAGCAAAAACGGAATTCGTGGATGGATTGGCAGCCGGACGGCAGCCTGCTCGGCCAGATTATCCGGCCATTGCAGCGTGTAGGCGTGTATGTTCCAGGCGGTAAAGCAGCCTATCCATCCTCGGTGCTGATGAATGTCATTCCCGCTCAGGTGGCTGGTGTACCGGAGATTGTCATGGTGACCCCCCCGGCAACAGGCGGCAAGGCGGGAATTGATCCATATACACTGGTAGCTGCGGCAGAGGCTGGTGTGACGGAAATATACCGGGTGGGCGGAGCGCAGGCGATTGCCGCTCTCGCTTACGGGACACATCGCATTGAACCAGTCGATAAAATTTGCGGTCCCGGCAATATTTATGTAGCGCTGGCCAAGCGTGAGGTGTACGGTGCGGTGGATATCGACAGTATTGCCGGACCAAGTGAAATTGTTGTGCTGGCTGACGACACGGCAAATGCCTCTTATGTAGCGGCAGATCTGCTGTCGCAGGCTGAGCATGACGAAATGGCCTCGGCCATTCTGGTTACGCCCTCGCAACGTTTGGCGGAAGAAGTATCAGCTGAAGTACAGCGCCAATTGACCGATCTGCCGCGTAGAGATATTGCTTCTGCTTCAGTAGAGTCCTACGGGGCCATCATTGTTGTTGACACGTTGGAAGAGGGCATCCGTATTGTCAATCGGCTTGCGCCAGAGCATTTGGAGATCATGACAGAGCAGCCGATGGAGCATGTGGGTCTGATTGAAAATGCGGGAGCTATTTTTCTAGGAGCGTACAGCTCGGAGCCGGTAGGCGATTATTTTGCTGGACCCAATCACATTATTCCGACGAATGGAACCGCGCGGTTCTCTTCGCCAGTGGATATTGATGATTTTATCAAGAAGTCGAGTATGATCTATTACAGCAAGGAAGCGCTGCTGCGCAATGGAGAGACGATTATGCAGCTTGCCCGGCATGAAGGGCTGGAAGGTCACGCGCGGGCGATACAAGTGCGATTGGACAATGAAAAGAAGGCGGTGGATGGCGATGGTGAACGAAAATAACGTAGCAGGACGCGCAGGCAGCGTCAGCCGGAAGACGAATGAAACGGATATTCAGCTGTCCTTTGCAGTAGATGGGACAGGACAGGCCGAGATTGAAACGGATGTTCCTTTTCTCAATCACATGCTGGATTTGTTCACGAAGCACGGACACTTTGACCTGAATGTGCAGGCCAGAGGGGATGTTGACATCGACGATCACCATACCGTGGAGGATATTGGCATCTGTCTGGGGCAAACCTTGCTGGAAGCACTGGGTGATAAAAAAGGAATCAAGCGCTATGCCAGCGTCTTTGTACCGATGGATGAGGCGCTCGCGCAAGTCGTCATTGACCTCAGCAACCGACCCCATTTTGAGTATCGTGCAGAGTATCCGTCACAGCAGGTGGGGAGCTTTTCGACAGAGCTGGTGCATGAATTTCTGTGGAAGTTTGCATTAGAGGCTCGTATGACGCTGCACGTCATCGTTCACTACGGGCAAAATACCCACCATATGATCGAGGCGGTGTTCAAAGCACTGGGACGTGCGCTGGATGAGGCGACCTCCATTGATCCACGGGTAACGGGAGTGCCTTCAACGAAGGGAGTGCTGTAGGCCATGTCCATTGCTATTGTGGATTACGGCAGAGGCAATCTGCATAGTGTGAGCAAGGCGGTTGAGCGTCTTGGCTATGAGGCTGTAGTTACAGGAGATGCTCAAGTGATTCGTTCCTCCAGCGGTGTGATTTTACCGGGTGTAGGTGCATTCGGAGATGCGATGGAGCATTTGCGCTCCAGTGGATTGGATCGGGTTATTCAGGAGGTGGCCAGCGCTGGACAGCCGCTGCTTGGTGTTTGCTTGGGCATGCAGTTGCTGTTCACTCGCAGTGAAGAATACGGCAGTCATGAAGGGCTTAATATTTTACCGGGCGAGGTCATTCGGTTTGCGCCCAATAGGGGCGTTAAGGTGCCGCATATGGGCTGGAATCGTCTGCGTATGACACAGCCGGATCACCCGTTGTTGCAGGGCTTGGAGGAAGGGCATGTGTATTTTGTACACTCCTATCATGCAAAGCCTGAGGTTGAAACGGACCTGCTGGCGGTGACTGACTACGGTGGGCCTGTAACGGCTATCGTTGGCAGAGGCCATGTATATGGCATGCAGTTCCATCCGGAGAAGAGTGGGGAAATGGGCTTAAAGCTGCTTCGTCAGTTTTTGGAGCTGGCGGAGGCGGCAAAGCGCACGTAACTACTCATCAGTCTGCGGGAGGGTGGTACGGCCGGCTTTGGGCGTTGATTGATGTGAAGGCCTATAAATGTTGAATAGCTCACAAGGGGGTCATACTTTGTTCACGATATATCCGGCGATTGATATTCGCGATGGCAAATGTGTACGGTTGGTGCAGGGAGATTACAACCAGGAGACGATATACAATGAAAATCCGGTGGATGTAGCCCGGGAATGGGCGCGTCAGGGCGGCTCCTACATTCATCTGGTTGATCTGGACGGTGCCAAAGCGGGCCACCCGGTGAACGATGAGTTAATCGGTCGTATCGCTTCTGCGGTGCAGGTGCCTGTACAGGTGGGTGGCGGCTTGCGTACACGCGAGCATGTGGAGCGACTGTTGTCATTGGGCGTGAGCCGCGTGATTTTGGGCACGGCGGCAATTGAGGACCGCGCCTTTACCGAAGCGGTATTAGCTGCCTATGGTGATCGAATCGCTATCGGTCTGGATGCACGAAATGGCTATGTAGCCACGCGCGGATGGCTCGAAACCTCGGAGGTACGCGCGGATGAACTGGCTGCCGAACTGGCCGCCAAGGGGGCGGAGACATTTATTTTTACAGACATTTCCCGCGACGGAATGATGCAGGGCCCGAATGTGGAGGCGATCGTAGCGCTTGCGAAAAGCAGCGGACGTACCGTAATTGCTTCCGGAGGTGTCAGCCAGATGGATGACCTGATCACACTGAGCGCGCATGCACAGGAAGGTGTAGGCGGTGCCATTGTGGGTAAGGCATTGTATACAGGGAGCATTGATTTACAGGTCGCCGTACAAGCTGTAGCAAGGGCATAGGGGGAGTAAACATGCTGGCTAAACGTATTATTCCCTGTCTGGATGTAAAGGATGGCAGGGTGGTTAAGGGCGTCAATTTTGTAAATTTACGCGATGCGGGCGATCCGGTGGAACTGGCGGCGCTGTATGACCGGGAAGGTGCGGATGAAATTGTATTTTTGGATATTTCCGCATCGGTTGAAGGTCGTGCCACCATGGAAGCGGTCGTTTGCCAGACGGCCGGAGAAATCTCTATTCCCTTCACGGTCGGCGGCGGGATATCCCATGTCGACGATATGAAACGCATTCTGCGTGCCGGGGCTGATAAAATTGGCGTGAATACGGCGGCTGTCCGTAACCCTCAGCTGATTGCGGAGGGTGCGCGCAGCTTTGGCTCACAATGCATCGTTGTTGCGATTGATGCCAAGTACAACGAGGCGTGGGGCGAGTGGGAAGTATATACGCACGGAGGCCGCACACCATCCGGTATCCGCGCTTTGGCCTGGGCCAAGGAGGCTGAACAGCTGGGGGCTGGAGAAATTCTGCTGACTAGCATGAATGCGGACGGAACCAAGGATGGATTTGACCTGCCACTCACGGCTGCGGTGTCGGATACGGTGGGGATCCCGGTTATTGCGTCCGGTGGAGCTGGCAAGCAGGAGCATTTTTATGACGTGTTTACGGCGGGCAAGGCGGATGCTGGACTGGCAGCCACGATTTTTCACTATAAAGAAATAGGAATCCCTGAGCTAAAACGGGATTTGAAGCGCAGAGGAGTGGAGATACGATGAGCAACGAATTAAACCAGCAGCTATCTCTGGAGCAGATATTGGATAATATCCGCTGGAATGAAGCAGGGCTTGTCTCAGCCATTGTACAGGACGATGTTACGCTTCAGGTGCTGACCCTGGCCTATATGAACCGCGAGTCGCTGAAGCTGTCTCTGGAATTAGGAGAGACCTGGTTTTGGTCTCGTTCCAGACAGGAGCTGTGGCATAAGGGGGCAACCTCCGGCAATACGCAAAAAATCACCTCCATCCAGCTGGATTGTGACGGTGATGCTCTGCTTGTGCGTGTCATTCCGAACGGTCCTGCCTGTCATACAGGAGCAACGAGCTGCTTTTCCCGTGAGATTTCTGCGTCAGGAACGGCTCTGGCATCTGCCACTGGCAATGCAGCGACGGGCCAAGCGCAGGCGGCTAAGATGGACGGCACGGCCAACGCAGTGGCAAACCGCTTTGAGGTACTTGCCCAACTGGAGGCGATCATTAAGGAGCGTGAAGAGACACGCCCTGAAGGAGCCTACACGACCTATCTTTTTGATAAAGGTGTAGACAAAATCCTGAAAAAGGTTGGCGAAGAAGCATCCGAAACGATCATTGCCGCCAAAAATAAAGATAATGAGGAGCTGCGTCTGGAGGTCAGCGATTTGATTTATCATCTGCTGGTGTTGCTGCAAGAGCGCAAGCTGCCGCTGGATGATGTGCTGGCTGAGCTGAATCGTCGTCATGAGCGTCCTCGTCGTGATTAAAATGGGTGTTATGGTGCAGAAAGGGGCGAGGGCCGCATGAAAATGGACTATCATACGCATCATGCCCGGTGCGGTCACGCGATAGGAAGCCTGGAGGAGTATGTGCAGCAGGGGATTCGGCTGGGTCTGGATCAGCTCGGTTTATCGGATCACATGCCGTTGCTGCATGTAAAACCAGCTGACTATTACCCGGAAATGGCGATGCCAATGGAGGAACTGCCCCGATATGTAGAAGAGTGTCTGGAACTGAAGGACCGCTATAAAGGCCAAATTGACATTCGTGTCGGCCTGGAAGGCGACTACATTGAGGGTTGGGAACGAGAAATTGAAGATATTATCACAGCGTATCCGTGGGATTATGTGATTGGCTCCGTCCACTTTCTCGGTGAATGGGATGTCACGGACTTCCGTCAGGTACACCATTGGGAGGGCAAAAATGTGCTGGAGGTATACCGCACGTATTACGATGCGGTTTCCAAGGCGGCAGCTACCGGCTTATATGACATCATGGGCCATCTGGATGTCATTAAGCGCTTCGGCTATCATCCGAGGCCGGAAGAAGAGGAGGAGCTGCGCGCACTGGAGCGCTCCACACTCTCAGCCGTCGCCCACAGCGGTCGGGCGATGGAGCTGAATGCATCAGGGCTATCCAAGCCCTGTGCGGAAATGTTCCCGAGCCGCCGCATGCTGGAGGAGGCATTATCGCTAGGCATCCCGCTGACCGTAGGTTCGGATGCCCATGATCCGGCGAAGCTGTCCGAGCATTTGGAGAAGGCGCGTGCTCTCCTATATGAGGTCGGCTATCGCGAGCTTGCGGTATTTCAGCATCGCGAGCGTGCGTTGGTGCCGCTGACGCTTTAATTTTCCGCGTTTACTTGATCTAAATAGTTATCCAGTCCCTAGCCGAACGCTCCCTTTTGAAGAGGATAACGCGCTCGGCTATTGGTGTATCCTCTTATAAGTGCCTAGCGGTACGTCTTTATTGGAAAATAAGTTTGCATCCGTTTTTTGGAATGGGGCATGACTGACTGTCAAGTCGTTTTGAAGTTGTGGTATACTGAAGGGTATGAACATGCCAGTTACATTTAAAGGAGGTGCCTTGGTTATTTATGAAAGGGAAACATCTGCGAGCATCGGAACAACTTAGCCCTAAGATTATTGCTTTGCGTTTCGACGCATCTTTCTTTTTTGAGAAAGCTGTGCGCTCGCTTGATCGCAATCATTATGACAAGGCATTGAAATATTTTCGCAAAGCCGTTGAATATGAACCGGATAATCCGGTGAATCATTGCAATATGGCGGGTATATTATCAGAGATGGGGGATTATGCAGGTTCGAACGAGATCCTGTCCTCTGTTCTGAGCGACGTAGATCCGTCGATGACAGAGTGTTATTTCTATATGGCGAATAATTACGCTAATATGGAGCAATTTGAAGAAGCGGAGAAAGCCTTAGTCACGTATCTGGAGGAGGACGAGGAAGGGCAGTTTCTTGATGAAGCCGAGGAAATGATGGAACTGCTCTATTATGAGCTGGACCGTCCAACCAAGCTGAACCGCATTAAGGCCCGGCAGGGAGTGGTCGAGCATGATCAGGCCCGCGTCCTGCTGGAGGAAGGGAAATTCGCGCAGGCAGCTCAATTGCTCAAGCAAATTTCGGAGGAACAGCCCGATATGTTCGCTGCGCGTAATAATTTGGCGCTAGCCTATTACTATATGGGATTGTTCCAAAATGCCAAAACCGTCATTCTTCGAGTGCTGGAGGATGAGCCGGGGAATTTGCACGCGTTGTGCAATCTGGCAATCTTTTATCAGCATGAGGGAGGCGGCCCCGAATTGGATCGCCTAGTTCAAACCTTGGCGGTCACCATCCCGTTTCAGGAGGAGCAGGTATTCAAGCTGGCGACCACCATGGGGATTCTTGGACGCCATGAGGAGGCCTACAGACATTTCCGCAGGTTGCTGCATGGCACTGGAGAGAACAGTGCTGACGCTTCTTTGTACCATTACACGGCAGTAGCTGCCAGCAATACGGGAAGATATGCGGAAGCCCGGCGGCTGTGGAGCCATTTACAAAAGCAGGATGCTTCCTCGGAAGTTCCACGCTTTTTCCTGTCCCGGCTGGAGGAGCTCCAGCAGGAGGGCACACCGCTGCAAGTGCTCAGCTACCATTATCATCTCCCTTTTGAGGAGCAGTTCCGCATGTGGGAGAAGTTCGGTGCTGAGCAAGTGCCTGACAGCATGAAGAAGGACCCGCTTATACGGTCATCCTTCTTCTGGGCTTTGCGTCACGGAGACCGGGCAACGCAGTTGCAGGTCATTCAGGCGCTGAGTCTGATCGGTGATGATGAGGTGCGCCAGGCACTGGAGTCCTTTGTAGATGACCCGGATCAGGAGGATGAGCTGAAACAGCGTGCCTTGCAGGTTCTGCAAGAGCTGACGGAGCAGGAGCATGGCGTGCAGGAAACGGCTCTGCAAGCAGAACAGATGGAACGGTTAGAAGCTGAAAGGGATTGCCGCACAATCGAAGGCGATGTATCTGCTTCTTCGGTCGATCCGCAATGGCAGGCAGTGCTCGATAAGGTGCTGACCGTCATGGGCAAGCCGTCAGATCCGGCCATGCAGCACGATTTAAGATCACTTTGGCTGGAGTATTCGGATCGGCTTGCTCCAGAAGTTCCGATGGTTCAGCATACCGAGGGATGGGCAGCGGCGCTGGAATATTTGACAGCCAAAATGCATCATCATTCAGTCACCTATCAGGAAGTAGCTGACCGTTACGGTATTTCCGTATCGACCGTAAGCCGCTATGCACGCCAGATTGACAGTGTGTGTGGTATCAAGCAGAAGCTGAAGCCGCTCTCCACGTTTAAAAAGCGGGTCTGAGACCTGCTCCAAATATCACTTAAAGGAGGCAACAAACGTATGTATAAATCCATAATTATTGGTACAGGTCCCGCAGGCTACACGGCCGCTATTTATTTGGCACGCGCTAACATGAATCCGCTGATCATTGAGGGAATGCAGCCCGGCGGACAGCTTACCACGACGACCGAAATTGAAAATTTCCCGGGTTTTGAGCAAGGTATCCTTGGTCCTGAATTGATGGATAACATGCGCAAGCAGGCGGAACGCTTTGGCGCTGAATTTACTTCCGGTTGGGTAGAGGAAGTGGATCTCAGCAAGCGCCCTTTTAAAGTGAAGGTAGAGGGTAAAGGCATCATTGAGGCGGAGTCGGTTATTATTGCTACAGGCGCGTCTGCCAGATACCTTGGTATTCCGGGTGAGCAGGACAATGTAGGGCGCGGAGTCAGCACGTGCGCAACCTGTGACGGCTTCTTTTTCCGTGAGAAAAAGATTGTCGTGGTCGGCGGCGGCGATTCGGCGATGGAGGAAGCAGGCTTCTTGACCCGGTTTGCCTCCAGTGTAACCTTGGTTCATCGTCGTGATGAGCTGCGGGCGTCTAAAATTATGCAAGACCGCGCACGTGAGAATGAAAAAGTACACTGGGCCTTAAACCGGACTCCTCTGGAAGTCGTAACGGGAGAAACCGGATTGAAGGGCTTGAAGGTACACAATAATGAAAACAATCAGGATGAGCTGATTGAGGCGGATGGCGTGTTCGTAGCGATCGGGCATACGCCCAACACAAGCTTCCTGAACGGTCAAATCCATACAGACGATCACGGCTACATTATCGTAAAGCCGGGCACGACAGAAACGAACATCCCCGGCGTTTTTGCATGCGGGGACGTGCAGGATAATCGTTACCGCCAGGCTATTACGGCTGCTGGAACGGGCTGCATGGCGGCTATGGACTGCGAGAAATATCTCGAGGGCAGCGCTGTTCATGACTGGAGCAAAACGCTGGATCAATAAAGACACCTTGTAGTTCGCAACAGGGCTAGAATGGAGTAAGGATAGCCCTGTTATAAGCTTTATCTGATGATCAGGAAGAGAAAGCCTGCTGCGTTTGCACAGGCTTTTTCCTTTTTGTGGATGCACACCGCAGAAAGTTCCGCCAATCGTACATTTTTCAACAGGTAAGTGTCCTTGACCGTAACGGGGGCTTCAATTATAGTTGGAACGTAGGACTCCTATTATGAAGTCAAGATTTTAATCATATGTTTCATACAAGGTTTTTAAGTAAACATAAAGGTGGCTTGAAACATGTCAGAAAGTATCTATGTGGGTGTCGATTTGGGCGGTACGGCGATTAAAGTTGGCATTTGTAATGAAAACGGGAAGCTTTTGCACACCTACGAGGGACCAACCGAAACCGATAAGGGCGTAGATGTTGTAATCAGCAATATTGAAAAATATGTGCGGCACATTGTTGAGCAATCTCCTTATGAATGGGATCAACTGAAGGGTGTCGGTGCGGGTGTTGCGGGTTTTACGAATGTTCGCGACGGTATTATTGTCCTCGCTCCCAATATTGGCTTTCGTGACGTACCGATTCGTGCGCTTTTGGAGGAACGGATCGGCAAGCCTGTAAAAATAGACAATGACGCTAATGTTGCTGCACTTGGGGAAGCATGGGCTGGAGCGGGCAAAGGCATAGATAATTGCGTATGCTATACCCTGGGTACGGGTGTTGGCGGCGGCATTATTATTAATGGTAGAATATATCAAGGCTTCTCGGGTATGGCTGGAGAAATTGGACATATAAGTGTCGTGCCTGATCTGGAGGCTATCCAGTGTGGATGCGGTAAAATGGGCTGTCTGGAAACCGTGTCTTCTGCCACAGGTATTATCCGTATGGCAAAGGACGCAGTGGAACGTGGCGATCGCACCTCTCTCGCATTGGAGGATCAAATTGCTGCTAAAGAAGTATTTGATGCTGCTAAAGCCGGTGATGAGGTGGCACTGCGTATCGTGAACCGGGCTGCCTTTTATTTGGGGAAATCGATGGCAGCCGTTGCTGCGGTGCTCAATCCAGAGCTGTTTATTATAGGCGGAGGTGTTTCCAAAGCTGGCGATTTTTTGTTTGAAGAGATGCGCCGCGTATACGCTAAGCTGGCACCTGAGCCAATCCAGCAAGGAGTATCGATTGTTCCTGCAGTACTGGGCAATGATGCGGGTATCGTAGGGGCTGCAGGCCTGTTGCTGCGCTCCTGATTTACAGGTTGCTGATATAGGGGTAGGGGTACTCACATAGAGCGAAGAAGCAAAAGGAGAGGGAAGTCCATATGACAGACAACCTAAAAAATGCTGCGCCGTGGGCAACGCTCATTATTATTACGGGGATGTCAGGTGCAGGGAAGACCATTGCGGTGCAGAGCCTGGAAGACTTGGGCTTCTTCTGCGTTGATAATTTGCCCCCTGTACTGATTCCCAAATTTGCCGAGTTAATTGAGCAGTCTAACGGAAAAATAGGCAAAGTAGCGCTCGTCATTGATTTGCGTGGCCGAGAATTTTTTACTGCCTTATCGGAATCATTGAATTATATTAAAGATCATTTTACGATTCATTGTGAAATTCTATTCTTGAATGCCAATGATGGTGTTCTTGTACAACGATACAAGGAAAGCCGTCGACGTCATCCGCTTGCTCCAGACGGCATGCCTTTGGATGGAATCCGGTTGGAGCGCAAAATGCTGGAGGAGCTCAAAAGCTCGGCTTCTGAGGTTATTGATACAAGCACAATGAAGCCCGCAACCTTAAAGGCTCGGATCATTTCGAGATTTTCGCATCTGGAGAGCAGTATGCTTTCCGTGAACATTACTTCTTTTGGCTTTAAATATGGTATTCCCATTGATGCCGATCTTGTATTCGATGTGCGCTTCCTGCCTAATCCTCACTATGTGGACCATCTTCGTCCCAACACGGGACAGGACAGCGATGTATATGATTATGTCATGAAATGGCCTGAGACTCAGGCATTCCTGACTAAGCTGCTGGATATGTTACATTTTTTGATCCCACAATACCGTAAAGAAGGCAAGAGCCAGGTTATTATCGGTATTGGCTGTACCGGCGGTAAACATCGTTCTGTTGCAATATCGGAATATTTAGGAAAAATGCTGGGTGCCAGCGAGACAGAATCCGTTTCTGTTTCGCATCGGGATGCTGACCGGGACCGGCATTAATGAGGTGAAATGATGAAAGAGACCGGATCACAACGGGAACGTCCGCGTATTGTTGTTATGGGCGGGGGAACCGGCTTGTCTGTCATGCTGCGGGGCCTGAAGCAAAAGCCGCTGGATATTACGGCTATTGTGACAGTCGCTGACGATGGCGGAAGCTCCGGGATATTGCGAAGTGAGCTGCAGATGCCCCCTCCAGGGGACATTCGCAATGTGCTGACTGCCTTGGCTGACGTAGAACCAGTGATGTCAGATATGCTAAAATATCGTTTCGGTGCAGGATCGGGATTATCAGGCCATAGTTTGGGCAATCTGATCTTGGCGGCGATGACCGATATATCAGGTGATTTTGTGACGGCGGTGCGTGAGCTTAGCCGTGTATTTGCTGTTCGGGGACGTGTGCTGCCGGCAGCCGAAGAGGGCGTTGTGCTGAGTGCGGAAATGGAGGATGGCACGGTGATTACCGGAGAGTCCAAAATCCCGGAAGCGGGTCAGAGAATCAAGCGTGTTTTTCTTGAACCGACTCACGTGGAGCCGTTGCCTGAGGCTGTAGAGGCCATTAATGAAGCCGATGCGATTTTGATTGGTCCCGGCAGTTTGTATACCAGTATTTTACCTAATCTGCTCGTTCCAAAGCTCGCTGAGGCTGTTGTGAAATCCGACGCTATCAAAATTTTTGTCTGCAATGTCATGACCCAGCCGGGTGAAACCGATGGCTATACGGTGGGAGATCACCTTCAGGCCATTTTCGAGCATGTAGGCCATCAGCTCTTCGACTATGTCATTGTAAACAACGGAGAAATTCCGCCCCAAGTGCAGGAGATGTATGCCGAGCAGGGGGCCAAGCCAGTTCATGTAGACATGGGCGAACTAAATGACCGGGGATATAAAGTGGTGGCAGATACGTTAGTTCTGTTCCGCACGTATTTACGGCATGATGCAGACAAACTGAGTCAGCACATTTACCAATTGGTACAAAACTGGATATTAAGAAGGAGGTGAGTCCCTTGTCCTTTGCGGCACAAACGAAAAAAGAGCTTACGATGATTGAAAGCCAGCCCTGCTGTGAAAAAGCGGAGCTGTCTGCGCTTATACGTATGCTCGGATCCGTACAACTGTCGAATAAAAGGGTGATATTGGACGTGTCCACAGAAAATGCCGCGATTGCAAGGCGGATTTACTCCTTGATCAAAAAGCATTTTCAGCTTCACATTGAACTGCTTGTACGGAAAAAAATGCGCTTGAAAAAAAATAATGTGTACATTGTCCGTATTCCTAACGGTGTACAAGAGCTGTTGAAGGATTTGTACATCGTGTCAGAAGGTTTCTTGTTCACGGACGGGATTAATCGGGAGATTATTCGGAAAAACTGTTGTAAGCGGGCTTATCTGCGAGGGGCCTTTATGGCCGGTGGCTCTGTGAACAACCCGGAGGGATCGTCTTACCATCTTGAAATTTCCTCAATGTATGAGGAGCATTGTCAGGCGCTGGTAGATCTAGCAAATGAGTTTCATCTGAATGCCCGCTGTATTGAGCGAAAAAAAGGCTTTATTCTCTACATCAAGGAAGGCGAGAAGATCATTGAGCTGCTCAGCATCATTGGGGCGCATCAAGCCTTGTTCAAATTTGAGGATGTACGTATTATGCGCGATATGCGCAACTCCGTAAATCGCATTGTCAATTGTGAAACAGCCAACTTGAACAAAACGATCGGCGCTGCGGTCCGGCAAATTGAGAACATCAAGCTGCTGGAGAGGGAAGTTGGTTTGGAGACCTTGCCGGACAAGCTGCGTGAAGTGGCAGAAATCCGACTTGCCCATCCTGATTTGAACTTGAAAGAGGTCGGGGAAATGCTCAAAGGGGTTGTCAGTAAATCCGGTGTAAATCACCGTCTTCGCAAGATTGACGAGATGGCGGACAAAATCAGGGGAGAAAATGGCCTGATTCCGTAAAAAAAGAATATCCTTGGGGCTTTTTGCCGCTTTAATTAGTTTTTTTTCTAGTGTCTGTCCCGGGTTAATGTTATAATGTGATAAATAAAATGGAGTAAGTAGTGTCCAGATTTATTTGATGAGGGGGTAAGCTGACATGTCAAAACATCCGGTAGTCGTACGCTTGAAAACAGGACTGCACGCCAGACCTGCTGCGTTATTCGTACAGGAAGCGAATAAATATTCATCTGAAATTTTTGTGGAAAAAGAAGACAAGAAGGTTAATGCCAAGAGCATCATGGGTATTATGAGTCTTGCCATCAGTACAGGTACTGAAATTTATATTAGTGCTGAAGGCGCGGACGCCGAACAGGCTGTAAACGCTTTAGTAAGTCTGGTTAGCAAGGTAGAACTGGAAAATCAGTAAGCGGCTGTCTATTTTGTAGTACGGTATACGCTCTTTTCGTAAAAAGCCCCCTCGGGGCTTTTTTTTATATCACGTGTTGCTGCTTTATTTCGGAAAAGTGAACGCTTGACTGCAACCTTTTTTCGTCTTTTCCGTCTGAAAGGTACAAACATTTTCATGAAAGAGGTTGGATACGATGAGACATTGGACAAAAACAATAAGCACAGCAGTTCTCGCAGGAGCATTATTGGCAGGGGGAGTAGCCGGGGGCTTGTGGACAGGTGCAGATCGCGCATATGCCGCATCAACAGCCGCGACGACGAGCAGTGTGATCAATGTAAGTGGAAGCGGAGAAATGCTGGTTAAGCCCGATATCGCTTATCTTTCTATCGGTGTGCAATCAGAGGGAAATACAGCAGCGGCTGCTCAAAAAGCCAATGCTGCGAAAATAAGCAAGGTTACACAATTGCTGAAAGAAAAGTGGAGCATTAGCGCAGACGACATTCAGACTAGCCAGTTCAACGTGCAGCCTAACTATATCTATAACGAAAAAGAAGGGCAAAAGCTCAAGGGCTATATTGCGAACCATACACTTTCCGTGAAATACCGCAATTTGGACAAAATCGGCCAACTGCTGGATGAAGCTACAAATTCCGGGGCGAACAATGTTGATAATGTACAATTTTCAGTAGAAAATCCTTCCGTGTATGAAGAAGAGGCTATTGGCAAGGCGCTTGGCAACGCTCAATCTAAAGCCAATGCTGTAGCTAAGGCAGCCAAACGTGAATTGGGGCCGCTTGTGAATGTGACGGTAGATGGCGGAGAGGCTCAGATTTTTACACAACGTGAGAATGCGATGGCAAAATCGATGCTTGATTTAGGTAGTGGAACAGAGATTCAGTCGGGCCAAGTGACGGTGAAAGTTCAGGTATCGGCTCAATACGAAATGAAATAATACAGATCATTGAACAAAGCCACAAGCGGCCTTTCTTTCTGCAGGTCAGCTTGCTGGCTTTTTTTGTACATCGCAACCATTTTGTAATGAGTCTGTCATAGCTAGGGGGTGCTAGGTGTATAGATTGAAATCAGAGCGTATACAGATTGTAAACTACATACAGTAAGGTATAGATATAATAAGACAGGTAATCAAAACACATAGTCAATACAGAGGTAAAATAGGAGGAATACTTAATGATGAACAAGCACACGAAAAAATGGGGCTCTGCTCTGCTGGCAGCAGGGATTCTGGCAGGAGTCGCCGTTATTCCCGTTTCCTATATTGAAGCAGCATCGACCAAACAGCAATCTACATCACAGAAACCGGGAATTTCCATCCAATGGAACGGCAAAACATTGGCGACCAAAGGAATCCAGATAAACGGAAGCACACTGATTCCAGTAGCAGCACTGCGCGACAGCCTGGGAATTCCGGTGAGCTATGATGCCAAAACAGCGACATACACCGTAGGCAGCGGGTACAACAAGCTTTACATCACGTCCTCTTCCTCGGAAGCCTATGTCAATGTGAACGGAATCAACGCGCGCAGCATGGACGCCAAACAGATTGCCGGGAAATTATACATTCCTATGGGTCTGTTGAAAGACTATCTGGGTATCGATGCCCAGTGGAATGCAGCCCAAAAAACAGTAACGTTGAGTAAAAGCTTGCTAAATCCGATCACCATTGCGTCCCAATCGCTGCCCGCTTCGAGTAATTCGAAGGTGTCCTACAAAGTGAAGTATCCGCAAATCAGTGGCAGTCAACTGAATCCTGAGGCTCAACAGGCCATTAACAGTGTGCTTAAAAAGGATGCAGAGGGAGTATTGGCAGCAGGCAAAAAGATGATGGCTGAGGGAGGAGCTACAGCAGAAAGACCGTATGAGTTTGGGAATGATTTTGCAATTGCCTATAACAAGGATGGTATTTTGAGTGTGATTATGCAGGACTACTCGTATACAGGTGGCGCACACGGCATGGCGGCACGTAAAGGATACACGTTCTCGCTTGCTGATGGTAAGCTAATGCAATTATCTGATGTATTGAAGGCAAATCCGAACTATAAAAAGTTCCTCAATGCTGATTTGAAGAAAAAAGTCGATGCACTCCAGGGCGGCGAAGGTTTTGACAAATTTAAAGAGTTGAAAGTGGATCAAAATTTTTATGTGACTAACAGTGGAGTAACAATCGTGTTTGATTTATATGAATATGCACCATACGCTTACGGAATTCCAGAGTTTACCTACTTGTTTGCTCAACTGCTGCCTCAAGGCGGCAAGCCTTTTGCAGGACAAAATGAATAGTACCAAAAAAGCTGCCTGCCGGATTCGAACATCCGGGGCAGCTTTTTTATTTCTAGCTTTCCGAGGTAATAACTTCTCTTAGATACCTGCTGAAGTGGAGCTAGTTAGCACTTTATCAATAATACCATATTCCTTGGCATCATCAGCGGACATGAAATAGTCACGGTCTGTGTCTTTTTCAATGCGTTCCAATGGTTGGCCTGTGCGATCTGCGAGAATGCGGTTCAATTTGTCACGCATTTTCAGAATGCGGCGGGCGCGGATTTCGATATCCGTTGCCTGACCTTGTGCACCACCCAATGGTTGGTGAATCATAATTTCACTGTTCGGCAAAGCAAAGCGTTTGCCTTTGGCGCCTGCGTTCAGCAAGAACGCACCCATGGAGGCTGCCATACCTACACAAATCGTAGATACGTCAGGTTTAATGTATTGCATCGTATCGAAAATGGCCATACCGGCTGTAATGGAGCCGCCAGGACTGTTAATATACAAGTGAATATCTTTTTCAGGATCTTCGGCAGCCAAAAACAGCATTTGCGCAATAATAGAGTTGGCTACAACGTCATTGACGTCCGAGCCCAACAAAATAATGCGATCCTTCAACAGTCTGGAATAAATGTCATAGGCGCGTTCGCCGCGGTTACTTTGTTCTACTACCATAGGAACATAGCTCACGTCAAAAAACCTCCCTTAAATATCGTTAATGGATTTGGTGGACATGCCGATTACATGCCCTTACTATATAAACTGTTACCGTAATAACCACATGATAAACAATTTCAAACAAAAAGTCAAAGAAAGTCAAACTAAGGGTCAAAAAAAAGAGCCTTCTGCGCTCTTATTGGTTAAAACATGATATAGAAGCATTAAAGCGTTCATTTAAAATGGCGCGCCCGCGAGGAATCGAACCTCGATCTCAGGCTCCGGAGGCCTACGTCATATCCGTTGGACCACGGGCGCAAAGTCATTTGTACAATTAAAAGCGAATTCATCAGCTAATTGGAAACAAAGATGATTATATGATATACGGCAGTGAATTGCAAGCTTTTATTATGTGCACATATTCACATAAAAAGGTGAGAAATATAGGTTCAGATAGACTTGCATGTGAAGCAAATATTGGGTAAGATATACGTGGGACTTAAAAAGTTATCCCGGGACATTTTAAGGCCAGTTAGAGCTATAGCTTTAGAGAAAGAACTTAGAAGTGTGCGGGAGTGGAAAGCATGCGAAAGATATTAGAAATACAGAAGCAGCTTCTGCCCGACCTCATGGATGTTTTGAAAAAAAGGTACACGATCCTGCGCCAGATCATG
This sequence comes from Paenibacillus peoriae KCTC 3763, assembly GCF_000236805.1. GTDB lineage: Bacteria > Bacillota > Bacilli > Paenibacillales > Paenibacillaceae > Paenibacillus > Paenibacillus peoriae. The sequence goes on along the minus strand of NZ_AGFX01000038.1, from coordinate 204,832 downwards.
CTGTCCGATGTCATTGGACGCAGAACGCTGGCAGCTTCACTGGATATGACCGAGCGCGTGCTGCGCGCCGAAACCGATCTTCTCAAGGCCCAAGGGCTCATTGAGATCGAGAGTGTGGGCATGAAGGTGAGCAAAGCAGGGCTGGATCTGCTGGAACAGCTGGAGCCGATTGCGAACAACTTGTTCGGCCTGTCCCAACTGGAAGATCAGATTCGTCAGGCCTACGGCTTGAAGAAGGTGATTGTCGTTCCAGGGGACTCGGATGCTTCACCGTTAGCGAAGCAGGAGTTGGGCCGTGCTGGAGCAAAAGCGTTGCTGAGTGTTATGGACGACGAGGATGTGGTCGCGGTAACAGGAGGCACGACGATTGCAGATGTAGCGGAGCAACTGACACTACCTGCTAATGGTTCGCTCAAGGGCGGGTGGTTTGTACCGGCACGCGGGGGGTTGGGAGAGAGCATGGAAATGCAGGCTAACACCATTGCTTCCACAATGGCCCGCAAAGTCGGCGCTCAATACCGTCTGCTCCATGTACCGGATTTGCTCAGCAATCATGCCTACAACTCGTTGCTTGAGGATACGAACATTCAGGATATATTGAGCCTGATTCGAAAGAGTCGTATCATCATTCACGGGATAGGCAACGCCATAGCGATGGCACGCAGACGCAAGCTTGACCCCGAAACCTTTGCCCAGATCAGCAGCGAGGGCGCGGTTGCCGAATCGTTTGGTTATTATTTCAACGAGGACGGCGTCGTTGTTCACCGCATGCTGACGCTTGGACTCCGCTTGGAGGACATCAGGCGTACCGAGACTGTTCTGGGTGTGGCTGGAGGCAAAAGCAAGGCGGCTGCTATTCATGCGGTGCTGCGTTTCGGCCAAGAAGACATTCTTGTCACCGATGAAGGCGCTGCTACTGAGATTGTAAGCCATTATTTAAAAGGTTAATACGGATTGATTAAATGTGTTGTCTTGACGGGCTTTCGGGTCTGTCTTGAATATATAAAACTAAACGAACTTTGGGAGGAACTCACTCATGACAGTTAAAGTTGGTATTAACGGTTTCGGACGTATTGGACGCCTTGCTTTCCGCCGTATTCAAAACGTGGAAGGTATTGAAGTAGTAGCAATCAATGACTTGACAGATTCCAAAATGCTGGCACATCTGTTGAAATATGATACAACACAAGGTACTTTCCAAGGAGAAGTAGAAGTACATGAAGGCTTCTTCAAAGTAAACGGCAAAGATGTTAAAGTTTTGGCTAACCGCAACCCTGAAGAACTGCCTTGGGGAGACCTGGGTGTAGACATCGTTCTGGAGTGCACAGGTTTCTTCACAACTAAAGAAGCTGCTGAGAAACACTTGAAAGGCGGCGCTAAAAAAGTTGTTATCTCCGCTCCAGCTACTGGCGACATGAAAACTGTCGTTTACAACGTAAACCATGAAATTCTGGACGGAACTGAAACTGTAATTTCCGGTGCTTCTTGCACAACGAACTGCCTGGCTCCTATGGCTAAAACACTGAATGATAAATTCGGTATTCTTGAAGGCCTGATGACTACAATTCATGCTTACACCGGCGACCAAAACACTTTGGATGCTCCACATGCTAAAGGTGACTTCCGTCGTGCTCGCGCAGCAGCTGAAAACATCATTCCTAACACAACTGGTGCTGCTAAAGCAATCGGTCTGGTTATCCCTGAACTGAAAGGTAAACTGGACGGTGCAGCTCAACGTGTTCCAGTAGCAACAGGTTCCCTGACTGAACTGATAACTGTTCTGAATAAGAACGTAACTGCTGAAGAAATCAACGCAGCGATGAAAGAAGCTTCTGATCCTGAAACTTACGGATACACTGAAGATCAAATCGTTTCCTCCGACATCAAAGGTATGACTTTTGGTTCCCTGTTTGATGCAACTCAAACTAAAGTTCTGACTGTTGGCGACAAACAACTGGTTAAAACTGTAGCTTGGTATGACAATGAAATGTCCTACACTGCACAATTGATCCGTACGTTGGAATACTTCGCTAAACTGGCTAAATAAGGGATTTCTTATCGAGCAACATCATAGAGCGGAAACAGCAGTTATTGTTTCCGCTCTTTATATATCAAAATGTGCCTTAAATTCCTGTTTCGTAAAATTAAAAGGGTGCGGAGGAATATGGAGATGAACAAAAAGAGCGTACGTGATATAGAACTGAACGGAAAACGGGTGTTTGTTCGTGTAGATTTTAACGTTCCGGTTGAGGACGGTAAAATTACGGATGACAAGCGTATTCGCGAAACCTTGCCAACGATTAACTACCTGATTGAAAAGGGTGCAAAAGTTATTTTGGCGAGTCACTTTGGACGTCCAAAAGGTCAGGTCGTTGAATCCATGCGTCTGACTCCTGCTGGAGTGCGTTTGTCTGAACTGCTCAAAAAGCCTGTTGTTAAGGTGGACGAAGCAGTTGGTGAGGCTGTTAAAGCGAAAGTGGCTGAACTGCAAAACGGCGATGTACTGTTGCTTGAAAATGTACGCTTCTACCCAGGAGAAGAGAAAAATGATCCTGAACTGGCGAAGCAATTTGCTGAACTGGCTGACATTTTCGTGAATGACGCATTTGGTGCAGCACACCGTGCTCATGCTTCTACAGAAGGTATCGCGCATTTTCTTCCTGCTGTTTCCGGCTTGCTGATGGAGAAAGAATTGTCTGTAATCGGTAAAGCTCTTTCGAACCCAGACCGTCCTTTTACAGCCATTATCGGCGGTTCCAAAGTAAAAGACAAAATCGACGTGATTGACAACCTGCTGAACATTGCAGATAACGTAATCATTGGCGGCGGTTTGGCTTATACATTCTTTAAAGCTCAAGGTCACGAAGTGGGTCAATCCCTGCTGGATGAATCCAAACTGGACGTAGCTCTTGGATTTATCGAAAAAGCGAAGAAGCTCGGCAAAAAATTCTATCTTCCGGTAGATATCGTTATTTCTGACGATTTCAGTGCTACAGCGAACACAAACATTGTGGACATCGATGGTATTCCTGCAGATTGGGAAGGCGTAGATATCGGACCGAAAACTCGTAAAATCTATGCTGATGTGATCAAAAACTCCAAATTGGTTGTTTGGAATGGACCAATGGGCGTATTTGAAATCGAACCATTCTCTGGCGGTACTCGTGAAGTAGCGGAAGCTTGCGCAACAACAGAAGCGTACACCATCATTGGTGGCGGTGATTCTGCGGCTGCGGCTGAGAAATTCCACCTGGCTGACAAAATGGACCACATTTCCACTGGTGGCGGCGCATCCCTGGAATTTATGGAAGGCAAAGCACTTCCGGGTGTTGTTGCACTTAACGATAAGTAATCAAACGCTTAGCGCGTAATAAAGGCTTTAGGGCATCTAATAGTTAGGAGTTGAAACCATTGAGAACACCGATTATCGCGGGTAACTGGAAGATGTTTAAAACCGTACCAGAAGCTAAAACCTTCATCGAAGAGATTAAAGGTAAAGCAGAGGTTGCAGGAGTGGAAAGTGTTATCTGTGCTCCATTTACTAATCTCCCTGCTCTGGTTGAAGCAGTAAAAGGCACAACTATTAAAATTGGCGCACAAAATCTGCACTTTGAAGAAGATGGTGCGTTTACTGGTGAAATCAGCGGCAGAATGCTGAAAGATCTGGGCGTAGATTACGTTGTGATCGGACACTCCGAGCGTCGTGAGTATTTCAACGAAACAGACGTAACGGTAAACAAAAAGGTTCATGCGGCATTCCGTCACGGCCTGACTCCGATCGTATGTGTAGGCGAAAAGCTGGAAGAACGTGAAGCGAATCAAACCAAAGAGGTTGTAAAAGTGCAAACTGTAGCAGCTTTTGCTGGCTTGGCCAAGGATCAGGCTGCACAAGTCGTTGTTGCTTATGAGCCAATCTGGGCGATCGGAACAGGAAAATCTTCCACTTCGCAGGATGCGAATGAAGTGATCTCCTATATCCGCAGTCTGATTAAAGAGCTGTATGATGAAAATACAGCCAATGCTGTACGTATTCAGTACGGTGGCAGTGTAAAACCTGAAAACGTTACTGAGTACCTGGGTCAAAGCGATATCGACGGCGCGCTTGTGGGCGGTGCCAGTCTTCAACCAGCGTCGTACATCGCGCTTGTTGAGGGGGCGAAGTAAGATGACAGCACCAAAACCGGTAGCTTTAATTATTATGGACGGATTCGGACTGCGCGACAACGTGGAAGGCAATGCGGTTGCACAGGCCAACAAACCGAATTACGACCGGTATTTAAAACAATATCCTCATGCAACGCTGACCGCTTCTGGTGAAGCAGTGGGTCTGCCGGAAGGTCAAATGGGTAACTCCGAAGTAGGTCACTTGAACATCGGCGCAGGCCGCACTGTGTATCAAGACTTGACTCGTATTTCGAAGTCCATTCGCGAGGGTGAATTCTTCGATAACGAAACTTTGGTTAAAGCAGTTCAGCATGCCAAGAAGAACAACACCAAGCTTCACCTGTACGGACTTCTGTCCGACGGCGGCGTGCATAGCCATATCAGCCATCTGTTCGCTATGCTGGACCTGGCTAAAAAAGAAGGATTAACCGAAGTGTACATTCATGCTTTCATGGATGGACGCGACGTTATGCCTGACAGCGGCGTAGGCTTCATGCAACAGCTGATCGCTAAAATTCAGGAAGTGGGCATTGGCAAAATTGCGACTGTACAAGGACGTTATTACGCAATGGACCGCGACAAACGTTGGGAACGTGTTGAGAAGTCTTACCGTGCAATCGTATACGGGGAAGGTCCTCAATATAATGACCCACTGGAAGCATTAAAGGAATCGTATGAAAAATCAGTGTTCGATGAATTTGTGGAGCCAACTGTTATTGTGAAGGCCGACGGAAGTCCTGTAGGGCTGGTTGAAAGCAATGACTCTGTTGTATTCCTGAATTTCCGTCCTGACCGTGCGATTCAACTGTCTCAAGTATTTACCAATGAGGATTTCCGTGGTTTTGACCGTGGGCCCAAATGGCCTAAGGATCTGCACTTTGTTTGCCTGACCTTGTTCAGTGAAACGGTTGGAGGCTTTGTAGCCTATGAACCGAAAAACTTGGATAATACGTTTGGCGAAGTGCTGGTACAAAACAACAAGAAGCAATTGCGTATTGCTGAGACAGAAAAGTATCCGCACGTTACTTTCTTTTTCAGTGGCGGACGCGATGTAGAGCTTCCTGGTGAAACTCGTGTTTTGATTAATTCGCCAAAAGTAGCTACGTATGACCTGAAGCCTGAAATGAGTGCGTATGAGGTTGCGGATGCAGCAGTGAAGGAAATCGAAGCTGACAAGCATGACGCAATCATCCTGAACTTTGCCAATCCCGATATGGTTGGACACTCCGGCATGCTGGAACCAACTATTAAGGCGGTAGAGGTGACGGATGAATGTGTTGGACGTGTTGTTGACGCGGTTAAAGCCAAAGGCGGCGTGGTTATTATCATTGCCGACCATGGTAACGCGGATATGGAAATTGATGAGCAGGGACGTCCGTTCACAGCTCATACGACGAATCCGGTTCCGTTCATTTTGACTGACGAAAATATCGTTTTGCGTGAGCATGGAATTCTGGCTGACGTAGCTCCAACGCTTCTGGATTTAATGCAACTTCCGCAACCTGCGGAAATGACAGGAAAATCTATGATTGCATCCCGCAAGTAAGCTTGATTTAATAAATATAGGCTTGGCCAATAAATTATGATTCACAAAGGAGATTAAGTACAAATGACTATTATTTCTGACGTGTACGCTCGCGAAGTCCTCGACTCCCGTGGTAACCCTACGGTTGAAGTTGAAGTATATCTGGAATCCGGCGCTATCGGTAGTGCCATCGTTCCTTCCGGTGCCTCCACTGGTGCTCACGAAGCTGTAGAGCTTCGCGATAACGACAAATCCCGTTACCTGGGTAAAGGTGTTCTGCAAGCTGTTAAAAACGTGAACGAAATCATCGCTCCTGAAGTGATCGGCTTGGATGCTTTGAACCAAGTAGAAATCGACACTTTGATGATCAAATTGGATGGTACACATAACAAAGGTAAATTGGGTGCAAACGCAATTCTGGCTGTATCCATGGCTGTAGCTCGCGCTGCTGCTGAAGCTTTGGGCTTGCCGCTTTATACTTACCTGGGTGGATTCAACGCCAAACAATTGCCAGTACCAATGATGAACATCGTTAACGGTGGCGCTCATGCCGACAACAACGTTGACGTTCAAGAGTTCATGGTTCTGCCTGTAGGCGCTCCTACTTTCAAAGAAGCTCTGCGTATTGGTGCGGAAATCTTCCACAACCTGAAATCTGTACTTAACTCTAAAGGTTTGAACACAGCTGTTGGTGATGAAGGCGGTTTTGCTCCTAACTTCAAATCCAACGAAGAAGCTCTGTCCACGATTATCGAAGCAATCGAAAAAGCCGGTTACAAACCAGGCGTTGACGTATTCCTCGGTATGGACGTTGCTTCCACTGAGTTCTACAAAGATGGAAAATACACACTGGAAGGCGAAGGGAAATCCTTCACTTCTGCTGAATTCGTTGACCTGCTTGCTTCTTGGGTTGATAAATACCCAATCATCACCATCGAAGATGGTTGCTCCGAAGATGACTGGGAAGGTTGGAAATTGCTCACTGAGAAACTGGGCAGCAAAATCCAATTGGTTGGTGACGACCTGTTCGTAACGAACACAGAACGTCTGGCTAAAGGTATCGAAGAAAACATCGGTAACTCCATCCTGATCAAAGTAAACCAAATCGGTACGCTGACTGAAACATTCGATGCTATCGAATTGGCTAAACGCGCAGGATACACAGCTGTAATCTCTCACCGTTCCGGTGAATCCGAAGACAGCACAATCGCTGATATCGCTGTAGCAACAAATGCAGGCCAAATCAAAACAGGTGCTCCTTCCCGTACTGACCGTATTGCGAAGTACAACCAATTGCTCCGCATTGAGGATCAACTGGGTGAACTGGCTCAATACCACGGCCTGAAATCTTTCTACAACCTGAAAAAATAATATTGCGTCAATATGCTAGCGGTGTTTCAAGCTTTGTGGTTTAAGATCATGAGGCTTGGACGCTCGAAGCTTTTACGCAATGATCCAACAGACCTGCTCGCTACTGTGAGCAGGTCTGTTTTTGTTATTTGCCTGTGTATACGTGTATATAAGTAGATGAGTATGCAGATGTATCTTTGTAAAGGCTTGATAGGAGTTAATCGTCATAGCTGGTTGTTATCTACTGGAAGCTGTGGTAAAATGAAAGTAGTGTTTTGCGTTAATTTCCGGCTATTCATAACATGATATGGACATGTTTTCATAAAAGAGGCTGTGTTGTTTTGCAAAACAGATGTATACGCTCAGGGAGGTGGGATTTTTCATGGAAATCTTTTTGAAAGTGCTACTCATTGTGTTCTCGATTGCTGTTATTGCGGTTGTTTTACTGCAAAAAGGGAAAAGTGCAGGTTTGTCCGGTGCCATCTCTGGCGGTGCTGAGCATCTGTTCGGCAAGACAAAAGCTCGCGGAATGGATTTGATTTTGCAACGCGTAACTGCTGTTTTGGGTGCGGGTTTTATGATTGTTTCCGTTCTGGTTGCATTTTTTGCAAAATAAGATAAGTATGTACCTTAAGCCTTCGTTTCACTGGAAACGGGGGCTTTTTTGGATTTTAGACAAGCAGGGATGCCGTCGATTAAATTCGTGTATACTAGGGTATGAGTATATAAGAGCCTTGTAACAGGAACAAGGAACATGCGGATTATTACTGAAAATTAAAGGTCGCCCGAGGTGGACAAAATTATGATAACAGAGCAACAACTACTTGATTTTATGCGAGAGACCGCATACAAGCCTATGACATACCAGGAGCTGGAGCAGCATTTTGACATTAAGGACGCAGAAGAGTTCCGCGAATTCCTTAAGCTCTTGAACGCATTGGAGGAAGACGGGAAAATTCTGCTGACCCGCACAAACCGTTACGGTGTGCCGGAGCGGATGGATTTGCAGCGCGGGCGCTTGCAGGCTCATGCCAAGGGCTTTGCTTTTTTGATTCCAGAGGATCGGGAGCACCCGGATGTATACATCCATGCTAACGACTTAAAGAGCGCGATGAATGGAGACACGGTGCTGGTAAGAGTGACGTCAAAGGGACCTGCGGGTGGCCGATTGGAAGGCGAAGTCGTGCGGATCGTGAAGCGCGCTGTGCTTCAAGTGGTGGGTGTGTTTCAGAGCCACGAAGCATACGGTTTTGTTTTGCCGGATGATAAGCGCATTAACCGGGATATTTTTATTCCAAAGGACAGCTTCAACGGAGCTGTGAACGGGCAAAAGGTCGTAGTGCGTATTGTGAGCTACCCGGAGGGACGGGCGGCGGCGGAAGGCGAAGTGCTGGAAGTGCTGGGTCACAAGGATGACCCGGGCGTCGACATCTTGTCGGTGATTCGCAAGCATCAGCTTCCGGAGGCTTTCCCCGATGAAGTGACAGCGGAAGCGGATCAGGCCCCCGACGCGATTACAGAAGAAGAAATTGTACGTCAGGGACGTCGCGATCTGCGTGACAAGATCATTGTTACGATTGATGGCGAGGACGCCAAAGATCTGGATGATGCGGTTAATGTAGAGCGCCTGCCGAATGGAAACTACCGTCTGGGCGTTCATATTGCCGACGTAGGGTATTATGTGCGTGAGAACTCCAAGCTGGATCAGGAAGCTTATAACCGCGGTTGTAGCGTGTATTTGGTCGACCGTGTCATTCCTATGCTTCCACATCGGCTTTCCAACGGGATTTGTTCTTTGAATCCGCAGGTGGATCGCTTAACTTTGTCCTGTGAAATGGAATTCAACGAGCATATGAAGGTTGTAAAGCATGATATTTTCACCAGTGTGATTAAAACGAAGGAACGAATGACATACACCAACGTTCGCAAAATCCTCGAAGAGGAAGATGCTGAGCTGCTGGAACGGTACAAAGATCTGGTAGAAGTATTCCGCACGATGAAGGAGCTGGCATTGAAGCTGCGTGCTAACCGGATGCGCCGGGGTGCGGTTGATTTCGATTTTGATGAAGCGAAAGTGATTGTGGACAATGAAGGTAAAGCCGTCGATATCGTTAAAAGAGATCGTACGATAGCCGAGCAAATTATCGAGGAATTTATGCTGGCAGCCAATGAAACCGTGGCCGAGCATTTCCACTGGCTCAAGGTGCCCTTCCTGTACCGGATTCATGAGGACCCGGACCCGGAGAAGCTGCAAAATTTCATGGCGTTTGCCGCTAATTTTGGACATCAGATCAAAGGCCGTGGGAATTCCATTCACCCGCGCGCGCTGCAAACCTTGCTGGAGGATATCGAAGGCACGAAGGAGCAGACGGTGCTTAGTACCATGATGCTGCGTTCGATGAAGCAGGCCAAGTATGATGCAGAGTCGACAGGGCATTTTGGACTGGCCGCGGAGTATTATTCTCATTTTACATCGCCAATTCGCCGTTATCCTGATTTGGTGATTCACCGTGTCATTCGTGAGGTATTGGAGAATGGCGGGGCTTTGACAGATGAGCGTCAAGAATATCTGACTGCACGCATGCCAGATATTGCACAGCAGTCTTCCGAGCGGGAACGTGTGGCTGTGGATGCAGAGCGCGACACAGAGCAAATGAAAAAGGCTGAATACATGCTGGACAAGGTTGGCGAGGAGTTCGAAGGCATCATCAGCAGCGTAACCAGCTTCGGTATATTCATCGAGTTGGACAATACGGTGGAGGGTCTGACGCGCTTGAGTGCGCTTACGGATGACTATTACCATTTTGACGAGCAGCATATGGCGCTAATCGGTGAGCGCACTTCCAAGGTATTTCGCATCGGAGATGAGGTCAAGGTTCGTGTCGCCCGCGTCAATATGGAGGATTACACGATTGACTTCGAGCTTGTCGATATGAAGCAGCGGCAACGCCGTGAGCGGACGGGCGGCTCGGGACAAGGCGGAGGCTTTGCGCGTGGCGAAGGCCGCGGTAAAGGCCGCGAAGGACGTGACCGCAAGGGCGGCAAGGACAAGGCTGGCAGAGAGCGTAAAGGCGGTCGTGAGGCGGCTGGGAAGCCTAAAGAGGCCGGTAGCGGAGGCATTAGCACTACAGGCCGCACAGGCCGCGGTGGTGGAAACGGAGCCGGAGCCGGCTCGGCAGGCAGCTTTGGCTTTGGCAGTGGCAAGGGCGGATACAATTCGCCAGCAACGGGTGCAAGCAAGCGACGGAAGAAGACGTCTGCTAGCGGGATTTTCATCGGCGGCGCAGCTACGCCAGGGAATGATGCCAAACCAGGCGGTGAAGGTGCTGGGCGTCGCAAGCGGAAGAATAAGGGCGGTGGGGGTGGTAATAGCACCGCTGGATTTGTGAGGAAAAAGAAGAAGTAAGCCCAGATAGACTGTTTGTTAGATGGCTGGGACTTTTGTGTCAGGGTAAAACTGATTTGAAGGTATGTATGAGGGTGGCTTCCGTCTGTTGTGATTAGATGGAGGCCACTTTGTTTTTGAAGTATATACATCATATGAATCTGTGAGTATTGGAGTGAGGGCTTGTCTTTCTTGCTTTTACCGTCTGAATTTTGTTACAATATGTTTCTAGGCGGAGCTTTGTAGCCATCGGATGCAATGCTTGGATTTAGAAGTTGATTATGTTATTCAAAGGAGTGGTATTCATGGGTAAGAAGGCAGACGGGAAAGTGCTCGCCCAGAACAAAAAAGCTTCCCATGACTATTTTATTGAGGACACCTACGAGGCGGGCATGGTGTTAACGGGGACGGAAATTAAGTCTCTGCGGAATGGTCGCTCTAATATAAGCGATGCTTTTGCTACGATCCGTAATGGTGAAATTCATATTCACAATATGCATATCAGCCCTTTTGAACAAGGTAATCGTAACAATCCGACCGATCCGACGCGCACGCGTAAGCTGCTGCTGCACAAAGAGCAGATTCGCAAGCTTATCGGTCTGTCCAAACAGGAAGGCTACACGATCGTGCCGCTGAAGATTTACGTGCGGAACGGCTATGCCAAGCTGCTGCTTGGATTGGGTAGAGGTAAAAAGCAGTATGACAAGCGAGAAACAGCTGCCAAACGTGATGCACAGCGTGATATCCAACGCGCTCTGCGTGAAAAGCAAAAAATTGCGAGATAGGTTGCTGAAAATATTGTGTATGGTACAAATTACGTGGATAAGCTACTTGTTCCTGTAATGGTGCTATTTTATCGAGCTGAAATGGCTTCATTCCGTTTCGTTATGACATGTAATATGGTATACTAACGAAGTAGTAAGTTTTCAATGTATTTTGTATTTAACTTGGTTCGACTGTTGAATCTCAGGATTCAGCTTCCGATATTATGCATGCTTATGCTCCGGTATTTCCGGTTATCCGTGGAGCCCTTTTATAATAAGGGGGCGTTTATGGATTCGACGGGGATAGTTCGAGCATGGGTAGCGGGTAGTGGGGACGCGTCCGCTTCATCAACGCTAAAGCCTATTAAACGGCAAACAACAAAACAACTACGCTTTCGCAGCTTAATAACCTGTGAGCGTGCTCCTCTCCTGCATCGCCCATGTGCCGGATGTAGGGGCTAACCTATAGTGGGATACGCTGCCACATCTCCGCCTGGGGTGTGCTGAAGAAGACAATCAGGCTGACCCAACGTACAGCCGGTTACGGGGCGGTACTCGGGTGACATCAAAACTGTGACTACACCCGTAGAAGCTTATGTGTCGTTATCTTCGGACAGGGGTTCGACTCCCCTCGCCTCCATTATGTATTATGAAAAAAGCGACCGTAATTGGTCGCTTTTTGTTTTTCCAGCTGATATTGAAGCTATACTGGATTAATTTGATGCTCAATTATTGGGGTAGCACTCTACTAATGAAGATAAATAAATTCATCTGTACGTATCATAGAATCGATGAATAATCCCCGGAAAAAAATCTAGCATGGACTTTCTCTAACTCCTGTATCAAACCTAATGTTTCTTCGTAGGCTCCGATCTCTTTCAACAGTTCAACATCCTTGATTTTATAGACTGAAACTGACCAATGCTCGTTATGCTTACTGCATATATCGCTATTTTTCTTCAATTCATTAAACCTAGCTTTGCTTAATTGTTTAGGATATGGATCCCAATTTCTAGTGATGTTTAAATGCTCAAACATCGATAACTCATCAGAAATGAAAGCAATCGAAGAATGGGGAGCTCCGGAATCGTCATAATAAAATTCATATTTACAGAGAGAAAGATGATTTAATACTTTGCTTTCTTCACATTCATAACTAAGTTGATTTAAGTAACCTTCAATTTTGGGGCTAACATATAGTCGATTAAATTGGAAGGGGTCTAATTCTTGATACATTCTGTACATGCGCCCCTCCCAATCGTAATTTTTAAAATAGTAGATTCCGAATTCAGCATAATAAATACTATTCTGAGTTCCTTTATCGTATTTAATTGTACGTTTTAATTTGTCAAAATTATTACCCCACACCTCTTTCCAGAACTCTTGGCAGGATTCTCCATCGGAATCTTCTTCATTCCTGTACTCCATGCATGTTGTAAAAGCATAACAGAAAGTGTAAATAGGAATGTGAAGGAAACGGACCCATTGTGAATCTTGGAGGACAAGGTTTCCAAAGACAATCTCGCAAAGAACAGGATCGTTTTTCAGATAGTGATTGTATATATCGCTTGATAAAAATTCCGAGGCACGGATCACAGGTTCATCTAAATACATGAATGAACCAAAAGTTTCAGCACAGAAATCAATTAGGTTAGTAAGTTCTGAATTTGTGTTTTGTTGGAGTAAATGTTGAATTATTATTATACATAAACTGCTTTCCACATCAGGAAGATTCCCAAGGTCATGCAATGCTGCGAGAGACAGTGTAATTGATTCCTTTGTTTGCAAATAGTTATGAATATAGTGAATGCGATTGTTTTTAAATATTCTTCTTAGTTCTTTTTTTAGAGAGGGTTGAAGATCGCTCTCAATTATAAATTCTGAAATCTGCCCATCATCAAGGGGGATTTCATTTGGGCCGAAAAGCCAATTTTCTGCGTCTTCTTTTACCATTTCTAATAATTGTTCTTTTTCATCTCTATATATATTGTTGTCAGTTTTAACTATACTTTCTTTTTGCACTAATATCGGCTTCCGGCCGCATAAAGAGGATATCTTCTCTCCAAATTGATTGGTGTATCGAAGGCCAAAATGATTGAGTATTTCCGGAATATTATCAACAAGCATATCAAGTTCAATATCCATACATAAATCATCAAGTAATTCTATTTCAGCCAACAAGATAGCTTTTAATTCTTTTTTTATTTTTGGGAAATAATTGTCATGGTAAACGCTATACTCATCTGGAAACACTTCCTGAAATTTTTCTATAGCCATGTAATGATACACACTAAACGCTTCTTGGTAAAATTGATTTATAATATTTCTACCATTGAAATGCATTCCTTTTTTTATGCATCGAAATATAATATCAGGTAAGTTATGAAGATCCATATACTGCGCTTCTATATTTCCATGTCCCATAGTTAAACAATAATTATTAATTTCACTTTCCAAAAAATTAAAGAGTGTGGGATGTAAATGAGAATCACAACAATGGAGCATTTGAAAGAACCTATGAAGTTCTTCTTCCCCATTAGGTAAATCATCTAATCCATCAGATTCCCAATTCCAACTGCCATCAGGTTCGGTATAACAATAAGGATAATCTACATAATGTAATATACATTGTTGCTCTAGCATTTCCGTAATTTGTTTGCTAGAGTTCTTAGAAAAATGTTCAAGTAGAAACTGAAGTTGATTGTAAAAAGCACAGCATTGTATAAGCTCAGGAATAAACTGTTCAGTATTTTCTTGAATATAGGAATATAGAAAATCTTGTACAGAGGGCATATTGAACTTCAACAAAATTTCGTCTTCTTCATCACTATAAAAGGACTTAATCATTGTTTTTTCAAGTTCGGAGATACTGTCACTTAGCTTCTTTATCCCCATCCGGTTTGAACGAGTAGCTATATATTGTGCATAGCAGCGTTTCATGTCTTCCAGATTCATGGGTGTTGAAGAAATTAGCAAAAGCAGGGCTACAATCTGTGCCTCTTGACTAAGTTCTAAAAAGATATCCTCCCAGAATGCGCCAGGGTTATCGAAATAATCACATAGTTCAAAAAAACACTCTTCTGCGGAAGTCTCTTTATCGGGTTCTTTGTTTAGATAGAGTGCAAGTACCCGGGGGTTATAATTATCATGGTTTATTATTTGCCCACAATTGTGAAAAAGATAAGTAACATGTTCATACTTTAGGTTTGAGGCGTAAAGATGTTGAAATAAAATGTTGGCCTTTTCAGCATCATTATATTTCTCCATCGTACATATCATGGCATATTGTTCTAGCGTTTCCTTCAACATAGGTTGTTTTTGAAGCCCTTGACGAAGAATGTATTCCCTTGTTGTTAAGATGAGACGCTTGTTCTCTCCATAGTCTATTATACGTTGGATCAGTTTAATAAGACGACTTTCATCTTTCCTACTAGTGTTTTCATTATGAAAAATACTTCCCCAGAAATCATCTAAAATAATGACTTGTTTCCTATCGTCCTCTAGCATGTTATAAATATCCTCAATAGAATTTCCCCATATGAATCCGTCTAAATCTTCTGGTTGCAAATATGCCAGTGCCAAAAGATAAGCTATCGTGGTCTTTCCAACACCTGGTTCTCCAGAAATTACAATTACATGATTATGTGACCATTTTTGTAATGCTTCGCGATAGATTTGCGTAGGGGCGAATTTAGTAGATGCCTTTATTGCTTCTTTGAGCTCTTCAGCCGATTCCCTGTATAATGAGCGGTGTATGGACTTTAGAAGGATTTTTTCTAATACATTAATACTTGGTGACCAAAGTTTAGGATGTGCCCACTCTACCCAATGATAATCTGGTTCTTCCAATAGCCGATTAATATCTGTCCTGCTTAAAATATCATTAGTACTTCTAATAGACTTTTCAAACAAATCTATAATTTGTTCTTTTTCGCCAGGTTGAAAATCAAATGACACCCCCAAAATATATCGGTCAGGATTTAACTTACGCACCTTTGGTAGCTCGGAATTTTTTAAACTACTGAAAAGTTGTTTGAAATCTTTGTAGCGTTTTGCCTGAATAATAGTCTTCTTGTCGTGATTTATATAGGAACCATCAATGCCTGAATCACGCCCTTCCTTGTACATTTCAACAAAAAAGCCTTCCCTGACTTGAACTACATCACAAACGAGCTTTTCAAATTCGAGTGGTTCCAACAGTTCATGAAAGTTGTATTTCGGCATAACTATTCCTCCGGTTTCCTTGAGAAGCACATATAGTAATTTTACATTTATGAATCCAACTTTCAACCTACGTAGAACATAGAGGCCCCAAACTGTGACTACACCCGTAGAAGCTTATGTGTCGTTATCTTCGGAAAGGGGTGAGTTCTTCTTATATTCAACGGGCCGGGCGAAAAAGGCCTTTTCAATGCAGTTTTACAAGATGTCTTCTTTCGGGAAAGGTTAAAGGCGAAGGGGGATCAAACTAGTATTTATGTTTTTGCCTACCAAGTAGCACGATAGCCATAATGGTAATCGAAGGAGGAAGGTCGTCCATACCATTTATATCTCTCTATCATAGATTATAGTATCTCATATATGAAGGAGTTGATAAAAAATGGCACAAATTCTAGCTTATAATGTAAGTGAGCCAACACGGGTTACGGATGGTGCAGCGATTCCGATTCCAGCTACTCCGGCGGGTGTAGGAATTGCTGTATTCAACTTGGTAATTCCAAGCGTTCCCAACTTTGTAGAGCTGAAAGCGGTGGTAGGTATTCGCGGAGATGTGAATACGGGCAGTGTTTTATTCCGGATTTTCCGTGATGGGGAAGTTATTTCCTATTCGCGAGAAGGATTTGAATCCGCTGGCTCCGAACAATTTTATTTGGTTCCCATACAAATGGTCGATCCTAATGTAACACCGGGGGCTCACGCCTATACGCTGTCTGTTGAGAATTTAACGGCTGGTACTACCGCAACGGTTATCGGTCCGATTGTTTTCAGCGGCTTGGCAGTATCTCCTTAATCTAGGTTAGAGCTGTCTAGGAAAACAGAAATCTTCGTTTCCTAGGCAGCTCTTTTTAGAGTGTATGAAATCTGGCTCTTTTAACTACCATCCGCTTACAATCTGAATGAAAGCACAACATAATAGCTGATTACGATGTAAGCATTGGATACAATAGTCATACTGGAAAAATATCGCAGGGGCATAACCCAAAGTGGCCTATTGTTTTATCGTCCATAATCGGTCGCTCTAGCTTACGTCTCCTTTACCCTTGGCATATTCTACATACAGGGTTTTTAAGAGTGTAAGCTTGCCTCTATTTATACCACTAGAAAAAGCGACCAAGATAGGTCGCTTTTTTTGTATCTTCTTATCATTAAATTGCCACACAATACTTCTTAATCAATTCGGCCAATTCCTCAAATACGTGTTTGTGATTGACCATGTAGAAAGATGACCAATACGGTGAAGGCTGTGCGTTTGTCAGCGTTGTGAAAGGGGGAATTCTGCTCTAACGCCTCAATAAAGCGGTTGACTTTCCCTCCTGTCTCCAGTTTCCCTTAACATGTAGGTGGATCGCTTCCATCTTTACTTCCTCTGCATACGTCTTAAACTTTTGACCTTTTATCGCTATGAAAAATGCACTGGTTAGTGGCAAATTTCCGCCCGTAGGGATATTCATCCAATTAATTTTTAGTAAAAATGAACCGGGAATTATCTCCTAATATACACCGCAATTTAGGACGTTGAAAGGAGGGGGATATTGACGAATGCTGACGAATTAGTTCGAAATTATGGGAAAGAGTCTTATATAATACTAATTTCTCCCCCTTGAAGATTATTGATAGACGCTGTAGTTTGAATGTAAGTCTTATTAGTTTGCCTCATGTATTGTGACTTTTTTCTCATTATAAGGTTTGTATAAATGTTTCATTCATATGATTACACGGGGGAGGTGAATCGAGAAACTTGACGGCTTTTTGATAACGGTTCAATGGTGTATGCAACAAATCAAAATTGGGAGGATTGGAAATGAAAAAGAGGATTTCAAATGTAATGAGTATTGTTTTATTGTTTTCTCTTGTAATATCTTTATTAGGATTGCAAAGTACTACAACTTATGCTGCCGGTCTTTCGATCACCGACGGTGGAGGCTGGAATGAAACTGCGTATGTAAAATGGTCACCTGAAAGCAATGCGGAGGGATATAATGTATATGTTAAACCTGTAAACGCGTCAGATTCTTACTATAAACAAATTGATAGTGAATTGATCCGAAAATACCCTTCCTATTGGAGAGCTGATGCCGTAGGTCTTGCAGCTGGAGATTATATCATGAAAGTTGAAGCCAGGCTGTCAGGCGGATCAACGGTAAGTGCTGTTTCCAATAAGCTATCCGTAGCGTCACATGATAGATCCGGATTTGCTTTCTCATCAAAATCGCAGTATGGCACGGGCTCGGGTGCTTATAATGAAGACGGAACACTTAAGAATGGCGCCCAAGTTCTTTATGTAACATCCAAGACTGCACAAACAGTGACCCTCGATGTGAAAACCAACAGCTCAGGTCGTGTTCAAACAGGTGTTGGTCTGGGCGAGATTTTGGCATTAAGACAAAAAGGCTATGATACAACACCACTTGCAATCAGATTTATTGGAAAAGTTACAGAAGACGACATGAAAGGACAACTTAATAGCAGTGGATATCTTCAAGTAAAAGGCAAAAAAAATTATTCGGAAATGAATATGACGCTTGAAGGTATCGGGAACGATGCTTATGCTTACGGATGGGGAATACTTCTTAGATATGTCGGAAATGTGGAAGTCAGAAACCTGGGTGTGATGTTGTTCCCTGACGACGGTATTTCAATGGATACAGGAAACGCCAATGTTTGGGTGCATAATAATGATATATTCTACGGATCTGCTGGAGGAGATGCTGACCAAGCAAAGGGCGATGGTTCCACAGACCTTAAAAAAGGATCGACGTATATTACAATCTCTTATAATCACTACTGGGATTCAGGAAAAGCGGCTCTGGTCGGCTTAAGTGAATCGTCAGAATTCTTTGCCACCTTCCACCATAACTGGTTTGATCATTCGGACTCCCGTCATCCACGTATAAGAGTGGCATCTGTGCATGTATATAATAACTTCTTTGATGGAGTCTCAAAATATGGTGTCGGTGTTACAATGGGAGCTTCAGCCTTTGTAGAATCTAATTATTTTAGACATGCTAAATACCCAATGCTGAGTTCCTTGCAAGGTACGGATGCTTTAGGGGAAGGTATATTTTCAGGCGAAAACGGAGGTGTGATTAAGGCCTACAACAATAGTATAGTTGATGCTGCCAGTCTGATTTATGCCAACTCCAATAACGGGACAGCTCCGGCCAATAAAAACTCCTTTGATGCGTACTTAGCTTCGTCGAGAAATGAAACCGTACCAAGCTCATACAAAGCGTTAAAAGGAGGAACAGCTTATAACAACTTTGATACAAGCGTCGATACTGGAGTGAATGGTGCTGACATTGATAACGTAAACGATGTTGGACAAATTGTTACTGCAAAAGCTGGACGCCTGAATAACGGAGACTTTACATGGAAATTTGATAATTCTATTGATGACACGTCACATGTGCTTAATTCAGCTCTAATGGCTAAAATAAGAAGTTACACATCTCAACTTGTATCTGTAGGGGGGAATTCAGTCCCAACGGAGCCAACACCGACTCCTATTCCAGAACCAACCCCGGGTCCAACTCCAGAACCAACACCAGAGCCAGCACCAACGCCTATTCCAGAACCGACACCGGAGCCAACACCGACTCCTGTTCCGGTACCAACACCTGGAGAACAAGTTCATAACTTCACCATAGCTGGAACTAATAGCGACTTCTTTGATATTAAGGGGAATCTTTCGGCAAACAAGGGAACTGTGGAGTATAAGAGTTTGACTCTGACTCAATGCCTAAAAATCGAGAGCTCAACCAGTATTGGGTTTACGACTACGGAAGCTTCAACATTAACATTAGTGTTTAATTCAGCAGACGGAACAAAAATCAAGGTTGATGGAACCAGTTATCCAATGACTGATGGTATTGTCAGCGTATCACTTGCTCCTGGCGCACATACCATTACAAAAGATAGTCCTGCAAATCTTTATTACATGGAATTGAAATAGATTATCTGATAAGACAGAGATCAAAACACAATTCAAGTTTAAGTGACCAGTTGCCGGAATTGAACCGGCGACTGGTTTATTTAGCTTTGTTTGCATGTGAATTGATTTGCACATGTTTACCGACAGGCTGCTCTATCGCTTCTTGAACGAACGTATAAAAGTCCGACCGTGTGAGGTCAGGCTTTTGTCTATGCGATTGTATAACTCTATTTTGCATGCTTATCCGGCTGATGAATACCAAAAATATTTCCTTCTGTGTCAATGTAATACCCTTGCCACGCCATTCCGGGCAGTGCATGCTTTGGCAGTGCAATTTTGCCTCCAAGATTAAGAATTTTAGTTTCAGTAGAATCGTAATCTTCCACTCCCATAGTGCATGCATAACCATTCATAGCCTGACCAGGTTGGGGGGAAGCGCCTTGACGTTGCATCAAAGCCCCGTTGATTCCGGGTTCATTTGCATCGCCTGTCATAGCTCCAAAATAAGGCGTTCCAGCATAGTCACTCCAATCCTCAAATGTCCATCCGAATACCTCGCCATAGAACTTCTTGGCACGCTCTATGTCATCTACATGAATTTCGAAATGAACTAATCGGCCCATGATTTCCTCCTATGTTTTGACATCCTGCATTTTTCTAATATTATGCTTCCCTATTTCGCTGAATATATAAAATTTAATTGAAAAATAAAAATCGATTGGGGTTTTGAGTAAGAGCCAAAGAGGTGAAAATAACGACAGGAAACAAACACGATAAGGCCTGCTCCCAACCAAAACGAACAAGTTGTTTGATGGAGAGTCGATATTTCAGATTACAGCATCTGTGTCGCGAAGTGAATGAGGCCAGTCGCCTTCCCAACGGTATTTATCTTTTAAAATTCTGGCACTCAATTCCAAACAAATATGCACTACCAGGTTTGGATAAAGTTGTTCCATTCTTGCTATTAGGTCGGCAGAATCTGTTGATTCTACGAGATGATGCATAAAATCTTTTAAATAACATCGTGTAAATTTGATACCATCCGGATTGTAAGGTCTGTCATTTGGAGCATGTCCAGGGATAATGACTTCTGGCTTCAATGCTTCTAATGTGTCGAGGTTATCAAGCCATGCTTGTCGATCCTCCGGGAATCGAGCATCAGCTACCCAAAGATGTGCATCGGAGAAAACCAGATCACCAGCGACTAGAGTTTTAATGGATGGAATCCACAAAATGGCTTCATGTTCAGCGTCGCCTCGCATTAATCCCAGGATGTCTATTTGTTCACCATCAACTGTGAGATGCGGTTCTTCTATGCGTTCAATATTTACCACTGTTTTAGAGCCGTTATGACCTAGGACCTCAGTTCCCCAGTAATCGATTTTGAAGCTGAAAGCCTCATTAGCTTCTTCAGCTACTTCTTTGTATGCCATTACGCGTGCGTCTGGAAAGGCTTCTTTTATTACACCCAATCCTAGATAATGATCTGGGTGAAAATGACTGATAAAGATTTGTTTTAGTTCACGACCTGTTTCAAGAATCTCAGCCACTAAACGAAGTGCATTAGAACGGCTAAATTGAGCATCGAAGAGTAACGCTTCAGTAGGACCATATATAATAGTCGAGCTTACACCGAACCCATCATGTTGATCGCTACTAATAAATACTTTTGTTTGTAACTGGTTTGTCATGTTGCATACCCCTTTCTTTCGGTTAGTAGTTCGTAAGAAAAAACATGAATTGTAACTTCTGCCTACTTTTGCGAGTTGTCACTAATAATATTACACCTTTTTCCAACAGAAATGTTTAAAGATTCTCATAATGTTGTGTGAAGCAATCCAAGGTCGATCTTTTTTTGAAAAAGTATTGACACGGAAAGAAATAAATGATATCTTTATATCAAGATAAATAAATTAAAGATATAACCAATCAAAAACTTTGAATTTGGAGGTATACACATGATTGCAATTTTAGAAAGAATTAATCAGCTTGCCAAAAAAGCAAACGAAGTCGGATTAACTGAAATTGAAAAGACTGAACAAACCGATCTTCGCAAAGAATACCTTCAAATTTTTCGGGGTTCTGTAAAAAGCATTCTCTTGAATGCTACGATCTATGATCCAAATGGAGATGATGTTACTCCTCAAAAACTAAGAAGAGAGCAGGCACAATTAGTTAAAGAATGAATTTAATTTTTGTCTAATATCTTTAATTAAGCAATCTTAAAACAAATATAATTGGAGGATGATTTTATGTTGGCAAGTGGATTGTTACTGGTACGTTTGGTGGTTGGATTGTTATTGGTAGGGCACGGAGCTCAGAAACTTTTTGGCTGGTTTGGCGGCTATGGTCCAAAAGGTACTGGCGGTTGGATGGAATCAATCGGAATTAAGCCCGGAGTATTCATGGCAGTGTCAGCCGGGTTGATGGAATTGCTGGGAGGAGCTCTATTTGCTTTAGGACTGCTCACTCCGCTGGCTGCACTCTTCATTACGGCAACTATGCTCGGAGCGATTTTCAAAGTACATGGACCAA
The DNA here is from genome assembly GCF_000236805.1 of Paenibacillus peoriae KCTC 3763. GTDB lineage: Bacteria > Bacillota > Bacilli > Paenibacillales > Paenibacillaceae > Paenibacillus > Paenibacillus peoriae. The sequence goes on along the minus strand of NZ_AGFX01000038.1, from coordinate 182,957 downwards.
ATGGAATCTGGGCAACAGCTAACGGCTATGAATATCCGCTAGTTCTTATTGCCATCGTAATCGGTATTGCGTTGACAGGGGCAGGCTCATATTCCATCGATGCAATACTTAAATAAAGCGTGAATGCAGGCTATTCAAAATGACCAACGACGAAAAACAAAGGTTTCTACAATTAAAGGAGGGTTTTATATGTCACTTCAAACTACAGGTATCCATCATATTACAGCTTTTGCCGGTAATCCGCAGGAAAATGTCGACTTCTATGCCAGCATCCTTGGACTTCGGTTATTGAAAAAAACAGTCAACTTCGATGCTCCTGAGGTTTACCACTTGTACTTTGGTAACGAGGCAGGAAGCCCTGGAACCATCATTACATTTTTTCCTGCACCAGGAACCCCCAAAGGGCGAATCGGAGGTGGCCAGGTGGGCATTACCTCGTATGTAGTACCGCCAGGTTCACTTGATTTTTGGCAGCATCGTTTGGAAAGCTTTGATATTCAAGTTACGAAAACGAGCCGTTTTTCTGAACAATATCTTCAATTCGAGGATAATGAGGGTCTACGTCTTGAGCTTGTCGAACGTGAAGCGGGAGCGAACAGTACTTGGTCTTATAGTGGTATTTCGGCCGATAAAGCAATTAAGGGATTTGGGGGTGCTGTACTATTTAGCGTCAACCCACAGAAAACGATGGATGCATTGGAAAGCATACTCGGGTTTACGAAAATCGATGAAAACGCCGAATATGCCCGTTATCAGTCCGTAGGAGAAATCGGTAACATAGTGGATGTTCCGCTCGCGAAAATGGGTTTAGGCTTTGGTGGAGCAGGCACGGTACATCACATTGCATGGCGTGCAAAAGATTTCGAACAACATGAAGACTGGAGAAACACAGTCCAGAATTATGGATATCAAGCGACTCCAATCATAGACCGCCAATATTTTAATGCCATATATTTCAGAGAAGCGGGCGGTATACTCTTTGAAATTGCTACAGATCCACCGGGATTTGCCAACGATGAACCTGCTGAAGCTTTGGGGCAGAAATTAATGCTGCCAGAGTGGTATGAACCAGAGCGGGCTCAAATCGAGGCGAACTTGCTTCCTATTGAAGTGAGAGCATTAACAGGAAAATGAAGAACACCCTTAGGGGTGTTTTTTCGTTTGGACATATTGCTTGATAACCTTAATTTTCTCCTCAGTAAAGACCCCTGAATCCAGCAAGTCCAGAATGGAGAGCACACTGCCGCGGGAACCCCAACTGCCTTCTTCAATGACCTGAAAAGATACCCACCAAGTCGGGGATGGTTCCGGTACTCCCAATACTTTAGTCAAACTGCCAAGAATATTCTCAAGCACTTCTTTGCGGATGTCGTTAGGCCAGTGACCATCCATCACCAGAACATTGACAGTAATTACATCACGTTCAGGCTGATCCGACAGCAATTGCCCGCCAATTGCCATGTAATCTGTTGGATGTTCGGTGAAATGGACCTGGAACCCATCTCTTGCTGGCGGACAATATTGACCTACTTCTGGAACGAGAACTGCATCCGTCAAACCCTCTGCCAAAAGCCGACGCTGTTCAAGTGTTATACGGCCTGCTGGATAGTTGACATTGATTATGGTCATGGTCTGAGATCTCCTTATTGAGGTTTAACCAAGCAATGCCTTTGAATTCTTTATGATATATGTACCCAAGGCTTCATCTCGGCAAGCTCATTGATATTTTGTTGATATCGTTAATATAAAACGGCGTAAAACCCCTGTCAACATTAATTATTATAATAATATATATTTTTATAATATATAGATTGGGTGTGAAGCTGGTTCAAATGGGCTATAATTATGTCTAATCTAATGAAAGCATGACATAATACGGAGATTTGCTAGAGGTACTAGGAGGCATAATATATAATGGCGAGACAGTCAGGGAAAACCAATACAATGTTTGCGGTATTAGGCATTCTGAGTCTGGGTCCTCATACCGGTTATGATATAAAGCAACATATGGAGCAAAGTACTAGCTATTTTTGGAATGAGAACTATGGCCAGATCTATCCCAGCCTGGCAGAACTACTGGATCGAAAAGACATTGCAGTCGAGGTCATTCGCCAGCAAGGAAAGCCTGACAAGAAACTCTACAGCATTACCGATCAGGGAAGGCAGACGCTATCAGACTGGCTTTCCCAGCCTATGGAGCATATGGTGATGCTTAAAAAAAATGAGCTGCTGTTGAGGGTGTTTTTTGGCGGCAATTCTTCGCCTGAAACGATTATAAGGCACATACAGGAATATAAAGAAAAGCTAATGGAAAGCTTGCATATTTTTGAAGAGCTTGAACGTTGGCTTATCAATGTAGAGCATAAAGACCATAATCATAAGTATTGGATGATCACAATGAGCTATGGTAAAAGTCAGTTTAGCAGTTTAATTAGCTGGTGTGATGAAAGCATTAAAGTATTGAGTTCTTAGAGCCTCGACTCCTCCTCCATAAAGCTGCTTGCCAATTGGGCTTGCATCCTTATGGAGGAGTCTTTCTATTATTCCACCAGCTTTTCAGACTTCAGCAGCATTTCTCGCAGCACGTGAGCGACTCGGCTTTTTCGGTTCGCTGCTTTCCTTTTAATCAGGTTCAATGATTCTTGGTAAGCTGGATTATTTTTTTGATAAAAGAACTGCTTGGCTGCCAAACGCAGTGTCCTTCTTAACAGCAGGGATGATGAGCGTGTCAGCTTGGAACGGAATCCCCTGTGTAATACTCGTAGTGTACTTTTGTAGATTTCCAAATCCGCGGATGGGGGTACAAGGGCGAGCAGATTTAAGGAGGAATCATTGAATCCGTAGGTTTCAAACATGATTTTCAAATTTTCCGTATTTAAAACGTTCCCCCTAAGGTAGGTTGGATGTTCTTGGTGATATCCGACAACCTCTTTGATGGAATAGAAAGGAACCCTTAGTCGATGTAGCCGGTAGCCAAGGTCCCAGTCTTCGAGTCCATAGAGTACAAATCGTTCATTAAAGCCGCCAATACGGATCAATTGGCTGCGCCTGATGGATACACAACGTGTAATCAGGAGCAGCCAAGGAGCTACATCTGTAGTGGCGAATTGCTTTTTAATATTGGGGGGAACTCTGGTGGGACTAACTAGTTTAGACAAAACACCCGTTTGATGAAGGATATCTTCCGGGGTTATGATCGGAATAATTTCATTTGCTGCTTCAAAGTCGGGATTCCATAAGCCTGATTGTGTAAGTATGCTCCGACAATGCTCTTTTTCTTCTGGAGAAAAGTCAGGGTGATAATGGGTAAAAGCATCGTCCCACGAGTGAGGAATGCCTGAAAGCACGGATTTGGGATATTTGCGGTGATAACGGCTCACGATTCTAATGAAATCAGGTAACACCAAAAAGTCAGCGTCGCAGAAAATGATGTATAGCCCTTTTGCACGGCGCAGTCCCAAATTTCGAACGGCAGATCGACCGCGTTGTTCCGGATGGGACACATAGATAAGAGGATAGGATGCTTTGAAGCCTTCGACCATTTCTTTCGTTCCGTCTGTAGAACCATCATCAGCTACAATGACTTCGAATAGGTGCTTTGGATAGGTTTGCGTTTCAAATGAAGCGAGTGTGAGCAGCAGCTGCTGGACTCGATTATAGGTTGGAATGATGACGCTGTAGCGGATAGCCAATGTGATCTCCCCCCCACCATTTATTTTAAGAAACGCTCGAACAGGATAAATAATAACAATGTATTCAATGAGTCTAGTGTGGTCTGGTCAAACACCCCTCCAGTCTCGAAACAGGCTTGGTCTTGTTGCGGATGTTAAGACTACATGATGGGACTAGCTTTTGGAATATTGCTGTGAAGAACAAATTTTCCCGGATTTGATGTATGATATGGTGGGATGTAGTCCTTTTGGAGGAGGTCATCATGGGAATTTTGTCGAGGTTTAGGGATATTATGAAGGTGAATGTCAACGCCATATTGGATAAGGTGGATGATCCAGAGAAGATCATTGACGATTATATGCGGAATTTGAACAGTGATCTGGACAAGGTGAGAGCGGAAACCGCCTCCGTACTGGCCGATGAGAGAAGGGCGAAAAGAGCATGGGATGAATGCAGAGCCGAGATTAATAAGCTCCAGCATTATGCCAGTAAGTCCGTGGAAGCTGGAAATGAAGAGGAAGCTCGAAAGTTTCTGGAGAGAAAAGGTTCGCAGGCGTTGAAGCTGGAACAATTACAAGCCTCCTATGACTTAGCTTCGGCAAACGCCGCAGGCATGAAACAAATGCAGGATAAGCTGGTGTCCGATATGGGGCAACTGGAAGCACGGCGTGCCGAGCTTAAAGGGAAAATGGCGGTTGCCAAAGCACAGCAAGCCTTGAACTCCATGAGCAGCCAGGATTCTGTTTTTGAAGCGATGGAAGAGAAGGTGAACAGGGCGTATGATGAAGCAATGGCTTTAGCCGAGCTTCGGGCAGAAACAAAGGACAACCTGGATAACTTATTTGCGCAATATGAGAAGAGTACGAACGCTGAAGATGAACTGGCTGCAATCAAAGAGAAAATAAACCATAAGGAATCATAACAGTTTCTACAGATAGAGGTGAGCAGATGCCGGTTATCGAATACAAATGTCCCAACTGCGGTAGTGGCATGGTCTTTGACGGTGAGACAGGAATGTTATCCTGTCATAGTTGCGGGAGAGAGGACAATATTGAATCCATACCTGATCCTCTGACGAATCTTATTTTTTCAGAAAATGAGGTTCAGGAGTATCATTGCAATAACTGCGGAGCAGTGATTATGACTGAAATGGAGACGAGTGCAACGGTGTGCAGCTTTTGCGGTTCAGCCGTAGTTCTCGGTGATCGACTGACCGGGGAGTTGGCTCCGGCGCAGGTGATTCCTTTTTCGATCAGCAAGGAAGAAGCCATAGATGCTTTCAAAAAATGGTGCAAGAATGGCCGGTTGACGCCGAACCGGTTCATGACAGCAGATCGGATCAAGGGGATAACCGGGATGTATGTGCCCTTCTGGTTATATGATTTACATAATAAAATTGAGGCTCATGGCGAGGGGATTAAAGTACGAACCTATACGAGCGGGGATTACGAGTATAAGGAAACGCAGCATTTTGATGTATATCGGAAAATCCGCCTGAATTATGTGAAGGTTCCGATTGATGCTGCGGAGAAAATGAATGACGAGCTGATGGATAAATTGGAGCCGTTTCCTTACGATCAGCTTAAACCCTTTAAAACGCCATATCTGGCGGGCTATATTGCGGAGAAGTACAGTTATAACGAAGAGGAGCTTTTCCCACGAGTGAAAGACAAAGTGAAGGAATATATTGATTCTTATATTCAATCTACGGTGTCAGAGTACACGGCCGTGAACTATACGGAAAAGCAAATTGATACTACATTAAAGCAAGCGGATTATGTCCTGCTCCCGGTATGGGTCATACACTATGATTACAACCAAATGGAGCATACGTTTGCGATGAACGGCCAGACGGGTAAAGTAGTTGGTAAGCCTCCGATTAGCAAGTTCAAGGTGACGGCCTGGTTTGCAGGTATTTTCGGCATTTCCCTCCTTTCATTGAGGTTAATCACTTGGGTGATCATGGGAGGGGGATCTTAGTGAAAAGACTGAGAGCGATTGTTGTCATTTCGTTGTTATTTGCTGTTTTTCTGGCTGTTCCGATGGAAATGAAGGGCGAAGCAGCTACGACAGACATGAAGCCGCTGATTTATGATGAAGCAGGACTGCTTAATCAGGAAGAGTATGACGTGTTGAACACGATGGCTAATCAGTACGGAGCCGAAAGAGAAACGGACATTATTATTGTTACTACCAATAACCCCGACAATAGAGATGTTAAGAAAATGACGCAGGATTTTTATGATGATCATGGACCGGGGTATGACAGGTCACATGGGAATGCGGTCATTTTGACGATGGATATGAGGAATAGAGAGGTGTACCTAGCCGGGTTTTATAAGGCAGAGCGGTACCTGGATGATGATAGACTAGATAAAATACGCTATGAGATTACCCCGTATCTGACGAACGGCAACTATGGACTGGCATTTCAAAAGTATATTTTGGGTGCGCACAGATATTTGGCCATCCGCCCAGGGGTGAATCCGGACAGTATATTTTTTAAAGGCTGGCTTCATTTGGCGATTGCACTGGGATTGGCGGCCATGATCGTCGGCAAGATGGTTTCCAATTCCGGGGGTCGGGTTACGGTAAATCGGCAGACCTACGAGGATGCAAGCACTTCAGGGGTTCTGGAGCATCGGGATCAGTACCTTCACACAACGACAACGAAGCGGAAGATTGAGAAGAGCAGCAGTAGCAGCAGCTCAGGCGGTGGTGGGGGCACCACCAGTGGCGGTCATTCGCATAGCGGCAGCAGGGGATCATTTTAACTGAAGGGATGGATGCAGCATGGGGTTCTTTAGAAACCAATTTGCGAATGTTGTAGAGTGGGAAGAATTCAGAGATGATATGATTTTTTGGAAGTGGAGCAATCGTGAGATTAAAAAAGGCAGCAAGCTGGTTATCCGCTCCGGTCAAGACGCGATTTTTGTAAATAACGGCAAGATTGAGGGGATTTTTGAGAATGAGGGGTCGTATAGCATTGACTCTGACATTATCCCGTTCCTGTCTACATTAAAAGGGTTTAAGTTTGGCTTTAACAGCGGCATGAGGGTGGAGGTTTTGTTCGTTAATACGAAGGAGTTCACCGTCAAATGGGGGACGCAGAATCCAGTGCTGATCCCGACTCCCCAGCTTCCGGGCGGTATACCTATTCGTGCCAATGGCACATTTAACTTTAAAGTGAACGATTATGTCACGCTCATCGATAAGATCGCCGGGGTAAAAGAGAGCTATCTGGTTGAGGATGTGAAGATTCGGATTACTTCTGTGCTGGATCAGCTGTTAATGAAGTGGATCAGCAGAGAAGGGAAGGACATGTTTAACCTGCAGGCGAATGCTTCTGATATATCGAAGGGGATTCAAGAAGACCTGGACATGCAAGTGATGGACAACGGCATGACAATTACCGGTTTCCATGTGATGAGCTTCAACTATCCGCAAGAAATCCAGGATATGATTACGAAGACAGCTTCTCATGAAATGATCGGTAATCTGCAAAAATATCAACAGGTGACGATGACGGATGGAATTGCATCTGGCAACATAAAAGGCGGCGGAGCAGCTTCGGATATGGCGAGTATGATGATGGGGATGAATATAGCGAATGAAATGATGAAAAATGTGAACCCAAGCCAGCAGCCTCCGGCTGAGACTGGGCCTGTATCTGAAGTCCCCACTCCTTCTGGCGATCATAAAAAGCCTAATTTTTGCCCAAATTGCGGTACAAAAAACGAAGGAGCTAACTTCTGTCCGAATTGTGGGCAGAAATTGAGCGTGTAGCCCTTGTGGTTAGTCTCAAAAAGCAATGGATCATTTATCGTGAAGAAAAGAGTGAGTTTCGAGGTTTAGATTGGCCCCGAAGCTCACTCTTTTTGCTTCCTATTCTCCGTGTCTGCTTTTTAGTCCAACAGCATTTTTGTAAAATGCACCATCCCGCAACTGGTCTACGAATTCCTGCAACCACATGTAGTACCGCTCTGCGTGCTGGAGCTTATGCAGGTCCTGCAAAGCGTTCTCCCTCTCTTCAGGCAGGGTTGCTTCTGCCAGAATGATTTTGGATAGTCCTGGAATCGCTTCTTGAAGACTTTCCTCCATCACGTCAATTTCCCTTTGCAGCTTAGCTCCGAAGAAGTTCTGAAAGGTGCGAAAAAAGTCGGTCTCCGCCCAATAAAGGTCCTTTCGTTCCTGCTTTTCCTCCAATTTATATATCATTTGCGATTCGGTAAGAGAACGTACAGCGTAACTCATATTACTCTTGCTCATGTTCATAGACGTTTTCATCTCTTCTAGCGTCATAGGCCTATCTTCGAAATACATGATGCCATACAACTGACCAAATGAATGATTGACCCCGTACAAATCCATCGTATTGGCAATTGCATCAATAACTTTCTCCCTCAATTCACTCCGGCAAGGCAACGCTAATTGATTCTGATCCTCCATAACCTCTTCACCCACAATCTCACCTCTACTATAAGGATGGGGTTTCCTTTTAATACTTCATATTTTACATGGCTCCCGTTATTTTAACATAACCAGGAGTTTAATTTATCAAATGCATTGTACAATTATTTTTGTACATAAGAGAAAAAAAGAATGTTTTGAAGTGTTTTCGCATCAATGTAAAACAAAACTTGAACTGTAGGGAGTGTGCAAAGTGCGTGTGAGACTACGGAGGGAGACAGAAGCGATTCTTTTCACCCTACCTGCTCTGATCCCATTGCTGGTATTTTGGCTGGGACCATTGGGATACATTGTTTATCTGAGTTTTACAGATTGGGATTTTATGAGTCCGGAAAAACTGTTTGTTGGTTTGGATAATTACAGCTATCTGTTAACGAATTCTGAATTTTATCGGTCTCTGAAAGTGACTCTGTTTTTTGGCTTTGGGAGTGTTGTGCCAACGATTGTTGGTGGGCTGGCGCTGGCCCTTTTAATGAACAGAAATATGAAATCGTCTGGTCTATTTCGGACATTGCTGTTCTCACCCTGGGTCACGCCAACCGTAGCCGTCTCCATTGCATGGTCATGGATTTTCGAGCCCCGGGTAGGCCTCGCGAATCTTTTGCTCGGCTGGCTCGGAATTTCCCCGATTGGCTGGCTTCAAGATCCGAATTGGGCACTTGTAGCTGTCCTGATCGTCACGCTGTGGAAATCGATTGGTTGGTCGATGGTATTTTACCTGGTAGCATTGCGTAACCTGCCATCCGATTTGCTGGAAGCGGCGTCGATCGACGGGGCAGGCAGCTGGGACAAATTCAGGAGTATCACCTTGCCGTTGATTTCGCCAACAACGTTCTTTCTGTCCATCATCCTCACGATTCAGTCGCTTCAGGCCTACGACCAGATTAATGTGATGACACAGGGGGGGCCGGCTGGGGCAACAAGGACACTGCTTTACATGTATTATCAGTCTGCGTTTGAATCATTCAATGTAGGCGAAGCTTCTAGCATTGCCGTCGTTATTATTCTGATTTGCGTATTGCTATCAGGGATATCCTTCCTGCTTGGCCGACGCCTGGTGCACTATTGATGAATATGACAGTTCTAAGTAAAGTCATCCGTTACCTGCTGCTTGGCATGATCAGTCTGACTATGGCATTTCCTTTCTATTGGATGGCCATCAGCGGTTTCAAGACCAATGACGAGATATGGCAGTTCCCGCCAACGTTCTGGCCAGAAGTGTTCCGCTGGAGCAATTATATGGATGCATGGAATTCTGCCCCATTTGCTCGCTACATGCTGAACAGTACGTTTGTAGCAGCGGCGATCTGTCTATTGCAGATTGTTAATTCCAGCATGATGGCCTATGCACTCACCCATATGCGTTTTCGCATGAAAGGTGTACTCACTGGACTGATTCTGGTAGGCTACATGATTCCGAGTACAGCCGTCTATCTGCCCAGCTATCTGGTTCTCAGCGAGCTTAAACTGCTGGATTCCTATACGGGATTGATCGTAACCAACTGTGTCAGTGTTTTCTCCATTTTCCTGATCCGGCAGGCCTTCCTGCAGGTGTCTCACGAACTGGTGGAAGCTGGACAGTTGGATGGAGCTTCTCACTTCCGTATTTTGTGGACCATTATAGCGCCGCTGGTTCGCTCGACCTTTGCCGTGATGGTATTGATTACATTCATCGAACAGTACAACAACTATTTCTGGCCGATGCTCATTACCAAGGATCCGAATCTGCAATTAGTATCAGCCGGTCTGCGCAGCTTTTTTGTTGAAGGGGGGGCCTATGGATTGGCATGGCCGCAGATTATGGCTGCCAGTGCATTCACCATCGCACCGCTGCTTATTATATTCATGTTTACTCAGAAAACGATCATGCAGAGTGTGAACATTACTGCTGGCGTAAACAAAAATTGATTTTTACAACACATCATATAGGAGGAATCACAATGGAGTTAGGTCAAGCACGTATGAAATGGAAGGAAAAAATAAAGCTCGGATGGAGAGGCGGCATGTCACTGGTACTGGCTGCAAGTTTTGCCTTAATTACAGCGTGTGGTCCTTCAACCGTTGGCGGTCCAACCCATTCAGGTTCGGCTGCGAGTGGAGCTGATTCCGCATCGAAGGGTCCAGTCGAGATTGAGTTCTGGTATGGTCTGGGCGGAAAACTGGGAGATAACATGAAGAAAAGAATCGACGCTTTCAATAAATCCCAGAGCGAAGTCATTGTCAAAGGAATTGTACAAGCTGATTACACCGAGACGGAAAAGAAGCTGCAGGCAGCTATTGCATCCAAAAAGGTACCTGCGGCTGTACTGAGCTCTAATATCGAATGGGCTCGCAAAGGCTATTATGCTCCAATGGATGAGATGATCGCAGCCGATCAAAGCTTCGACAAAGAGGATTTTATTCAGACCTTCCTGAAACAGGGGCAGGTAGATGGGAAGCAATATTTCTTGCCAATGTACGGAACGACGCAGCTCATGTATTACCGCAAGGACGCGCTGAAGCAACATGGTATTGATCCAGCCAGTCTGACGACTTGGGAAGCCCTGGCTGATGCAGCAGCGAAGATGAGCAAGCGTGAGAATGACCAGACAACCTTCTATGGCTGGGAGCCGATGTGGGGCAGCGATAACATGGTCGACGCCGTGCTTAGCAAGGGCGGGAAAATTCTGAGTGATGACGGCAAGACGGTGATGATTGATTCACCCGAATGGATTGAGACCTGGGATCTGTTCAGCAAATGGATTCATGAGGACAAGATCATGGGTATCCACTCTGGTGGTCAAGGCTGGGAGTACTGGTACAAAACGATTGATGATGTCATGAAAAATAAGGCAGCAGGTTACACCGGTTCCAGTGGTGATCAGGGCGACCTGGACTTTAATGTCGTGGCAGCCATGGAACAGCCGGGCTGGAAGGGCATAGGTCAAGGCAAACCTGTAGCAAGTGCAATAATGGCAGGTATCCCCGCTGAAGCAAGTCCGGAACAGCAAAAGGCAGCGTATAAGTGGTTAACATATTTCTCCAAAACATCGAATACGGCTTCCTGGTCCATGAACACTGGTTATATTGCGGTTCGTGAGTCTGCCCAGGAAGACCCTGATTTCAAAAAATTCAGTGAGAAGAACCCGCAGATCAAAATTCCGCTTCAGCAGGCTTCTCATGCTTCTGCTCCGTTCCAGGATCCGACCGGAGGCAAGATCAACGATGCACTGAAGGATGCGGCTGATCAAGTACAGATTAATAAAGTTCCTGCTGAGCAGGCTCTGAAGGAAGCAAAGGAGAAGGCCCAGAAGGAACTGGATCGCATAAAATAAGATCACCCCGGGAGAGCGGTGCAGACATGTACCGCTTTTCTGATCCAGTACGACAGCAGACAAGGAGTGTGAAATATGCCTGAATTAAACTTTGGGAGCCTGTCTACCCCAATAGAGGCCATTCTGTTTGACAAGGATGGGACCTTGCTTGATTTTACTGCCATGTGGGGTTTCTGGACGGTTTGTGTGATGGAGAACTTTAGGGAGCGGCTTGTTGCTCGTGGGCTGCAATTCGCTAAAGATGAAATCCCTCATATATGGGGAACGTTCCATGATGAGCAAGGTGGAATGACAGGCTATGATGTCCGGGGACCACTCGCCATGGGGACCATGGAAGAGGTTCGTGCGGTGCTGACATGGCATGGGTATCGTGCAGGCTTGAGCTGGGCTGAAGCCAAAGTCAACGTAAATGAATGTTTTTTACAAGCAGAATATGCACTAAGCAAGGAACGTCCTGTTCGGCCGCTGCCCGGAGTACGTAGGTTTCTTGAGCTATGCCGCAACCAGGGAATGAAGATGGGGGTTGTGACGGCCGATGAGACGGATAGTGCGCTACGTCATCTGGAATGGATGGGGATTGAATCTTTTTTTACGGTGGTTGTGGGTACGGATCAGGTTAAACGGGGAAAGCCGTTTCCTGATATGCTCCTGCTGGCTTGTGAGCGTCTCGGTGTTCCAGTTGCACGATCTATGGTTATCGGAGATACAGATGGCGATATGGAGATGGCGCGCTCAGCGGGAGCGGCTTGGAAGGTCGCCGTCGGAAGCCCTGAACATATACAACTTGCCGATCTTACGGTGTGTTCGTTCCATGAACTGCTGGAAGTCGGGGTGAGCCGATGACGAGTCATTCTTATGTAGGATGGGTTCTGCTTGCGCTGGCGATTGGATTGGAGCTGAGCGGCACCATTTTAATGAAAGTATCAAATGGTTTTGCTTGGTTGTGGCCCTCTATCCTCATGTTTGTCTGTTACGGAGCGAGTTTTACCCTGCTGAATTTTGCGGTGAAATATATGCCTCTTGGTGTCGCTTATGCAATCTGGTCAGGGGTAGGAATTACGCTGATTACTCTCGCAGGCCATTTCTTTTTCGGAGAGACTATGAAGGCGATATCGCTCGTCTGGATGGGTTTCATCCTGATCGGTATTATTGGACTGAAATGGAGTTGATTTTTGATGGGAAATACAATTAAACCTGAACAACCGCTTGCCTGCTTTCAGGTCATTACCGATACGCATGTTACTGAGCGTGCAGATCATATCCACAACCGTCATCTGGAGAAAGCACTGGAGGATATTACCACATATAGCAGTGGCAGCAGCGGGATTATGCATGTGGGCGATTTGACGGATCGCGGGCTACCGGAGGAATACAGGCAGTTGCACCGAATACTGAGTGTTTATCAAGAATCTTTGCCCGAGATACGATATACCGTAGGCAATCACGATATTGGGACTACCCTATGGCAAGATCCGCCATTGGATTTGACCACAATGACCGAAGCTGAAGTAGAGTGGGCTCTGGAGCATCAGGCGGCTACGGCTAAAGGGGAACCTGGCAGCACTGAGGAATCTATTTTAGCTTCCCGGTTATGGGAGAAGCGATTGAACAAATTTGCAGCAGCCACAGGCATGAAAGGATCGTATCATGATCACTGGATTAACGGTTATCATTATATTTTTTTGGGGACAGAGCAGCCTGATCCCAAAAATTGTGATATGTCTGCTGAACAACTGGAATGGTTGGAAACAAAGCTGTCCGAAGATGCATCCCCTGATCGGCCGATCTTTGTATTTCTGCATCAACCGCTGCTAGATACAGTAGCAGGTTCGATGAAGGAGCAAGGCTGGTATGGAGTGAATCAGGATGCAGAATTAAAGGCCGTCCTGAGTCATTATCCGCAAGTGTTCCTGTTCTCAGGGCATACCCACTGGCAACTGGAGGCGAAGCGTACGATGTACGATGGTGGCGATCAGATGCCAACGATGTTTAATGCCGCTTCCGTAGGTTACCTATGGACGGATCAGGATGAGCATCTTGAGGGTAGCCAGGGTCTGCATGTCGACGTGTATCAGGATCGAGTTGTCGTTAAGGGACGTGATTTTGTGACGGGAACGTGGATTGAGAATGCAGAGTATGTAGTTCAATTGCCAAAAATTCACTCTAACAAGGATTGATCCATCTGAAAACCGCTCACTGAGCGGTTTTTTTGTCACATCCGACTGCATATTGGAGCTTCATGTTCATTTTCAACTAACCGTGGATTGAAAAAGGTGTGCAGGATAAGGTACTATAGCTATATAGTATGTGTTTATATTAATTAATTAGTCATTACATTAATAAAATTTATGAAATTGATGTAAAGGAGCAGCGAAGATGACCAAATTTCAGAATCAAATCATTGCGCGGTACAAGTTTGATGATGCAGGGAATGTCGGCAAGGATAGCTCAGGTCAAGGCAATGACGGGGTTGCCTCCGGGGCATTAACCCCCACGATCTCCAATGTTGGCGGAAGAACGGCTTTGAAGCTTGAAGGAGGTCCCAACGGTACATCTTATATCCGGCTTCCTGCCGATTTATTTAAAGATGTAAGCGATAACACTGGTGTCACAGTGACAGCTTGGGTCAATTTTGGTCGATTCACGGATATGTGGGAACGTGTGTTTGACTTTGGCCAATCCCATACAGGACCCTATATGTTCATGACACGGAACCTGCGCGGGACTCTTTTTGCCGAAGCAGATTTGTCCGTAGACCCGGGAAGAGGCTTTGTCAGAGATGAGTGGATGCATGTAGCCATGTCCGTCATCGGCACGGAGGGCGGCACATTAAGCAGTGCAGGACCGATGGTATATGTGAATGGTGAGGTGGCAGCGGACGGCTCCATCAGCCAAACGTCCAGCGGTAATTATGCCAAGCTGCGTAAATGGTTTGAGACGTTTGCAGACCCGTCCAACTACAGCAATAACTTTATCGGTCGTTCCCAGCACGCAGCGGATGTAGACTTTGCTGGCTCCGTTTCGGACTTTCGGATTTATAAAGCAGGCTTGACCGCAGACGAAGTCATTGAGGTGATGTGTGATTCGTTAACAGACGAAGAAGTTGTGAAGCTGGCCCGCGACAAATATTTGTCCTTCCCAACGACGATTGTCACCAAGGACTTATCTTTGCCAACGGTCCTGATGGGCGGACGGGTAAAAGTGACCTGGAAATCGAGCCAACCTGATATACTTTCCGACAATGGCCAGGTGCAGGCGATTACCTCCGCGCAGGCAGTGACCGTTACGGCCTTTTTGACGCGAGGCTCAAACCAAATGGAGGAAAGCTTTGAGGTGTCTATTCTTCCGGAGCATCTGCCTCCGTATACGTTGAACATTCATGGGGACAGGGAAGTGCTGGATATCAGCGAAGTGATGTACGGCCTGTTCTACGAAGATATCAATAACGCGGCAGATGGTGGGATTTATGCGGAGCTTGTTCAAAATCGTTCCTTTGAATCCTTCGAGTTCGATACGTATTCCCATGCTTCCGGCGAATGCGGCTGCTCTACTGGACGGAACCGTAATCCACTGTTTGCCTGGTCCGGTGATACGGATAAGATGGCTCCCCGGCATAGCGGCGGCTTAAATGAGTTTTTGGGAGTAGAGGACAAAGATGTGAACGCTTATTATGTGACGGTAGCGGATGGAGCGACCATTCGGAACAAAGGCTTTGCCGATTCCAATCAGCATTGTGCCATGTCCATCGAAGAGGGAGCCAAATATGATTTTACCATCTGGGCGAAGGCCGATTCGGCGGGCACCATTACACTGCGGCTGCAAGACTCGAATGAACAGCCCATTAGTGATTCGGTAACCGTACAGGTGGAGGGCGGCAACACGTGGAAGAAGTACGGCATCGATTCCAAGCTTGTACTGACAGGCTCAGCTACGGCTTTGGGGCAACTGGCGCTTACGTTTGCAGGGGATATTTCCATTGATATGGTTTCCTTATTTCCACAGGATGTGTGGGGTGCAGGAGAGGAAGAGCGATCTCCATCCGCACATGCCAATTTTCAAGGTAATCCCAACTACCGTCTGAGAAAAGATTTGGTGAACGCGCTGGTCGACATGCATCCGAAGTTTTTGCGTTTTCCGGGCGGTTGTATCTCCGAGGGTTCGTTTATATGGGAAAACGTATATGACTGGAAGGAATCCATTGGCGATATCGAGCTGCGCAAGGAGAACTTTAATGTATGGGGCTACATGATGACCATGGGCCTTGGTTATATGGAGTATTTCCAACTGGCAGAAGACCTGAATGCAGCTCCGCTTCCGGTTATGGCCTGCGGTGTGCTCTGTCAAGCCCGTTCCGATTACGCTCATCCGGCAGGAGGCGCATTAAGAGAATACTATATCAAGAACTTTACAGATTTGATCGACTTTGCGATTAGTGTGGACTTTGAGCATAATGAATGGGCCGCCATGCGTAAAAAAATGGGTCATGCAGCTCCATTCGATCTGCGTTATCTGGGCGTGGGGAACGAAAACTGGGGCACAGAGTTTTTTGCCAACTTTGAAGTGTTCAAGACGTCCATTGATGAGTATATGGAGAAAAACTACCCGGGCTATGAGTTGCATATCATCTCCACGGTTGGCGCTCAAGCGGATGATGATGCATATCAGCAGGGCTGGAAGTTCCTGAGTGGCAATATCACAGGTTCGGCCAAGGTCGCCTTTGCAGATGGCAATCAGGTGACGGAAGAAATCGTGACCTGGTATGAGAAGCAAAAGGACTACATGGACACCATTGCGGATGAGCACTACTACCGTTCTAACGAGTATTTGTTGAATAATGCGGACCGCTATAATTACTACTACAGAGCTTATAACGCGGATGGTAGTATCAATTGGAAGGAGACTTCGAAGGTTTTTGTGGGTGAATATGCCTCAACGGATAAAAATACATTGGCAGGTGCAGTAGCCGAAGCAGCGGTGATGACGGGCTTCGAAAATAATGCCGATGTCGTTCGGTTGGCTGCCTATGCACCGCTGTTCAACAAAGTGCTGACAGACGGAACCTACAGGTGGACCCCGGATTGCATTTGGTTCGATGACGAAACCGTATGGTTTACGCCGAACTACTATGTGCAGCAAATGTATGCTAAATATTTGGGCAATAAAGGATTGGCTACCTCTTTCTCTACCTACAAAAACGGCAAGCCGATAGACCTTGTTCCCCATGGGGGAATTGAGATTGCGACAGGCAACGCCGAGGTTGTGATTAAGCGAGTGACCGTTACCTCCAACAAGGACGGCAGCGTGCTGCTGGATCAAGACTTTACCCAAGAGCTGAATCCAGCTTGGCGGGTAATTCCAGGTTCCACAGGATATACGGTGGAAGCAGGTAGAGGGTTTGTTCTCAAGGCTCAAGATAGCGGTCTGAACGGCTTGTACATCTTGAACGACTACTGGACGAATTACAGGGTGGAAGTGGTTGCTACCCGTCTTTCCGGCACGGACGGTTTTTATGTGGGTGCAGGCCTCACCGATATTTCCGCCGAGAAAAAGAGCGTAGTCGAATACGCGATCGGTTATGGCGGTAAGGCTACCGGCGTGAAGGTTTACAAGCAAGGTGTAGAAGGCTATACCTTGGGTGACTACTCTTCCAGTACAGCGGCAGGCAACCTGAGAGCGGCCAGCTATGAAGAGCTTGCTGACCACACGGATTACACCATCACAGTGAACTACGGCGGTGAAACGGGCAATAGCCTGATCTGCTCTTACACCGACGGAGAGACAACCAGCAAAGTGCTGGATTACAAGCTGGAGGCCTACAACAGTGACGTGTTCAACTCGGTGACCAAAGATGCTGAGCATGTATATGTGAAGCTTGTGAACGCCGACAACGTGGATAAGGCAACACAGTTGAATCTTCAGGAATTGAATGTGGAGTCCACCGCCAAGCTGATTACGCTAACCGGCGATTCCTCGCTTGTTCATGTGCCGAACGTGAATAAAAAGAATGACGAGAAGGTTGTACCTACCGAGCAGCAGATTTCGCTCGACAATAACGCGATCCTTTTGCACTTGCCAGCTAACTCGGTGAATGTGCTGGTGCTGGATCTTAAAGCATAGGAAGCAAAAAAGGTTAAAATATTACAATCCGTAAAATAAAAGAGCGCGACTTCCGAATTCAATCGGCATCGCGCTCTTTTATTGTCTAATATAGCTACTGGTCTGAAGCGCAACAGGCACTTCCAGTGAAGGTACTTCATGAATCGTCCTTGCTTATTGTTTTTGTATAGATTTCTCGCGAAGAATACTCACAATCTGTTCGAGAGAATACTTATTATTTGCAATATCTACAATAAACCCAACGGCATATGAACGCTCTATCTTCAAATGATATCCATTCAGCATCAGAAAAGACTTAACCGCAAGATAAGCGGTCCGTTTGTTTCCATTATGGAAACAACGGTTCTTAACCAAAGATTCTAATAAGGCCGCCGCCTTGTCAAACAATGACGGATACGCATCTTCACCAAACAAACTCTGCATAGGTCTATGTACAGCAGATTCAAGCAAGGCATGATCTTTGATTCCCGCCTGATCCGCGTCTTCCATTCTCTTCATCATATAATAGTGGCCTGCGACGACTTCTTCTTTAGTCAAAAATTTTGTCATATTAGCGATCCTTTAAATCATCAAATATTGCTTTGTCCTCTTCAAATACATCATAAAATGCTTCCAGCACCTCAGGACGGATATTTTCAGGCATCTCTAAATGACGAACTTTCCTCATTAAAACTTCGCCCTCGCCATTTTCAACGAATTCAATCTCATCACCTTGTACAATATTCATTTTCTCGGCAAGGCTTTTTGGCAGACTTACACCAAGGCTATTTCCCATACGACCTATCTTGCGGGAGTAACGTTTCGATAACGATTTTCCCTGATTCAATTTGAACGCCCCATTCATTTAAATGTTCCCCTTTCATATTATGATCGCATACTAAAAAGTTATACCTTATAACAGTTATAACTTTATGACTATGTATAGTTTATCATGTTTGAAAAGGAAACAACACAAAAAAGACACCCCTCAGGGCGTCTTCCACCTACAGTGGCACCTATAACTTCGGAAACAAATCGGAGTGGCACCATGAGACGGTTAGGAGATAGCGGCATTAGGAACATAAGTTGTATTTGTCACTCGCCTTGGTGATTCCATCTGGTCAGAGTCAGGATGTTGAGCTAATTTCCCTGACAGAGCATTACTGCGTTCTTCGGTTTACCAATTCACGCGGATTGATGCCATCGTCTACGGTTAGCGGGATGCGCGCACCCTTGGCGATTTGCTCCCAAGGCACCATTTTAAAATTCTGATTCAACTTTTTGCCGTTCTGAAGATTTTCATCATCCTGTGCAACGAAGATACCGTGCGGGAAGTTCTTGCCTAATCCATAGCCAAGAACGTCAATTCCGTCTGTAAAAGAAGTTCCGTCCACTGTCGGGCTGGCACTGATCGTAAAGTTGCTTATATAAGCATTGTCGCTTTGACGTTCATAGATCGCATAACTGCTGTTTCCTTGGCTGGAGGCCATGAGATACCCCTTGCCGTCTTTGCCGTAATACAATGTAAGCCCCTCTATATCATCCTGAAGTCTGCGCCCGTCCGCAATATCAACACGATGCAGCGGCTCGGAGGAACCGTCCGGCTCGGCATCATATTTCCAAATGGCGTGATCCTCTTCAGCGATGTAGACCGTGCCGTATTCATCATCAGCCACCATGCCCTCGGATTGCGTAGCCAGCTTGAACTGGCGGACTAGCTTGCCGGCAATTTTGCCGTTTCCGTTGTCAGTCAGCTCATATTGTTCAAATTCACCCTCCTTGCCCAACACGAGTGCGTAGAATTTACCTGTCTTGAGGCTATGGTACAAGCTGAATCCGTAGACTTCCTTCATAGATGATTTAATAGGCTTGTCAACCACATTGGTTAGCGTTCCGGATCCCCCGTCAATGGCAAAGATATCTACGGTGTTGTTGGTGCGATTGGTCGCCCCTGCAATATCAATCGTTTTATCGCCCAGCTTAAATCCATAACGGATATCCACATTGTTCATTTTGCCGACTTTAAAGTTTTGCAACTGCTTGCCTTCCAGATCATAGACCAGAATCCCGCCGCCTTTATTGGTGGCTACAATTCTGCTGTTCTCCGGATTGACCGGATTAAGCCAAATCGCAGGATCGTCGGCTGCGTCATCCCCATCCTCCACTGCTTCTGTTTCGGCAGAGGGGGTCACTTTATAGGTAGGAACAGCATCTTTGGGATCAGCATATTTGCTGTTTTCTGTCTTAAGCGTGGCAAGAAGCTTGGCTGGTAGATATATATTTCCACCAATCAGCTTGATTTCGCGATCGGCTTTCCCCGTTTGGCCTGCCAAGCGATACTGTTTCTCACCGACAGTAAAGGTTCCGACAATGCCATTTTTCAGCTTCACAGCAGCAGACTTGTCGTCATTGTCCCATGTGATTGCAGCTCCCATTTGATCTGCCTGTGTTCGAAGGGCTTCATACCCGGTCGGTTGAGCCGCCGCCGCATGGGTCATTTCAGGTGATATCAAAACCCCTGTTAACATGGTTAATAATGCTAGTTTAGTCGCCTTCATATGTATACCCCTTTTCTGAAGTAAAAATGATATAACCGATTCAGTATAAAGCGGCAAAATAAGAAGAATATAATGGAAATGTAAAGAAGGCGTAAACCATTTAATTTGCCGGCTTCCAGTATTGCTGTCTGTAGTTTTTCGGTGACATCCCGAATTTCTCTTTAAAGCATTTGGAGAAATAGCTGGCTTGCGAGAACCCCGTTTCCTCCGTAATTTGTTGGACAGACCAGTCGGTTTGCAGCAACAGGCTGCGCCCCTGATCCAGTCGGTAATCCATTAAATATTCAAGCGGCGTACGCTGGAAAGCGACCTTCATACATCTGGCAAGATAATTTTGATGTACGTGGAAATGGGCCTCCAAATCTTTATTGGTGAGTGTACTTTTGTAATTCTGTTTTAAGTATATTTCGATCTGTTCTGCTAACTTGGAGGAACTGCTTTTATAATTCTCATCATATTCCAAATTCTGAAAAATATTCACAAACGTCTGCTGAGTCTCCCATAGAGCCAGCTTTCTAGGCTTTAAGGTAGAGGCTAACAAGTAATCCAATTTAGAAAACAGCTCATGGGGATTGATTATTTTTTGAAATTTGGGTAAATGGATTGTTGTGTGCTCGGAATGAAAATGCAACTCGGGAATGGGTGAGCCAGGTGTGATCAGATTGGGTGAGGATTGCGCGCGCCACGTACTATTCGTTTGAAAATGAAACCAGTAAAAGGAGGTTCGTTCTGTACATGCCTCAATGGGAAAATGGTGTTTATCCGGTTCAAGAATGAGTGCGTAATTTTCAGTCACTTTCCACGCTTCATCCTCTTCGCCGATGTGCAGCAGTCCTTCTTTGATGATGATAACGTCAAAATAGCCCAAGTTATAACGATTCGGATGCCAGTCCCCTTTTTGGTAGGTAGTAAAATTCCCCTCAATGAAATAAGGCAATGGAGGGACGAGGAAAGATAGAAAGTCTGCTTTGCTCATGGAAGTCAGCTCCTTTGTGTGTGAAATCGTATAACTTTTAGTTAAAGATCGCGATTTTTTTTATAAATTCAGGTTGATAAAATAAGGACTGTAGCAAGGGAAGCCTAGGCTAGTCTGGTCGGTATTATTATTACTTTAGCTTTATTTTTCCAAAAATGAAAGCGTTCTATTTTTAGGAAGGGATGTTTATCCAATGAAAATGACAAAGCCAGTGAAGCATGTCAGCGTTGATGATTTATTTTGGAAGAAGTATAAGCAAGTTGTAGCGGAAGAAGTTATTCCTTATCAGTGGAAAGCATTAAATGATGAATTACCAGATACAGAACCCAGTCATGCGATTGAAAATTTTAAAATTGCGGCTGGGGAATCCAGTGGGGAGTATTATGGAACCGTTTTCCAGGATAGTGATATTGCCAAGTGGCTGGAAACAGTCGCATTTAGCTTAAGGGATCATCCGAATCCTGCGCTTGAGGAACGGGCAGATGAAGTAATTGCACTGTTGGGAAGAGCTCAAGCTGAGGACGGGTATTTAAATACGTACTATCTGCTGAAGGAACCCGATAATCGCTGGACAAATTTAAGAGATAATCATGAGCTATACTGTGCAGGACATTTTATAGAGGCGGCTGTTGCCTATTATGAAACGACGGGCAAAACGAAGTTTCTTCACATTATGGAGAAATACGTAGATCTGATTCAGCAAATCTTTGGTACGGAAGAAGGGAAACGGAAGGGCTACCCGGGACATGAAGAAATTGAACTGGCCTTAATCAAATTATACGACGTAACTGCAAAGGATCAATATCTCAAATTGGCGCAATATTTTATCGGGCAGCGGGGGCAGCATCCGATTTATTTTGTGGAGGAGCAAGGCAACAGAAAGCACCTTCAGACGGAGCCTACCTGGAATGATGATAACAATGTTAATTTTGGCTTGGGCTTCGAATACCAGCAGGCACACCAGCCTGTGCGTGAGCAAAAAGAGGCTGTCGGCCATGCGGTCAGAGCGATGTATCTATATATTGCGATGGCGGATCTGGCCGCGAAAACGGGAGATGCTTCTCTGTTACAGACCTGTGAAACGCTGTGGGAGGATGTAACGAACCACAAAATGTACATCACTGCCGGGATCGGATCTGCCGTCAACGGGGAAGCATTCACCTGCCAGCATGATCTCCCCAATGACAGCATGTACTGCGAGACCTGCGCCTCGGTAGGGCTGGCCTTCTGGGCCAATCGTATGCTGCGCTTATCGCCAGACCGGAAATATGCCGATGTGCTGGAACGTGCATTATACAACGGAACGATTAGCGGGATGGATCTGGATGGCCAACGGTTTTTTTACGTGAATCCGCTGGAAGTCAATCCGCATCAGAAATCCAGAAAGGATCAGGAGCACGTAAAAACAGAGCGGCAAAAATGGTTCTTCTGCGCGTGCTGTCCGCCCAACCTGGCCCGCATGATCGCATCGGTCGAAGACAATATATACACCCAAACCGCGGATACGTTGTATACACATCTGTATATTGCAGGCAAGGTGAACCTGAATTTATCCGGTCAGGAAGTTGAAATCACACAGACTCACCGTTATCCATGGGACGCGGATTTGAGCTTTTCCATTCATGTAGCAGAGCCGACTTCATTTACATGGGCGCTGCGCATTCCGGGCTGGTGCAAACAGGCAGAGGTAAAGGTAAATGGAGAAGCCATTTCATTAGACCATCTGGCAAAAGGTTATGTTGAGATTCAGCGTAGCTGGAACGACGGAGATGTGGTTTCCTTGCATCTGGCTATGCCGGTTGAACGCATTCGGAGCAATCCGCTAGTTTCCATGAACCAGCAGCAAATTGCTCTGCAACGGGGTCCCGTCGTATTTTGTCTGGAAGAAGTCGATAATGGGGCCAATCTGGCAGGGTTACGATTGCCTAAGGATAGCCTGATTGCGGAAGAATTTAGCGAAAGCCTGCTGGGTGGAGTGGTAAAGCTGACCACAGAAGGGTATCGGGTGAAAGGATCAACCGCGTTATATAGCTCGGAGCCTCCTGAACTTGTTCCTCAGCAAATCACCGCCATTCCTTACTACGCTTGGTGCAATCGGGCCAAAGGGGAAATGCGTGTATGGGTTTATGAATCATAATTCATTCGCATGGGGAGAGAAAAAATCATGAGCACGAGAATTGTGAGTACGGAACCACCCGAAAAAGCAGCCAGTACCGTTCCTTTTCATCGTAAGATCAGCTATTCATTAACGGATACAGCGGGCAATCTTTTATACTGTGTCATTTCCAGCTATCTATTATATTTTTATACGGATGTATTCGGTCTTTCTATTGGGATTGCCGGGACGCTGCTTTTTATCACTCGTTTTATCGATGCCATTGATGCCCCGATCTGGGGCATCCTGATTGACCGGACCAAATCAAAATATGGACAGAGCAGACCTTATTTTCTATGGCTATCCATCCCGTTTGCTGTGTTCATGGTCCTTACGTTTACGACACCCAACTGGAGTGAGTCCGGGAAAATTGTATACGCTGCCATTACTTATATCATAGCCGGTATTTTGTATACGGGGATTAGTACGCCCATTACCTCCATTCTCCCTAACCTGAGTAATAACTCCAATGAGCGCGTCGTCCTGAACTCCTTCCGTATGGTCGGGGGGAACGTGGGCTTCTTTATCGCCACGACGTTTACGCTGCCGCTGGTCGCTTTCTTTGGACAGGGGAATGACCAAAAAGGCTTTTCTTTAACGCTCATTTTATTCGGAATTATGGCGGTTATCATGTTTTTAATAGCGTTCGCCGATATGCGAGAAAATACAGCAGTTAAAACCAAATCGATTCCGATTGCCAAGAGCTTTGCAGCCATCAAACGCAACTGGCCCTGGATGCTCGTCGTAGCTGCTAACTTGTGCTATTGGATTGGCTTGAACATTCGTTCATCCACGCTCATCTTTTATCTGCAATACAATCTGGACAGCAAGGATTTGGTCCCTTTAATCAACGGGCTAACCTCTATACAATTAATCTCAATGGTTTTGATTCCGATATTCGCCAGAAAATTAAGTAAAAATTCGATCATGATTATCGGATTGATATTGGCTGCACTGGGGCAGGTTGTGATTTTAATGGGAAGTGCCGACTTAACCCTCATTATTGCCGGTTGGATTATTGGTGCGTTAGGTTCAGGCTTTGCGTGTTCGATGCCATTTGCGATGCTGTCAGATACAGTGGATTATGGGGAATGGAAAAATGGAATTCGGGCAAGTGGGTTCCTAACCTCTATCGGAAGCGCATTTTGTATTAAAGCGGGCAGCGGGATCGGTGGATTATTGCCTGCATGGGTGATGGGCAGCACAGGCTATATCGCCGGGAAGGTTCAAACGCCCACTGCGTTGTCCGGAATTCAGTTTAGCTTTATCTGGCTGCCGTTTATCATCTTCCTAGTCGGGATCATTCCTATGTTTTTTTATAAAAAATTCGAAAAGAATGAAGCTTCCATTCAACAAGATTTAGTTGCAAGAAGATCAGAATGATTCATATAACAGATTATTAATGACAACATAAAGCTTTTTATTCCTGCTTGAAAGCCTGTTCACTAAGTTGAGCAGGTTTTTGTTTTTTTTCTATTCAAAATGTGAGCAAAACTATTGACAGGATTTTCTTTTGGGGTGATACTGCTTATAGCAGAGAAGAGTGTACAGAACCAAGAACTAGGTACATCTAGCCTTGCAACTTTATACATTTTTGCAATGGAAGCTCTTCTGGTGAAGGGTTTTTTTCAATTTGATAAAAAAGAATGTGATAATATGAGCCAACTTAGTGTAAGAATGAGAACGCACGGCTTTTTGAACAAATATTTTTCGGGCGAGTCGATTGATTATCGACAGATTATTGCTCTATTTATCCCGCTTCTGATCGATCAGGCCTTTATTGTCGGGCTTAATTTGGTGAACACCGCCATGATTAGCTCATCAGGGATGGCGGCGGTCAGCGCGGTCAATATGATTGATTCCCTCAATATCTTTCTGATAAATGTGTTTGTTGCGGTGTCTACCGGGGGAACGGTTGTCGTTGCCCAGTATAAAGGAAGCGGCAACGACCTCATGGTCTCTAAGGCCGCATCCGGCACCATTTCCTCCGTTTCCTTGCTGGCCTTATGTATCAGTTTGTTTATGATTGCGTTGTACAATCCGATTTTAGGTATCCTGTTCGGCTCTGCCTCACCGGATGTATTGGCCAACGGCAAGGTATATCTGCTCGGAAGTTGTGTATCTTTCGTTGGGATTGCAGTGGTTGAGGCGGTATGTGGAGCATTGAGGGGAATAGGGAAGACGAGAGCATCTTTGGCGCTTTCTCTCATTATGAACCTTTCGTATGTGGTTTTAAATGTAGTATTCATCAATCTATTGCACATGGGTGTGCTGGGCATGACGATTGCGGTGAACGTGTCCAGATATGCGGCAGCCGTCTGCGCGCTGATCTATTTGGTCAGGGTAGATGATGATTTGCGTGTTCAAATCAGAGATATGTTCTATTTTAATGTAGCAATGCTCAAAAAAATTCTGTTCATCGGACTTCCGTTCGCAGCAGAGCAGATGTTTTTTAATGGAGGTAAAATTTTAACCCAGATTTTCATTGTAAACCTGGGGACAAATGCGTTGGCGACGAATGCCATTTGCTCATCATTGGCTAACGTGTTCCAAATCCCTTCGAATGCCCTGGCACTTACCATTGTGACGGTGGTTGGGCAATGTATGGGTCGTCGTAATGTTGCGGATGCCCGCAAGTTTACCAAATCGTTTATTTGGCTATCGTCTTGTTCTTTTATTGTCATGGGTCTCATTCTGATGCCTTTGTTTAAGCCGATGGTGGGCCTGTTTCATCCGCCTGCCGAAATCGTAGATGACATTTTCACCGTCATACTGATTAATACGTTGGCCCAAATCCCGCTTTGGTCCATCGCCTTTATTACCCCCTCTGCGCTTAGAGCAGCAGGTGATTCGAAATTTACGTCACTCACCTCCATGCTGTCCATGTGGTTGTGCCGGGTGGTGCTTGGATATATTTTGGGCATCGTCTTCAATTTGGGGATTGTCGGTGTCTGGCTGGCGATGGATATTGAATGGGGCGTGCGGGGACTCGTGTTCCTGTGGCGCTTCCGCGGCGAAAAATGGGTACAGCACCGCTTGATCGACTGAATAGGTCCACTCCTGTAAAATTGACTTCTGGATGAAGCATTTTATAGGAGTGGATTTTTTAATAGGCGTATATTTTACGACTTTTCCCTTTACTTTGGCTGTTCGGCAGTTTGCAGTATGGTTTCAATCTCACTGTCGGAAACGGTGTAATTATAGAAGTTTTTGAAATAGTACCGGACGGCATCGGCCAAATCCAGCTTGGCGAATCGGTCAGGATACATGATTTTGCCAAGCCACAGCGGCATCAGCGCTCCTTCGGCGCTTCTTACATTCCAATAATACAGGCCTTTCGGAACCACATATACCTTATTGTTTTTGACAGCAGGCACATTTTGCAGAGTGGCATCGCCCAGAATCGCCTTTTTGTTTTCGGGAGTCATGGTGAAGATGATTTGGGGACTCAACTCCACCACGTTTTCGGCGCTGATAGACGAGTCGCTCTCCAGCCCATCGGCCACGTTGATGCCTCCTGCAGCCGCAATGTATGTGGAGCAGATATCGGTCTTGTTAATAGTGCCCAAATTCCCTCCGTTGACACTCAGGTACATCATTTTCACGCGCTGGTCTTCCGGAATGTCGGACGTGGCAGCTTTAACATCATCCAGGTTTTTCTGGAAATAAGCATTAAACTCCTTGGCCTTGGCTGGTGCATCACCGCCCAGTATATCGGCAATGGTGCTAATGCTGTCCATGATGTCATCTACCGAGGAAAAATTGGCCAGCTTGACCACCTTTATCCCGGCCGCTTCATACTGGGCAATCATGGCCGCATCGGTTACAGGTCCGAAAACCACCTGCGCTTTGGCACCGATGACGTCCTCCACATTGCCTGGCTCAAGCTGCTTCGGATTGGCTTTCAGATAATCAGGAAAAACCTTCGTAAAATTATCGCTGACCGTAATGCCGGCCACAGTCTTGCCTGCGCCCCCCAGAAGTGCTGTCATCTGGGCCATGGCGCCGATGGTGGGAGCCACCCGTTCGACCTTGGACGGAATTTCGACTGTCTTTCCGTCGCTGTCCTTCACGGTTCTGACAGACGGCGTGCTTGTCTGGGTGGCGGAGCCAGCATTACCGGAAGATGAATCATTCGCTGAGCCGCAGCCGGACAAGACCAGGCTCAACGTCAAGATAACCGATATAAACAATTTTACAACGTGTTTGGACATGTAATTTCTCTCCCTTTTTTCAGATATATCAGCATGGTGCCGTTTTTTATTTCATTACCGGGACACAGGAAGTGTAAGAGCCCCCGATGGTATGGTCGTGGAGAATATGCACATGGATACCGTAGGTATCCATCATATTCTCCGCCGTAATAATCTCCCGCGCTTCCCCTTGCAGGTAGCGGTTGTTCCGCTGCAGCAGAGCCACCTGACCATCCAATTGAAAAACGTGATCGGGAACGTGGGTAGTCATAATAATGCCCAGCCCGTTCTCCTTCGAAAGCGATGAGATACACTGCAAAACCTTCACCTGGTTGCCAAAATCCAGATTAGAGGTAGGTTCATCCATCATCAGAAAACGCGGCTCTTGGGCCAGCGCCCGGGCAATAAGCACCATCTGCCGCTCTCCTCCGCTGATTTCCGTATAAATCCTGTCCCGCAGGAAGCCGACGCCAAGCCGATCCAGCGCCTGCTCCGCTAATATGGTGTCCCGCCGTGAGGGGGAAGCGAAGGCACCCAAGCGGGCCGTCCGGCCCATAGTGACCACATCGAGGACCCGGAAGGGAAACGGCGGCGTATGAGCTTGGGGCACATAGCCCACCAGCATGGCAAACCGCCGTTTGCTGAAGGAACGGACATCCTCCCCGTCCAGCAAAACCTGCCCGCCAGCCGGTTTCAAAAATCCGAGAATGGTTTTAAAGAGCGTAGTTTTGCCGACGCCGTTGGGGCCCAGCAGACAGAATACCTCCCCCGCTTGTACGGAAACCGAAACATTCTGGACCACCACCCTGTCTCCATATCCGCATGATAGTTTCCGCAGTTCCAGCTTCATACCCATGCCTGCCTCCCCCTGTAAATCAGGTAAATAAAAATCGGTGCACCTACCAAGGAGGTGATGACCCCTACCGGCACCTCCCCGGAAACCACCGTCCGGGCGATATCGTCAACCACAACGAGAAACAGCGCACCCATCAGCATGCTAACAGGAAGCAGTGTTTTATAATTGGGACCGGTCATTAGTCGGACAATATGGGGAATGATCAGGCCCACCCAACCAATCATGCCACACATGCAGACACTGGTAGCTGTAAGCAGTGTCGCGCACAGGATAATGACTATGCGCATGACCCTGGTATTTACGCCCAATGCCTGTGCCTCCTCTTCCCCGAAGGCAAGCACATTAATCTTCCAACGCAGCAGCAGCAGCGGAATTGCGCCAATCAGGGTAGAGACCAGCAGAAAGCCCACATTATTGTAATTGCCGCTTTTGGCAAAGCTGCCCATCAGCCAAAAGGTAATGTCCGCCAGCTTGTTCTCATCATCCTTGGCCACATATTTGATCAGCATATTCACTGCGCCGAACAGGGAGCTGATAACCATGCCGGACAGAACCATGACCAGCAGCGCCGGATTGCCCTTTCCCACAATGGACGACATGGTCATGACCCACATAACCGCCCCAATGCCAAAAGCAA
This sequence comes from Paenibacillus peoriae KCTC 3763, assembly GCF_000236805.1. Classification (GTDB taxonomy): domain Bacteria; phylum Bacillota; class Bacilli; order Paenibacillales; family Paenibacillaceae; genus Paenibacillus; species Paenibacillus peoriae. The sequence goes on along the minus strand of NZ_AGFX01000038.1, from coordinate 154,030 downwards.
AAGCGGCTAACTGCACCGCCAAGGAATTGCCGTTCAGCAGGATGGCGATAGAGGCGCCCACGCCCGCTCCGGTAGAAACACCCAGCACATCGGGAGAAACCATAGGGTTTTTAAACAGGCCCTGAAACGAGGCACCTGAAGCGGACAGGCTCATGCCGACGAGAATGCACATCAGGATACGGGGCAGACGAATCAGAAAAAGGACAACTGTTTCGTTGTCCCCCTGCAGCTGAAAATTGCTGGACACCCATGTCCCTATCAATGACCAGATCTGGGGGGCTGGGATATAAAGCCGGCCAATCCCCAATGAAACCAGTGACACAGCCAGAAGCAGAAGCGTCAAAAAAACAATAAGCCCTGCTTCATAACTCGGGCGGGCCCCAGCGAAGGTGGTGCGGAAGCGTTTGACGAGAGCTCGCATAGAGTTCCTCCCTTCTTCAAAAACATTAAAACCTACAGGATTATATTAAACTGACATTTCGCATCCTCTCGATAAAAAATGCTCGATTTAAAGAAAAACCGGGGTGCATGAATTATGTAAAAATATTTTCGTCTTCTGCCCACGGCTGCAAAATATCAATTAAATATCATTAAATATCATTAAATATCATTATATATAACAATTTATAATTAATCATGTGTACATTTTTTGAAGTTCGACAAATCTCATTATATTTTTTACGAGATTCGGTGTATTCCAGTGCGCTGTCAGGCTTACTCCACTGGATGAAAAAGGATGTTATACTTAATTGGAATTTAAATTGACATCAGGGGTGTATCATTTGGAGGAACATGATTTAACGAAAAACCAACCTACAGTAGCACCGGGAGAGTATGCGGCTCATGGCAGCTATCGTCGACTGGAACCGGATAAGATGGCAGTATTATCGAAAACGTACGGAGTCTCTATTTTTTTCAGAAGATGGGCGGCCTGGATGATCGACTTTATCCTTATCGTCTTCGGATATGGAGGGCTGGTTTATTTTGCGGCAAAACAGGCGGCTGTTGTGGGAACCCCAAATATGGGCATGGTATTCGGTATCTTCCTGATTGGCTCCTTCTGCTATTATTTATTGCTGGAAGGACTGACAGGCTATACGCTGGGCAAGTTTGTGCTTCGTATTCAGGTCGTGAATGGAGAAGGAAGGGCGCCGGGCATTGTGAAATCACTGATCCGTACCCTCATACAACTGGTGGATATGAATCCGCTGCTTTTCTGGGGACTGCCCGCTGGTATATGTGTGCTGGCGACACCCAAAAAACAGCGGCTTGGCGATATGGCCGCGAGTACATATGTAGTTAAGGTGCGGGATCTGAGAGCTGTGAGAAGAAAAAGAACCGGGATTTTTGCAGGAGCAATCATCCTGATGGCGACCATGTCGGTCATTTTTGCTGTATCCTTAATTTCCTCGTTCATTACACAAATGGTGAAGCCCGAGGTTTTTGTCAGTAAGGATGATCAGTTTGCGGTTACAGCCCCGTGGAACTGGTCACGGGATGATACGATGAATGAAGATGCAGGTATCTCGATTCAAAATAAACTTGCAGAAAAATATTTAATTGTATTGTCTGAACCGAAAAGCGATTTCGACAGCAGTATGACCCTTCGAGAGTACAAACAGATCGTTCAGGATCATATAGAGTCAGGGCTTACGAACCCACAGTCGAGGAGCGCTTCTGACATCGTGGTGAATGGATACCCAGCCATCGAATTTACCCTCAAAGGAGAAGTGGAAGACGTTCCAATTATGTATAACGTAACCATGATTGAAACACCTTCACACTATCATCAAGTGCTAGCTTGGACCTACGCTTCCCGATACGGCCGGGCAGAGAAGGAACTGCGCAAGATTAGAGACAGCTTCCGCGAAATGAACATCAAAACGGAGTAGGCGGAATAGTGCTGTACAAGCGGAGCGGTCGCTTTCAAAGCTTTCCGTAGGAAAGCTCGCTTCGGAAGCATCACCGCCCCCCGGATTTCTACCGATGAAGGACTCTATTCCAGAAATCCGGGGGCGGTGGCGATGGGAAGCACTATCCGCCTGCGTAGTGGCGCTATAGGTTACTTTTGATCACTCGCAATCCGGCGACTTTTGCCACCTTGCCCTGCGGGTGAGCTGTGAATCGGATCGTAACTTCATTCTTGTGGCTCGTCACGGATGGAGGAAGCTCATAGGTGAACGTTTCAAACTTGTTCATTTCCTCCGACTCCAGCTTACCTTCTCCTAACATCTGACCATCTGCGGTGATGTCAAAGTCACGATGGGGACGGTCGGAGTCCTTCAGATAAGTCACCGCTAATTGGACAGGCTCATCCGGGAGGACCTTCATCACAAAAGAGAACCAGCCCCCAGGCCATGTATCGCGATATTTGCGGTTATAGATAGACCCCAGACCCACATGTTCACCAGCAAAGGCATGATCGCGTTCAGGCTGCATTTCTGCAGGCTGCACAGCATCGACAGTACGTCGTTCCAGCTCCAACTGGTACGCTAGCGCGGTACGGTATTCCGCTTCTGTGGATGCCCATTCGTCCTCGGAAAAGAGATCCCAATAGACGGTATAGGAACGATCATATAGCTGATAAAACGGACGAAGCTGCAAGTCTCCGACATAGCCCAAGTCGTTCATACGGAATGTATTGGGCTCATTCTCGTTAGGAACCAGCTTCGAGGTCAATGAACCTGTTGAGCCGATCAGCACAGATGCCAGCAGGTGCTCCTCGTTGGCTTCCTGTGCGACAGGACCGAGGTCTCCAGCCAGCACAAGCGGGCCGTACATAAAGGCAATCCGGCGCGGATTGTCCGGCATTTCCTCGATTCTTACAGTCATAGGGATGTCATATTCGACCGTATCTCCATCCTTCCATTCCCGTTCGATCACCACGTAGCTGGTGGGACAAGCCTCGGCGGCGAACGCTTCCCCGTTGATTTTAATGATCATGCCTTGTTCCGCCCAATACGGGCATCTCAGCTTGATTGTGAAGGATTGTGGCTTCTTGCTGATGACGCACAGCGTTCCCCGTCCGGTTTGCGGAAAGAGAGTTTCTTGCTTGAGCTGTACATCCATCTCGTCCCACGTTACGGTAGAAGGGACATATTGATTGACATAGATCGTTTGTGGCGTATGAAAATAGATGGCTGTGCCGTACATGGAGTGGCTTTCCATACCAGACCCGACACAGCATGTAAAATCCTCATATTGAGAATTGAAGGATTTGTGTCCCCCCATTTCCAGCGATACAAAATAGCATACACGCCCATCAACAGGCTGCTGTGAAGCCAAAATATGATTGAACATCGCTCGTTCATAGTAGTCGGCATAGGCTGCGTAGGCGTCCCATTCGAACATATGGCGCGTTAGTTTCAGCATGTTGTAGGTGTTGCAGGTTTCACAGGTGCCTTCGCCCAAACGATCATTCAGCTTCCCCGGTTCACCAAAATGCTCATTATAGCTATTGCCGCCGATCACGTAGGAATGCTTGTGAACAACCCGATCCCAGAAAAAGCGGGAGAGGTCAGCATAGTGCGGTTTGCCTGTCACTTCATATTGCCGTGCAGCGCCAATGATTTTGGGAATCTGTGTATTGGCGTGTCGCCCTGCCAGCGTATCCCGGCTGTCTGCGAGGTCATTCAGCACCTCTCCATGATAAAAGCGTTCCGCCAGCTTCAAGAAGCGCTCTTCCCCGGAATGCTCCGCCAGATCGGTCAACACCTCGTTCATGCCGCCAAATTCGCAATGCAGCACCCGCTGCATCTGCTCATCATCCAGTCCTCGGAATACGTCCTCTAGCCAGTCGCCGAGCTTGATTTCCATGGGGAGAGCTTTGGGATGATGAACCAGCAGATAGGCATCACGCAAGCCGGCAAACAATTTGTGCATCGTATACAGCGGCACCCAGCCGCCGTTCAGATCAAAGCCCTGGGAGCGAATATCCCCTGCTTTTACCTCCTCAAAAATCTCTTTCCCACGCGGAATGCCGGAAATGTATCCGTTTCCATGACTATTTTGGCATATTTCCAGCTCGTCGATGACATAATTTACCCGTTCAAGCAGCCTTTCGTCGCCTGTGGAAGCATACATCAGTGAACAGCCTGACAGGTAATGGCCGAGTGTATGTCCGCTGATGCCGCGTGCTTCCCAGCCCTCATAATGGGCGGCTTTCGGTTCCAATCCCGCATATTCACGAAAACGCGATAACAAACGATCCGGTTCCAGACTCAGCAGATAGGCCGCATTCAGCTCCATCGCATGGCAAAGTGGACCGGAATCAATGCTTACTTTATGCAAATCAAAAGCTTGTGCTTTCAAAATCATCGCCCCTTAGCTAAGATGAAAGTGTATATTTCTCCACTACATTAGCATTGCAATTGCGGGCTGTCAGTAGCTTAACCATACAATGGGTGGACAAATCCGAACTTGAATCTAAAGAGGCGATAAAATGACTTATCTGAAAGTAAACGTGGATGCACCCGTTCAGCTGATCTCGGCAGGCGAGTTTATTTCCGAGGTGTCATGGAAGCATATGAGTCGTTCTATAGAGAACTTCGAGCTGATCCTTGGCGTCCATGAGAAAGTATATATACGAGAGGAACGGGAGCATTTTGAGATAGGAGAAGGAGATAGTGTGCTGCTTTATCCTGGCCGCACACATGGAGGATACCGGGAATCGTTGCCAGGGGTTAAATTCTATTGGTTTCATTTCGATGTTCCCGCAACTCCGAATGTATTATCTAACGAGGTAATGAAGCAGGAAATCTATACGATGGAGGGGCTTTTGCAGCGTCACGGTGTGGTGCGGGATATCTATTTACCGCAATGTGTACAGGCAGGCAACGGAGATCGGATTCATATCATCGTCAATCAAATTTTACATGTAGCCAACTCACATTATCTCACGCATCACAGTGCCAATTATTTGTTCACCTCGCTGTTGATTGAAATATCCGAGCTGGCTCTCGGTCGTCTGATCAACAGTCCTGTCAGCCCGCAGGGGAATGTGAGCTTTAACAAGATTATCGAGTGGACTCGGATTCATGCCGAAGAACCGCTGACGGTGACGGATATAGCCCGAAAATTCAATTACAACAAGGATTATATTTCACGTTTGTTCAAGCAAAATACAGGCATGAGGCCCTTGGAGTTCATTCACAGTATTCGGATTAACAAAGCCAAGGAGCTGATTTCTCGTACGGATATGAGCATTAGGCAGGTCGCAGAAGAAGCGGGGTACACGGATGAAAAGTATTTTATGCGTTTGTTCAAAAAGAGAGTCCATATGACTCCTTCGCAGTACCGGAATGCCTATCATAAAACATTTATGAACAATGTCTAACGTATTTCCGCTTGGATAGGGAAATTTTATAGATAAAACATGAGTGGAGAGTCAGCTAGAATTATTTTGTAAGCGTTTCACTTATAAAGAGAAGGGAGGAGAGACATCCACCATGATTACTAGAGAACAGATTTATCTGGATGAGAGGCTGGAGACCAAATCGGCTGTGTTTGAGTTCATTGCCCAGGAGGCGGAGAAGCTGGGTGTCACCGTCCATAAAGAGCAGCTGGTGCAGGACTTATGGGAACGGGAGAACGTGTATTCGACGGGCCTTCAAGATCAGTTTGCCATACCTCATACACAGAGCGAAGCGGTCATAAGACCCGCGGTTCTGGTTATACGATTGAAAAACAGCATTGATTGGGCATCTCATGACGGCAAGCCTGTCCAGTATATTTTCAGTATTTTGGTGCCCAAAGGCTCCGTGGATGTATCCCATCTGCAAATTATTTCCTCGCTCGCAACCCTGCTTTTGGAGGATTCCTTCAAAGAGGCGGTAGCGGGCGCCAAGAATGGCGACGATGTGTATCATTTGCTCGAGCAGTATACAGAAGGGTTGGTGTCATGAATGAAAATTGTAGGCGTTACATCGTGTATTGCAGGTCTGGCTCATACTCCAATGGCGGCAAAAGCACTGGAAAAAGCAGCAGCCCAGCTTGGTCACGATATTAAAGTGGAGCAGCAGGGCGCACTGGGACAAGTGAATAAGCTGACGGAGGAAGAGATTTCAGCAGCGGACTTTGTACTGATTGCTTCGGATCAGACGGTGAAGGATGCGGAGCGTTTTGAACATAAAAGAATCGTTCGTGTCAAAATCGGTCATGCGGTCAACAATGCGGAAGCGGTTCTCACCAAAGCGGTCGAAGCCATTTCTGCTCAAAAATAAGGCAAGGAAGGCGACGCGGGGAATCAGCAGCGTAGCTGACTTGGATACATCCGATTAGCCGCTGGATTACAGTAGTATTCAAAATGGGGGAGAACATGATGAAAAAATGGCTGAGTGAAGCTAAAAAGCATCTGATGACAGGCATATCTTACCTGCTTCCGGTTATTATTGCAGGCTCCTTGATCGTGGCCGTGTGTAAAATTATCGGTCTGACGATGGGGGTCACCGACTTTGGTCCATATGCCGACAAAGACGGCTTTCTTCATATTTTATATCTAGTTGAAAATGTAGGCTGGCGCGGAATTGGGCTCCTGAACATGGTGCTGGCCGGATATATCGCCTACTCCATAGCCGACAAGCCTGCGCTTGCTGCGGGGCTGATCGGCGGCGTGCTGGCTCAAGAGACGAACGCAGGCTTCCTGGGCGCACTCGTTGCAGGCTTTTTTGCGGGGTATGTCACCCTCTGGGTGAAAAACAAAGTGAAAATCACAGGCCCGGCCGCAGGCTCTGTCCCGCTGATTATTTTGCCGCTGATTACTGTGGGCTTAACGGGGATTCTCATGTCCGTCATTTTGGGCGGGCCGCTGAGTGCGATTAATGAAGGGCTGGTCAACTGGATTAAGCATATGAGTGAGAGCGGAACCAGCACCCTGGTGCTTGCCTTGATTTTGGGAGCCATGATTGGCTTCGACCTTGGGGGTCCAGTCAATAAAGCTGCCTGGATGGCGGGCAATGCCTTATTCCTGTCAGGCGTGTATTTGCCCAATATTTTCGTGAATATTGCCATCTGTATTCCACCGCTGGGCTATGGTCTTGCAACCCTGATTTTGAAAAAGCGCTTTTCCAAAACGTATCGGGAGGCTGGAAAGGGCTCTGTCATCATGGGCATTATCGGAATTACCGAGGGGGCGATCCCGTTTACGCTGCGTAGTCCTGCCAAGCTGATTCCACTGAACATGCTTGCCTGCGCGGCTGGTGCGGCATTGACGGCTCTGCTGGGTGCACACGTCATCATGCCGCCGATTGGCGGTTTGTATGGTGCAGTCTCCGTAGGTACTCCGTTTGCATATCTGGCAGGAGGAGTTACAGGAGCGTTAATCATTGTGGCGGGTACGCTGCTTGTCAACTTCCGCGAGGAAGAGCGGCAGGCTGAGACGAAGGAAGCGTCAGTCAAGAAAAACGGAGAAGATATTGAACTGGTGTTCGACTGATTTTACTAGATAAGTTGAATTCAAAAATGCACATTAAAACGAAGTAGGCGGAATGGTGCTGTACAAGCGAAGCGGTCGCTTTTGTCCCCGGATTTCTACTCTGATTATCGGCTTTATTCCAGAAATCCGGGGGCGGTGGCGATGGGAAGCACCATCCGCCTGCGTAGTGGCACAATATGAAGCTTTTAAGCTCAGCTTATATAAATAGAAGATAGACAGCATGGAGGGAGATCAGGATATGAGCCGTACGAAAGTGCATGTCATTCCACATACTCACTGGGACCGGGAGTGGTATTTTACCACTTCCAGATCCAAGGTCTACTTGGTGAAGCATGTGAAAGAAGTGCTGGATGCGTTGGAAACGAAGGACGGTTTTAAATATTATCTTTTGGATGCCCAAGGGTCCCTGTTGGATGACTACATCAAATGGTGCCCAGAAGACGAGGAACGCATTCGCCGTCTTGTGACGGATAAGCGCCTGATGACCGGGCCGTGGTATACACAGACAGACCAATTGGTGATTTCCGGTGAATCCATTGTGCGCAATCTGTATTACGGCATGGAGACGGCGCAGAAATATGGCCATGCGATGAAGGTCGGTTATGTGCCGGATGCCTTCGGGCAGTCGGCGCAGATGCCACAAATTTATCAGGAGTTCGGCATTCGGCATTTTTTGTTCTGGCGCGGTGTGGCAGACAATACGAATCCAAAAACCGAGTTTGTGTGGAAGGGATCAGATGGCAGTCAGGTGTTTGCGGTACAAATGCCGTTTGGCTACTACTATGGAGGCAATATTCCAGAGGAACCCGGGGAGCTTGAGGCATATCTGGATAGTCAAATCGGTGCGCTGGAAGCAAAAGCGTCCACGCGTCATGTTTATTTTCCCAACGGCTTCGATCAGGCGCCGATCCGCTTGAATCTGCCAGAACTGATCCGCACGTTCAACGAGCTTGACCCGGAGCGGGAATATGTGATGAATGAGCCGGAGCGTTTCCTTGAAGAGATTGAAAAGGACAGCAAGGGCCTTCCTGTACTGGAAGGAGAGCTTATGGAAGCCAAGCACATGCGTATCCATAAGTCTATCTTTTCGACGCGCGCAGACCTTAAGCAGCAAAATAACGAGATTGAGAACCTAATCGTAAATACGCTGGAGCCGGTACTGTCGATCAGTCATGCACTGGGACATGAATATCCTCATCAGATCGTAAAGGATATATGGAAGCTGTTGTTTGAAAATGCGGCTCACGACAGCATTGGCGGCTGCAACAGTGATACGACGAACCGGGATGTGGCTTTTCGCTACAAACAGGCGCGGGATATCGCGGAAAATCTGTTGGAGCTGCATAAGCGACTGATTGCTTCCAAGATCAAGCAGGAGGAGACATTTGCCTTCACGATCTTTAATACGTTGCCCTATCCGCGCAAGGGAGTGACGGAAATCGATGCTTACTTGCCGGAAGGCGGCTTTATCATTCGGGACACGAATGGACAGCAGCTTCCATATACGATTACGGAGAAAGTTGAACAGACAGACTACGTGCTTGGTCAGCATATTGACTTGAACCCGAGCAAAAAAGTATACCTGCCTGAGCGTGTATTCCGTGCCAAGCTGCTGGTGGAGCTACAGGAAGTACCTGCTATGGGGTATACGCAGATTGTTTTTGATTTCAGTTCGACTGGGGATGCCATAGCCGAACGCAGCAACGGCAACTGCATTGAAAATGAATTTTATGCTGTAGCTGTACAGGATAACGGAGCACTGCGCATTACGGATAAAATCTCGGGGCGTGTGTATGCGGATCAGATGGTGTTTGAGGAAAATGGAGATGACGGAGATTCCTACAACTATTCTCCGCCGGAACGTGACCTCACCGTTTCTTCGCTTGGTGCTGATGTAGAAACCATCACCTCGAAAAGTCCGGTAGCCGAGGAACTGTCCCTCCGGATGAAGCTAAAGGTTCCGCATGATTTGAATGAACGCGCCGCTGCTTTGACTTCCGCCGTGCTGCCGCTACAGGCGTCGGTTTCCCTGCGTAAAGGCGAACGCCTGATACGCTTCTCGGTGAAGGTGGACAATCGGGTGCTGAGTCACCGATTGCGGGTGCTATTCGATACGGGGATTGCCTCCAGGCTATCGATCGCGGATCAGCCGTTCGGGGTCATTGCCCGTCCGACGACGCTGGAGGAGGTAAAGGTATGGGAACGGGAACAGTGGACAGAGAAGCCGATTACCATTGAAGCGATGCAAAGCTATGCTGCGCTGAACGACGGTTCCCGTGGAGTAGCCGTGCTGACCGAAGGCGTACGGGAATATGAAATCATAGGTTCTGACCATGATACAATAGCGCTGACGTTATTCCGTACTTTCGGGTTTATGGGCAAGGAAAACCTGTTGTATCGCCCGGGGCGTGCTTCGGGAGAAAAGATCGTAGAAACGCCAGATGCGCAACTGCTCGGCGAGCTTTCATTCACGTTTGCCCTGCACGTACACGAGACCGGGTTTGATGAGGCAGACATTGCTCAAGCGGCCAAGGAATATTTAACACCGTTGTCCAGCTACCAGCTGTCTGATTTTCTGAACGGTCGTTTGATATTTGCCTTCCGTGACGAAGAGAGAATATTTGAGCAAAGCTATAGCCTGCTGTCTTTTGGCGAGGATTCGAATGTAATCCTGAGTGCATTCAAGAAAGCCGAGCACAGTGAGGGATACATTATACGTGTATTTAATCCATATTTGGATAAAAACGCGACCGCACGCATTACATTCGGCGATTCGGCCCGCTACGAGCTGGCTTCGCTGGATGAGCGCTCCAAGGGAGAAGCGCTGGCCTCGTCCAATGCGGACGGTGCACAATTGCCGGAATTGGAGCATTGCAAGCTGTTGACGGTACTGGTAACCCCGGAATCGAAGTAACACAGAAGCAAAATACGGCTTATCGGAAAGGAGGTCTTGAATCTGCATGATTTTTCCCTACAAACGCTTGAAAAAGCTGTACCAGCTCGTCAGTGCAAACGATCAAGGCTGGTCTTGGACCACCAAAGCGCTGGCGGAGCGGCTGGAAGTCACGGAACGGACGATCCGCGATGATTTCAAAAAACTGGGCAGTATTCTGGATGAATACGGAGCGCGTCTCGAATCCAGAAGGGGAATCGGCTATACGATCCTGGTTGATGATCCTGACAGATACCGATTTTTCGCAGAGGAAGGTCAGGAGGAAACGGAAATAAAACAGCCGTTACCAGGAGCACCGGAAGAGCGCATACGGTATGAGTTGTTCAAGCTGCTGAATGCGGGGGAATATGTAAAGATGGAAGACCTCGCCGACGAGCTGTATATTAGCCGGGCAACCATGAACAATGATTCCAAGATCATCCGTCGAATTCTGGAAGATTATAGCCTTACCCTGCGTACCAAGCCGGGGCATGGCGTGAAGGTGGTCGGGGAAGAAAAGAATATTCGTTATTGTCTGGCTGAATATGCCGACGTCCGTGATGAAGAGGGGCAGCGCAGCGGCATGCCTTTGGAGCAACAACAGCTATTCCAGGGGTTGGATTTATCGCGAATCCGCGCCATTATTCTAAAGCATTTGCGGCCTCATGGCATCAGGATGGCTGATTTGGCCTTGAAAGATCTCATCACCCATCTGGCGGTCATGGTGCTGCGAGTGCAGGAAGGACATGGGTTAGAACGTTTTGAGACCGTGACGGGCAGTCAGCGCGATACGGAATTGGCTGCCACCATTCTGGGCGAGATGGAAGAAGCCTTTGACATCACCTGTCCTGCAGGAGAGCTGGATTATATTTTGCTGCATATTGTTAGCAAAAAGATGGCGGAAACCGAGTGGGAGCGTCTGCAATCTGATCGGCTCTTTTTGGCGGTGCGCGGGATGCTGACATTTGTCTACGAACGCTTTACCTATGATTTGCGTGACGATGAACGGCTGTCCCGGGATTTATTTGTGCATTTGAAGCCGATGCTGACCCGGCTGGAGCATGGCATGAACATGCGCAATCCGCTGCTTGGACACATCCGCAAATATTATCCGCTGGCCTATGAAATTACAGTAGGTGCGGTCAAGGAACTGCAAAAATCGTTTCCATATGACATCAACGACAACGAAATCGGTTATTTGGCGCTTCATATCGGAGCAGCATTGGAGCGCAAATACAATATTCCTCATCGGCGTCGCAAAACGGTGCTGCTGGTATGCGGCTCCGGCTACGGAACCGCCCGCATTCTGGAATCCAGACTGCGTTCCCTGTTCGCCGAGCTGGACGTATCCCGAGTGGTCTCACTTCGAGAATACGAGGAGATGCCTACCGTCGATGAAGATCTCATCGTATCGACCATCCACTTGCAGCAGCGTAAGAACAAGCCGTCAGCAGTGATCAGCCCGATTCCTTCGGAGCGGGATATGGAGACGATGACAAGGATGGTGCGCGCCAGCGACGAGGAGCAGGAAATTTCACTGCTACGGTATTTTGACAAGGAATGGTTTATGACCCGATCCGATCAGCCGGACAAAGACACCCTGATTGAAGAAATGAGTGGTATTTTAAAGCAAAAAGGGGTTGTGACCGACAAGTTCCTGCCAGCAGTCAAGGAGAGGGAGAAGCTGGGGTCTACTGCACTGGATCGAGGCATGGCCATTCCCCATCCCCTGGAGCTGAGCTCTAACCGAACGGTCGTAAGCGTGTGCTTGCTGGAAAACCCGATCCGATGGGATGCCAATCATGAGGTTCACGTGGTATTCCTGCTGTCGATCTGCAAAGAGGACTACGAGCAGGCCATGGGCATCTATGATCTGTTTGTAGAGCTGATTCGCCAGGAGGAAACGCTGGAGCGATTAAAGCATTGCCACTCCTTTGACGCCTTTATGCTGATTGCCCGTCAGGTGCTTGCGGTAAAGAGCAGTGACTTTCATTGAGGGCTGTCCGGCTTGTCATCTCACGATAAGAAACCACGAAAACCACCGGAACTAGGTAGGCGCCTATACAATCCGGTGGTTTTTCGTATCCTATGAAATTCTCACCGTGAAAATAAGTGAAGGTGATTTATGTCAAAAAAGGTTTTTGGTAATCTTTTGAGTCAAATACTCAATTCTTGGCATCATGATTGCATCATCTACTACTGAAAGTTTTTCGGATTTAAACAACTGAATTTTCTTTAATTGATAATAATCAAATAAAACTTGTCCAGGAGATCACTGGATTTTCCCGGCGCTGATATTGACGACGCCAATATGATATTTTTCAGTGTACAGTTACAAGTTAGGCTTGTAATTTGCATTGTTGAGTATTTCATTTACGATATACACGAGGTCCTCATCATTTACATAACCATCTGTAACCTGATCGGCATTGTGCAGAGTCGTGTTTGTTTCAGCTACAGCTTTCCCGAAATAATATCCGTCGATAGCCAGGTCAACGAGCGTGTATTCGGCTGAACGGTTAACGTCTACGATGGGAGCTTTTACAGTTATTGTATCCAGCAGGCAATTTTTTTCGTCAAGATCATATTCCTGCTCAGTATCCGCAATTCTTCCTTTCAATGCATCCACATTACCAGTACCAGCGTTAATCGCTTTGAACTTAAGCTTAACAATGACCGTATCTTTACTGATGCCGTATTTTTCACCTTGGCTCGCAATGATAAATCGGATACTGCCGGATTGTTCGACAGGTGTGTAATATACCTTATAACCCGTTACTTCTTCATATCCTACATACTTGAACAAGGTTGTATCGTATGTGATTGTGAAATCTTCTGCATAAATCTGCTCTACATTCTTTAAAGAGATATTGGCCACGAACTCCTGGCCGATTTTAACCGTATCCTCATCGATGGCTACATCTAAGACAGGGTCTGTATTTTTGACGATAACTGTAGCAGACGCTTCATTCGAATATTTACTTTCAATATCTCCATTGGTCGCAGTTACAACGTAATAATAAGTAGTCCCGGGCTGAGCGGTAGTATCAATATAGGTATTAGCTGTTACACCTGATCTGATTTCCTCATAGGGCCCTGAGCTGTAAACAGATCTGGATACCGTATAATTGGTTGCAGAAGTCACGGTATCCCAATTCAGTTGTATTTGTTTGCCAGTCGCATTTGCGGTCAGGTTGGCCGGAGCATCGATACTTGGATTTTCATCATTGATTGTTATGTAATCAATGCTAACCTTTTCATTACCGATTGTACTAGCAATGGAAAAGACACCGCTCGAAGGAAGAGCTTTTACTGCGCCACTGGCCACTAACACTGAATTCCGGTACACCTGATATGTTTTGTCATACGAATAAACAAGCTTCCAGGTATAGTTGCCCTTTGTGGTCATCTTGTGCGTGATCCAGCTCTGTCCGTCTCTCACGTATACAGCACTTTCACCATCCCGCGAATAGGTAACTCTCATTAATCCAAGGTCAAGCTGGGCATAGTAATTGGTTCCATACTGCATAATATTATAATTAGTGGCTATTTCGTATTTTTTGCTGTTGTCGTAAGTCCAGGCGTTAGACCATGTTGCAGTTAATATGGTTGCATCGATTGAATCGACCCATTGCCCTGAACTAATGCTTCCTCTGTTAAAAGGGTTTGATGTCATTTGATTATCGAGTACTGATGCGGCAAATGCAGCCTTCGGGAGAATAAGAAATCCGATAATAAGTACCAGACAATGTAGAAATAAGGCGCGTTTTTTGTTCATTTTTTCTCTCCTAATGTTATTTGTGTTTGATACATAAAAGGTGCCTTTCTTTTTAAAGCGATCAAAAAGATGTAAATTATATTTTGAATGCATTCCCTTTTTTGTGAAAAGAGGAAAAGAGTAAGTGAATCATATCGTTCTTAATGATTTTTTGTTCACTGACTGCAAGGCTTCTTTCTTCTCCGGCCTCTATACTTGATTTCAAAAGAAGGTTCCGTTTGGATTGGCTTGAACGCATGAACAACGCGATGGATTATATCGAAGCACATTTGCTGGAGTAGATCGACTATGGTAAGGTCGCACAAGTTGTCTACTGTCAGATCTCACATTTCCAGTGGATGTTCGCCTTTATCACCGATGTTCCGCTTTCGGAATATATCTGACGCAGACGGTTGACGCTTGCAGCTTTTGGGCAGCGCTCAATTCTTCAATAGTTTGACTAAATGTTTCGGTATATTCACGCTAGTCTGCCATAATGAACCCTCCTAGAGATTTTTTTAACTAATTGAACTGGATGGGGTAGTTCACATCAGGCTTGCCCCCAGCCTGCTGCGAACAAACAGTAGATTAGCTATTTATAATATAAGCGTACTCCAACCAAAAATATCATTTCATTCAGTCACCGGTCATCGATGCATGCAGCTGCCCCGCTACGCTGATCAGTATGAGGTTAGCGCCTGTGTCGTTCTTTTTGCTGTCGGTTCATCCCATACGGCGACAATCATGGGATGGCAAACCACAGGTTATGATGACGTAAAAGCTGTTCATAGATATGAGGTTGTGCAAGATGTATGGAATGGATATAGTAGAAGTTTCGATGGTATTCCCGCAGGTAGTGGATATCATATCAGAATTACTGGACTGACAACACCAGATGGTTACGGTTCAAGAGGAGCAGGGAATGTTTACGTGAATTAAATGTCGAATGAAGAAATAGGTTCTTTTTTACTGGAATCTGTTTTTTTCTTTTTTTACTAGCTTTTACAGCTATACTATCTTATAGAGGAGGTGAGTGGAATTTGAAGAAAGCAATAGTATTTTTTGTTATGGTAATTTCTGGTTTAATTGTAACCGAGCAGGCGATTGATATTCTTACGACCCGTGGCCGTGGTGAAGCGATTTACAAGATGGGTATGTTAATCCCTGCCCAAGATTTTTATCTATATTTGTATGGGTCCATGTTTTTGTTGTTAGGGATTTTGCTTATCTTGTCTCCTTTACTATTGAGGAAGTTTTTTGTAGCCAAAAAGAGTGCCTAATGATGCGGAATGAATAAAGGTTTTCCACAGCAGGTAAGACATATTCGGTGTGCATTTAAAAATTACAAACTATGAATTTGGTGATACCGTGCGAGTAAGAGGACATATATACGGCGATTAAAAGTAGTATACAGGGGGGGCTGAAGATCAGGAGATTGTTCTTCAGGTCTTCTTGCTACTATAGATCTATGGAGGTCACAAATGGTTTTGTTAAAAGATAGTTCTGCTAAAGAAGTCATTCGAGCGCAGTATGAACAATTATGGAGTGAACTTTTAATTAGAGATGAAGAACGAGCGGAACTAATTGTGAAAAAATTAGAATATGAGTTGTTGCCTACCCGTCAGAAAATCCTAAGACCATTTAAAATTCTTACATGGAAAAAAATCTTGTTCCCATTTAAAACCCATCTCACATGGATTATCCCTCTTTGTGTGATTTCATTTTTTCTTTTGGCATACGTCTTATTTATATATACATCATTATGGGTTGAGGATTATTAAAGACGTTTCCGGGAAAACGGAAGCGTCTTTTTAGTGTTACTTGTGCCAGTTCCTGCAGCTAGTTGTTTTTGTTCAAAAAACGAACAAATATATTTTCATCCTGGTATCTACCGGTTTACATGACCCTATCTGGCGGGGTATTTAGTTCCAGACGATAAAGGGAGGTCACAGTATATGAGATGGAGATGCGAGTCGACCAAGACGAAGATATGTGGGATGGTAAACTGGTCACGGTCATTGTTGCGTCATACGCGTCAGTACAAATTTCCTTTTTGAATTGAATTTTTCATGAAAAGCATTGGGACAAGTAATTTGTTAGAGAAATCAAGGGTGTTTCTGAGCAATCCAGAAACACCCTTTTTTCATGGAGTCGGTTTATCCCCCCCAAGGCTGGTTTTAACCAGCCTGAGTACCTGTAGCAGGCAGGCCAACAAGAAAGAAGAGAACTGGCATCCACTCAATATTTATTTATACCCGTTGCACAGTAAACTCGAATTCCAGCTTCTGATCGGCTGAAATCTGGTATTCCTCATGCACGGGAGCGCCCCAGCTGTCGTCGCCGCCTACACCCATTTGCTTGCCAGCTACGGTAACAACGGTGTAGTACACGTTGGGCAGCTCATACAAATGGTATGCACTTTCCAGCTCAAACGCTGTATATGGCGAAATATTGCATTCCACCGGCGCGGTGGCAGGGGCAGTAATGCGAATGCCGCGCTGGGAATCGTCGGTAATATCGACACGGCGCACGCCTGTACGGTTGCCGGATTCCTGTGGCACGACATAGCCGGAGACGTTATCCGCAGCTTCGTTGCGGAAGACGCCGAGTCTCGCACCGAAGGCACGGTCGATGTAATTCTCCTCCGGTCCCATCGCGTACCAGTCCAGATGGCGGTAGTCCGCCGGAACCTTGAACGAAAGGGCAAAGATCGGCAGGTTAGGCAATCCTGATGCACCTTCATAGGTGGATTTAACGGTCATACTGCCATCCGCCCAGACAGTATAGGCTACCGTTACCTGTACGTCTGCATGAATGCTGAATGTGTAGCGGAATGTAATGGTCACACGGTCTGTCTGCTCTTCCGTGATCTCGATGCCCACACATTTACGTGTCAGACTCGCAGCGAACCAACCCCCGGCTTCAAAGCCCAATGCGGTTCCCCGATCATTGTCCGTGGTTGCACGCCAGAACAATGGGGCAGGAGGGATAGCGATCATCTCGCGTCCGGCGTAACGCAGCGAGGTCAGGCTGCCTGCTCCTTTGGAGAACATGATGCTGAAATCCGAGCCGTGAACGCCAATATTGACATCGCCATGTACCACTCGCAGGGCACCGCCCGCCGGCACTTGCAACGGACTTGAATCTTCCTCGATGAAAATATGCTGTCCGAAGGCTACTTCATGCCCGGCCTCAGCCCAGAGCGTGGCTTCCTTCAAAACAAGCGTCGTGTGAATGACATATTCCCCGGGCTTTCCGTCCGTACTTGGGAACGTCAGTGGAATATAGGCTTCGGTCTGAGCCGCCACATCCACATGAATCACATTTCGTGTGATCTCTTGACCTTCATGTAGCAGGCTATATATCAGCTCGTAGTCGCCCGTTCCCTCGAACAGGTTTTCGTTGCGAAGGGTCACACCACCCCGATCCGGGGTGAGCTTCAGATTTTGGTACAGGAATTTGACCTCCTGCATCTTCGGTGAAACCTTCCGGTCCGCATAGACAATTCCGTCCGTACAGAAGCCGTAGTCTGTGGCACGGTCGTCAAAGTCGCCGCCGATAGCGAGGTACTCGCGTCCATAGCGATCTTTTTTCATGACCGCCTGATCAATATAATCCCAAATAAAACCGCCCTGATACAGCTCGTATTTGTTCTCAAGCTCGGTATATTTGTGCATACCGCCTACGGAATTACCCATCGCATGCATGTATTCACAGCTGATATATGGCTTTTGCGGATTGTCGTTCAAATACTGCTCGATATCTGCTGGTTTGGCATACATCCGGCTCTCCATATCGCTGGTATCATCGTAGGTACGGTTGTGGAATACGCCTTCGTAGTGCACCAGGCGGCTTGGGTCGGTGGCGCGGAAATAGTTGGCTACATTGCGCAGCACTTCACCCGCATACGATTCATTGCCACAGGACCAGATCAGAATGGACGGATGGTTCTTATCCCGTTCCAGCATGGAAATGGCGCGATCCATCACGATATCCTGCCATTCGGGCAGATTGGCGGGAATATTCCAGGAAGGCTCAACTGCGCCGAGCTTTTGCCAGGACCCATGTGTCTCCAGATTCATTTCGTCAATCACATAGATCCCGTACTCATCGCACAGCTCATACCATAGAGTCTGATTCGGATAATGCGAGGTACGGACAGCATTCATATTGTTTTGCTTGAGTGTTCGGATATCCCACAGCATATCTTCACGGGAAATCGTACGCCCGGTGCGGGCGTTAAATTCATGGCGGTTCACACCCTTGAAGACGATGCGTTTGCCGTTCAGGTGCATGACCTTGTTCAGCAGCTCGAATTTGCGGAAGCCGATCTTTTGCGGGATAACCTCCACGAGCGATCCATCGGCACCATAAATTTGAATAAATAGCGTGTACAAATAGGGCTTTTCCGCGCTCCAGCGCTGTACTTGCTCCAGGCTTGCGGATAGCGAAGCCTTGCCATCTGTAAAGTCGGCTTTCAAAGAGGCTACAATCTGGCCCGCAGCATCCTTCACATCGACGACTGTATGGGCCGCCTCAGGTTTTTCCAGGCTCAATTCCAGCTCCAGCAGGCCCTGGGTGTAGGAGGCATCCAAATCGGCCTTCACATACAGATCACGCACGTGAACACCAGGAATCGTGTATAGATATACGTCTCTGAAAATGCCGGAAAAACGCCAGAAATCCTGATCCTCCAGCCACGCTCCTGTACTTCTTTGATATACCTCTACCGCCAGCTTGTTCTCGCCAGCTTGCAGGAACGGTGTCAGTTCAAAATCAGACGGTGTAAAGCTATCCTCGCTGTAACCGACAAAGCTTCCATTTAGCCATACATAAAAGGCCGACTCGACGCCCTGAAATGAAATAAACACAGGCTGCCCGTCGGAGCTCATATTTTGCGGTAAAACAAAGCTTTTAATATAGCTTCCTACCGGGTTGTGATCCTCTGGAATATGCGGTGGGCGAACGTCAGAATGTCCGTCCCACGGATACATCGTATTCACGTACTGCATTTGGCCGAAACCTTGCGTCTGAATATGGCCCGGCACCTGAATATCGTTCCAGCCGCCATACTCAAAGTCAGGGGCATAGAATTCTACTGGACGGCTGGCCGGGTTCGTTGCATAGTTGAACTTCCAGTTCCCATTCAGGCTGTGGCGCCAGGCCATATCGGCCTGGTGCTCTGCCTCCTGAAGCGTGGCGTAATATTTATGATCGGAATAGGCTGGCAGTCGATTTACCGCGAACTTGGTCACATCGGTGAGCCAGTCCAGACTGGGGGTATGGATGGTCAAGGCGAACACTCCTTATTTTTAAAATGAAATGAAGGTATCAGTGATCCGTTCAAAAATCTGTTATTTTACCGAGCCAACCATGCCTGCTACAAAGTGCTTCTGCATCAGGAAGAATACCAGAGCAGTCGGCAGTGTGGACAGGACGATAGCGATCATGATTACACCGTAATCAGGTGCATAGCTGGAGCCGAGGTTCGAGATCAACAGCGGGATGGTTTGATTCTCGGGCGTTTGCAGCACGATCAGCGGCCAGAGATAGTTGTTCCAGCTCGACATGAACGTGATGATCGCGGCGGCAGCATAGGTTGTTTTCATCGTAGGCATGTATACCCGGAAGAACAGACCCAACTCGGACAATCCATCCATACGGCCTGCTTCCAGCAGATCCTTTGGAAACATCTTGGTGCTTTGACGGAAAAAGAAGATCAGGAATGCCGTAGTGACGGTCGGAATGACAACAGACGAGAGTGTATCAATACCGATCCAGGGCATTACATTGGAAATACTGCCGAACATCCGGTAAAGCGGGATCATGATCGCTGCAAATGGGATCATCATCGACATCAGCAGGATATTGAAGACAACGTCTTTGGCTTTGCTTCTGTAAATTTCAAAGCCGTAGCCAGCCAGGGATGCAATCAGCATAGCCAGCAGCGTAGTTGAGATCGAGACTTTTGCAGAATTACTTAGTGCTGTAACGATATCCACCTTTTCCAGCAGGCTATGCAAGTTATCCATGAGATGAGAGCCGGGCAGGAGCTTGCCTTTCGTTACATCGACCGACAGGTTGGTGGAACTGGACAGCATCCACAGGAACGGGAAAATGGAAACGAACGACACAATAATCAGGAAGGCATACGTAAATAATCTTTTCGTTTTCATCATTTTTTCTCACCTGCCACTTTGAACTGGATAATCGACAAGATAATGATCATGATCACGATGGAGTAGGATACGGTCGCCGCATAACCAAAGTCGGATGAATACTTGAAGGACAGGTTGTAAATATATTGCGAAATAGAAGATGTCGCGTTGCCCGGTCCACCCTTGGTAATATTCATAATTTCATCAAAGAGCTGAAGTGTACCAATGGTCGATGTAATCGAGGTGAACAGGATAATCGGTTTAAGCAGTGGAACGGTAATGCTGAAAAACTGTCGGATCGGGGAAGCACCGTCAATACGGGCTGCTTCATAGATGGAGCTGTCAATATTTTGGAGACCGGACAGGTAAAAGATCATATTGTACCCGGTCCAGCGCCATGTGATCGCGATAATAATCGTAACCTTGGCCCAGAAAGGGTCCGTAATCCATTGGATCGGCGTGCCGATCACGTGCAGATTCAGCAATAGGGAATTGACCAGACCATCAGCCGAGAACAAATACTTGAATACAACGGAATAGGCTACCAGCGATGTAATACAAGGCAAGAAGATGGCTGTGCGGAAAAAGCCCTTGAATTTCAGATTTTTATCATTCAGCAATACCGAAATGAACAGAGCCAGAATAACCATCAAAGGCACCTGGAAAATCAAATAGATGAACGTATTTTTCACGGCGGTTATAAACATGCTGTCCGTGAACAGACGCTTGTAGTTATCAATACCGTTAAAGGTCAGATTAGACCCTGTACCTGTCTTGAAAGACAAGATAAGCGCCTGAATCATAGGGTAAAAATAAAAGGCCGCAATCATGATCACTGCGATGGATATGAACAACCATCCTGTCATACCTGCTTTGAGACGTGTTGTAGTCATTTTGGGCGCGGCTGTCTTCATAACCATATCAACTCCCTATACAGCATTAAAACCTTGAACTCGCAAGCCCAAGGTTTTAAGTGCTTATCGTTTTATTGTTTAGCCTTGGCTACATGGACTGTCTTATTTAAGCTGTGCTTCTGCCTGTCCTTGAGCATCTTTCAGAACTGCGTCTACATCTTTGCCGTTCAGGTAGTTTTGAATTTCAACAGTCATGATGTCCTCAATGGCATACGTGTGCAGGCCATAATTGACTTTTGGAACTTGTTTGGTCCATTCTGCGAATTTCTTGTAGACTTTGTCGCCACCGAAGTAAGGATCTTCCACGTCATAAGCTTTACCGCTGGAAGCCGCGTTTAATGAACCGACAATTCCGATTTTGCTCAGCATATCTTGATACAGCTCTTGATCTGAACCGAATGTTTCTTTCAGGAAATCAGCAGCGATATCTTGGCCGTCCGAGTTGAGGACATACCAGGAGCTGCCGCCGAGGCTGGAAGCATTCACGGATTCAGGTACATTTTTCAATTTAGGGAAAGGAACAACAGCCCATTTACCGGATTGTGAAGCTTCTGCTTTGATCGAAGGCGTAATCCAGTTACCTGTAGGTACGGAAGCAACTGCACCGCTATTGAAGGCTGCCAGGAATTGACTCCAGTCGGCATTCATTTTAACAATATTGGCGTCGAACAAGGCTTTGTAGGTCAAGAGCGCTTCTTTCAGAGCTGCATTACCGGCCAGGTTTGGTGTTTTACCGTCTTCTTTCAGGTACCATGAGCCTGCGGTTTGGATCATACCACGGATCAGACCGAGGTCGTTCGGATCTTGAGTGAGCATTTCTTTACCTGTTTTTTGTTTTACGGCTTTACCAATTTCAATGAATTTGTCCCAATCGATATTGGTCAGGTCAGCTACTTTGTAGCCGGCTTGTTCCAGATAGTCCGTTCTTACATACAGACCCATAACGCCGGAGTCGAATGGAACACCGTACTGCTTGCCGTTGTAGCTGGTCGGTCCGATTTTGTAATCAGCGAAGTCGGATGCTTTGATCGAGCTGCTCATGTCATGGAAGGAATCGGGATAGGCTTGCAGGAAGTTCTGTGCCCGGTAATCCTCGATCAGAACCACGTTCGGCAATCCTTTGGTAGAACCGGAGTTGAGGCCGGCATTCATTTTTTGTACGATATCATTTTGAGCATATTCAACAATGTTTACGTTTACATCAGGATGTTTGGCAACGTAGCGATCTTTTGCCAGCTTCAGGGCCGCAATATTGAAGTTCGGGTCCCAAGCCCAGACGGTGATTTCTTTTTTGCCTGAATCTGTGGTCGTAGCTGCTTTCTCAGTATTGCTGGAACACGCAGATAGCAAGATCAAGCTTGCGATCAGCAAAAGAAAAGACATTTTTTTCATTTCGTTCAACCCCTACTCTTTTTTTATAAGCTGCTCATCATGTAAAACTTTTTGAAAGCGGTTACCTTATTTATGAATCTAGTGTATCATCCTTGCTCTGCTGGCAGTTAGGAATATCTTTATACGGATTTGTCTTATTATTATCATTTATCAAAAAAGGCACCGCTTACATTTGTACTTTATTTGGATTTAGGTACTTTTTACAGCACCATTCCGCCCACTCCGTTCTTGTTCCACCTTCTTTGTCTTTAGTTCAGCCTATATTTTTTATGAGATAGGAGGGGCGGGTTTTACGATTAGCGGCAGTGTCAATTTCACTTTGGTGCCCTCGCCTTTTTTGCTGGAAATGGTTACACCATATTCTTCTCCATAGAGAAGAGTGATGCGGTTGTGTACATTCTGGATGCCGATGCCGGTGAACAGTTGGCGCTTGCTCTTGGGATTGGGCAGTCCGTCTTTTGCCGCATGTCCGTCCAAATCCATACCGTCTCCATCGTCGACCACCTCGCAGATCAATGTATCCTCCGTTTTGGACACCAATATATAGATGTGGCCTGCATTTTTCTCATTAAACGCATGGAAAAAGGAATTTTCGATAAAAGGCTGAATAATCAGCTTGGGTACATGGTACTCGAGACAATCCGGCGATATAAAATAATTCACCTGTACCCGCTGTCCATAGCGCACATGATTAATGAACACATAGTTTTGCATGTTGGCCATTTCCTGCTCAATCGTGATGGTCTCACTTACATTACTGATCGTATTTTGCAGCAGGGAAATGAGCGCGTTGATGGTCTCGGCGGCGGTTTCCTTGTTTCCTTTGAGCACCAGCATTTTGATCGAAGCCAGTGTGTTGTACAGAAAATGCGGATTGATCTGCCGTTGCAGCGCAGCAAGCTCTGCGTTTCGTTGTTCTTTTTGCGTCTCCAGCAGCTTGCGAATATAGTCATTCAGCTCATCCAACATGTAATTGTAGGCATGGCTCAGCTGTCTGACCTCATAGCTGCCCGTTACCGGGATATAGTTATCAAAATTTTTCTCGCGGACCGTCGACATTTGCTTGACCAGCCGTGTCAGTGAACGAATCAGGCGACGGGAAATCAGAAAAACAATCAGCAAGGCAATCAGCACGATGGCAATGCAGATGAATACAACGGATTTGACGTCAATAATCTGCCCAATCGCGATTTGTCTGTCGATCATGTTAACCAGATAAAAATCATACGAAGGGATGTAGTTGGAAAGGATGATACTATCCTTGTTCATCACGTTCGCATTCATGTAATTTAGCCCTTGCTCATTGATCTTTGTCGCATAGCCTAGCAGCTCACGGGAGTGTTGTCCGATCAAGTCCTGACGGTTGCTCGATACGATGAGCCCCGACTTGTCCAAAATAAGAACATCATTGCCGTTGCTGGTGAAGTTGTTATAAAAGCGGCGAAATTCCGGCTCGCGAATGGCAATATAGATCATGCCGTATAAAGTACCGCTGGTTCGCTCCATAAATGCCTTGGAGGCGATAATATAAGGAGTCGGCTTCTGTCCGGTATTCTTCATTTGCTGACGCATAAGATCTGTATCCAATTGATACATAAGCTGTGTCGGCTGTGCCGCGCTTCGGGCTGTAATCAAACTGTTCTTGAGCTCCTCCGCAGTTACCGGCCAGTAGGACGCGTCAGAATAGAAGCTTCGGCCATTCATGCCCGTAACGGCGACACCGACATCATAGGCATCGACATTGGATTTAATCTGTTTCATTTGCTGTGCCATGCCGAAGTAGATGCGTGCCGAGTGAATGGAATCGGATTGGCCGCCAGTCAGGTAGCTTTTGACCGTCCCGTTTTCCGAAGCATGGGTTACGGCATTCACAATCGAGTCATTGAATGATTCGAAGCTGGACTGAATCTGGCTGAGTACCTTGGCATTCGTAATACTGAATGTCTCGGCAAAGAGTCGTTCAGACATGCGAATCGTCACCAAAGAGGTCAGCAACGACACCGCAGTGATGCTGACCACCATAACGATAAATATTTTGAAAAATAAACCTTGATACTTGATTTTATGAATATACCTTTTCATATTTAATCTCTTTTCTGCTGCAGATATGTCGCTTACTCTCTAATGGAGATGCTCCCGGCGGTATTGACTGGGTGAGCAACCCGTCACTTTTTTGAACACTTTGGTAAAATAGCTAGGATCGGAATAGCCGACTGTGCTGCTAATATCGGAAATGGACATTATACCCGACCGCAGCAGCTCAGCGGCCTTCTCCACGCGAATTTTGTTCAGATACTCACTAAAACCCTCTGTATGGTGTGCTGTAAAATAACTGGACAAATAGGAAGGGTTAAAATGGAAGTATTGTCCAAGTGTCGTCAAATTGAGCGGTTCCGCATGGTGCTCCTCGATATATTCCAGCAGTTTTTTCATGCTTGCGCTGCTGCCTTGCTGCGTTTTGGCCATGATCTGCCTGTTCGCTTCCTCTAAGAAGGTCTCCAGCAATCGCACGGCTTCATGTACGTGAGGCGCATCATTAATCGTTTTGAAATAGGAATATTTTGATGCATCCAGCTCTTTCATATCATATCCCTGATTCCCAAGCAAAATCGTAATGTTGAACACAATATTCCCGAGAAGCGATTTGAATTCAAAAGCAGTAGAGTTATAGTTGCGCGACATGGCTGCTACATAGGATCTCAAATCCGCAAAAGCCGTATCAAAATGCTCACGCTTCATCTCTTCCGTGAACTGCTTCAAGTTAAACGAGCGGTTCACTTGAACAGGCTGGGGGAGCTCGTCTTCTATCAGCAGCGCTGTTTCCGGGAAATAAAAGCGATAGCTGAGCAGCTTCGGCAGTTCATCCTGATAGACCTCACTCATTCGATTAAAATCATCAAACAAGTGGCTGACCGCCCAGCCTATCTGTGGATCGGCTTGTTTCGTCTCCTGAGCCATCTCCCTGATCGCGGCCATCCAGGAGTCTGCCTCCCGCAGATCAAGATTGGCTAAAAATACAGCCGCATGGGCATCGGACGGCAATAGTCGGAGTACGAATTGTTCACAGGCAGATGCCACTTGATCCGTAAGCCTGGAAAGTAGATCTGAGGCAGAGTAGGAGCGGCCTGCACCCTGCTGTGCCGATTGCTCCATGCCTATAAGTGCAAAACGGGCATATGGAAATGCCTGCTTTAGCAGTTCAGCGTCATATTCTATGCTATAGCCGGAAATGAGCTTTTCGATCACATGCTCCATCGTAATTTGATTATCTCCAGCATTTGGCAGATATTGAATGGACGGAATTTTGCGGGCTGTACGCTGGAGCACTTGCAGCAACTCATCCGTGTCCAGCTTGGGCTTTAAAATATAGTCAGCGACCCCTTGCTGAAAGGTGGAGCGCACGTAATTAAACTCGCCGTAGCTGCTGAGCACAATAACTTCGATATCCGGATAGTTCTGTTTGACGATACGCGTCAGTTCCTCACCGTCCATGATTGGCATCACGATATCCGTGATGACAATATGAGGGCGCAAGGTTTCAATCAGCTCCAGTGCTTCTTTCCCGTTGGAGGCTTCGCCTACAATCCGAAATCCGTACTTTTCCCACGATAAATGGTGCTTGATTCCTTGCCGTACCAAGATCTCATCATCCACAATCAAAATGTTGCATAGCTCATTCATGGCAGCACTCTCCGTAATTATACCTATTCAAAAAAAGACCGCATTAACGCGGGTATGTTGTATCAGCTGAGGCATACGTTTGACAACGCTTCCAACTTAGTTCAAATATAAAGCACTTAATCTTTACATGCTAACATAAAGCAGACGGGAAGCCAAAAAAATCTTAACCCAAGCCTTTATTTTAATATCGGCTGGGTGGCCCAACGAGTATGATATGAGGAATATGCAGTAGCTTGGGTTTGGTGAAAATAAAAAGAAGCGCTCCTCGGAGTCGAAGTCATAGTATACTTCCTCCAAGGAGCGCTTTCTCCTATTATGCAGTCCCCCATGTCCGATCTCCTGCCAAATATTTTTCAGTCAAAATAGATAGCAGTTGAATACCGACCTCATTATGTCCTCCCTCAGGAAGGATCAGGTCTGCGTATTTCTTGGAAGGCTCAATAAATGCCTCGTGCATAGGCTTAACCGTAGTCAAATAGTGATCGTGGATCGAATGGATGGTGCGGCCGCGCTCCTCGATATCTCGAAGAACCCGACGAAGAATACGCACATCAGGGTCAGTATCCACAAATACTTTAATGTCGAGCAGGCTACGGAGCTTTTCGTCAGACAGCACGTGCAGACCCTCCAGCATCACGATATGATTCGGTAGAAGCTCTACCGTCTCGTCTGTGGAACGGGCATGAACCGTAAAGTCATACACTGGCGCTTGAGTCGCTTGTCCTTTTTTCAGACATTGGAGATGCTCGATAAGCAAGTCGTTGTCAAAGGCAAACGGATGATCATAATTGACCAAAGCACGCTCGTCATAGCTCAGATGTGAATTATCTTTATAGTAGTTATCCTGAGATATGAAAGTCACTTTATTAGATCCCAGACGCTCAACGACAGCGCGTGCCACCGTCGATTTACCGGAACCTGTACCGCCGGCAATACCAATAATAAGCATGGCGTTTCACTTACCCTTCCCTAAATGTATCCCGATACAACTCAAGTATTGTAGCACAACGCACACTTTTTTTCATCACTGTTGAGCTTTGTATTTCTTCCATTGATATGAATCCACATGTCTCATTGCAAAAATAATAAAAATTGATTTTTGTGATTTTATGAAAAAGGACTTGGTGTGTTCACGAAAAGGGATGCAAAATTAATAGAGAATTTAAGTCAAAAGATAAGTAATTAGGCATATTTTAATATTTCTTTATACGCCTATAATTATTGGAGGTAGTGCTTGAACATGCAGTGATGTAGCTATGGAAGGTTTTTCGACTGTTTGGTACTCAATAATTATTTTATAAGGAGGAAGTTACATGAAGTCAGATTTGATGAAAAAATGTGCAAATGTAATGTTGAGCAGTTCGTTGGCGCTGTCTTTATCGTTACCGTTACTAGGTAATGCGTATGCAGATGGAAGTTTACAGGCGAGTGATAACTTTGAACAAGGCGAGGCTCAAGGCTGGAAAGTAGATTCGGGGAACTGGTCTGTTTTCAAGGGAGGGGATGGCTTCACATACCAGCAATCTGGTCGAAGTGAAGGCCGCTCTGTTAAAGGCGATGCTTCCTGGACGAACTATAGTGTGCAAGCAGATGTGTATATAGACGATTTTAACGGCTCCAACCGGGTGTATGTTGCAGGCAGATACACAGATGCCAAAAACTTCTACGCGGCTTCGTTGTACAACAAAAAGGGCGGGACTCTGGAAATTCGTAAAAAGGTAAACGGTTCTATGAAGACACTGGCTACCAACAAAAAGTACAAGCTGAATACCCATACGTGGTACAGAGTAAAGCTGGAGCTGTCCGGTTCGGAAATTAAGATGTACGTCAATGATAAACTGGAGTTGACTGCAAAAGACTCCAGCCTGACAGCGGGAGCTGTTGGCTTGGTCACCTCCAAGGCATCCGCCCAATTCGATAATGTGCTTGTATCCGGCGCTGCCTCTGGAGGGAATACAACCACACCGCCTACGAAACCGGAGCCAGGCAAAGATCAGCCAACTCCCGGCACGAATGACAACGTAACCTTAAAAAACAGCTATAATTTGACCGGTTTCTCGTATGGTAATACAGGCGGAGGCAACATTGCGGAAACTGATGCCAATTACAAAAAGGTTTACAACGCTGTAGATCTCCACGAAGCACTGAAAAAAGGCAGCAAAGTCAAGGTTATTGAGATTATGAACGATCTCGATCTCGGCTGGAATGAAATGCCAAGTGCTGCCAAGCTAAACCCTTTTAGTTCTCACAATGCTGTACAGACACATCCTGTTCTGAAGAAAACAGGCGTGAGCAAGATCTATATTCAAAACTTGAATGGAGTCACCATTTTCTCAGCAAAGGGCGCTAAAATCAAACATGCCGGCTTCGTCATTAAAAACAGCTCTAATTTGATTTTCCGTAACCTCGAATTTGACGAGCTTTGGGAGTGGGATGAAGCAACCAAAGGCAATTATGATAAAAATGATTGGGATTATGTAACAGTCGAAGGCCAAAGCTCCAAAGTATGGATTGACCATTGCACATTCAACAAAGCCTATGATGGTTTGGTAGATGTGAAAAAAGGCAGTAATGGAGTTACTATTTCCTGGTCTCTGTTCAAAGGCGACGACCGTAGCCCCAATAGCTGGGTAACCCAGCAAGTCAACGCCATGGAAGCAGACAAATCATCCTATCCTATGTATGCTTATCTGAGAAGCAGTGCCGTAGGATTGAGTAAAGAAGATATCATTGATATTGCAGCAGGTCAAAAGAAAGCGCATCTGGTTGGTGCCACAGAAAAGGCAGCCGACAATCCGAATCTGGAAGTGACACTGCATCATAATTACTACCTGGATATTCAGGACCGTATGCCACGTTTGCGTGGCGGTAATGCTCATGCCTATAACATCGTTATAGATGATGCCGGATTGGCCAGAGCCAAAAAAAGAATTACGTCCGATGTGGCCAAAGCAATTTCTGCTAAAGGATACCATTTTGACGTTGTAGGCAACGGTGCGATTTCAACTGAAAATGGCGCGGTACTGCTTGAAAAATCGTATTTAATTGATGTATTTTCCCCAATTCGCAATAATCAAAAAGATGCTAAAAAAGCCGACTTTACAGGTAAAATCAAAGCAGAGGACGTCATCTTCTCGGATAAAGGCTCCGTATTCAGAGGAGGCAGCGAAGAAGCGAACAGCCCGTTAGCTCCGTATCCTGCGAAGGCCATTGATTTCTCCTGGAATGGATTCACAAAATTGCCATACAGCTATACAGCCGAAAATCCTGAAAATCTGGTTGCTCAATTGCAGGGCAAAGATGGAGCAGGTGCAGGCAAGCTGAACTGGTCAAAAGAAAACTGGCTCAAAACAACATACAATGCATCCGCTTCGAAAAATGTACAAGCGGTGGAAGATTCAGAATAAGTATTTGAGGATTTTGCAAAATCCTGATTACGAAGAAGCAGCTAGGACAGATATGCTCTGTTCCTAGCTGCTTTTTCGTTAACCGTATTTAGGCTGCGTTCGGCATGTTTTTAACCGATAACAACAAACGAGGATACGCCAGCAGGTACCGATCTAACCCGGAATAACGTTCCATCGTCTCTAAAGGTACGCAGAGTAAAAGCCTGGTTCGTGGGTGTGCGGACTCTGCTGAACCGGGCAGTACCAAAACTGTCGAAGCCTGCAGCTTGCACAAAAGTTCCATCTAGACGCCGGAGTGTAGCAAAAAATCCGGTTGTGTTAAAAGGTACACCATTATTGTTAGCCCAGATGACCGTAAATCGAGTAAGGGTTTGCGTAGGACTCACATTGCGATATCTCGAAGCAGGAACCTTTCTGCCTGTGGATTTCAGCGTTTGTGGAGGACGAATGGCCACTATAAATCAACTCCTTTGTTGTGATGAGATATTAGATGCACACAAAGGAATTTTAGACAGTGCCATAAACTACTTTTTTTAAAATAGGTATCTATCAAATGGCACTCCATGTTCATTATAGTTCGACTTGGGACCTCCTCATGCCCAATCGCGCCGCAGCGTGAAGAGTTCTCTTAATGCATCTGTCGACAGCTCGGTAATCCAGCCCTCGGTGCTGGAAATGATTTGGTCGCTAAGCTGCTGTTTACTCTCCAGCATTTCGTCAATACGTTCCTCCAGCGTGCCCAGCGAGATGAATTTGTGCACCTGTACGTCCTTCGTTTGTCCCATCCGATAGGCGCGGTCTGTGGCCTGGTTTTCGACTGCCGGATTCCACCAGCGGTCGAAGTGGAAGACGTGGTTGGCCGCTGTCAGATTCAGTCCCACACCGCCAGCCTTGAGTGACAAAATAAATACAGACGGCTGCTCTTCAGGCGGCAGTGTGTGAGACTGGAATTGGTCAATCATCCGGTCGCGAGCGGTTTTGGACGTGCTGCCGTTCAGGTAGAGCACCGGCTCTTGCAGTTCCTGAGCGAGTACCTGCTGGAGCATCCGTCCCATACCAATATATTGCGTGAAAATAAGGCAGCGTTCACCTTCCGCCCGCAGTTCCTTAACCATGGACAGAATCCGCTCAAGCTTGGATGAACGGCTGGTAAGCGCTTCGAGCTCGGATGGACTATACCCGGAAGCAGCGACATTCAGAGCCGCTTCCCTGGTCAAAAGGACCGGGTGATCACAAAGCTGCTTTAGCTGGGTAAGAGCGGATAGAATGGCTCCTTTCCGCTCAATGCCCTCCAGCTTCTGCATCCGTTCCATCAGTTCTTTGACAATCTGGTCATAGAGCGCTCCCTGTTCGGAGGTGAGGTGAATATAGGTTTTCATCTCATTTTTATCAGGCAAATCAAGCTGTATAGCCGGGTCTTTTTTCTTGCGCCGCAGCATGAAGGGCTGAACCAGCTTTTGCAAATCCATCGTGCGCTGCTCGTTATGTTCTTTCTCAATGGCATTCATGAACCGATTGCTGAAAGCGCGTGAGCTACCCAAATAGCCGGGATTGATAAAATCATAAATAGACCACAGCTCGGACAGCCGATTCTCAATAGGTGTCCCGGTCAGTGCTATACGATGCCGTGCAGGGAAGCTGCGAACGGCGGTGGATTGCTTGGTTTGCGCATTTTTAATGTTTTGTGCTTCATCTAGGCAAATCGAGTCCCAGGTCATGCCTTGGAGCAGCTCTTGATCAAGGGTTGCCGTCGCAAAGGAAGTTAGTACAACATCGGCTTGCCGGGCCTCTTCGCAGAACAACTCTCCCTGCTCCCGCTTGCTTCCATAATGTAGCAGGACCTTTAATGAAGGAGCAAAGCGGCTAAGCTCCTTTTGCCAGTTGCCCAGCACCGAAGTAGGGCAAACCAGCAGGGAACTGGAGCGGACGCCCGTCTCCGCGGCAATCTCCTGTAAATGCAGCAAATAGGCGATAAACTGTACCGTTTTGCCAAGCCCCATGTCATCTGCCAGGCAGGCGCCCAGTCCAAAGCGGCGCAAAAAGGCAAGCCACGCGTAGCCATCCCGCTGATAGGTTCGCAGCTCGGCTTGCAGCCCGTCCGGCACGTCCAGTGCAGGCCACTCCGACTGCCGTCCAAGCTGGCTGATCAGCTTCAGCAGATGCGCATTCAGCTCGACTTCCAGTCGGAAGCGTGCCGCATCCTCCGCCTGCCCGCCCGAGGCGTCGTCTGCAGGCTCATCGGGATTGCCGAGCAGATGCAGCTGCAGGATGTCCTGAAAGGACAGACCCTGCGTGCTGTCGATTCCGGCCATCGCCCGGCGAATCTGCGCGAGCAGCGCGGGATCGAGCGCGATCCATTGGCCCCGGAAGCGCACCAGGCGCTCGTTGCGGGCCACCAGCTCGGCGAACTCGGACTCGCTCAGATCGGCATCGCCAATGGCCACACGCCAGTCGAACTGGACAATCGAGTCCAGTCCGAACAGCGAGCTGCCCTTCGCGCCCGGTCCCGCGCCTTCGCCCGCGCGGACCTTGGCCCGCAGCTTCGGCTTCTTGCGGGTGACTGCCTCCCACCAAGCCGGCAGCAGCACCTGCCAGCCGCCCTCCAGCAGGCGCTGGCTGTCGGTCGTCAAGAACTGCCACGCCGCTTCATCGGTGAGCGGGCGATTCAGCACGTCAGCGCGGCTTCCAGTGTGCAGCAGCCCGGCTGGCAAAATGGCGCTCAAGCGCTCCAGCCATCCGGCTGAGCGCTCCCGCACATGCGCCGCCCACGCATCGGGCCATAGGCCGGACGCGTATCCGTCATCGGCAAGCTGCACAGGCACCAGCCGCGTCGTGTCCTGCTTGTCCTGCAGCACAAGCTTGAGCTGCCAGGACGACTCGTCGTCCTCCGGCGCTGGCTCCAGCAGTTGCAGCAATGGACGAAATGGCGCCGTATCTGCTTTCCAGCCGATGGAAACAAGCCATGCCTGCGCATCCAGACCTGCAGCCGCCGAGCGCCTGGGGGCGAAGAGGATCGGATACTCTCTTCGCAAATCGGCATCTTCCGCTTCGGTGCCGTACCAGCGCTGGAACACAGCGGCCGAGAACGCCGCTGCGACTCCTTCGCGCTCATCCTTTTCCAGGCTATCCAGAAGCCGAGTAAGCTCTGTTAGATGGGCGCTCTCCGGCATTAATTCGGATGCAGAAGCCTCTGGTGCACCCAGTGCTCCCAGTGATTCCGGCGTTTCCGCATCCCAAATCCATTGCAGCTTTCCCGCCTGAAATGCGGTGAAGCTGGGCACGTAGGCTTTCGCGTCAATGCAATGGGCAAGTAGAGGGATGGAGCTCAGCCAAGGGGCATGGGCCTCGTCCCAGATCCATTCGATATGCTCCAGCAGTTCGCCCTCTGCAAGGAAAGGAATCACTTGCTCCGAGGGAAGGACGATAATATCAGTGCCCTGAACGTGCTGCACCTCCAACTCGGTACCATAAAACGAAGCTTCATGCCAAGCAAACAAACGCTGCTTTAGCATTTGGCCAGAAATGCTATAGTTCATGGAGGAATCGCCGTAGATCAGCGCGTCTCCATAGGCAGTCAATCGGATGTGTACCGTGATCGTTTCGGTATATTGGCTCATGATAACAATTTCCCTTTCCGCAATTCCTCCTGTAGCGCCCGAAGGCGGCTGTGACGGCTGGTGAAGTTGGTGAAAAACAGTTCCCAGCGCGGCTCTTGCTTCATTTTCTTGTATAGCTTGAACAGCCGTTTCAATAGCTTGACCGCCGCTTTATAGCCGGCTCTGTTTTTTTCCAGCACATATCGTTCTACCGCTTGATGGTAGAAGGGGAGCAGCAGCTCCGGTGCGTTCTTTTCAATGGGCTGCAAGGCGCTTACGCGAAAGCTCAATGGCTCGCTGCGTATACTCAGCTGATAATCGATCCATTGCCGCCATTTTTCATGAGCAAGTAGTGTTTCTTCATACATTCCCCCGGCAAAAGGAAGCATGCTGACCAGCGTATCCCACATGTCCGGTTCTGCTGCTGGAAGGTGTTGCAATACTAGGTTCCAATCATGTATATAGTCTTGCAAATGATCGTCCCGATGACTGTGAAGCAAGGGACCGATATGCCGTAGTCCATCCTTGAGACGCGTCCAGTCTTCGGCTTCACGTAGCGAGTGTAAAAATAAAAGCAGCTGATTCGAAGAGATTTTCAATGGAAAAGCCTGTTCTGCCTCTTGGAGCAGCGTCCAGGCCGCCACATCCTGTGACTGATAAATATGCATCCAGCTTTGGGCCAGCATCCAGGGAAGTCGGGCCAATGCTGTTCCCAGCTCCTCTTCTGCTGCCTGTAAATGCTGTAATTCCTCTGCATATATGCCGGGATTTGGTCGTTCGGGGCGCATCCAGCGCAGCCAAAACCGATAATACACGTCCGAAAAATAAGTACCATTACGCGATTCCGTCAGCATTTTTCGGCGCAAATAGGCCAAGGTCTCTGCCATGCGGGCTTCTTGCTTCGGTTCGCCGGATCGTGCAAGCGGGCTCTCGAAATCACGCTCGATCGCTTCTTTTAGCTCATCTGCGGCAATTTGCGTGTAATACCCCATGTAGGAATGAGTGGGGTAGCCCGGCATCGGGGACTGAGGCACCAGCTTTTCCAGCACACGCAGATGTGCGTGCAGTCCATATAACTGTTGCATGCCGGGTGAGAGCGGCGGCTTCACAGCATAGATCGAGGCTAGGGCGCTTTGGACAAATTGGGAATTTTGAGTATTCACAGGGTTGAGGCCGATGCACTGATCGAACAGATCATGCCATTCTGAAATGGGGATGTCCGGTATCTGGCTGGCTGTTTTACTGAGTGCGTTCCTGGTTGCTTCCTTGCGATCCATTGACAGGCTTGACCGGGCAGGAGATGGGGGGCGTGTGTCGGCTTTTGCAGCTAACCGAGTAAAGCCCGCTGAATGAGCGTTCACCAACGCGTGTACGGGACGTTCCTGCTCGTTCGCGTATTTCAGCAGTACTGCGATCATATGTTTGCAGTTGGTATGAACCGGACACGTACATCTGCTGGCAGCAAAAGCGTTCAAGTGAAGATCTACCTCGTAGAGCTCACTTCCATCCACAACAGCCGCGATATGATCAGCATCAGGCATTGCGAATTCTTTTACCTTGCCTTGCTTAAAATATTGGAAGCCTCGTTTGATCGTTACATCATTAAAATGGTCAGCGACGTTTTGAATAAGCTGCTGCCATTGTATATCATCCATAAGATAGGTTGGTTTCATATGCATTGTCTCCTAAGAGAGAATAGTCTTTTTGGTGTTAGCTTAAGAAGTCAGCTTAGAATGGTAGCTTAACTCTTCTATTATATCAGTTCGTACACGTAAATTGAGATGGAGGGAGCGATTTTGTCCATGTCATTTGCACTCACGCTGGGCAATCGGTTGAAGGGAATTGTGGCGATGAACGGCTATGTGCCTGATTTTGTGAAGACGGATGTGGGAATCTCGTATTGAGGGCAGTACGTATGTATAGTAATATATTTACAGAGGGTGTAGTAAGCACTCCAGAAAGGAGAACCTAAGACGATGGGGACCGCGATTGTACTTTTACTCACGGCACTGGTTAATCTCGCAGCTGCTTGGATGAATTTTCAAACAGCCAAGAAAAATAACCGCCGGGTAAAGTAAAAAGCCCCTTACGCGGCAACGTAAGAAGGCTTGAATCATCAGCAAGGTTGGGGAGCAATCCCCTTCCTGCACCCTATCATCTTATGCTTATCTTACCCTCTTCATTCTCCGTTGTAAATTATATTTTACAAATTCGAGTAACTACAAAGGAGGCATCAGTATGCAAACTGTTACCCTTATCATCGCTGTGGTCGGTCTGGTTATATCACTGGCTGCTCTATCACAAGCAATTAAGAATAGGAGGTGATCGCTTTGGCAAGGAATGCGCTATCCTTTAGATTTCCGGAAGAGTTCGCTACGATGCTGCGTACCTGGTCATTTGTTACCGAAAAAGATCAAAGAACTATTTTGCAAGAAGCCTTCACAGAATATGCGAATAATCACCCGGATACCAAAGAGAAGGTTCTTCAAGTCATAAAAACGTTAAAATGACCTGTCACAAGACTTTGCCACAGAGGCATTTCTTGAATAATAGATATTAATACTTTTGAAGGCTCTCTATTAGAGGGCCTTATTTTTTTGAGGAGGTTGGATCATCCAGCCGAAAGTTGTGGGCTTTTTGCGATATAAAGTACTCCGAGATGGTATACTAATGTCGAATAACATATTTCTGGAGGTGTTTAAAATGCGATGGGAAGAAGTTAAAGAGCGGTTTCCCAATGAATGGGTCGTACTTGAGGCAACCAAAGCCTACTCCAAGGATGGTCAAAGTTCGATTGAAGAAATGACCGTA
Source organism: Paenibacillus peoriae KCTC 3763 (assembly GCF_000236805.1). Classification (GTDB taxonomy): domain Bacteria; phylum Bacillota; class Bacilli; order Paenibacillales; family Paenibacillaceae; genus Paenibacillus; species Paenibacillus peoriae. Next base: position 117,950 of record NZ_AGFX01000038.1, on the reverse strand, counting down.
ATTGATACCTTTGATGATTCGACTGCTGCTTTTAAGCGCTATAATGAGCTGCACAGAATAGATCCTCAGCGTGAGTATTGTTTTTTTCATACCTCTCGTGCCAAGGTTATAGTAAAAGAACGCTATGTTGGGGTAAGGGGACCAAGACCGAAAATGGCAAAGTAAATAAGGCTTTATTTACGTATAATAGGCAAATTAAAAAACTGGTGGAACGGGTCCACCAGCCAGCCAATTCATTCATTTTATAAGGAACCTCTCTTTGTAAACTCGCGAAAATGCTCCTCCAACATGCCCAAAGAAAGCTCGGCGGTGGAGGCCACCACGACATCCGCCCCCTGCATTTGCGAAGGTGTTCCTACACCCACCGCGAACATCCCGGCGCTCTTAATCGCCTGAATTCCCGCTTGCGCGTCCTCTATACCGATACAGTCTGCAGGCTGAACGCCCAGATTGGCCGCTCCGGTCAGGAAAATTTCCGGGTCCGGCTTACCGTGCCGAATGGCGGTGACATCCACAACACTGTCAAAATAGCGCGTCAGCTCCAGCTGTTCCAGAATAAACGCTGCATTTTTGCTGGCAGAGGCCAGCGCTATGCCGATCCCCCCATCGTGAAGCTCCGTCAGAAGCGAGGCGATGCCTGGCAGTACATCCGAGGGCGTTACAGCCGAGATGAGCCGTTGATACTCGGTGTTTTTTTGTGCGGCCAGCTCACGCTTGTCTTCGTCTGTATACGCCTCGGACAGGTTGCCGCGCGTCAGTATTTTGTCGAGCGATTCTGTACGGCTGATCCCTTTTAGCTGCTCATTAAATTCCCGATCAAAAGGAATACCCAGCGCCGCCGCCAAGCTTCCCCATGCTTGAAAATGATATTCAGCGGTATCTGTAATGACTCCATCCAGGTCAAAAATCACGGCCTTCATTTGGTTTCCCCCTGTCTGCATGGATTATGAAACACTGCTTGCCATTAACGGTTGCCCATTGGTGATGTGTGTCGGCTGTCCGTACAGCTCCAGCGTCAGGGGTTCTCCGTCCAACAGTGTAATGACGACTTCATTTTCCTGTACGAGAATGCTTAGCAAGCGACCGCGATAATTGATTTTAAACGTATATTTGCTCCAGCCCTGTGGCAGGAAAGGGGAAAAGCTCAGCGTTTCACGGTATGTTCTCATGCCGGCAAAGCCCTGCACAATCGCCAGCCAGCTTCCTGTCATGGACGTGATGTGAAGCCCGTCTTCGGTATCGTTATTATAGTTATCCAGGTCCAGGCGAGCCGTCCGTTTATACATCTCGACTGCTTTTTCCTCCATTTTGAGCTCGGCGGCGAGCACGGCGTGAATGGACGGGGACAGACTGGATTCATGGACGGTCATCGGCTCGTAAAATGCAAAATTGCGCGCTTTTTCCTCCAGTGTGAACTGGTCGCCGAAGAAGTACAGTCCTTGTAGTACATCTGCCTGCTTAATGAAGCAGGAACGCAGGATTTTATCCCATGACCATTTCTGATTGAGTGGCAGGTTGCTGGGATCAAGGGACGATACAGGCCGCAAATCCTTATCCAAAAAGGTGTCGTGTTGTACGAAGATTCCCCGCTCCTCATCATAGGGATAATACATGCGGTTGATGATATCCTGCCAGTGCCCAAGCTCATCTTCAGCAACAGCCAGCTGCTGCAGCTTCTCTGCCGAAATCTGAGGCAAGACGGATAGCGTATACTTTAAAACCCATGCAGCCAGCGTATTGGTATACCAGTTGTTATTGACGTTATTTTCATATTCGTTTGGCCCGGTAACCCCGTGGATCATATACTGTTGATGGCGTTTGGAGAAATGGACCCGATCGGCCCAGAAGCGGCTAATTTCAACCAGAACATCGATGCCGTACTGCTGAAGATAGGACGAGTCGCCCGTATAGTTGGTGTAATTGTAAATGGCATAGGCAATGGCCCCGTTACGATGAATTTCCTCGAAGGTAATTTCCCACTCGTTATGGCATTCCACACCCGTAAAGGTGACCATGGGATACAATGCCCCGCGAAGCCCTTGCTGAGCCGCGTTATGCTTGGCGCCATCCAGTTGATGATAGCGGTACAGCAGCAGATTTCGTGTCACACCTGGGTCAGCTAGCGCCAGGTACATAGGTACGGCGTATGCTTCCGTGTCCCAATAGGTGGCACCGCCATATTTTTCACCCGTAAAGCCCTTGGGTCCGATATTCAGGCGTGAATCCTCACCATAGTACGTAGAGAATAGCTGGAAAATGTTGAAGCGTATTCCCTGCTGTGCTTCCGCATCTCCCTCGATTTCAACATCTGCTTTATCCCAACGTCTATCCCAGGCTGCGATATGCTCTTGCTTGAGTGCTGCGTAGCCTTTGTTCACAGCCTCCACGACGATGCGTTCAGCCTGAGGGATCAGTGCATCCTTTTCCATATCACGCGAGGTGGTAACGGCCACAATCTTTTGCAACTGGATGCTGTCACCGGGAGCGACGCTATATTGATAGTGCCGTGCAGCATACAAAGAGCTCTCCTCCGTTGTCTGCTGTTCCTGTCCCTCAGTCACTATGCCCATGGTAGCGTTTACGGTAAAGCGCGGAACACCAAAGGGATTATCTATCGTCGTCGCGGACAGGCTGATGAATGGCTCTTGAACCTCGCGCGCCTCCTCCAGCCAGAAAACCTCATCATAGTTGGTGTCCTCATTTTTCGTATTGCCATTCAGATAGGGGACAAGCTCAATCTTGAGCGGCTGTTCACTTATGTTCGTTGCCTGGTAATCAATCAGGCATAGCTCACGAGTGGTAATGCTTAGAAAACGCTCTGTAGTGATACGAACCTGACCGTTCACGGTGCAGGCCCGTCGCAGGATACCCTGCTCCATGTCCAGCTCCTGTACAAAATCACTGACATGCGCAGTAAATAAATCTACCTCCTGCTGGTTCACGATCAGACCGATACCGATGAAGTTCATCGCATTGATGACTTTGCCAAAATATTCAGGGTAGCCATTTTTCCACCATCCGACCTTGGTCTTGTCGGGGAACCAGACACCGGAGATGTAAGTCCCCTGATGATGATCACCTGAATAGGCTTCTTCAAAATTCCCACGCATCCCCATATAGCCGTTGCCTATGGACGTGATGCTTTCCTGTAATCGCATGTGTGTGGTATGTAGTGTGCGGGTTGTCAGCTTCCAGTTATCTACGTCGAATAATCGGTTATACACCATGATTGCGTACCCCTCTCGGAAAATGAGATCGTTGTTGTAACGAAACCAATATATGAGCGAGTTCAGTATATAGTGCAACCGTTTGCCCTGTCAACGCAAAAAAACTGATTTTATGGATGTCCATAAAATCAGTTTGGGCTCATTCCTCGGGGGATGGCAGTGCTCGGCAGGATTTGCGTTCTACGATTCGGTGGGGAACGATGATGTGTTTGGTCAATTCCTTGGGGTCTTCGATTTTCTCGATCAGGTTTTTGGCAGCCTGATAACCAAGCGTGAAGATGTCGATATCCACTGAAGTAAGCGAGGGATTCATCAGCTCGGCCAGCATCAAATTATTAAAGCTCACCATGGATAGCTGCTCCGGCATGGATGCACCAAGCTGAGAAAGCATTTTCTGGACTGCCATGGCGACAAGGTCGTCGCTAACGATCATGGCGGTCGGCGGCGGGGAAACCTGTAATAACGTCCGCATATCCTCCAGATCAAACGGCTCCCTGACTACATATTCGTCCGGTAGAGGCAAGCCGGCCTCTCTTAGTGCATCCTGATAGCCTCGGTGTCTTTCGATATTCACGATGCGTTCATGATCTCCGCCCACATAAGCGATGTGCTGATGATTCAGCCCGGTCAAATAAGTGACCACATCTTTGGCGGCCTGGTAATTATCGTTGTCTACATGCGTGGTTTCACTGACAAATTGCTGAGGCTTGCCGATGACGGTATAAGGTATTTTTTCTTTGTGAAGATACTCCACAACGCTATCTTCTTGCTTGGAGTACAGGACAATGTAGCCGTCGACGCGCCCTGTCCGCGTCATCAGCTTTACGCGGGACAGCAATTCATCGCTTGTTTTTCCTGTGACAATCGACAGTGTATAGTTGTGCTCATTGACCCATTCGCTGATCCCGCGAAGGCTCTCCGGAAAGAACGGATTTTGAAAGATCGCCACATCCGATTCAGGCATGATAATGCCAATCGATTGTGTGACACGGTTGGCCAGGCTTTGGGCTGAATAATTGGGCTCATAGCCAAGCGCCTTCATCTCTTTGCGGACACGTGCCTTGGTGGCCTCACTGATTTTTGGGCTGTCTTGAATGACACGGGATACGGTGGAAGTAGCAACATTGGCACGCTTTGCGACATCTTTGATGGTTACTGCCATCGTCTTCGTCTCCTTTTGCTATCTCAAGCAGGAAATATTATGTTCTATCATACGATATTGCTCGAAAATCAACAAATTCGCGGCTTTTTCCGAGTGTCATATCGTTCATTAGCGAAGATACTTACGAATTAGGGTATTGCCAATAGAAAGCGATATCATTATAATAATCGTGCAACCGATTGCATTGTATTTATAGGGTACGAACAACGCTGTACATACTATAAGGGATGGAGATTGAAGGAGCATGAAAAAACTTCTATCATTTGATTTTTGGCAAAAGCTTGGGAAAGCACTGCTTGTAGTTGTCGCTGTCATGCCAGCAGCCGGGATTATGATTTCGCTCGGTAAAGTCGTAGCAATGTTGGCTGGCGATATCCATTTCTGGTTGACCGTCGGCGGTGTCATGGAGAATTTAGGTTGGGGCGTTATCAATAATTTACACATTCTGTTTGCTGTGGCGATTGGCGGCTCCTGGGCGAAGGAACGGGCAGGCGGGGCTTTTGCTGCCTTGATTGCTTTTATCCTCATCAATGTTTCAACAGGGACGATTTTGGGCGTGTCCTCGAAGATGCTGACCCAGGAGGGAGCAACCACCCAAACTCTCTTTGGTGCAACTATTCCGGTCAGCGGCTATTTCACCTCTATTTTGGGTGCGCCTGCACTGAATATGGGGGTGTTTGTCGGCATCATTTCCGGATTCGTCGGGGCAGTGGTCTATAACAAATACTACAATTACCGCAAGCTGCCGGACGCTTTGGCCTTTTTTAACGGCAAACGCTTCGTTCCGTTTGTTGTCATCTTGTGGTCTGTTATTGTCAGTGTAATCATGTCTGCCTTTTGGCCGTTTATTCAGGGAGGGATTAACCAGTTCGGCGTTTGGCTGGCGACCTCGGGAGAGTCGGCTCCTTTTGTAGCTCCATTTGTCTATGGTACACTGGAAAGACTGTTAATCCCCTTTGGACTTCATCATATGCTGACCGTTCCCATTAACTATACTCAACTTGGCGGCGTTTATACGACACTCACGGGTTCCGGGGCGGGAAGCGTTGTTGCCGGGCAAGACCCTCTATGGCTGGCTTGGGCGAGTGACCTGAGTGTGCTTCACGGCACCGATCCGGCAGCCTATAATCAATTACTGGAAGGCGTGACGCCTGCCCGCTTCAAGGTAGGACAGATGATCGGCGGAGCGGGAATTCTCATGGGACTGGCGGTGGCAATGTATCGCCGTGTCGACAAAGATAAGCGTGGCAAGTACAAGTCGATGATTTTCTCAGCCGCCGCCGCCGTCTTTTTGACCGGGGTGACAGAGCCGCTGGAATTCATGTTTATGTTTGTGGCGCCTTTGCTGTATGTGGTTTATGCTATTCTTACCGGAATTGCGTTCGGAATGGCCGATATTATACATCTGCGTTTACATTCGTTTGGTATGATTGAATTGCTGACCCGATTGCCGTTGTCTATCAAAGCAGGTTTGGTGCAGGACATTATCAACTTCGTGCTGACTTGTATTGTGTTTGCGGTAGCAACCTACTTTATCGCTTATTTCATGATCGGTAAATTCCAAATGGCTACGCCGGGACGATTGGGGAACTATACGGATGAGGAGCCTCAGGAGGCTTCCGAGGCGGGAAGCACAGCGACAGATGGTGTGGCGGCTGCTTCCACGCAGAATCAACTGGCTGCTGATATTATCAAGACTCTTGGGGGAGAGCAGAACATTGTCGAAGTGGATGCCTGCATGACCCGTCTGCGTGTGACGGTGAAAGATACGGATGCCGTCGGAGACGAAAAGACGTGGAAAGCGCTGGGGGCGCTGGGCTTGATCAAAGTAGACAATGGGGTTCAGGCGGTTTACGGACCGAAGGCCGATGTGCTTAAATCAGATATACAAGACATACTCAACAGGTGATTCGTTTTGAAATTGTTAACCTTAAATGCACATGCTTGGATGGAAGAAAATCAGCTCGAAAAGCTAAAGCAGCTGGCTGCTTTTATTGATGAACAGCAATTTGATGTGATTGCTTTGCAGGAAGTGAATCAGTCCATGGAAGAAGCGCCTTTGTCACCGGACGATTTGGGCTTCTACTATAGTGCTGATCCTGAAGTAGTCATTAAGCGTGATAACTATGCTTATGTGCTGAATGGGTTATTGTCCGATGCCTATCATTGGACGTGGGCGCCCGCACATGTTGGTTTTGTCAAATACGACGAGGGTTTGGCGATTTTGTCCAGAACACCGATTACAGATACGGTGAACGAATATGTTTCCTCGCTTCGCGATTATGACAACTACCGCTCGCGTAAAATTGTGGGGATTCAGACTGTGGTGGATGGAGTGCAGTCCTGGTTTGTCAGTGGACACTATAACTGGTGGAATGACGAGGAATCCTTCCGTGGACTCTGGGATCGTACTACGAAAATATTGAACCCTTTGGCGCCCGCTCCTGTTTTCATGATGGGGGATTTCAATAATGCTGCCGAAGTGCGCGGAGAAGGGTATGACTATGTGCTGCAATCCGGTTGGTCGGATACTTATTCGAACGCAGTCGTTCGTGATAAAGGGCACACCGTCATCAAAGCCATTGCGGGCTGGGAAAGCAACGCGGAGCCGCTGCGGATTGACTATGTTTTCTCCAATAAGGCGCTACAGGTTCGATCTTCAACTGTTGTGCTGAACGGGAAGACGGGGGCGGTTGTATCCGATCATTTCGGGGTTGCCGTCGAAGTGGTGCTGTGAATCATAGGGAAAAGGCCACCTGCGCTTATGTCAGGGGCCTTTCGCCTATTATTAGTTGTTTATTAGCCGTTTACACCATGATGAGCGGGGCTAATCGTTGCTGTTGATGAAGGCGAGAAGGGAATTACAATATTAAGAAATGTTATCAACATGAATGTAGTTACTAATGTTTTCCTCATTTAAAAGCACTCCTCGTAAAATATTTTGATACTTCAATTGCTGTTCGCTTGTTGCATATGATCGAATGGCATCGAACATGGAAATAATCGTAATAATTTCTTTATGTAAATTAATTGTAACTGCAATTCTCATAAATTCAAGAATGTAATCTATAGCACCACCATATCGCAAATGATTCAGATTATATATGGCAAGTTGATTTAATAATTTTGTATAATACACGCGATTTCCAATGTCTTCAAGACTGGCAAATGTTTCAAACTGTTGAGTATGCTCATAAATTAAATCATCTACATTCCATTCATTCAGATTTGCAGCTTCAAGGATATTAATTAGTCCGGGAAGCGTTTCTTCATCGTTATCCTTAATAAACTCTTTGTACTCAGTTAATTTCTCTTTATTACCTGATAACAAATCTATTGCATAGAGATTAGCTTTGGCGAAAATTTCAAAATGTTCAACTTCCTCCATATCCTCTTTTGTAGGCTCTTTATACCACCCTAAATCAGCATATTTGGCTACATACTCCCTTGCCTGTTCGAAAAGACCCTGTCTCTGGAAGACTATTGATTTAGCCAAATAGCTATAGCCAAAATAAAATACAAGCGGACGCTTTAATCGCTGATTAAGCGAAACAATATCGCCCCATTTCTGTCTGCTTTTATACATGCGATCAGCAGTGATGTGTATATAATTAGCTATTCGATTCGCCTCATCCCAATCACTCTGTCTGTAGCATAATCGAAACAACTCAAACGCCTTATCTAAAGAATGGTTATTCTCCGACAAAAGATAAATTTCCTCATTTGTATGAATTTGTTGTTCCACTACTAACGCCTCCATAAGATAGATTCACTACACTTTGACGGAGTTTCTAGTTGATATGATATAAAAATGTTCTCCTTTTTGTTGGGAATATACTATATAAGCTGAACTCGAAAATTGAACATAAAAATGGAGTGGACGGAATGATGCTGTACAAGCGTAGCGGTCGCTTTTGTCCACGGATTTCTACCCTTATCATGGCTTTATTCCAGAAATCCGGGGGCGGTGGCGATGGGAAGTACCATCCGACTTCGTAGTGGCACGACAGGTAACTTTTAAGTTCGGCTTATATAATTGTTAGTGATCGGATAGCCTCTACGCAAAGCTATTTTGACTATAGAGCTATCTAAATTAAATAACTATGCTCCACTTGAATATATTTACAGTATATCTCAGGAGCCTTATAAGGACAATAATAAAATATTTTGAATCTTTTAATGGCTCCAATATATCTTTCCTTTTGTCTAGACTTCTAAATAAGAGGGGTAGATAATTAAAATGATGCAAACCATTGCTGAACGAATAGGTATTATTGTAAGAGAATTGAGGAAAAGCCAAGGCTTAACGCAACAAGAACTGGCAGACGAGATTGGAACGTCTTTCTCCTATGTTGGTCGGGTTGAGCGTGGCGAAAGCAACGTGACAATCGAAACCATTACAAAGATAACAAATGCTCTCAATATTGAATTCTTTGATTTTATGAGCCTAGGAAAGAAGCAAGAAAATGAGGTCATATTAGCGATAAACGCTTTACTCCTAAAACAAGACGAACAGAGCCATAAAAAGGCCCTGAATATTTTAAAAGAAGTATTTGATGAAAAATAGAATGTCTATAATTAAGTTCTAAATGGCAAAATCTATCCTCAATGTAGTGGCCTGTTTTTTAGGATTTCGACTTTAATCGAATGAAGTATTGGATAACAATCGCAATAAACACCAAAATCATATTGTAATAAAAGGGGGTGTTTATGTTAAAACGTTCAAGGAGTGCGCCCGCGACGAGCGGAGAAACAATGGCCCCCAATTCAGAGAAAGAGGCAACATTGCCGATAAACAGGCTCCTATGCTCCTCGGGAATGACGTCTCCTAGCTGTGAGTAAAATGAATCCAGATAACTGGCTCCGCCAATGCCTCCTATGAACATCCCCAAGTATACAATCCACTGCTCCGTAAACCAAAGAAATAAAACGATTTCCACCATGATGAATAACAGACCCGCCATACAGAGGATTAAGCGATCTTTGAGTATATCAGATATTTGGCCAATCAGGGGCGCCGATACAAAGGTCGATATGCCGATGATTGTAAAAGCCAGGCTGATTTCTGCTGGACTCCAGTGTAGCCTGGAGGTTGCATATATGGAGAAGTACGTTAAAAATATAGCGAATGCACTCATTTCAAGGAAATGAACGGTGGAATAGAGCAGTAACTGTTTCGTTAGTATGGTTTTTCTTTTGGATTTCTGAGGGAGCGAATGCTGTTGCTGAGGTTGTGCGGAAGAATTGAAGAAAGCCATTCTTGAAACAGCTACGAAGGATATACAAGAAAAAAAAGCGACGAAATAAAACGGAACTGCTAAAGAAAAATAAGAAACGATCACTCCGCTCATAAGAGGACCCAAAATCATACCCGCACCTTCACTGCTGCTGATATATCCATTGAGTGTTCCTCTATTTTCCATGGTGCTCATGTGGTTGATCGTGACTCTTACAAAGACAGTTAACCCTATAGCCACCAAGCCTTGAAGAAGTCTAAGGATGGATAAAATGATAAAGTTTTCTGCAACCGGGAACAGAAGCATACAAACGATTTCAGCGATGAGCAAGCTCAACCCCAGGCGTTTTGCGCCGATCCTTTCATAAATCCGTCCTGCCAGACCTCCACCCACAAATCTTCCCACATAAAACAGAGAAAATAAAATACTCATACGGAATGCGGATATCCCGAATTGTTCTACATAAATAGCAAAGAGTGGAAGGATCATACTCCCACTCATGTTAGCAATAAGGCTGATAACGATCATGCAGGCGATATTACGATTTAAATATAAGTGTCTTTTCATATTCTCGAAACCTCTCTTTGATTTTGCATCATGGGAACCGTTTTACGGATTGCTCCTGATAACGCATGAATGGCTTCAAATCGAGCTAGGATGAATATGAAATAAGCAGGGCACAGGGAGAACGGATTCCCACTTAAGATACGCGGGTGTATTCCCCACTGTGCCTAAATCCCAATGCTATTATGGAGGGAAGCAGTTGGTTGGGTGTATAATTGGTGTAGCCGTTATGCGGGAAAACCGCCTTCTGGTGGCGGCCAAGCCCCATAAATACGGCGCAGCAGGACGATTTCGCCCAAATGGTAGGAGTTGTGAGAAGCGATATTCCGCAGCAGTCCCGCTTTCGTTTCACCGGGGAAATGAGCCAGTGCATCATCCAGCTGTGCGGTTTCGGCAATCTCTACTGCCCGGTCTACGCCTTGTAAAAATTGCTGAATGGCAGCCTGCCATGCCTCTTCGCTTTGCGGTCCGGTTTCTTCAGGCCAGCTTTCCATGACATTGCCCGGAAGCTGGGGCTTCCGTCCTTCCAAATGCTCCAGCATAAATTGCTGCCAGTAGATCATGTGCTTTAATAGCTGATAAATGCTGTAAGGCATTTCTGCATTTTTCTTTCCTGCCAGTTCGACATCGATGTCCGGCAGTGCCCGGGCCACTCGAATATGTCCACGTTCACCGACCAGCGACTTAACCAGTGCTTGACCGAATAATTGGTTTGCATCTGACATGTATCATCATCCCTTCTATATAGAGCTTGTATCTGGTTTGCTCTCATTTAACGATTATACAATTTAATTTTCAAAAATGGAAATGATAACGTGATGTAGAGAGAGGATGGAAATGAGGATTAAAAAGTAGTTGATAATTATTCTCAATTACATTAAAATAAAAAATGTTTCAGAGGAAACAAAGTGTCATAGACATATATGATTTTATATGGATGCGAAATGTTAATAGGGGAGCTTTTCGTATTCTTATATTGTTTCTTGGGAAACAATTAGGTGGTGGCTATATAGATTTTAGACACACGAGCGTGCAGCATGGATTACGAAGTGATTAATTGTTTCGTGTGAAACAAACATGGGCTATAATGAAAGGAGGAGGATGTCAAAGGAGTGACCATCTGTTTGTATGGAAAAAGCCACGTCAATTCAGCATATCTATGATTTGCTAATTAAAATGAATCACCAGTTGGAGCAGCATCAACAGAGAGAGAGCATGTCTATTCTTGCAGAAATCCATGAGCATTTTGACGGGATTGCTGCGCTTAATATCACTGATGTCCACGTGATTGATTGCATCGGGAGACATGAGCCGATTAATGTTACGACATTAGCGGAGCGGATTGAGCTTAGCAAAGGTACGGTTTCGAAAGTCAGTACCAAGCTGCTCAAGGAAGGCTGGATTCGCAGAACCCAGCTTAACGACAATAAAAAAGAAATTTATTTCCGCCTGACCCCATTGGGAAAAAAGCTCTTTCTTGTGCATGAACGGCTGCATGCTAAGGTGCAGCGTCAGTTATTTGAATATTTAAGTCGTTACAGTTCGGAGGAATTGGATGTCTTGAAACGTTTGCTGTCCGACGGCATTGGTTTTATGGAAGCTGTGGAGCGGCAGGACAAGCGTCTGGAATCAAAGGACATGTAATAGGAACGAATTGCACCTGTTTAATCCTATGTGATAGACACATGTGGGGGATACAGGTGCTTTTCTTTTAGTGTCAGGATTTTTGCAAAATCCTCAGTGTAACAGTCTTTTTGCTTCCGTATAGAGCACTTGCACAAACTTTTTTGTATTAATTCGCGCCTGGGATAGAGAAGGCTCTACATTATTTTGCAGTTCCAGCATTTTTTTGCGAATTTCCGTAAAATCAAAAAATTTGGACGCATAATTTTCGAATTTTGGATGGGTATAATCGGTCAATCCGAGCGATACAATATGGCTTAGCGTCTGGAAAATAGCGCGGCGTACACGCTGCTCCGATGCCTTGATTTCCTTGCTTAGCTCTGTTGCAGAGGCCGAGGGTCCCAATCGTTTCAACGCTACATTAGCGAATATATCCTTTAGCGGCGGGAGCAGATGAGGTGATAGATTGCCTGTTTCCTCCTCATACTGATCCAGATATTCCAGCATGTCCAGCAGATCCATACTTCCCGCCTCACCGATCATTCCCATTTCGGAAAGCAGAAACTGTCCGGAGGTCATAATATTTCGGGTTGGTTCCAGCGTTGCTGATGGGCCATTTGAGGTGAACATCGACAATCCTTGCAGTGTGCGCTGGATATCTGTAATCGACTGCTGCATCCGCAAACGTTCGGCCACCTTATGAATAACTGCAATAATCTCCAGCCGGTTCAAGGGCTTGGCAACATAGTATTCAATACCGAGCGAATAGGCCTCGCCGATCATGTTTTTGGATTCAACCCGAGAGATCATAATGATTTTTCCACTGAATTGATCACCGAGCGCGCGCACCGTCTGAATGCCGTCACGAAGCGGCATTAGCAGGTCAATCAATAATACATCAATCCGGTTCAGCTCCAGCAGACCGCTATTTACATAGGAGCCGTCCTCTGATTCCCCGACGACCTCTCCCAGACCTTCGTCTTCAATAATGTCTGCCAACATAGAACGAATCCCTTGATCGTCATCCACAATATAAAAACGCATCGGACTATCTTCCTTTCTCCGTCAGTTTCCGTAAAGGCAATAGGACTCTAAAAGTAGTCTGTACCCTACCTGTATTCTCTTCTTCATCCTGTTGTAGTTCAATCGTCCCTTCAAGACTCTCCGCGACCTCTCGCACATAAAACAATCCCATGCCGGTCGAAGGCTGTCCTTTCTCATCATACTTGGTCGTGTACCCTGGTGTGAAGACCATTTTCCGTTTGCGCTGAGGAATACCTGGGCCATTGTCGGTGACACTAAAGGATACTACATCCTCTTTATCCAGCAGAAAGTGAATGGAAACGTCAATCCTCCCGCTGTCTTTCATCGCCTCAACTGAATTGGATGTCAGGTTATTAATTAGTGTCAGAACTGTATAAACATGCAGCTTGGGCAACAAAGGATCGAAATTCAGCGTGAAACGGATGAACTTGTTCAGCGATTGGGCATATTTGCTGTTGGTACGGACGATCAGCTCGCCAAGCTCTTGCGAAGTCATATAATGCACTTCACTTTCGGAATCAATGAGTTTGGACAATCCGGCAAAAATCCGCTGACTGTCTTTTTTAATCTCATGGACTTGTCCGGAAATACGAAGTGCCTGTCTGGCATAATGATCCCTATCTTTTAGAGATTCATCCTGCTGTAGCTCACGGTACAGTTCGTAGCTTTCACGGGTGATTTGCTCTGCGTGCGACAGGGTTTTGCCAAGCTGGACTGATTCCTCATACAGGTCTGATACCAGGAGTAAAATCCGCTCAGTCTGCTGTCTTTGTGCCTCTTCATGCTGGACGGACTGATTCAGGCGAATCATATTATAGAACCCAAGCACGAAGAAGCTGCGAATCATGGCGATGAGAACCACCTTGCTGAATTTGACAATGTCCCAGAAATCGCCGTCAATGCTTCGCCGCACGCTAAGTTCCGCCACGCTTGCGGCAACCTCTATCCCCACAGAGAGGATGCCCACGCGGAGCGCGTGGTATGGCTCTCTATTAATACCCATAATCTGGAAGATGAGACCGTAGACCAAGTAATAAAAAAAGGTAGGCCCATGCAATGTCATCAACTCTTCAAAGGAAGACCCGGGATAGAGGTAATGATTAAGCAAGATGCGAAAGGCGACTACAGCTATTCCTGTAAGCACTCCCGATAATGCAGGCGGAATATGACGAATGGATAACAAAAAGAAAAAAAATACAGGCGTACCGAAGCTGAGACGAAATGTATTCGCAAACGGGTGAATATTCAACTCACCTGCCAATGGTACAAATATAAGCATCAGCAGGAAAAGGAGTGTATTTATTTTCATTCATATTCACCTCCGTGTGTTTGTTTCAGAAAGGCAATGTAAGATAAATTCACAGGCGCTTCGTTAAAGTTTGTGAATTTATAGAAAAAAATAAATAAATGTGTAGATAATTGTCGGTTTTTATAGTTCAGATTGTAGTATAAATAACATCATTTGAATATTAAGAACAGCATAATGCAAAAATATACAGCCAGGGGGGTACAAAGTGAAAAAGATAAATTTGACGATGCAAATCTTTATTGGACTGGCTTTAGGTATTTTTGTTGGCGCTTTATTTTACGGCAATCCAGGGGTGGAAGTCTACTTAAAGCCAATCGGCGATATTTTCATCCGTCTGATCAAAATGATTGTCGTGCCCATTGTAATTTCAACGCTCATTATCGGCGTAGCCGGCGTTGGGGATATGAAAAAGCTGGGCAAGCTCGGCGGTAAGTCTATTCTGTACTTTGAGATTGTGACAACCATTGCCATCCTTTTCGGATTGCTCGTTGCGAATCTGGTTCGTCCTGGAGAAGGCGTGGACATGTCCCACCTGGCCAAGAGTGATATCCATAAATACGTGGAGACGGCGGAAACTACAAGCCACAACTTCATGGATACAATTGTTCATATTGTTCCTACTAATATTGTTCAAGCGCTGGGTGATGGAGATATGCTGGCCATTATCTTCTTCTCCGTCTTTTTTGGACTGGGAATCGCGGCGATTGGCAACAAGGGCAAGCCTGTGCTGAATTTCTTCGACGGCGTAGCTGACGCCATGTTCTGGGTAACCAATCAGGTGATGCGCTTGGCTCCGTTCGGTGTATTTGCACTGATCGGAACGACAGTAGCCAAGTTTGGGTTGGCCTCATTGTGGCCGTTATTGAAGCTTGTTCTATCTGTATACGGTTCCATGCTGCTATTTATTGTGATTGTTTTTGGAATTATCGCCAAGTTCTGCGGTACTAGCCTCTGGACGATGGTTAAAATCTTGAGGAGTGAGCTGCTGCTTGCCTATTCGACCGCCAGCTCGGAAAGTGTCCTGCCCAAGATCATGGAGAAGATGGAGAGGTTCGGATGTCCAAAAGGGATTACTTCCTTCGTGATTCCGATCGGATATTCCTTTAATCTGGACGGCTCTACCTTGTATCAGGCGCTGGCTGCAGTCTTTATCGCCCAGATGTATGGTATTCACCTGCCGATCACTACACAGATCACGCTGGTGCTGGTGCTGATTATTTCTTCCAAAGGTATTGCAGGTGTGCCGGGTGCATCCTTTGTCGTTTTGCTCGCCACATTGGGATCAGTGAATCTTCCGCTTGAAGGCTTGGCCTTTATCGCCGGTATTGACCGGATTCTTGATATGGCGCGTACGGTAGTCAATGTATTAGGCAACTCGCTTGCAGCTGTGGTCATGTCCAAATGGGAAGGCGAGTATGATAAGAAAAAAGGTGAGGAATACGCCGCTTCCTTAAATAACAGCCAATGAGCTGAATGATTAACGATAAAGAACACCCTTGCGAAGAATGCAAGGGTGTTCTTTTTTGTTGCCTCTTTTGTAAATTTTATGATTTTTTCGACATATTTCGATGTTTTATGTATGAATATTTAGGCATAGGGGATTGAAAAATGATTCTTTTTACCTAATTGAATTAAAGTTTAATTTATAACGATTCTTAATTAAATTCCGATATTAAACTATACCGTTATATATATTGGCTTAGAAGGGAAGAACATATATGTTTCTCAAGAAAAATGAGACCCACTCACTTGCTCCTTTAGTAGAAGGAAGCCGTAAACTATTGCAAAGAATACAGCGGAAGGATTATTCTGCCGCAATACAAGTTGCCTCAGCATCTTCTGAGGTTCAAGAAATCGCAAAGAATGTCAACCAAGCGCTTGAGTTCATCAAAAATGATGCCAGGCACATCGATATCCGTCTGAAGCTTGTTACCAAGGCCATAGAAGTCGGCTTATGGGATATGGAAGTCATTGCGGGTGATCCTGTCAATCCAAGTAATACATTCACATGGACAGATGAATTCCGTACTATGCTGGGGTATCAGGATGAAACGGATTTCCCCAATGTATTGGACAGCTGGGCATCCCGATTGCACCCTGAGGATCATGAATGGGTAGTGGCAGCTTTGTCAGATCATTTGCTGGATCATTCGGGTAAGACTCCATACGACATTCAATATCGCTTGAAGCTGAAGCATGGAGAATATCGCTGGTTCCGGGCTACAGGAACGACGATTCGCGATCAGCAGGGAGTGCCGCTTCGTATTGCGGGCGCTTTGCTGGATGTACATGACCAGAAGATCAAGTCTGAGGAATTAGAAGCATTAGTTACCAGATATGACCTTGTTAACCGTGTATTAATTGAAGCTCCATACGACATCATCCTGGTTGACGGAGATGTGGAGAATCCAAAAAGTGAATTTTGGTGGTCACCGCAATTTCGTAAAACGCTGGGTTTTAGTGACGAGAAAGACTTTCCGAGTGCGCTTAGCAGCTGGAGTTCACGCTTGCATCCGGATGACGTTGAAATAGCGTTGAAAGCATTGAACGACCATTTGAATGATTATTCAGACCGTACTCCCTATGAAGTAACCTGCCGCTTGCAGAATAAGAATGGTGAATACCGCTGGTATTATAATAGTGGGGGAAGCATACGTGACAGTAAGGGAGTGCCAATTCGCATGGCAGGTACTATCCGTGATGTAACGTTGGAAAAACAAAAGCAGTCCGTTGCGGACGAACTCACGCTCAAAATACAACATCTCTCTGATTCCATTGCGGAAATGGTGAACGGCGTCAATTCAGTCAGCAACCAGGCGCAGGAGCTGGCTACGGCTCAAGAGCAATCGACAGAGGCAGCGAATCAAGCCAAAGTTAGCGCAGAAGAGACGCAGAACATCTCCAATTTCATTAAAGAGATTGCCAATCAAACGAATCTGCTTGGTCTAAACGCTGCAATTGAGGCTTCGCGTGCGGGTGATCAGGGACGCGGCTTTGCCGTGGTTGCAGATGAAGTGAGAAAGCTTGCCATTCACAGTGCTGACGCGACCGGAAATATCGAGTCCAGTTTGGACGAAATGAAGACGCTCATCGAGCAGATTTTGCATAACATCGGCAACATGTCTACACTGACACAGACACAGGCCGCGCTAACGCAGCAGGTGAATGCAGCTACGGACGAGATTAACAGCATGTCCAAAGCATTGCTTGATTTTGCGAGAACGATGTAAGTTTTTGTGCAGGAATAAGGCCGGGCTTTAAGCTCGGTCTCTTTACTGTTTTTGGAAGATCCATTATACTTTTTGAGGATAGATCTGAAAGCTGCCTCCTAATAAACCTGTGTGGAAAAGAGGAATATACTTGAACCTGATCAGTTCAATATTGGTTGGAATTGTGGCTCTGGAGCACGTGTATATTTTAATATTGGAAATGTTTTTATGGACGACTCCGCAGGCGATGCGTACGTTCGGCACCTCGAAGGAACTGGCGGAAGCAACCAAATCTCTGGCGGCAAATCAGGGATTGTATAACGGCTTTTTGGCAGCTGGATTGGTGTGGGGCTTGTGCTACCCGGACACAGTGATTGGCTGGCAAATTCAGCTGTTCTTTGTCATTTGCGTGGTGATGGCTGCGGTATATGGTGCATTGACGTCCAATAAGTCTATTTTATTGAAACAAGGATTACCCGCTATTCTGGCATTAATCAGTTTGCTAGTCTTCTAAATGACACCCTCAACGGGTGTTTTTTTGCTGAATTCGATCACATAATGTCTGAACTGCTAATGACAAGGGTATTATGCAGTTTTTAATTGATTGTAAATCCGATTATTCCGATATATAATAACTTTTATTACATACTTAGAAAATACGGAGGCTAGAGCGATGCGTCGTAATTTGACTGGTGTATTGGTATTCATTGTATTGATGTTGGTAGTAAGTGCATGCTCTGGCGGGAATTCGGGGTCTTCGTCTGCGACGAATGGAAATACGTCCGGCACAGCTGCCACGACAGCGGATAACGGACAGCCCAAGGATGGCGGCAGCCTGATCATTGGTGTTCAAGCCGATCCGGTCGTGCTGAATCCGAACTATGCGGGTGACCGGGTAAGCCTGACGATAGACCAGGCGATATTCGCACCTTTGTTCCAGGTGAACAATGGCAAGAAGACATTTTATTTGGCAGATAGCCTGACTTCTTCGGCGGACAAGCTGACTTACACGCTGAAGCTGAAAAAGGATCTGACCTGGCATGATGGTGAGAAGCTGACAGCTGACGATGTTGTTTTCACCATTAACAAAATTTTAGACGAGAAGCAGCACAGCTTCTTGAGAAGTAATTTTATAATTAACGGCAAGCCGGTGCAGGTGAGCAAGGTTGACGATACAACGGTGGAGTTTAAGCTTCCACAAGCAGCTCCTGCTTTTGAAGCGGCACTTGTACAGGTATCCCCGATTCCGAAACACATTTTTGAGAACGAAGCAGATATTGAGAAAAGCACGAAAAACAACACTCCGGTTGGATCGGGGCCTTTCAAATTCAAGGAGTACAAAACTGGCGAGTACATTACGCTGGAACGGTTCGATAACTATTTTGGCGGCAAGCCTCATCTCGATTCTGTAACGTATCGGATTGTAAAAGATTCGAATGCGGCGAGTTTGGCGCTCCAGAATGGTGAGATCAACGTAAATTATGTCGATCCGCAAAATGTGGACACGATTAAAGCTACAGATAAGTTTGACATCTATCCTTACAGCGAAGGCCGCTTGGCTTACCTAATGTTTAATGAAAACAGCGATACCAAGCAATTGAATAAAAAAGAAGTACGTCAGGCGCTGTCTTATGCGCTGAATCAGGATGAATTGATCCAGGTATCGTATGGCTCCAAAGATTATGCGGATACTGCAAAATCTGCTTTGACACAGGACGTGCTGTATCACACGAATGACGTTCCATTTTTCAATAATGATGTGAACAAGGCGAAGGAGCTGCTGAAATCGGCTGGAGCCGAAGGGCTGAAGCTGCGCATTATCATTCCGGGCGGCAATAAGGTACAGGAAGCACAAGCGCTGTATATCCAGCAGAAACTCAAGGATATTGGCGTTCAGCTGGATGTGAACAGCATGGATTCCTCGGCATGGTCGCAAAAATTCGTCGATACGAATGCCAAGGACTTCGATCTGGCCATCAGCGGCTATATCATGGGCTATGACCCGGATGCGTACCGTATCTTGTACAGCACCGGATCTTCTTCCAACTATTCGCACTATTCCAACAAGGAAGTGGATAAGTTGCTGGAAGAGGGCGCAGGCGAGTCGGATACGACCAAGCGTGGCGAAATTTACAAAAAGGTACAAGAAATTTTGGCTGATGATGCAGTCATCTATCCAATTGCCTACACCAAAACGATTGTGGCGTTCGACAAGCAGTATGGCGGTATTGAGCAGGCTGTGCTGAAGCCGGTCGTGATTTTCGAGGATTTGTCCAAAATTTATCACAAATAAGACAGGGTTTTCAAAAATAAGCTGGGAGAACCAGCTTATTTTTTTCGAAAACAGCAAGGGAAGGGGAATGTATGAGACAACTTATTGCCAGAAGATTGCTGCAAGTGATACCGATGCTATTCTTCGTATCCCTCGTCTGCTTTGGCTTGATCAAGCTGGCACCAGGCGATCCGGTTCTCTCTTTTGTGACACCGAATATGCATCTGGAAGATATAGAACGAATGAGGCATAGCCTGGGACTGGATCAGCCTGCATATGTGCAGTACATGCTATGGCTTAAAAAAAGCCTGACGGGTGATCTTGGCTATTCGCTAATCAATCACCAGCCTGTGCTGGATCAGATTCTGGATCGTCTCCCGGCTACCGCCGGATTGATGGGGACATCCATTATATTGGCTGTTCTGATTGCCATTCCACTTGGCTTGCTGGCTGCGGCCAATCGGAACCGTTGGATTGACAAGCTGATTAACCTGATGTCATACATCGGAATTTCTGTACCACTTTTTTGGCTCGGTATTTTATTGATTTATTTGTTTGCTATTTATCTGCATTGGCTTCCAAGTACAGGGATGCGGACCATTGGAACAGACTCTGTGCTGGATGTGCTCAAGCATGGTATTTTACCGTGTTTTGTACTGGCCTTCAGCTTTTTATCCGTATACGTGAGGTATATTCGCTCCAGTACGATTACGCAGCTTAAGGAAGAATATGTACAAATTCAATATGCGTTCGGGTCTGGTAAGCGGCTGGTTTTGTTTCGGCATGTGCTCAAGCACGTGCTGCTGCCTATTATTACGCTGCTCGGTATGTCGGCCGCAGACCTGATCGCAGGGGCCATCGTAACCGAAACGGTCTTTTCCTGGCCGGGTATTGGCTCGCTGGGCATGACGGCGGTAAAGGGCATGGATTATCCTGTCATTATGGGGATTACTTTATTTTCCGCGCTGTTCCTGATCCTGGGCAATCTGCTTGCAGACATTCTGTACAGCATCGCGGACCCGAGAATTAAATCAACGAGGTGAACTCATGAATCGGAGCAAATGGCGCAACATCGGGATCGAGCTGCTAACGAGCAAAATGGGCGCCGTCGCCCTCATTATATTGATCGTATTCTCGTTGGGTGCGATTTTCGCGTTTCTATCGCCACAGGACCCGAATAAATTGAACGTACTGGAGCGTCTTCAGCCGCCGGGAGCGGCACACTGGTTTGGAACGGACGATTACGGGCGCGACTATTTTACAAGAGCGCTGTATGGCGGTCGTGTATCTTTGCTGGTGGGCTTCGCGTCCATGATTATTGCGACCAGCATCGGCGCAGCAGTAGGTGTGGTGAGCGGCTATTTTGGCGGGTGGATTGACAATCTGCTCATGCGGATTTTGGAGCTGCTCATGTCGATTCCGTCTTTTCTGGTTATATTGCTGCTTAGTGTGTTTTTGAAGCCGGGCGTTGGCAATATCATTGTCATTATCGCCCTGCTCATGTGGATGAATATCGCCCGGGTGGTACGGGCAGAGACGATGACGCTGCGGGAACGGGAGTATGTGCTATATGCCAAAGCTTCGGGACAAAGTACGTTTGGCATTATTCTCAAGCACATCGTTCCCAACCTGATTCCAGTGATTATCGTAGGGGCGACGAACAATATTGCTT
Source organism: Paenibacillus peoriae KCTC 3763 (assembly GCF_000236805.1). Classification (GTDB taxonomy): domain Bacteria; phylum Bacillota; class Bacilli; order Paenibacillales; family Paenibacillaceae; genus Paenibacillus; species Paenibacillus peoriae. The sequence continues at coordinate 96,631 of NZ_AGFX01000038.1, read as the reverse complement.
CAGCGATTATGATGGAATCATCACTGAGCTTCCTCGGCTTTGGTGTTCAGCTACCGAACGCTACGTGGGGCAGTATGCTGAATAATGCCCAAGGATATATTGCACAGGCACCCTATATGGCGTTATTTCCGGGCTTATTTATTTTGCTGACCGTGCTGAGCTTTAATGTATTGGGGGATGTGCTGCGTGTCGGCTTTGAACCCAGGTTAGTGAAACGATGATTCATTGTTTCATATATTCATAACAGGCCCATTACAAATGGCTCCAGGAGCGACAGGAAGGAGCGACAACACAATGACAGAACATCTGCTGTCCGTCGAACAGCTGGAGGTCTCGTTTTTCACTCGTGAGGGGGAGAATCAGGCCGTTCGAGGAGTCAGCTTTCATATTGATGCCGGAGAAACAGTAGGAATCGTAGGAGAATCCGGTAGCGGCAAAAGCGTCACAGCGAAAGCCATCATGTCGATGATTGCTCCGCCGGGCAAGCGGCTGAATGGTGATATCCGTTACCGGGGAGAAAGCTTGACCGCTCTGACGGAAAAGCAATGGCGCAAAATACGCGGAAACCAAATCGCAATGGTGTTTCAGGACCCGATGACCTCGCTAAACCCGGTGAAGAAGGTCGGCTATCACCTGATCGAGGTGATTCGCAGACACCGCGGTCTGAGCAAGGAAGCGGCCGCGAAAGCCGCAGTGGAACTGCTGCGACAGGTGGGGATTACCGAGCCTGAGCGGCGGATGAATCAATACCCGCATCAATTCAGCGGAGGGATGCGTCAGCGGGTGATGATCGCGATGGCGCTCTCGTGCAGCCCGGAGCTGCTGATTGCTGACGAGCCGACCACGGCGCTGGACGTCACGATCCAGGCGCAAATTCTGGAGCTGCTCAAGACATTGAAGCAGCAATCCGACATGGCGATCGCCCTGATCACCCATGATCTGGGCGTCGTCGCCCAGGTGTGCAGCCGTGTCATCGTGATGTACGGCGGCATGGTGATGGAGGAGGGACGCGTGGACGATATCTTCTATCGTCCGGCCCACCCGTATACGCAGGGCCTGCTGCGTTCTGTGCCCCAGCGCACGAACGGCTTCCGCGAGCGGCTGGTGCCGATTGAGGGCACGCCGCCGGACCTGTTGAACCCGCCAACGGGCTGTCCGTTCATGGAGCGGTGCCCGCACGCGTTTGCCCGTTGTGCGGAGCGGCCGCCGATGATAGAACTGCGCCCGGATCAGCGAGCGGCCTGCTGGCTGAACGAGCCGGATGCTATGCCTGCCGGAGTCTGTGAGACGCCGGACACGGGCAGCACGGAAGCGGAAGGGAGGGGATGACGGTGAGTGAATCATTGAGTGAAGCAAAGCATGTGGTGGGTGAGCGCCAGCCCTTGGTGGAGGTACACCAGCTTAAGAAGCATTTTGTGATTGCCAAGGATTTGCTGGGGCGCAACTCCGAGGTGCTTAAGGCGGTTGACGGGGTGAGCTTTCAAATCAAGCGTGGCGAGACGTTCGGATTGGTAGGCGAGTCGGGCAGTGGTAAATCGACGGTTGGACGCTGCCTGACACGGTTGTATGATTATACGGAAGGTACGGTACGCTTTGATGGTCAGGATATTTCCAGATTGAACGATAAGCAGCTCAAGCCGCTGCGTCGGCGTATTCAGAGTATTTTTCAGGACCCGTATTCCTCGCTTAATCCCGGTATGAATGTGCTTGAACTGATTGGCGAGCCGATGGACATCCATAGATTGCATCAAGGAAGCGAGCGTAAAGACGCAGTTGTGGCTTTATTGGAAAAGGTAGGGCTGAAGCGGGAGCATTTGTACCGCTACTCGCACGAGTTCAGCGGCGGGCAGCGTCAGCGGATTTCCATTGCTCGCGCGCTCTCCGTGAATCCTGAGTTCATCGTCTGTGACGAGCCGATTTCAGCGCTGGATGTGTCCATCCAGGCGCAGGTTATTAACACGCTGGAGGATCTCCAGCAGGAGTTCGGGCTGACGTATCTGTTCATTGCCCATGATTTATCGATGGTGCGGCATATTTCAGACCGAATCGGTGTGATGTACCGTGGACGACTGGTAGAAGTAGCTGATGCGGATGAGCTGTATGAGCAGCCCGCTCACCCCTATACGCAAGCGCTGCTGTCATCTATCCCCGTGCCTGACCCGAGAGCAGCCGGAGAGCGGGAGGGTGTGTGGGGAGGCTTCACTCAATCAGCTGGCTCATTGTTATGGGACAAGGATAGCAACGGTGCAACCGAGCTACGCGAGATCAGTCCCGGTCATTATGTAGCGTATCCGGTTAACCGTTAGGTTAAGGTTGGTGTGCGATGCACTGACCATAAAAGGAGGCAAGAACAATGGCTAATTCAACGAAAAGAGTACGTATTTCCCAATGGGATGCGCTCTTGCTGGAATCATTACGCTCATTAGGCTGGTCCAATGAGGAGTTAATCCGCCGGGTGCAGCAAAACGAGCTGCCAACGGACGGACCATCCGATTTTGATTATGCGGAGCTTGCCACCGGGCTGGCCTCCAAAGAGCCGGAGGTGTTTGTCAGCGCGGTAATGGACGGATATCAGATTAAGTACAACACGATACGAGGCATCCGTTCATGGATTGCTGCTGCGTTCGGGCGGGAGCCAGAGCTGTCCCTGGAGGAAGGAAGCGAAGCCGTTACATCCGAACTGACGCAAGCCGAGTATGACCGGCTGGAGCGTGTGCTGTCGTTTGGTTGGGGCATCCAGGAAGTGCGGCTCGCGACTGACAGTGTAGTGGGATTGTACCGGATTGTACCTGCCGCACAGACGAACTAAATCGTGGGTTTTGAGTAAATCCACTTTGCCAGAAGTGAAAACGAGCTGACCGATGAGGCCAGCTCGTTTTCTAATGCAATTCTTCTTTATCCTTTTCATACAACACGACCAGACTATTGTGAATGATCCGTGTCATGCAGTAAAAGACGGTCATTCTGGTGGTTTGCATAATAGCTCCCAACAACATGGACATCGATTCCATATCGGAAAAGTGTCGGATAAGAATCCGGTTAATAATCCCTTCACCAAACCAGACAAAATATAGCGGAACAATCATCTTTTGAATATAACGCGCTTTGCGTTCCAATTCGGGGTGTAGCGCAAAGTACCTGTAAATATGGGTAAATGTGTTGGAGAATCCCCACAAGTTAACAAAAGGAATCATGCGAGCAATGGCTCCAAAGGTGCGAATCGGATAATCGGAATGCTTTTGTCGGATGGCTTTATGTACTTGAACTAGCCAGATCAGATAGGTTACAAAACACAGGTAGTACAGAACGAAGCCAAAAACAGTGAATTTTTGCTCCAGCTCGTATAGATGCTCGTAATAAAAATCATTTGCGTAAATATATACTAACGTAAAAATTAAGATGAGCAATTCGCATATAGCCCCCACTGCTAATAAGGCTTGATGTACACTGCCAACAGTCTTCGATGGGAATGCTTTGGAATCTGAATCATTCAAGATGTACTTCCTCCTAGTCTAGTTGCTTCAAATACACGATAGCATCCTCCAATGTTTCTACGGGAATAATGCGCAGCTTGAGTCCATGCTCCTTTTGAACCCGGGCAGCTTCTGCTTCATTGCCTTCCTCACCGAGCCATTCATAATCTGCCGGTACGAAAAAAAGATCAACCTTCGCAGCCTCGGCTCCCAGCAGCTTTTGCTCCAGCCCGCCGACGGACCCGACATCTCCGTACTCTTCCATCGTGCCAGTGCCTGCAATTTTGTGACGTCCCCCATCTGAAAAGTCGATGTTATTGGCTTCCTCATACAGTCCGATGCCTGTCATCAAGCCCAGGGAATTTCCCGCAAGATCCTGCAAATGAGTCAATAGCTCCGCATAGCGAGCATCCTCCAATTCGCTTAGATTCGAGAAAGTTTCCGTAGCCTCACCTGTTTCGCTGTCTACACTTAATTCCGTCGCTGCATGTACGGCTTGCATCGCTGAATATTTTAGTGTGTCCGTCTCTGTGAGGTCCTTCCAATAAGAGTCCACTTCATCAGGGGCAAGGGGTTCAAATTTAATCTCTCCCCCTGATACATTTTCACTGGAATATACATTCCAACGCTCCAGGAGATTGTTAGTAATCCCCGATTGAACAGACGCAAAAAACACGCTTCCCTGAACGCCAAGATCTTTGACCGGATGCATCTCTCCCTGCAAAATATACTGTGCAGGCATAGGCCGTGTTGCAACAAAAGCAGCGATAGCCGGGATTAGCAATAGGGCGAAGATGAGTATATGTTCTTTGTGTATGCTAAATATCCTTTTGAAGAGATACAGATTACGGCTTGGCATCCCATTCACAACCTTTCCATCTTTTCTCATACGGTATATCATCGGTTGAAATCGACAGAAAGGTTACATTTTTCACCATAAATGACCGATAAAAGTACAGTAATATTCATATTTTATGGTAAATCAGGAAAGGGGATATTTTAAAACTGATGGCCACTTGCATTGGATATTTTGTTGCTTGGAGGATGTCTGGCCGTTGCAGGAACTCTTTTACAATTACGAACGGCTAATCTGTTTGCATCACCAACTCTAACTGGACCTATGCCTGGGGCAATGGTAGGGCTATGTTTCTGCTAAAATCAACGAGCCGGTTGGGCTTCCCGTAACTCCTGTGCTGGCCTGTATTGGCGTACCCTTTTTGACCTTTATGGTGTGGAGGGAATGGAAAAGGCTCGATTGCTAAATCAAAAATCATGCTCTCCTTTTTTATGCTATAGTTTTCATAGATCATGAAAGAGAGTTGAGGTGCAGCATGACAACATTGACTATTGTTGAATCATCCGTCAAACCAGGATTAGCAGCTTTTCAGGCAGTCGCTGAAGATCAGGAAGAGGTTCAGGAGTTGATTTTAAAGACGGCCAGATGGCTGCACAGCAAAGGCTCCACACAATGGGGCAACCTACTCAAAGGAAAAGATGATCACAACCTGGGCGGTGCTATTGCGCGGGGAGAAGTGATTATTTTCCGGACATCAGAGGATCATGCATTGGCAGGCGCTGTGATCTTGCAGCAGCAGCCCAGTGCCTGGGACCGTAAGTTGTGGGGGTTAGACGATGCTGATGCCGAAGGGGGAACCTCAGTATATTTGCATCGTTTGGTTGTGGATCGGGATAGAGCCGGAAAGGGACTAGGCCATGAATTGATGCAATGGATCGAACAAGGCATTCGTTTCACTGGCAAGGATCGAATCCGGCTAGATTGTATTGCGGGGAATGACAAGCTCAGCCAGTTTTACCAGCAATGCGGCTACACGTATAGAGGTGAAACGGACGGCTTTAATGTTTTTGAAAAGATGCTAACAGAGATATAGGAAAATAAAGCTTGAACTGAGTACAGGGGCTGTCCCGGAAGTCATCAAAGATGACGGTGGAGCGGCCTCTTTTGCTTTTTCAGGACCAGCTTAATCTATTTGAATATACGGATAACCACGAATTAAAGTGTTTTATAAATAAGTTTGCTCATCCATTAAAACATCATAAATGAATGTTATGAGTATATATTACGTCATATATGTTGAAATAACCTCCTGATATGTGTTACAACATAGATAGACATATTGATCAATTCAGGCATGTATCTCGATAAGTGGAGGGAATGAATTCAATGTTGAAAAGAGTGTATTCATTTAACGAAGGCAAATTGGGGATGAAAGCGCTACTAGGAGGGAAAGGCGCCAATCTCGCGGAAATGACGACACTGGGTCTTCCGATCCCTCCCGGCTTTACGGTGACTACCGAGGCGTGCCGAGCTTACTTTACTTCCGGCGGCAGGCTCCCGGAGGGCTTATTGGGCGAAATCGTAATTGCCCTGCACGACGTTGAGGAAGCCCAGTCGGCTATGTTCGGAGATGCGGGGCGGCCTTTGCTGGTATCTGTTCGTTCAGGCTCGGTAACCTCGATGCCCGGTATGATGGATACGATTCTGAATCTGGGCCTGAATGATGAAACCGTGCGTGGACTGGCGAAACAGACGGGAAATGAAACCTTTGCCTATGACTGCTACCGCAGATTTATTCAAATGTTTGGTGAGGTCGTGCTAGGTATAGACGCCATCCATTTTGAACAGCTGCAGGAGCAGAACAAGCAAACCAACGGGCGTGCCAGTGACCAGGAGGTTAGCGCAGGAGAATGGAAGGAATTGATCGCGAATTACAAAGACCTTGTCGTAGAGCGCAGCGGCCAGCTGTTTCCACAGGATGTATATCAGCAGTTGCAACTGGCGGTGGAAGCTGTGTTCCGCAGTTGGAACAATATGCGTGCCAAGGTGTACCGGAAGGCTTACGGCATCCCGGATGAACAAGGGACAGCAGTGAACATTCAGGCCATGGTGTTTGGCAATCTCGGCAACGACAGTGGAACCGGGGTACTGTTCACCCGCAATCCCTCCACAGGTGCTAAGGAATTGTACGGTGAGTATATGGTGAATGCCCAGGGCGAGGATGTTGTTGCCGGAGTGCGAACACCCAATCCTATTGCTCAGCTTCTGGAGGAGCAGCCGCTAGTCTATGATCGTCTGGAAGAGCTGGCTTCCTTGCTGGAACATCATTACCGGGATATGCAGGATATCGAGTTTACGATTGAAAAAGGCAATTTGTATCTGCTACAGACGCGCAGCGGCAAAAGAACGGCGCAGGCGGCTGTAAAAATAGCTGTAGATCTGGTGGAGGAAGAAATTATCAGCCAAGAGGAGGCGATCCAGCGGATTGAGCCGTCCCACATGGATCAACTGCTGCATCGCTCCATTGATACTTCCACACCGTTGGTGGCGATTGCTCAAGGTCTGCCTGCCTCACCCGGCGCAGCGAGTGGACGTATTGTCTTCGACGCAGATACGGCAGAGAACTGGACGAAGGATGGGCAGAAAGTCATCCTGGTCAGTGTGGAAACCTCACCTGACGATGTTCATGGAATCATTGCCGCTGAAGGTGTGCTGACGAGTCGAGGAGGGATGACCAGCCATGCTGCCGTGGTTGCAAGGGGGATGGGTAAACCCTGCATTTGTGGCTGTGATGCGCTGAGCATTGATCTGGACAGTCGGAGCGTTAGTATCGGTAACCGTACCTTTCAGGAGGGAGAAAATATTTCGATCGATTCGACCTCCGGGCAGGTGTACGAAGGCAGTCTGTCGCTGAGCGAGCCGGTCATTACACCGGAGCTGCTGAAGCTGCTGGAAATTGCGGATGGAATTCGGACGTTGAAGGTCTACACCAATGCCGATACGCCACATGACGCAGTTAAAGCGCGGGAATTTGGAGCCGAAGGCATCGGGCTTTGTCGGACGGAGCATATGTTTTTCTCCGGCAATCGTCTGCCTATCGTTCAGGCGATGATTTTGGCGGATGATCAGGAGGAGCGGATTCTTCATTTGAATCGTTTGCTCCAAATGCAACAATTTGATTTTGAGGCTATGTTCAGTGCAATGGACGGGTTGCCGATGACGATTCGCCTGCTGGACCCACCGTTACATGAGTTCCTGCCGAATCTGGAACAGCTTCAGGAGCGACAGCGGGAGCTTGAGCTTTCCGGCGGCCATGCGGAGGAGCTTCAACGTCTTAAAAACACCATCTCCAAGGTACACGAGCTGCGGGAAATTAACCCTATGCTGGGTCTGCGCGGTGTTCGGCTGGGCATTCTGTTTCCAGAGATATACGACATGCAGATTGAAGCGATCTTTAAGGCCGCGGAAGCGGCACTGCGCAAGGGCGTGGATGTAAGACCGGGGATTATGATTCCGCTGGTCGGCCACTCCAATGAACTCAAGCAAATGAGGCAACTGGTTGATAAGGTAGCCGCTCAGGTGCTTAGTGAGGAGTTCAAAGGGTTCAGGTATCGGGTGGGCACCATGATTGAGGTGCCAAGAGCCGCCTTGCTGGCAGATAGCGTGGCCCAGTACGCCGACTTTTTCTCCTTTGGAACCAATGACCTGACACAAATGACCTTTGGTTACAGTCGTGATGATGCCGAAGGGAAATTTCTCGGCTCCTATATGGAGAAGAATATTCTGGAAACCAATCCCTTTCAGGTGCTGGATCAGGATGGCGTGGGCAAGTTGATCGAATGGGCTGTTGTCAAAGGCAGAGCCAAGAAGCCTTTTCTGGAGACAGGTATCTGTGGTGAGCATGGCGGGGATAGTGAGTCTATTCTCTTTTGTCACCGCAGCGGACTGGACTATGTCAGCTGCTCCCCATACCGGGTGCCATTTGCCCGCATCGCTGCCGCCCAAGCAGCCTTGCTTGTCCGAGCAGAGCAGCCTGAGGGAGCGTTGTCCGCTTTGTAGCTGATGCATTTCAATAGTATATTGTGTAAAATGAACAAGGCAGCCTTGATCCCAAGGCTGCCTTGTTCGTTATGCATTATATTTTACACACAAATCCCGTAGGAAAGAAAAAAATTTATACATAAATGATACTGAGGATATCGCGTCTCTTCCTTCTACATATAATGATAGTGAAAGGTTTTGTAAGCGTTTTAAAACGGCATGACATACAACTATGTGAGGCTACAGGAGGCGGTAGAGATGGACGATTACATGAGTTGGATCAAGCTTGGCTTTTTTCTCAGCGTTCTGTTTTTACTGGCAGCGGCATGCAGTACCTCTCCCAAGCTGGAGAGCACAGAAGGTAAAAAAGTGCGGCTGACCATGCAGGTCTGGGGGAATCCTACGGAGGTGAAGGTGTACCAGCGGGCATTGGATGCATTTGAAAAGGAAAACCCGAATATTGAGGTTAAGCTGGTGCCTGTGCCGGGAGACCAATATGAGCAAAAGCTGCTGACACAGCTTCAGGGAAGTCGCGAACCGGATGTCTTTTATTCGTATGAACCGACGATTGCACGTTTGATTGAGGCGAAGCAGATACAGCCTTTGGGTGAATTTCTAAAAAGTGATGCGAGTGATGTGAAGGCCGAGGATTTTCCAGAAGGATTGTGGGGCCCGGCGAAGCGTGATGGGGAAATCTATGGGGTCACTCCTGACTCGAATCTGATGGTGATGTATTACAACAAAAAGGTCTTTAAAGAAGCAGGTGTGAAGACACCGCAGGAATATGATCACGAAGGCAAGTGGAACTGGGATGCCTTTGAGGAAGTTACATCGAAGCTGAAGGCTGCCGGAAAGCAAGGCTATATGGCCGAAAACTGGTGGGCTCACTGGTATTCATGGGTGTGGTCGAATGGCGGCCGGATTTTTGATGAACAAGGTAAATACGTACTGGATCATAATGAAAAGGGCAAGGAAGCCTTCCGCTTCATGTACGATATGGTGAACAGGGGAAATGCGATATACCTCGGTTCGCTTCCCAAGGGGCAGGGGGCAGATGCGATGTTCATGTCCAATCAGGTCGGCATGCTGGCGGCGGGAAGATGGCTTGAGCCCTTGTTTAGTCAAAATAAAAGCCTTGACTTTGACTATATTTATTGGCCCTCGAACACTGGCAAAAATGAATTTGTCGCCATACCGGTTGCCTATGTAGCCGTGAACAAAAACAGTCTGCATCTGCAAGAGGCCATGAAGCTGGCGGCATTTTATGTTTCTGTGAAGGGGCAGGAGGCCCGGCTGGTTGAGCATTCCAGCTATTTGACCGAAGGACGCGACAGAGGACATGGACATGGCTCTGCACTGGCCTGTGATGCTCAGGTGCCGGGATTAAACTCGGATATCACAGAAGCGATGGATCTGATGCTCCTAGGGAAGCAGGATGCCGACGCCACGATTGAGAAGCTGAATCAGATCATATCCAAGGCGGTCAAGTAAGCACGGGATACAGCCGTGACCGGGGAGGAGGGTGGCCAGATGCAGACCGAGCATCAAGCGCTGTGGGGCTATCTATTCAATGGCCCCCAGCTTGTGGGCAAATGCTCCCAGCCATTTCCGATGACCTGCGGCCGCTGCGGATTGCCGTCGCTTTGCTGGTACGGGCGAAGACCATATCCCTGGTAGGGGGGATGGGTGCATGAGGCAGGATAAGGCTGCTGCGGCTGATAGTGAGCGCTCTGAGTTGCCTTTTGACAGCCTTTTGGTGGCCCGATGATCACGGATTGATTCAGCGGGGCAAAAGCCTCTTTTACTTTGGCTTCATCAAGGCAATAGACATGCGCGAATACTTCGGCCGGCGTTAACCGCAGCATGTCGGAAACGGGAATGATCTCGGGGATCGGTGCGTCGAAAATCGCCAAAAAATGCGTCCCGTCGACGGCGGCGGTGTCATAATGCCACCAAGCTTGCGGCACGTTGGCCGTCTGACCGGGCCGGATAGCATAATGCCGAAGTTCCTTAGTGAACGGATTAATGATGGAAACGATGATTTCGCCCGAGATGCAATAAACGAGTTCCGAAGCGTTTTGGTGGTAATGCGGTTCGATGGCGTTGCCCTTGTCCAGGTAAGTATCCAGCATCGACATGTTCCCTAACGTATTTAGCTGTTTGATGGACAATAAGTTAAAGTAATTGCGTTCATCTTTTATGAATGCCGGGTTGTTTCTCAAGTCGTATGTAAATTGCGCGGAGGGTGAAGTGAAATCCATATAAGAATCCGCCACGGTTGTCCCCTGCCTTTCCATTCGCTTTGGCACCTCAACTTCTACTGAATATATATGTTTGCGACAGGGGAATATGTCGGGAAGAAAACTGGCCGCCGAGGCGTTTTTTTCAAAAGTTACCCTCCCCCGTATTTCTTGACATAATGGCCCAGCGCCAGAAGTGGCCAGATGTACCGGTAGCTGTGATAGCGGACGTAAAAATATACCGGTAAACCGGCACCGGTCGGATACGCGCTTGCCCAGCCGTCTTCGCGCAGCAGCTCGATCAATCTGGCAGTACCTCGCTCGATCTCGGGCGTAGGCCGGTCGTGCACCGCGATCAGCGCGTCGAGCGCCCAGGCCGTTTGCGAAGGCGTGCTGGCGTAAAGCGGTACATAACGCTCCGCCTGATCGCTGCGGCACGATTCCCCCCAGCCACCGTCCACGTTTTGGATGGCAAGCAGCCAATCCGTCCCTTTGGTTACAGCGGCATGATCGGAAGGAAGCCCCACGGCCTTCAGGCCCGTTAGCGCCGCCCAAGTTCCGTAAATGTAGCATATCCCCCAGTGGCCGTACCATGAACCATCCGACTGCTGATGGCTGGTCAGCCAGTCGGCCCCGCGTTGGATAAAGCCGTGCTGGACGTCGAGCTTGGCGAAATTCCCAAGGTACTCCAGCGCTCGACCGGTAAGATCCGCTTCCGACGGATCGGTGGCCGCCGCTTTGGCCTCTTCGATTGCCAGCCAGGTGAGCATTTCCTTGTCGGTGTTTTTTTCAAAGGCCGGCCAGCCGCCGTCGTCGTTTTGCATCGATATCACCCAGTTTAGGCCGCGGTTCCAGGATTCGAGATAAGCGGGATCGCGTTCGGACAGGCTGTGGATGGCGCGAAGAGCGGCCGTAGAGTCGTCAACGTCGGGGATGATCGTATTGGTGTCGGAAAACCCCCAGCCGCCGGGGGTGGTGCCGGGATTGTGAATCCGCCAATCTCCGGCTTTGCGATGCTGCTTGGAGCGTAAATAGGCGGCAGCTTTCTGCATCGCGGGATGCCTGGCGCTCACTCCGGCTTCCTGCAGCGCATAGGCCAGTAGGGCGGTATCCCAGACGGTGGAGGGGGAGTTTTGGATGGTGGTGTATCCGTCAGTCTTGCAACGCATGGCGAACAAGCCGTCAACCGCGTGCGTGATCACCGGATGCTGCGGCTCGTATCCAAGGGCCAGCAGCGCGAGCACCATCAGCACGGTGCTGCTGGCGTACGTGTACAAGGTTCCGTCTCCCTCAATCCGTTCCAGCATATATTGCTCCGCCTTTTTTACTGCTGCTTGATGGATTCGCTGCGGTGTGCCGACCAGATGGCCGAGTGCGGACTGGATGTGCTTCAGCAGCTTGCGGTTTTCCCGGGAAAGCGGCTCTTCGGCTTGGCCTCGGTTGGTATAAAGCTCGCTTAAATCGGGAGTATGGGTGGTTTTAATGGAAAAATCCCGATCGGCCATAATGAGCAGCGGGACCAAATGGACGCGGGAATAGGCGGAAAAATCAAAAAAACTGAGCGGTAAAGAGGAAGGCAGCAGCAGCATTTCAATCGGAATGAGCGAAAGCGAGGCGGGCCATTTCCTTTGCCCGGTCGCCGCCAGCAGCGTTTTGGTCAGCAGGCTCGCCGCTTTTCCGATCCCGCCCCGGTCCAGAATGTAGCGCTTCGCCCGCTGAACCGATTCGTCCTTTGGCTGACTGTACCCGGAGTACAACAACGCATAATACGCTTCGACCGTCGCGGAAAGATTGCCTTCTTCCTCGTCCTTATACCACCTCCAGCAGCCTTCAGGTTGCTGCGCGGCAAGGATGCGGTCATGCAGCTCCCGGATCAGGTCCTCCTTCTCCGCGTTTAACGTGCGAAAAAGAATGATCGTGTATGCGTCGAGCATCGTCCCGTTTTCGAAACAAAAATGCCAGGTGCCGTCCGGCTGCTGTCTTTGGATGAGCTCGCCGCCCAGCCGGCGGATCTCCTCGCGGATTCCGGTAATGTTTTGGCCCATTCCCTGCTCCCTCCTTGTTATCGTCATCCCTATCCCCATTATATGAGACCCGGGAAACCGATTTTCGTGTTTGTAAAAAAATATGCCGAGAAAGCTCCTACTCCTTTTTGTGTTTTTTTCGATACTGCAACGGGGTATGTGCGGTGTATTGCTTGAATACACGGCCAAAGTGAGCGATGCTGTCAAAGCCCGTTTTTTCAGCAATGGCAGTCACTTTCCAGTTCGTTTCTCTCAGATACGCCCGTGCCTGCTGTACCCGGACATCCTGAAGATACTCTATTAAGGTAAAGCCTGTGGTTTGCTTGAAAATACGGCACAAATACGTGCTGCTAATATAAAAATGCCCTGCCAGCTGCTCCAGTGATAGCTTCTCCGCATAGTGTGCATGCAGGTATTCAATGATCGAATATACTCGCTGCTGCTTCTCGCTGCGTTCCGGTGCAATGGTATCGGGAAAGGCGGATTGTATGCGTCTTATTCGGATAAGCAGCTGGAACAGCAAGCTTTGGAGATACATTTGGCGGTATGCGTGCTCTTGATGGTATTCATCCAGCATTTGCTGGAACAGGTGCTCCAACTCGCGTTGTTCCTCTGCGCAAGGTCGCAGCAGGAAGCTTTTCTCAGGCAGAAGAAGCGGGTTATGTTCGCTGGACGGAGCGACAGGCATAGGCGTGGCTACAAACGATTCATCGAAATTGATCAAAATTCGCTCATGGCTGCCGCTCCCCTTGTTACTCGTACGGTGAAAATCGTGTTTGCTGATCCAGATCAAATCGCCCTTCTGTAGTGCGTATACCCGCTGATTAATGTAGTAGTAGCGTTCTCCTGCCAGCAGATAGTAGATTTCATGCGCTTGGTGGACATGGTCGGCAGACATGCTGAACGGCACCGTCCGTAGCGCTTGCTCGATGGCAAAACGGGGTGTGGCAATCATATCAACGCTCTCCTTTATGAAAGAATGCATGAGGATAATATATGTATACTTTACGATAAAATTCACAATAAAAGCGAAGATTTTGCTCTTTTTTATACTATAAAATAAAAGCAATTCAAGTAAAGGGTGTGAACCAATTGGCTAAAATCAAATATGCACTTGTGGGCACCGGAGGCAGAGCCGAATTTTTTTACGGTGAAGTTGTTACCGTTTTCAAGGATACCTCGGAGCTGATCGCGTTCTGTGATGTCAATCAGACGAGAATGGATTATGCCAACCGACTGTTGCAGGAGAAATACGAGCATGAACCGATTCCGACCTATAAAGCCCACGAATTTGACCGGATGATCGCGGAAACGAAGCCGGATATCGTGATCGTCACGACTGTTGACCGGGTACATCATCGGTATATTATCCGGGCGATGGAACTGGGCTGTGATGTCATTTCCGAGAAGCCGATGACGGTGGACGAGGACAAATGCCAGGATATTTTGGACGCCATAGACCGCACCGGACGCAAGCTACGTGTCACCTTTAACTACCGCTATGCGCCGCATAATACGAAAATCCGCGAGATTATTATGGACGGGACGCTTGGTGATGTCTTGTCGGTCAATTTCGAATGGCTGCTGAACACACAGCATGGTGCCGATTATTTTCGTCGCTGGCACCGGGATAAGCGCAATAGCGGCGGTCTGCTGGTGCATAAATCGACGCATCATTTTGACCTGATGAACTTCTGGCTCGGCTCGAAGCCAGAGACCGTATATGCGATGGGCGATCTGAAATTTTACGGCCGGGAAAATGCCGAGCAGCGCGGCGTGACGGAGTTCTACCAACGGGCTTACGGCAGCAAGGCGGCGGAAAATGATCCTTTTGCGCTGCATCTGGACCGTAACGAGCATCTGAAAAGCATGTATCTGGATGCTGAGCATGAGGATGGCTATATACGCGATCAAAGTGTATTTGGCGACAATATCAGCATTGAGGATACACTCAGTGTCATGGTGAAGTACAAGAACAAGGCAGTGATGAACTACTCGCTGAATGCTTACATGCCTTGGGAGGGCTTTATCATCGTATTTAACGGCACCAAGGGACGGATGGAGGTTCGGGTATCCGAGCAGTCCTACGTTAATTCCGGTGGTAGCAAGGCAGATGAGGGGGCGTTAAAAGAGAAGACCATCACGGTTTATCCTCACTTTGCAGCACCTTATGAGGTCGAAGTAGAGGAAGGCGTGGGGGGACATGGTGGAGGAGATCCGGTCATGCTGCGCGATATTTTCGATAAGCCGGCAGAGGATCGGTTTCATCGTGCAGCTTCACATATCGACGGTGCATGGTCCATCTTGACAGGCATCGCAGCCAACCGCTCTATGCGTACAGGTCTACCGGTGAAGGTGGAGGAACTGGTGCGTTTGTAGCGAGGCCAGTGACTTTTATACCAAGAAGCCCCCTCTAACCAGATGAATAGAGGAGGCTTCTTGGTTGCATTATTTATCGGCAGTCAGTTTACGCGCTCCCAATTCTTGTACAGGACGATGATTATCGGGAAAAAGGGTAGCGAACTGATTAATTTGGTCCGCCGACATTTCAATAGGCTGCTCCAGCACGATCCAGTTCACATGCTCTGTGCATGGAGGGGTGGTCAGAGAGCCGTTGTAGCGTACCGAGTGCAGATCCTTTGGCAGAAGAGCAGCGAGATTTATTTCCTCCTCCAGAGCCGCTTCCTTGGAAACATCTATTGGAAGTTTGGGCCAAATACGGCTAAAAGCTTTATTTTCCTTGCCATCTTGAATGAGTACGCCTAAGACAGCTGTGCTGCCATTGTCGCTCTGATGAACAAAATGAAGCTCCATATCGGCATTTTTACCATCTATTTGGTGTTCACTGGGATGATGAAAATGAAACTGTTTTAAAGTGAACTTAGTACCGTCCAGTACAATATAATTGCTGGGGCTGGCTGCATTGATTTGAACGGTGTGTCCATTATTCAGAACGGATACTTTCGTATTGGTGTAGTGAACCTGTATCGGTTGCTGCGTCTGCGAAGCTTCTATACGAGTATGTTCTATGTTGACAGGAGATTGTTCGCGGCCGTTACCACAAGCGGCAAAATCCTTTTCCAGCTCTCCCCAATGCTCGGGTCCTTCATCTCCTTCATAGGACCAGTGCGGGCTTTTCTAAACAACCGTATGTACATTGTTAGCTGCTGGGGCTGAGGTGTTGGTGGTGCTAGAAGTCGCGGACTGAGGAGTACATCCTGTTATCCATACGACCAAGAAAATGGAAAACACGCTGGATAGGCAAACTTTCCAGTTTTTTTTCATGGCTTTTTAACCTTCTTCCAGATAGAAAATGTAAAACTTTTTTACATTGTAAATTATTTCACAAAGTTCCTGCAAGGGTCCAAGGGCTTAGGAAGAAGGAAAAGAAGCACTCTTTTTGCTTTACAGCTTGTTCAGGATATTATCTTCCAAAACAGTCGATTTATCCCCGTACTCTTTAATAATATGCCTTTCTCCCCAGGCACAAAGGTCATCCAAAATGCTTTTCAGACTACATCCATATTCGCTAAGCTCGTACTCCACTTTGGGAGGAACCTGATTGTAGCTGATTCGGTTAACAATGCCGTCCTGCTCCAGCTCCCGAAGCTGCTGAGTCAGCATTTTTTGTGTAATGGAAGGCATTAGCCGCTTTAATTCACTTGTCCGCATCTTTCCATGTGTCAAATGGCACAGAATCACACACTTCCATTTTCCCCCGATTACCTCTAGCGTCGCCTCAACAGAGATGTTGTATTTTTTCTGTTCCAATGCCGATCCCTCCATGTGCTTCACTTCGTGTTATACATATCTTAACTGTCTGTTTTGATCTTAATGGTTTTGGATGAAGGGTACTTTTTGGTACCTATATTACTAAAAAGTACGTACTGTTCATACTTGCTTGAATAATTCATAATAACATCTGCTGGTCGAAGATTTCTATATATAGGGGTGAAAAACATGTCGTCAGATCAACAACGAAGTATTTGGCCGCTGCTGGCTTTAGCCATAAGTGCCTTTGCCATAGGAACAACCGAGTTCATCAGCGTAGGGCTGCTTCCCCTGATCGCACAGGACTTGCACATATCCGTAACCATGTCCGCGCTAACGGTAACGCTGTACGCACTAGGGGTAACAATTGGGGCGCCTGTCCTGACCTCACTAACATCAAGTGTTCCCCGTAAAACGCTGCTGCTGTGGATCATGATTGTATTTATAATAGGCAACAGCTTTGCCGCGCTCTCCAGCGGAATTGTGTTGCTGCTGATCGCACGCGTCATCTCGGCATTTTCTCACGGAGTGTTCATGTCCATCGGCTCCACCATCGCAGCCGACCTTGTGCCGGATGATCGGCGGGCCAGTGCTATTTCCATCATGTTTTCCGGGCTGACTGTAGCCACGGTCACGGGTGTGCCTCTCGGCACCTATGTTGGGCAGCAATGGGGCTGGCGGGCCGCCTTCATGGCGATTGTAGTCGTCGGTATCGTGGCACTTATCGCCAATCTGCTGCTGCTGCCGTCTACGCTGCGCAAAGGGAACAAGACTCCTCTCCGCGAGCAGGCCAAACTGGTTACCAACGGTCGCTTGTTACTCGCATTTATCATTACAGCCCTGGGTTATGGAGGCACGTTTGTCGTGTTTACTTATTTATCTCCATTACTTCACGACATAACCGGATTTAAGCCCAATATCGTAACGTTCATTCTTTTGCTGTACGGCATTGCGATTGCCATCGGGAATGTTATCGGCGGAAAAGCTGCAAACCGCAAGCCGCTTTCAGCTTTATTTTACATGTTCCTGATTCAGGCTGTTGTCCTGTTCCTTCTGCTGTTTACCGTATCTTTTAAAACGGCGGGGCTGATTACAATCTTTTTTATGGGGTTGCTTGCATTTATGAACGTGCCTGGTTTACAAATATATGTAGTGATGTTAGCGGAACGTTTTGCCCCCAAGGCTGTGGATGTTGCCTCTGCCGTCAATATTGCTGCCTTTAATGCAGGGATTGCGATTGGAGCTTATGTCGGCGGGCTTGTGACTGACTCGTTGGGTCTCATTCATACGACCTGGATCGGTGCCATTATGGTTTTTGTGGCAGTTCTGCTCACAGGCTGGAGTCGTATACTCGAAAAAGGGGATACAACTGCCTTGATAGGCTAAAACTTATAAAAATTGGAGAGGGAGATATAGAATGACGCAAAACTTGCAAAGCACAACAACCTTGCACAACGGAGTTCGTATGCCTTGGTTTGGCATCGGGGTCTTTAAAGTAGAGGAAGGCTTGGAACTGGTCGATGCTATAAAAGCTGCTGTAAATTATGGCTACCGCAGTATAGATACAGCTGCAATCTATGCGAATGAAAAAAGTGTTGGACAGGCTATTCAGGAAGCCCTTCAGGAGAATAACCTGTCCAGAGAAGAGCTGTTTGTCACGTCCAAAGTGTGGAATGCCGACCTGGGATATGACGAGACACGGGCAGCCTTTGAAGCCAGCTTGGATAAGCTGGGTCTGGTTTATCTGGATCTGTATCTGATTCATTGGCCTGTCCAAGGGAAGTATAAGGAAGCCTGGAGAGCTTTAGAGTCCTTGTATAAAGAAGGACGGATCAAGGCGATCGGAGTCAGCAACTTCCAGATTCATCATTTGGAAGACCTTATGAAGGATGCTGAGATTAAGCCCATGGTCAATCAGGTGGAATTCCACCCGCAATTAACACAAGTAGAGCTGCTGCAATTCTGTCAAAAGCATAGCATTCAATTGGAAGCCTGGTCCCCGCTTATGCAGGGCCAATTGCTTGATCATCCGGTGCTGCAAGACATAGCGAGCAAGTATGGTAAATCGGTGGCTCAAGTAATTTTACGCTGGGATGTACAGCAGGGAGTTGTCACCATTCCCAAGTCTACCAAGGCACATCGGATTATCGAAAATGCCGACATCTTTGATTTTGAATTGACGCGCGAGGATATGGAGCGAATTCAGGCGTTAAATGCCAATCTTCGAGTGGGTCCTGATCCGGATAACTTCGACTTTTAAATTCTGCTTATGATAAGGCACGCCGTTTCTTTCTTCGTTGAAAGGAACGGCGTTTTTGTCCATGATGAGTATGGAGTCACAGCATTCCACCCCCGCCATATGCTATGATAGAGTTATGGAAAAAGAGACGGTTTGGAAGCTTGTGAAAATGAAAACCCTCCGGAGGGCCTCATGAATAAGACAATTGCAGATATAGCCCACATGGCCGGTGTGGCCAAGAGCACGGTATCCCGTTATTTGAACGGCGGGGCTGTAAGTGTGGATACGAGACGTAAAATTGAAAAGGTGGTCAAGGCCACGGGTTATGTGCCCAATACCTTTGCCCAGAGCCTAAAGGCGAAACGGACCAACATTATCGGAACCGTTGTGCCACGCCTGGATTCGTTTGCGACATCTCATACGCTGATGGGGATTGATGAGGAGCTGCGCTCCCGGCATTATCAGATGCTGATCTCCAATACGAGCCAGGATGTAAAGCGAGAAATCGAAGCCCTCTATGAGCTGGGGCGGCAAAAGATTTCCGGCATCATTTTGCTGGCTGCTCAAATTACGGATGACCATCTGACCGCGATTCGTGACATTCGTATTCCGGTGTTGCTGGTGGGCCAGCAGCATGAGCAGATTCATAGCCTGATCCATGATGACTACCATGCAGGATATGATATCGGCGCTTATGTTCTCTCGCAGGGACACCGTGAGATTGCCTACGTCGGTGTTACGGAGAAGGACGTTGCTGTCGGCGTACAGCGCAAAGAGGGCTTTAGGCAGGCTGTTCGGGATGCATTGCCTGCAGGGTCACATACGGACGATGCGCTGCGGGCTGCTGGCTATGATATCAGATACTATGAAACCGGATTTAAAATGGCCGATGCACGGATTGCTGCGTCTGCCATCTTGGATCAGTTCAAGCCGTCGTTAATGGTGTGTGCTACGGATAATATTGCGCTTGGCGTGATCAATGCGGCTTATTCCAGAGGAATTGCCATCCCGTCAGAATTATCGGTGACCGGCTTCGGGGGATACGATATTACGGAGGTCATTCACCCTGCGCTGACAACTGTTCAATACCCGTATATGGAGGCTGGACGTGTAGCGGCACAAAATATCATGCGGCTGGTAGAGCATAAACCGGTAGAGCAAGTGACAGTCATGAATTATTCTCTTATCCAAAGAGAAAGCGTTGACAAACGTTGAATAAGTGGATTATAATTTCTTCGAAACCGGTTCCATAACACTCGGGCACAAATGGAATCGGTTGCAAATCCATGGATAAAATATTTTTTTAATCAGATCGGAACCGGTTCCGGTATATTTTTTTCAATGTGTTGGAACCGGTTCCTGTTACGAGAGTTTTAATAAGAATGAGGTACATCTATGAAAATGACAAATGAACAGAAGTATCGGCTTATTGAACAGGCAGAGCCAGGTGAAATAGCCAGCCTGGTGGAAAAAGTCAAGAAATGCCATTGGAGGCAGACATTTCATATTCAGCCACCAATAGGCTTGCTCAATGACCCCAATGGCTTTTCATATTACCAGGGTGAATACCATTTGTTCTATCAGTGGTTCCCCTTGGGAACCGATCATGGGATGAAATACTGGTATCACTTGAAGTCCAAAGATTTGGTCACATGGGACAGTGCGGGCATCGGTATTACCCCGGGAGATACCTTTGATTCACATGGAGCTTATTCGGGCAGCGCGCTGGAGCATGAGGGCAAGCTGTATATGCTGTATACGGGAAATACACGGGACGAAAACTGGATCAGACATCCTTATCAATGTATGGCCGTTATGGATGAGAGCGGTCTCATTACAAAATGGGAACATCCTGTCATTTCGAGTGTCCCGGAAGGGTATACAGACCACTTTCGTGATCCCAAGCTGTGGAAGGACGGCGACAGCTTTTATTGTGTGATTGGTGCCCAAAGAACGAATGCAACAGGCTGCGTCGTCCTTTATCGATCAACTGACCTTCATTCGTGGCAGTTTGAGGGGGAAATACGCACAGGCCTTGAGTCGTTTGGCTACATGTGGGAATGCCCGGACTATTTTGAACTGGACGGCTCGGGGGTATTGGTCTTTTCTCCTCAAGGCCTAGAGCCTTCAGGGGATGAATACCACAATATTTATCAATCGGGGTACATCATCGGCAAGCCGCTGAATACCGAGACAAGGACATTGGAGCATGGGGCGTTCTGCGAGCTGGATCGAGGCTTTGAATTTTATGCTCCGCAAACCATGGTTGATCCGCAGGGGCGGCGTATTATGGTGGCATGGATGGGATTGCCGGATATTGACTCTCCGACAGACCCGAACGGTTGGGCGCATTGCCTGACGCTGCCTAGGGAGCTTATCCTTCATGAGGGTAAACTCTTGCAGCGGCCTATCCCTGAGCTGACTGCGCTGCGCAGAAAGCGTGAGGATCGGGTGGCTGACACGTTATCGTCAGAGAGGAAAACCTATGAGGGCTTCAAGGGTACGGCCTATGAGCTGATTTGTGAGGTTGATCTTTTGAGTGCCAAGGCGTTTGGTATTGAATTCCGCGCGAG
This sequence comes from Paenibacillus peoriae KCTC 3763, assembly GCF_000236805.1. Taxonomy (GTDB): domain Bacteria; phylum Bacillota; class Bacilli; order Paenibacillales; family Paenibacillaceae; genus Paenibacillus; species Paenibacillus peoriae. The sequence continues at coordinate 75,474 of NZ_AGFX01000038.1, read as the reverse complement.
TGCAACTGAGAGAACGGTGATTAAATATGATGCTGTTAGCCGCAAGCTAGTACTGGACCGTTCACAATCGGGTGAGCCTGTGGCGGTTTCGTATGGTGAGGTAAGGCAGTGTGCATGGAATGAAGACCATATTAAGCTTCATTTGTTTGTAGATACGTCTTCGGTTGAGATTTTCGTCAATGATGGGGAAGATGTGTTCACCAGTCGTATTTTTCCGCACCCAGAGAGTGACGAAATACACTTTTTTGCTGACAAGGGAGAGGCTCTCTTCCAAGCGGTAAAATGGGATTTTACAGAGTAGGCTAATTCACCAAGTGGATCGTTAATCATCAATAACATAACGGAATGAACGAAAGGATGAACATCATGGCAGAAAACCGGGAAATTGCCAAAGAAGTGATTGAAGCGATTGGTGGGAAGGAAAATATTGCATCCTTTGCCCACTGTGCGACACGTCTGCGGATTATGGTGCATAACAAGGAGAAGATCGACCAGAAAAAGGTTGAGGAGATCGACAAGGTCAAGGGTGCTTTCTTTAATTCAGGTCAATATCAGATTATTTTTGGTACAGGGACCGTAAATCGGATTTTTGAAGAGGTTGAAAAGCTTGGTGTGACCGGATCTTCGAAAGAAGAGGTGAAAAGTCAGGCGAAAAAGGAAGGAAACGCATTCCAGCGCTCGATACGTACCTTCGGTGACGTCTTTGTGCCGATCATTCCTGTGCTGGTCGCTACAGGGTTGTTCATGGGTCTGCGCGGCTTGCTCACACAGCCGCAAATTCTCGCTCTGCTGGGCATGACGGCAAAGGACATTTCACCTAATTTTCTATTGTTTACACAGGTGTTAACGGATACCGCTTTTGCCTTTCTGCCTGCGCTGGTCGCCTGGTCAGCCTTTAGAGTGTTCGGCGGCAGCCCGGTATTGGGTATTGTGCTTGGTCTGATGCTGGTGAACCCAGCTCTGCCTAACGCTTATAGTGTGGCGGACGGCTCGGCCCATCCCTTGACGATGCTCGGATTCATTCCTGTGGTGGGTTATCAGGGCTCGGTATTGCCAGCCTTCTTTGTGGGCTTGATCGGAGCCAAGCTGGAGCGGGCGCTGCGCAAACGGGTTCCAGAAGCGCTGGATCTGATCCTTACGCCGTTTTTGACATTGTTAATCATGATTACACTCGGGCTGTTTGCCATCGGTCCGGTTTTCCATTCCTTCGAAGAATGGGTGCTGCACGGAACGACATTTGTACTTGATCTGCCTTTTGGTATCGCAGGGATTATCATCGGTTTCTTGCATCAAATTATCGTCGTTACGGGTGTGCATCATATATTCAATTTTCTGGAAATTCAGCTACTTGAAAAGACTGGCGTGAACGCATTCAACGCAATCATTACCTGTGCCATGGCTGCTCAAGGTGCCGCTTGTCTGGCGGTTGGACTGAAAACGAAGAATGCCAAGCTGAAAGCGCTAGCACTCCCTTCCTCGCTGTCTGCTTTTCTTGGGATTACCGAGCCGGCTATTTTCGGTGTCAACCTGAGATATATGAAGCCTTTTGTTATGGGTCTGATTGGTGGGGCAGTTGGCGGCTTTATCGCTTCGATCTTCCATCTGGCGGCTACAGGCATGGCCATTACGGTCATTCCGGGCACGCTGCTTTACATGAACCATCAGCTGCCGCTTTACATTTTGGCCAACTTGGCTGCTATGGCTGTAGCGTTTGTTCTGACCTGGATGTTCGGCTACAACGATAAAATGCTAGAGGAAGTCAAAACAGCGGGTTCTTCCAATTAACATCACCTCCCATTAACACCGGCCAGGTGGTAGAAATAAGCACACGTATATAAGTGAACTTTGACGGTCGTTCTGTCTTGGAGAGAAGGTATCCAAGCGGGGCGGCCGTTTTTCATAGACTTTATCATTTACGCATTCGATTATTAGGGACTTCTTTCATGTTCATATTACTACTGTCCTCAGCGCAAGTTACCGCTACAAAAAGAGAGTTAACAACGCAAGCTGATAAGAGAGAAAGAAAAACGTTTCTTTTTTTCATTTGAAAACCCTCCTTAGATTTCAGAATACATTCGTGATCCTGAGCCTAGCCATTCCTCTTGTTCGATCTTCTGCTACAGATAATATATATATATTAATTTATATAAATAATTTCAATGATGATTATGGTACATGCTTATCTTTTTTCTAGATGGATTCGTAACAATGCTCTACAATTCATGCTCCATTTTAGATTTTTTACTGTATCTCCGAAAAGAATAAGGCTAAACTACCCAAAATGATTTTAAGCCGTGGGACAGATTTTTCTTAAAAGTGGAGAATTTTATTGAATGAAGCCTAAAGAATGGACCTTGTTAAGGCCTCCCTTCATACTGAATGATTGTCCATTTTTATCTGTCAGACTTCCGATGAGACAGAATCTTGTGTCAATAAGGTAAAAATTACAAAAAGTATGTACACGGTAGCTGTTTTATATGTTATTATACAAATGTTGTTAAAATTTAGCATTTGGGAGGCAATTATTTGTGAAAAAATTTCTTGTAACTATGCTAGTTGTTATGTTGGTATCCATCGGATTGAACCCTTCAAGCTCCTACGCAGATTCCTCTTCATCAGCTAAAGATTCTTCTCCACAGTCGCTATTCCCACCATATTCTTCAATTGTTAATTCGAATTCATTATTGAGCGGTTTGACGGCTGAAGAATATAATGAAGTTATCGAAAATGCGATACCGATAGAATCAATTGCTGTTGAAAAAGAAAAGACTCAAACCGATCAAAAAATCTCGCCGATGGCATCATTGGCATCTTGGCAATTTAGTCACTTTTCTCGAAACGATGGGGGTATTTACTCTAATAAGTTTTCAGTTAATAACGCAGCTACCTTGAATTTCCATGTGGTACAATGGGTAGATGGTAGTTCTTGGTCTCGTCCTGAAGTAGGTTACCTGATTGTGAACAAAAATTATTTGGGAGAGGTTTTTGCCGTTTATGGAAGATATACAGATGAAAGTAGGGATTTTCAACTGAGAGCTCCAAGTGCTGGAGAATATCAGGTAATGGTACTTAACCTCAATGATTATACGATTTCAGGAAATGGATACGTCACGTTTTAATATTATTTTATTTAACGATTGTTAAGTTTTTTTATGAAATTGTTATAATACTAATATTTTCAAAAATATGTAATACATCTTTGGGAAGGGAGGTGTGTGTGTGAACAAGCGGCTAAGAACAATTGTTGTAGTTTTAGGTCTAACTGTTCTTGTCGGAGGAGTTATAACCGTCATTCAAAGTCAAACTTTTGCCAATGAAACCATAACCAGCGTTAAGGTTACCGACGATTCTAACACCAATGAAACCAAAACCGAGGTTAAGGCTAGCGACAATTCTAACGTCAATGAAACCAAAGCCGGGGCTAAAGCAACCGACGATTCTAACTGGCTCTCACCAGAGAGAAAGAAAGAACTAAATCATCTAGCTCAATCTAAACAACCCCACATCCTGTTAACTGAGCACGGGGATTTTTATCCGGTTAAGGTTCCGAACAAGTACCCAAGTGATCAGGTTGCAAATTTGGACAATGATGGAGAAGAAATAACCGCTAAAACAAAGCAGGTCATTTTAAGAAATTTCACCTACGAAAAAAAAGAGGAAGAAAACTGATCTTCCCAGGAACGAGGAACGCTCAAAAAAATGAGCGTTCTTTTTTCGTATCATCCATCTTCCCACAATCCTATTTCTATAGTTTGAAGACATGCCCTAGACAATCGAAGAGCGCTCATCCAAAAATTCGGACGGGGAACAGCCTGTTAACCGTTTGAAGATTCGATGGAAATAGGAGACATCACTATAGCCGACATACTCTGAAATTTCACGAATCGTCAGTTGGGACTCGGTCAGCATGTAGATGGCCGTTTTAATGCGCTGCGTATGTACATGCTCGCTGATGGTTTGGCGCGTTACCTCACGCAGCAGTGTGGCGGCGTAGTTGGGTGTTTTGCTGATGACGTTACCTAGCTCTTCCTTCGTCACTTTTTCCCTGTAATGATTTTGGATATACTGCTTCATATAATCTACAAGCCGCTCTTTATCGCTCGAAATGACACCTTTGTTCCATTCCTGATTGGTATAAATCATCGTCTCGGTCAGTAGACAGTCAGCCATCAGCTCATAGTAGCTTGGGCGCTCTGTCCATTGGTAATACACCGATTTGATTCGTTCATGCAGCATATCGTAGCATCCGAGCTTGATCGACAGCGGCTTGTCCGTATTCAATATGGGAAGTACGGTATTCGTACATGTTTTGCGGCAATGTATCACATACTTGGTATGAAAAAGCGTAGGGATACTTTTGCCATAGTAGGGCAGATGTCCAGGCAGGATCAGAACCTCTCCCTTGCCGAGAATAATCTTGCGATCGTTCACCCAATATACACATTTTCCAAAGGTGACCAAAATGAACACGAAGTTGTCTTTGCTGCTATCTGGATCAGCCTTCTCGTACCAGTCCACGCCATGGTCCTGTCGCACGTCCGTGATTGTAATCATGAGGTCACTCTCCATGTCTTAAAAATTCACTATACTGTACTATAATACAGTCATCATACTATAGTTCATGGTCTTGTCGCATCGGTATAGGTAAAATAAAGTCATAAAAAGTGTAAATAGATAGAGCAGCCACATGGAATAGAAACCATACTGGAATTACGACCAAATAGTAAAGACATTCAGGAGGATGACATTTCTATGCTTAAAACGAAAATTATTTGTACGATGGGACCTGCCTGCGACTCCATTCATTTGTTAAAGGAAATGATTCAGGCCGGTATGACAGTAGCCCGCTTGAACATGGCTCACGGGGAGCTGGAAGATCACGTTAAACGTATTGAAAATGTGAGACAGGCTGCGAAGGAACTGGGTACTTTTATTCCTGTCATGATGGATATCAAAGGGCCTGAAATACGGATCGGCAAGCTGAGAGAAGCATCCTGTCTGCTGAAACCAGGCAGCCAGCTGATTCTGACTACAGAAGAGATTTTGGGGGACGAGCACCGTATTTCGGTGAATTACCCGGATATGCCAAAGGACATTAAACCAGGCGACCGCATTTTGATTGACGACGGTTTGGTTGATCTGACTGTAACCTCTATTGAGGGTACTGAAATGATTTGTAATATTGTAAGCGGCGGTGTTTTGAAGCCGAGAAAAGGTGTGAATCTGCCAGGGATTCATACGACTCTTCCAGGCGTAACGGAGCGCGACGTGAAGCACATCCAATTTGGGGTGGAGCAGCGTATCGAGCTTATTGCGGCTTCTTTTGTGCGTAAAGGCGACGACATCCGTGAAATCCGTGAGATTTTGAAGGGACATCAAGCCGAGCATGTACAAATTTATTCCAAGATTGAAAATGCTGAAGGCATGGAAAACCTGGATGATATTATTGTGGCTTCGGATGGTATTATGGTAGCCCGTGGTGATTTGGGCGTTGAAGTGCCGATTCAAGACGTGCCTGTGATGCAAAAAGAAATGATCGACAAGTGTAATCTGGTCGGCAAACCGGTAATTGTAGCTACGCACATGCTGGAATCCATGCAAGTCAACCCGCGTCCGACGAGAGCTGAAGTAAGTGACGTATTTAATGCGGTTATGCAAGGGGCCGATGTAGTGATGCTATCGGGCGAATCTGCCGCAGGTAAATATCCTGTCGAGTCCGTTCGTACAATGGCTGCGGTAGCTGCCAGAGCGGAATCGCAGTTTGATTACCAGGAGCAGTTCAATAAGCGTAGAGCACGCCAAAGCACGAACATTACTGAAGTGATCAGTCAGGGTGCGGTTAGCTCTTCTCTTGAGCTGGATGCCAAAGCGATTATTACCTCGACTGCCAGCGGATTCACGGCACGGATGGTGTCCAAATACCGTCCGAAGGCTCCGATTATTGCCGTTACTCCGAACAGTACGGTGTTCGCTAAAATTTGTCTGTTGTCCGGGGTATTCCCGGTCAAAGGGGATAAAGTAGCGACAACGGATGAAATGTTCGAATCCTCGATCCGTAATGCCCTGAATGCAGGATATATCCAAAAAGGGGATACCATCGTACTGTCAGCGGGCGTTCCTGTTGCAGAGGCCGGTGCGACGAATCTGATCAGAGTACATCAAGTGTAAAGGTAAGAGGTAGCAAAAAAAGGCGCTGATCCTTGTAGGTTTAGCGCCTTTTTAACGTGTAAATCCGAACTCGAAAGCCTGTTTTACAGCCCAAACACACTTTTAGCAACGACCTGTGTCAATTCCGACTTATGAGCCTGGTATTGTTCCAGCGTAATGCTCTTATTGGCCAGTCGTTGATCCAACTGCTCCGTTAACTGAGCGACCTGCAAATCGACGACAGCCTGCGCGTCCTGTTTATTGGTTAGGGCAATATCCGCCAAGGTTTGACCGTTATACAGTGCATCATACAATTGCTCATCCGAGGATATGCCCAGCGTATCCAGCAGCTTATCATCCTTGGATGCTTCATTATCCTGTACCTGCGGGGCTCTCTCCGGAGCCAATGCAGCAGCATTAGCCCGACTTCCCCATGTAGAGGACTGCCCAATCGACAACGCCAGCAACAGTGTGCAGATGACCATTATTCGTTTTCGATTCATAAGTGTAAAATCTCCTTTTGTTTCATTAAAATTGTGACAGGGTGCGAACGGTATATGGATATCCAACGGGAGTCATGTTTATGCCTTTAGTCCATCCGGCTTATGTAGTTACCAGATCGTTAAATACATCATACACGCCTAATCTTAGCGCCAGCTTAATTCTCGTTTAAAATAAACTAAAAGAGCGGTGGTTTTTTCTTCTTTGTCCACAGCTTTTTTAGAGCATGTACCCCGAGCAGCAGCAATGGTAAAAATAATCCTATAGATAATGAAAAAGGAATCCACGTCTTGGTATCATACGTTTGTTGATAAGGAACATTGGGATATACGATGATGGACAACACGATTAAAATGATCCCGAGAGGAAGCACCAGCTGCTGATTGCTTTTTAATTGAAAGACCTGGGCTATGGCTACCATAATGGTGTACATATATATTGTGATTCTGAAAAAAAGCGAAATAAACCACATGGTAGCCATGATCGCTTCAATGCGCTGTAGAAAATGACCAATATTGATTTTTTTGGCTAACGCATAGCTTGGATATAGATTTCGCGCCGTTATGTCAGGACCTAGCACTAAAATAGCTAATATCACGATGATGAACAATGCCAATCCGCCAATCAAGCTTCCTAAGAAAAAAGCTTTGCGGGCTTGATCGGGACGATTTACAGAAGCCGGAAAGATCATGAGCAAAACGATATGAGGCAGATATGCGGTGCTCACAAAGGAGAGGGCAGCAGGCCAGATAGGACCAACTCCTGCTTCCAGCACAGGTTGTATATTTTCCAGCTTAATATTGGACACCACTAAACCCGTAAAAGAAATGTAAAGCAGGACAAAGATCGGAAACATTATTTCAGCAGAACGGGCCAGCACTTCCAGTCCCAGACGAAGAGCCATCAATATAATAAGCGCAAAAATAATATTTACGGCCGTAATCGGTGTTTCCGGCATGATTTGAGTGGTCATAAAATTCCCCAAATAAAATAAAACCGGAGCAGGAGCATTGATGAATAATCCTGTAAGAAGCAGGAGGACGGTGGCTTTGCCAAGCCATTTCCCCAGCAGGGCTTCCATGATTTCAACCAGCGTCATCTGCGGATACAGATCTGTAATTTTGATATACAAATACACCATAAGAAGCCCGAACCCTATGCCGACGAGCGTGGCAATCCAGGCGTCCTGTTTGGCTACAAGCGCCATGCCTGAAGGGATGATGAGGATTGTACTTCCTATCGTAAACAAAATGGTTAAGATCATAAGCTGACGTGCGGAAATTTTGACCTGATCGGGCACCATGTTCACCTCGTTGTTTATTTGATTAATCCAATATGGATTAGGAAATTGCTAAATGGTCTATATATGGCTGTGATCCAGTCCAGAGGGGTGGGAATAGTCCATGTGAACGCCTTGGCGCAACTGATTCCGACTCCAAGTACAAGGAGAACGGAAAACAGCCAAAGCTCTTTTTTTAATCTCTTTTTCCACATGTAGGGAACCTCTAGCAAGCAGATCACAACAGCAACCAGCAATATTCCCAGCACGTTTACCATTTGAGACAGCATCTTTCAGCACCTTCTTTTTCATGGACATGGTCTACGGGGAACAGATCGTCGGCATAATCCAGAAGAGGATCTACTCTTTAACATCATTCAGAAATGAACTGCCGATTGTGCCCAAGCGCCGAAGCTTGAGATTGATCTTGATATTTACGGGCAAGTCTACAAAGTGCTCACGGCCCCAATTGTTTTTGAGTGTACTCCAAGCCTTCGGGTTAGCGCGGCGAATGGCTTCGCCGAATCCAAAGATGTCAGACTTGTACGATTTTTGAGCTTTTTGGACGGCTGCTCTCATAAACTCTTCTAACTTTTCTTCCCCTCTCTTCTCAATGTCATAAATCGTGCCCACCTTGGTCAGATCCAGACCGGTACATTCGACTTCTCCCACGTTGGCTTCAACCTGCATTTTAATATTGATTCGGGGCTCGCCCCGATTGACCGCTCCTTTTATGGTAGTTTGAGTCCGAATAATTTCCATGATCACTTTGCCGCCTTCGGGACAGGCTACATGATTTACGGAGCTTCTTACTTTACCGGTAATATAGTTGTAGCCCCTACTTTCGTCTTCATTTAACCAGCCGATTAATTTGTCTTTTTTGAACACAGCCATTCCGGAATATTCCAGCCGGGCGGAAGTGACGATCTTTTCGACATTTTCTTTGGTCTCTCCTGCTTCTTTATTGCCAACGATCTGAAGTCCTGTCAAGACAGGCTCTATACCTTGATTGGTGAGAGATGCGAGCAATTCATCCAGGGTTACAGTCGTACTAGGTGACCAGCTTTTTTCAGATATATCCAGAGAGGAAAATAAGTCATTCGCCGGAATCGGGTCCAAGGGCGTCAAAATTTTCAGTATATCTTCGGCACTTGAGTCTTTTGACAGCACTAAGTAGAAGTCGGTACGAAAATGATGATCTCTTGACAGGAAATCAAGCGCTTTGGCCATACCGTTCGCGGCCATCGACTCACCAATCACACAGATGCGAAGATGGGAAAAATAGATTTTTCGAGGACTCGTTTTCGTCATTTTGCGGACGGCCTCAAAAATGGTCTCGGCTTTGGCCGTATATAACGTGGTGGGAGCCCGCCCGCTCCCGCCACCACCTTTAGACGATACCTGACCCGGGTCTACGACTTGGACGGAAACCTGGAATTGATCGCCCAGCTTATCGATTCCCATACCGACAGCGATGGCCAGCTCATTCAATTCCGTACGGTTCCAACAACCCGTGAGTAGCAAGGTCATTGTAAGAATCAGGAGCAGACAGGCGGCCTTCCGTTTCACGATTTTCGACTCCTTTCCATTTGTGCCAGTCTACTCTATTTCATTCTCGTGATTTTCGGGGCGGGGTACTATTTCGGCGGTTCACGTTCTTCTGATTAATTAACCTGGGACGGGAAATCATCATCCAGTGAGGGAGCCGAAATAAGGTATCTTTGGTGTCTGACGGAACTAGAGGCGCAAAAGGGGTCATATATGGAACACCAAACGAACGAAGGCTGCACATATGCAGGATGAGAGCAATACCTCCGACAATAATTCCGAACAATCCGAATGAAGCGGCAAGCCCCATCAAGGGGAATCGCAGCATACGAAAAGCAATGGCCATATTATAGGCGGGGAGAACGAAGCTGGAAATCGCTGTAACAGATACAACAATAACCATCGCCGCTGATATAATCCCGGCCTGAACAGCCGCTTGTCCGATGACAAGTGTGCCCACGATGGAGACGGCTGCTCCGATATATTTGGGCATGCGGACACCGGCTTCCCGTAATATTTCAAAAGTCAGCTCCATCATGAGCGCTTCAATAAAAGCGGGGAAGGGAACGGCTTCCCGCTGTGCGGCCAAACCGATCAATAATGAAGTTGGCAGCATCTCCTGATGAAACGTAGTGATGGCAACATACAAGGATGGGCCAAGCAGGGAAATAAAGGCCCCGACGTAACGAAGGAACCTGATGAAGCTGCTGATATCCGCACGCTGATAATAGTCCTCAGCTGCATGCAGGAAGGAAACAAACAGTGCAGGTACGATCAGCACATAGGGAGTCCCATCCACCAAGATGGCAATCTTTCCTTCCAAAAGCTCGGCTGCGATGACGTCCGGACGTTCGGAGTGGAACATTGTCGGAAAAGGGGTAAATGTCTCGTCCTGGATTAACTCCTCGATATACCCGCTTTCAAGAATGCCGTCTACATCAATACCATTTAGCCGCTTATGCACTTCTGTGACCAGCGAATCGTTCACAATCCCCTTGATGTACATGACTGCCACATCGGTCTTGGTTACGCGGCCGATTTGTCTTGTCTCCAGCCACAGATTCGGATCTTTAATCTTTCGTCGGATCAAGGCCGTATTTGTGCGCAGTGTTTCCGAGAATCCCTCCCGCGGCCCGCGAACGACGTTCTCTGAGGCAGGCTCGCTAACCCCTCGATCCTTCCATCCCCGTGCGCTGGCTACGATTCCTTGTGTCTGACCGTCAACTAAAATAACTGCATCTCCCGACAATAGAGCGTTATATAGATTTTCGAAGTCGGTAATCTCATGAATGTCACCGATAGTCAGGGCGTATTCTTTTAAAACCCGTAAAACATTGGAGGAAGACGGAATATCGTGATTCACATTCTCAGATAGCCTGCTATTCAGCATTATCGACTCCATAATGAAGTCGGAGACTATATTTTTATCTGCCAAACCATCCGTATAGAGGATCGCGATGACGTGATCACTGTCCTTGCCAATGCGAACTTCTCTGATGATGATGTCGGTACTGTTACCCACGGTTTGTCTGATCCGCTGAAGGTTTTGTCCAAGACTTGCACTGAACGGTTCCCCTGAATATGCAGGCTGTTTCTCAGTATTCTGGACAGGCAATTTATTAAACTTTCTAGGAGTTCTTCTTTTCCGAAAACGCATGAACGTTCTCCCTCTCCTTGAGGATACTTTTTAATCCAGTATGGACGCAGGAGTTTCCTGATAAACTTCTTGTTGGAATTTTGATGGGAGGAAGGGATATGTAATATGTTGGCTATATAGAGCTTTCGCGATAAACTGATTGTAATTGAACTGTTCCGGGAGGAGATCGTCCGATGTCCAAAGCAGACCATATGTTATCCATTCTCTGGATGCTAAAGCAGCGGAGACGAACCGCTGGCGAATTAGCGGAAGCGCTGGAAATCAGCGTTCGTTCGGTATACCGTTATATAGATGCGTTATGTGTCAGCGGGGTTCCGGTTATTGCCGATGCCGGGCCTGGTGGTGGCTACTGTCTGCCTGATAACTTCGTCGAAGCACCGCTATTCTTTGACGCCGAAGAGCAGAAGGCGCTTGTCCAAGCAGCCGCTTTCGTCCGTGGAACGGGATATCCGTATGTCCAAGCCCTTGACCGGGCGCTGGATAAGCTGAAGCGTTACAGCAATGTCCAACAAATCGAACGGATGGAGAGCCATGAGCGCGGGATTGAAACGCTTCATACCTCTAATGCGGCAATGGCAGAAATTCTGCAAGAGCTTGAATCAGGCATAGCGAACGGAGATACTCTGGAGATGGAATATCGCAAGGGAAATGAAGAAACGGCCTCCTTACGTTCCATTGATCCTTATGGACTTGTACTTTGGAAGGGGCAGTGGTACATCGTTGCTTATTGCCACCACCGACAGGAGATCCGTAGTTTCCGTGTCGACAGAATTACCGGACTCCGGTGTAGCGGGGCAAGTTTCATACGTCCTGCCCATTTCTCTGCGCGCGATTTTCTCTTGCAGAGCTTGCTTCCCGCCCGGGAAAAAGAGGGAAAGTTGGTTGCTGTGGTAATTGAGTCATCTGAAGTGGTATTAAATGATCTTTGCAGTCACTGGCTATTCGGGCATACCCTGGAGCAGCGACAGGGGGGATGGGCCCGGTTTCTGCTAGATGAGAGCTCATTATTCACATATGCCCCATATTTCCTGTTGCCTTATGGAAAAACGCTGCATATTCGGGAGCCAGCAGCGCTGAAGCAGCGGTTGGTGGTGGTTGCCTCGGAAATGGCTCGCCATTACGAAAATTAATTTTATTTCCTCGGGAACACTGACTGTAGCTGTCAGTGTCCTTTTTGTATAGTGTAAGCGAGTCTTAAGCATACATGAAAGTACAAGCACATATGATTAAGGAGGAATGAAACATGAAAGAATTGAAATATGAGATCTACATTGGGGGTACGCCGGAACAAGCATGGGCCGGCCTGGTCTCTCCGGAGTATGTACAGCAAATCTATTACGGAAGCATAATCCGTTCCAGCTTCAAGGAGGGGGAACTGCTGGAGTATGTCGGGCCGGGCGCTGAAGGCGAGGAAACCGTTCACGTGTACGGGACGCTGCTGGAGTACGCTCCCTTGAAAGCCCTGAGTTTTACGCATAAGGTAGGCCCCTCTTACCTGAAAGGGCAAGAGAACTATGAATCCCGGATTTCCTGGCTGCTAGAGCCAGTGGGCGGGTGCACGAAGCTGACTCTTATCCATGATGAATGGCACCCTGAAGATCCTTCCTTTGAACCCAGTGATAGTGCCTGGTGGCATATTCTAAGTAATATAAAAACATTAATAGAGACTGGCCATACGCTTGATTTCGGAAGCAACCAATAACAAAGACTGTACGGAGAAGCCAGGATGCGCTGAAGATGCATCCTGGCTTTAATGCTTTAACAGGTAGTTGAAGTTAACTCATGCGGAACCATTAAATCTACAGTGTTGGAAAGGGGAAAAAGAGGCTTTGCAAAATTAAATGAGTATAATTAATGATTTTATTAAAAAGTTCACGAAAATATAAAACTATATATTGAATTTCCCATTTCCATTGCATATTATAAAGGTACGGTTCATTGCCGGGCTTAAACCTGCCTTCTTAAAGAAGGGAGCTTTTATTTTTCATCCAAAATTGAAAGCGCTTTAATATTATTGGAGGTGAGGGTCTTTACTTATTTTAATAGGTAATTATCAACTAATAGGAATAAATTAAACGCCTAATTAATCAGGTATGTTCAAAAACGAAAGGAGATCGTTTTATGAAGCCATTATTTTTTCGCAAGGTAACGGCCGCTTCTCTGGCGGGTGCGCTGCTGCTGCCTGCCTCTTTTGTGGGCGCCGAACAAACGCTCAATCCGAATACAGATGGGATTGAAGCTGTGGGGCAGATAGCCTTCCAGAGTCAAAGCCAAGAGAACATTTCAATTCAAAGCAAAAAGACTGTTTCTTTTAAGGAAACTTCCGTACATGATCCATCCATTCTGAAAGTGAAAGATACATTTTACATTTTTGGTTCCCATCTTGCGGCTGCCAAGTCCAAGGACCTGATAAATTGGGATACGATTGCCACAGGAGTAGCAAATGGCAATGCACTGATTCCTAACGTCAAAGAGGAATTAAAGGAAGCGCTGGATTGGGCGCAGACAGACACGCTGTGGGCAGCGGATGTTATTCAACTGGCCGATGGCAAGTTTTACATGTACTATAACGCTTGCAAGGGCGACTCCCCGCGTTCTGCAATGGGCGTAGCGGTTGCCGATAAAATTGAAGGGCCTTATAAAAATAAAGGTATCTTCCTGAAATCCGGCATGTGGGGCCAACCGGGTGCGGATGGGACAATCTATGACGCGACCAAGCATCCGAATGTCGTGGACCCGGACACTTTTTATGATAAGAACGGCAAGCTGTGGATGGTGTATGGCTCCTACTCAGGAGGTATTTTCATTCTGGAGATGGATGGAAAAACAGGAAAACCGCTGCCCGGACAAGGATATGGGAAAAAGCTGACAGGCGGTAATCATGCCCGTATGGAAGGGCCGTACATACAGTACAGTCCGCAAACGGACTATTACTACTTGTTCCTGTCTTATGGCGGCTTATCGGCAGATGGCGGTTACAACCTTCGTGTGGCTCGCTCCAAAACACCGGATGGCCCTTACTATGACGCCGAGGGGAACGACATGATCAAGGTCAAGGCGAATCCTGACAAACCTCTTTTTGATGACGCTTCCATTGAGCCGTATGGTGTCAAGCTGATAGGTAACTATCTGATTCCAAGAGAAATTGGCGATCCGGGTACAGGACTGGGTACAGGGTATGTTTCACCCGGACATAACTCGGCTTATTACGATCCCAAGACGAAAAAGCATTTTCTGATTTTCCACTCCCGTTTCCCGGGCAGGGGCGAGCAGTTTGAGGTGCGGGTACATGAAATGTTCATGAACGCGGACGGCTGGCCTGTAGTCGCTCCTTATCGCTATTCGGGTGATGAGGACTCACTGAAGAAGTTGTCGGAAAAGGATGTTCTCGGTCAATACTCGTATGTCAATCACGGGAAAGAAATCTCGGCCAATATTAAGCAAGCTGTGACCGTTAGTTTGGAAAGCGGCGGGAGGCTGTCTGGAGGAGCGAATGGTACATGGAAGCTTGGCACAGGCAACCAGTTGGAGATTACAACGGATGGTACGAAATATAAAGGTGTATTCCTGCGACATGTCGATCCAGACACGGGCAAAAAGACGCTTGCTTTCACCGCACTATCCTCCAAGGGTGTTGCGGTCTGGGGGACGTTAAAGAAGGAACTAAAGGCCAGCAAGATCGTGGCTGCTGTGGAGAAGGATCTAAGTCTGGGCGATTTGAGCAATGTTTTATATAATTTGACGCTGCCTACTCAAGCTGCACAGGAAACCACTATTTCGTGGGAATCCACACGCCCTGAGAACATTTCCGTGACAGGTGAAGTGTATCGTCCAGAAGCGGGTACCCAGCCTGCAACGGTCACCTTGACGGCGACCATTAAAAAAGACAAAGCAACAGCGAAGAAAAGCTTTATAGCCACTGTTCCCGAGCAGGCTCAAGGTCCACAGCTTGCGAACTATTCATGGACTGAAGATCAAGGGACAAGTGTCGTGGACAGCACATATAACCATTTCGACGGCAACACCTATGGTGGTGCCGTATGGGACAAGGATGGAAAGCTTGGCGGTGCCCTTGTGCTGAACGGCAAAGATGGCTACGTGCAGCTACCGGTGACGGTCACAGATGCAGACGATTTTACCTTTTCCGCTTGGGTGAATTGGAAGGGCGGTGGAGCATGGCAACGGATTTTTGACTTTGGAAATGCTCAGGCCCGCCATATGTTTCTGACTCCTTCCCAAGGAAGCGGTGTGCTCCAGTTTACGATTCATGAGGGTGCAGATCAAAGCTTGCTTGCCAAATCAGCCTTACCTTTAAACCAGTGGACGCATGTAGCAGTTACACTAGAGGGGAATACCGGGAAGCTGTATGTAAACGGTGAGGAAGTGGCTGTTAATGACAGTATGACTTTTAATCCAAAAGAGCTGCTGACGAGCGAGGCTTATCTCGGTAAAAGCCGCTTTGCCGCCGATGCTTATTTTAACGGCAGTCTTGATGAGGTCCAAATATATAACAAAGCACTGGCTGCAGAGGAAATTAAAGAATTGTCGGAACTGTGATTCCGATGAAGTAATATTGAGCAGAACAAACGCAGGAGACGGGCATTTTTTAAAAGTTCGTCTTCTGCGAAAAGTTTTGTGTATTTATTTTCCGATCACTGGTATAATTAAAGAAAACTGTGGTTATAATAATTCTAGGTAGACGTTGATGACTGGCTTTCGTCTACTGAAAATAAGGCTTAAAATCAATAAAGGACAAGAGCACTCTAACATAATTTAATTTCACCAGTGCTTGCGTTTTCAATACACTTATGGTAATATGAGTATATTGAAATTGTGACCTGAGATTCACGTATTGTAGAGGGTTATTGTTTTAGGTTGAAGTAACCTTGTGCAATATGTGAATTTTTATTTGTAAAAAATAAAGGTCATATAAATATATTTTGGAGGTAATTCCATGCAAACAGGTACAGTTAAATGGTTTAACGCAGAAAAAGGTTTCGGTTTCATCGAAGTTGAAGGTGGAAGCGATGTATTCGTACACTTCTCCGCAATCCAAGGCGAAGGTTTCAAATCTTTGGACGAAGGCCAACGCGTAGAATTCAACGTAGTTGAAGGAAACCGTGGACCACAAGCTGAGAACGTTGTAAAACTGTAATTTAAAATTACAGCCTACTTCAGATGCCCCGAACATAGCGTTTGGGGCATTTGTTTTTATCTGTTCACAAGGCCGTTTTTGAACTGATTACATCTTATCGCTTTATAAATCATGAAGAAAGAGGGATGTTTATGTACAATTCACGGAAAAAGCCAATGGATGAAATTCCTGAGGAAATTACAGCTGTCTGGAATTGCGCCAGCGATACGTGCAATGGATGGATGCGGGATAACTTCGCTTTTTCTGTCGAGCCGACATGCCCCATTTGCGGTTCTGCCATGGTGAAGGGCGAGAAAAAGCTGGCCGTATTAAATAATACGAGCTTTAATCATACGAAACAATCCTAAGCGGATGCATGTTTATAGTAAAAGATGCCCCATAGCCATTAACGGCGCTGAGGCGTCTTTTTTGCTTTATGGAGATACGCCGTCTGGCGTCACCTTTACATAAGAATGATCGGGTTTTTAATTATGGCTTGAGGATAGTATGCTCAGCAAGGTGGAATTAAATTCAGGCTGTGCCTCGTAGAATACGCCGTGCCCACTTCGTTCAAAAGGAATTAGCCTTGATCCGGCAATTCCTTTTTGCGTTTGGTTGCGGACGATCTGATTTGCCGAACCCTCTAAGGTCTACCTGAATACAGCGATACCCATAGGCAGGTAAAAGGGCAGCTTAATATTCGTACATTCGATGATCCAGCGGCCAGCCGTGTACCATCAGCACAGGGACGCCCTCTCCTATATCCTCAACATATAGCTTGACACCACGCTCCACCTCAATATAATATCCCAATGTGTTCGCCCCTTTAAAATCACGAAGTTTCGTTCTCTCTCACATATATGTAGCCAGGGCTCAGCCCATTCGAAAAAGGGATAAAATGGTCGTTTTTTTATATTATTACCTTGGTGCTATCGGTGACCAACAGGGAGCCATTTTATGGATCAGCCTTGGGAATCGTGACCTCGGCCATCTTCTTGATGTTATACACAAACCACAAGCCTGTCCCTTGCTGCTGTATGGCAGCAAAGGACAGGCTCATGTTTTTCCCGATCCGTACAGGGAAGCCGGATGGAAATTAGTTTACAGTACATGAAGTGACTACGTCTGACAAGGAGCTTTGACTATTTCTTCTTGGCGGAGGTTTTAGCCGCATCTGTTTTAGCAGGAGCTTTGGCTGCATCTCCTTTAGCAGGAGCCTTGCCAGGATCGGCTTTATCTCCATCTACTGGTGGCTTGGACGGTTTAACGCCGTTCACCATATCTGTAATCATTTGCTTTAGATTAGATACATGCTGATTATATTCGTTGGCTGTAATTTTGCCGTTTTGTTTTTCCGTAGACAGCTTTGCTTTCATATCAGAAACCAACACATCAACAACAGAATTCAAGCTTACGCCTTGTGCTTTGGCGATTGTGGCCAGGGATTTACCTGCCTTCAACTGTGTTTCCAATTGGCTGGAGGACAATTTCAATAATTTCAGGAGAGCTTTGTTTTCGGCAAAGTTTCCTCCTGCCATTTTAGGGCCGTTAGCATCACCGGGATTTCCCTTGGGTGGCTGTGCTTTGTTTGCAGTGGGAGCCTTCTCAGGTGTAGTTGAAGCAGCATGGACTGCGCCTGTGGAATACAGTGCACCGCCTCCTAAAAATGCCAATGCCATCGTTCCAGCCAAAATTGCTTTCTTGCTGATTTTCATCTTCATTTTCCACCTTTCGGTTATGGTTTGTTTGGTACGTGATACATCATAAGATATCAACTTGAATGCTATCTGAGCGCAAGCTGAGCATTTACTGAATGAAAATGGGGTGGCATGACTAAAATTTCAGCTAAAATAAACTTGTATTACGTGTATTAAGTGATATAATACACTACAGGCACGAAAGATTCAGCCGATTAGGGGGAAACACCCATGGAAGAGCAACAGGTTGGCTCGTTCCGGTTTTTAATTGACTTTAGCCAGCCATTATATGAACAAGTATTGAATCAGGTACGAAGCTCCATCGCCAAAGGGGAGATTGAAATGGGAAGTAAAATGCCGTCCGTTCGTGATCTGGCTCAGGAATTGCGCATGAATCCGAATACTGTGATGCGGGCATATCAGGAGTTGGAGCGGGATGGGCTGACAGAGAAGCGACGTGGACTAGGCACCTATGTCACGTCGTCCAGTGAGCGGATTAACAGCTTCCGGGAGCAGCTGGCCAGGACGTATATCGATCAGTTTCTCGGACACATGAGCAGTCTGGGACTGTCCTGGGAGGATGTACAGCAGTATATAAGCAGCAAGCAGAGCGGGAATGATGAGAAAGGAGGCGAAAAGGCATGACGGAATCTATTGTGGCTGCGAGCCATTTGACGAAGCAATATGGCAGTAAAAAAGCGCTGGACCACTTGGATGTCGTCATTCCAGCGGGGCGCATCGTAGGGGTGCTTGGACCGAATGGTTGCGGAAAATCAAGCTTGTTTCGGGCGATCACCGGATTGATTCGGCCCGACGGGGGTGAGCTTCACGTGCTGGGGCAAAAGCCCGGCTGGGAAACCAACCGCGGCATATCCTATCTTCCTGACCGGGCCCGTTGGTATCCCAATCATACGGTTCAACAGACGTTGGAGTGGGGGCAGTCCTTTTTGCCTGGCTTCAATATGGAGGATGCGCACAAGCTTGCTGATCATATGGACGTGGAGCTGGAGCTAAAAATGACCGGGCTGAGTCGCGGGCAGGAGGCACGTGTGCTGCTGATTTTATGTTTGGCGCGTGAGGTTCCGCTCATGATCCTCGATGAACCGTTTGCGGGCATTGATATCCTCTCCAGAGAGGCGATTGTTGCCGGGATTATTGATTATTTGCAGGATCGGCAGCAGTCTATACTCATTAGCACACATGACATTCAGGAAGTGGAAGGCTTGTTTGATTACACGGTCATGATGGACCGCGGACGGGTCATATGGTCTGGTGATTCGGATGATCTGCGTGCAGAGCATGGATCGCTGCATCAGGTATTCCGCAATTTGTACAAAAAGGAGTGGAAGGCGTGAATTCATCAGGGCTGTTCAAAGATTTGATACGCCATGAATTTCGAAATAAAGGAAGCTGGAGAAAGCAGAGCCGCAATCGACTGCCCAGATCGTGGAGACTTGTGTATTTCTCGCTATTTCTAATTGCGGCGTTCGTTATTTCCTTGTATTTCGCGCTTCACAACCAACTCGAATTGACAAGGCTGTGGTATGTGACCCTGGGCTTGCCGTATATGATCATTTTCATGGGTGTGGGAAGTCTGAGACGAGAATGGGAAAATGACACCTACGGATGGTGGCTGACCCTTCCCTATCCGCGCATGTGGCTGATCAGCGCCAAATGGTTTGCTGCCATTTTACAAGCCATTGTCGTGGTATTGTTCCTGTTTGTGACGGGTTCTTTGTTCGCGCTGTTCATCTCATCAACCGTAGAGCCTTATACGTTTGCGGATGCAGCGTCCTTTATCATAGCCGGATTGGACTGGTTTGTGATGATTATCGCTTTCACACCGTTTGTTATTGCGCTGGGTTTGCTGACAGCGAGTACCCGATACAGTACCTTGCGGCCGATTAGCCCGATACTGTGGATTCTTTTGATGGGTGGAGGGAGTGTCTTCTACTGGTCAGGCGATCAGCGGATTTATGAGCAATTTGACCAAGTTCGGGCAGGACAATGGTTTCCTTTTACCTGGCATTTCCCGGTTGCGGTGTTGATCAGTTGGATTGCTGCCTATGTCTTAATCCGCTTGAACGCTTATTTACTGGAGAAAAAACTGTCGATTTAATATAGAACAAATGACTATCCATACTAGAAAGGAATTTCACCATGACGACGATATTCACATATGCATTAGTGGCGGTTCTGGTGGGGCTGATGATCTGGCTGAGAACCAAAAGAAGAAGGGGGCCGGTAAAAGGAAACGGAATCCGGATTCTGCTTCCTTTATTTATCGCATTTCCGATTATGATGATATCTGTATATCAATTGCTGCATATTCCCGGTCAGACGCATGCGCTTCCCGCCTTTTGGGAGCTGTTGGCCGCCGGGCTGCTAGGGGTTCTGTTTGGCTATGTCATTTTGCTGCATACGGCGTATGAAAGACGAGATGACGGTCTCATTTATCCCAAGCCGAACCAATATTTCAAATACATTATTATCGCCATTATTCTGATTCGTGTCGTTTTGACCCAGTATCTCAGCAGTTTGGGTACAAGCGAAATTAGCATGCTGGCGATTACGATGGCGCTCGTATATATATCAATCTGGCGGATTGGGAGCTTCATCAAGTTTCGGAGAACGTTATCGGTATAACGATATAACTGAATCATGATATAACGATGTAAAAAAGCGGGTTTCCTGTTCACAAGCGTACATTGCTTGGCGATAGGACCCGCTTTTGTGAGTTAATTTCTTGGGTGATGTGCACAGGTTCCTAATGAATTTGAATTGGGAGTAAATGAAGTAAGGTTTGTGGCTTGCTGTTTAACGGTCTCGTATAAAAGTTTGAATGGATGGGGTTATGGTGGTTTCAAAAGATTTAAATGGGGTTTAAAGTTAGGTAAGTGGGGAAGAGTTGCTTTTTGTGGTTAGATGTAACTATAATAGTTACATAAAAGGAAGTGTTTTTAATACTTTATTTTACAAGATGAGAGGGGTTTACATTCATGAAAAAACATACGGTTACTGCTGCACTTGCTGGCTTGCTCGTGCTATCTTCTGCTGTACCTGCCTTGGCAGCCGAGGTAAAACCCGCTACAGGTATCCAGGTTTGGGTAGATGGCAAGAAAGAGACTTACAAAATTGCTCCTATCGTGCAAAATCAGCAGGTCTTGATTCCTTTGAGACAATTGGCTTCCAGTTTGGGGATTCCACTGGATTCCAAGCATATTACGTTCAATACGGCGCGTCAAAGCACGACCATTCGTTATGATCAAGCGACGGTTGTGCTGGTGTCAGGCAATCCGGAAGCGCAAATCAACGGGATTAAGGTGCCGCTGTCCACCTCGCCCATCTTGACCAAACAAGGGGTAACCTATGTTCCAGTTGATGTTATCAAAGAAGCGTGGGGCAAGCAAGTGACTTGGGACCCGGCCAGCCAAACGGTGCAAATCGGGGTGAGCAATAAGGATAAGGTCGTTGAAATTCTGAAAAGCTTCGAAACCGGAGATACAAAAGCGGCCGAGACCTGGATCAGCAAGGATCAATATATCCAGCACAATCTGAGCTTTGCTAACGGTAGAGATGGCCTGATAGAAGGTATTCGTCAAATGAAGGGAGCTAATACCCAGGTCGATATCCAGAGAGTGATTCAGGATGGAGATTATGTAGCCGTTCATTACAAGGAGACGGATGCAGGGAAACCAAGCGTGTTGTTTGATATTTTCCGGTTCGACAAGAATGGGAAAATTGTGGAGCACTGGGACAACAGCCAAGCGTTGGCTCCAGCTAATCCAAGCGGACGTACAATGATTGACGGAACGACACAAATCACGGATCGCAACCAAACCGGGAAGAATAAAGCGTTGATCCGCAAGTTTGTGGATGATATCCTGGTGGGCAAGAACCGCGCCGCACTGGAAAGCTACTATAACGGTGATCATTACATTCAGCATAATCCTCTTTTTGGTGACGGTGTATCCATTCTGAAGCAAGCATTCTCCGCAGCGGGAAGCCAGGGAGCTTCCTTTGGATATGATCAGGTCCATATGGTCATTGGAGAAGGAAACTTCGTGCTGGTTGTGAGTGAAATCAAATCACCACAGGGAACCTCAACGGCTGTTTATGATATGTGGCGTGTGGAGAACGGAAAAGTAGCAGAGCACTGGGATGTAGTTCAGGACGTTCCGCCTAAAGCGGAGTGGAAAAATACGAACGGAAAGTTTTAAAAATACGCTTGTAGTAGAGCGGACAAGAGCATAACCCAAAGAACTTCCCACCCGTATTCTGGGGCTGTGGAAGTTCTTTTTATTATATATTTTGTTGATCTTGGGGCATACACACTGCACCTGCGGATTCTCTTTGGACAAGCGTAACGTACAATCGTTCATGATCCACGTCTTCCCCTGCAATAATTTTGAGAACCTGCTCGGCGGCCACAGCGCCCCATTTGCGCTTGGAATAGTCAATGGTGGTCAGGCGGGGCTGAATATATTGTGCCAGCTCAATATTATCAAAGCCGACGATATGAATATCTTTGCCGAGCATTAGCTCAGACTGAGTCATCCGATTATAAAAGCCTACGGCCATTTCATCATTGAGACAAAATACAGCTATGGGCCCCGAATCCGGGCGAACATGCTGCTGCAAAATGATCTCGGCCGCTTGCTCGCCGCCTGTTTTCTCGAAATTGCCAGGAATCTCGATCATTTCGGCAACGCCGCTCCGTTCAACGGTCTGTTTGACCGCCTGCATTCGTTGCCATGAGTCGTAGGAGCCGTCTGGTCCGGTGACCACATACAGCTTGCGGTGTCCCAATTCCAATAGATGCTCTATCGCAAGCGCGGCACCTGCTTTGTTATCCAGCAGCACCTGATTAATGTTAGGGTGATTCAGCTCACGGTCCAGCACGACAATTTTATGTCCCCGCTCGGCGTAGCTTAGCAATTCCTGACTATCAAACGTCTGATCCAGCACGATGGCTCCGTCGATCATGCGCTCCGGCAGCATTCGGTGAGACTGTTCGCCGCTGCATACGATGAGGTCATATTCTTTGCGGTTCAAAATTTCCTTGATGCCATACAATAAATCTCCATACACGTCTCCGCGAAAATCAGTCAGGAAAACGCCAATAATTTTGGTTTGCCTTTTCTTGAGATTTCGTGCGGCGGCATTTGGCACATAGTTAAGCTCTTTGGCAATCGCCAAAATACGTGCGCAAGTCTCTTCCGTTACCTTATCGCTGCCGTTCAAAGCATATGAAACGGTGGATATGGAAACGCCCGCCTGTTTGGCGATGTCTTTAATGCTGACCACATCGCCACCTCCTTTTCGTCCGTTTCTGTTTATTTATTATTAACCACAAATTGAGTTCAAATATCGTAGCCCCGCAGGTGAGCAGCAAAGGGCGACCCCGCAAGATCGCCATCGCTTTGTTGCCTATACCTGGTATGCAAAATGCTTTTTATAAAATAATCTCCAGACGATGTACACCATCATAGTCTGCCAGCGCCTGCTCGAAAATGTCGCGCTTGATGCGCATGGCGCCGGAGCGGTAGCGATTATCGCCAGCAGGCTCACTCTCCAGCGGTGTTCCGTTTAATAATGCACGGCCTTGCTCACCGTTATGATGCTCCTGCAGCATACGGTAAACAAAGGTGACTGGTTTTCCGGCAAAGGAAAACTCAAATTCCAATCCGTTGAGATCGTCCGGCAGCACAGGGTCCAAAATCAGGTCTTCGCCCGACTGACGAATACCCAGCACGTTCGAAATGAGCTGGTTCATGTAGATCCCCGGACCGCTGGAGTAGATTCTCCAGCCGCCTTTGACCGGTACGGCTCCTTCACGCAGTTCGCCAAATCGTTCTTGTGCCTCATAACGGGTATTGAATTTGCCGTCCGAGCTACTGAAATAGGCGTTGCTCTGACGCCATTCAGCGTTCGGGACGGACGTGCGGATGCCAACCGGATTGATGAGCTTCAGGCTGTGCCAGGCGTCATCCTTGCGCCCCAGCTTGGCCATCGCCTCCACGAAGCGGATATGGGCATGCACATATTGCAGCCCGACTTCACGTCCGAAGTTGGCCGCTTGCTCTGCACGCTTGAAGTGCGAGCTGACACCGCCATCGTATTGCGCAGGGCGGTTCATCAGGCGTACCCCATCCGGGCAGAGGAACTGCTCGCGGATGAGCTGCTCATGAGCCAAAGCTTGCTCAGGTGTGAGCAGTTGGCTGATCATGCTGCGTGTCATCGGCAGCAAGCGGTAGTGAATGCCCGTCTCGGTGTCGGACGGATGGAGCATCAGCTTGGGCTGGCCAAGCTCCTCCATATACACGAAGCCCGGGATGGTACCGCTTTCTAGCATATAGCGGTTAAAGTCCTTGCGGATGCCTTCGGCCATCCGATGAAGATCCCGGGCAATCCTGTCTGCCTCGTCGACGACGCCTGCCGGGGCCTCACTCAAAGCATCAGCAAAGCTGCTAATCACCTGATAGGTGAGTGCAACCGTCCAGCTGCTCGCCATGTACTGCTTCAACTGAGCGTTGGCTGGCTGGAGCGTGTCATCCCAATCTCCGTCGCCGTAGGCCGACAGATGCGTGTCATGAAGGAAATTCGCCCGAATATACTCGATTTCCTTCTTTGCATGCTCCATGAGCGTCGCAGTCTGCTTGGTAAAATCGAAAGAATGCCGATGGGTGAAGGGTACATTTTCTCCCAGAATACTGTAATCCCGCGTCGCGGTCAAATAATCGCCCAGTACCTTGAGCGGCCAGACGATAATATCACCGTGGCTTTCTTCCTGCTGCACGCGGGTGTAGTTGTCGAACATAAACCATTGCGGCCAGCTTCCGCTATCCTCATACTGATGGCTGAATACAGTCAGCAGAATGGAACGGACCTCATCATACTTTTGTACGGCTGAGAAATATTCCACTGGTCCCTGACATACGTCACGCGTTCCCCAAGCTGCCCCGCCATATTGCTCCAGACCATGGGGTACGGAATAGTGGACAAGCATATTGTGGGTATACCACCAGGCCACCGCGTTCACACGGAATAGCTCGCTGGTTTCATGACCGCCCTGCGTTAGATGGAAACCGTTCATAAGCGCGGCCAAATATTCGCGATAGCGCTCACGCTCGTCCTCAAAGGAGACGCGGCGCTCTCTTCGCGCCTGGTTTTTCCCGGCCGAGCGCCCATGCAGCCAGCCCTGCACGGTGCAGGTCCATTCGCTGCTATCGCCCAGCTCCAGCACGACCAGCGATGAATCAGGGCAGGCTGCGCCCTGCAGCAGTGCGCGAGCGCCGCTAACTTGCTGTAGCGGAGCGCCTTTTACCTGCATGTGGTACAGCAGGTCCGGGTAGGCTTCGGCGCTCAGTGAAGCGGAGTCTGCCCGGAAGAGCAGAGCATCGCCTTCGCGTTCCATATGAAACGGAAGCTCATATTCGTTCACATGCATGGATAGCTGCTGAGTCACAAGGAACGGATAGGCCTTGCCGCTTGCCGAGCGCATGTGAAGCCGTACTTCTGGTGTGTCGGCGTTCGTATAATTGGTAATGATGAGCGTGTCGTCAGTGGTTTTGTAATACCAGCGTACATAGTTAAAGCCAATTTCGAACAGGGAAGGCATCGTGAGCAGACGGTATTTCCCTTCGATTCCGACATAGATACGCTGCCCGGATGTTTTGGGAATGTTAAGCGCATTACGCGTGTTTGTGATCATTTTGTTGAAATTCGTGTTGCCGATGACGAGTTGGGAATTGAACACTCCATACATATAGGAGGTGGTAGTAATCGTTTCTTTATTGCCTCCTGTATAATGTCCACCCATTAAAATATGCCCGTGGGGACGTTCTACACGAAGCTCTTTGGATTTGAGTACGACATGCTCATAGCTGTCCGTGAAAAAGGAAAGTAGTGCATCGCCATCTCGTTCTTCCTCCTGCCGTTTCGGGAAAAGCTGTTCCACCTCGGCATCGGTCAGGTCCAGGGTGTGCAGCGGCTCACCGATCGTTGGGGCTGGAGCTACATGCACTGCCTGTAAATTACCTGCGGCATGTGCCGGGATGGCGGCATCAGAAGCGATGGTCAGAATGGCAGCGACTTCTTTGCGTGCTTTTGTCACCAGTTCCTGATGCTCCAGCTTCGTTACTGCAGTAGGATGATTCGGCCGGAACAGGCCGTAAAAGGTAAAGCGAGCTTCCCCAGCAAGCTTCACCCGCTCGGATTGCAATGCAATATAGGCGAATTCGTATTGGTACACTTCATTGGCGAGCGAGTCGCGGCGCAGTGCTTCCGGCTCATTCGTTTCTTTGTACGAAAGTCCAAAGAACTGAAATCCGTCCGTAGAGTAGCCGACGGTACGGGTTAACGAGCCTTGCTGAAGGTAAGGGAATGCCTGACTTTGCGGCTGATTTTGGCGGGAGCAAACCGTGTAGCCTCTTTGTTCGTCATGGTAGACCGTATGGTCAATATATTGAGACAAATAAGCTTCATTACTGCGTACAGCAGCGGTATCCGCAATGCCGACATCCTGACCGTACACGATATCTGCCTCAACGTCATCGCCCTGTAGGACTATATCCCAGAACCATACTCCCAGACTGCTTAGTGTAAAGGCTACCTGATAGCCTACACCAGCGGTGAAGCCTTCCCAAATAATCTGCCGATCCGTCTGGCGGATCACTCCAGGTGAACGAACTCCAAGCAGGGGAGCGATGCTCACGCCGGACGGACGGTACAGTCTCAAGTACAGATTGTTCAGGGAACCGTCGACCGAATTGGTCAGCAACTGGTTGATCATGGTTGAGCCATGAGCGATTTTGTACACATCACCACTGCTCAGGAAGGTAAAGGACAGGTCGCCTGCCCGCAGAAGAATATTTTGATCCAGACTTGTATTCATCAAAGGTTGCGCCTCACTTTCCTGTTTCTTCCACTAACCGAAAACGCCCTTCGGTCGTATCCCGGCTGTTAGGTCCTGTAAAGACGGCAAACTCACCGCTATCACTGCTAAAGCTCAGGTCTGCATGATGATAGCG
Source organism: Paenibacillus peoriae KCTC 3763 (assembly GCF_000236805.1). Classification (GTDB taxonomy): domain Bacteria; phylum Bacillota; class Bacilli; order Paenibacillales; family Paenibacillaceae; genus Paenibacillus; species Paenibacillus peoriae. Next base: position 48,479 of record NZ_AGFX01000038.1, on the reverse strand, counting down.
CAGCTGCGGCTCGGTCAATGCAAATTCGACTTCCCGGCTTTCGCCTGGGGTAAGGAGGACTTTGCGGAAATCCTTCAGTTCTTTCATCGGGCGAACCGTATCTCCGCTGATGTCACGGACATAGCACTGCACGGTTTCTTCGACGGGACGAGTTCCTATATTTTTTACCCGTACTTTAACCGTCAGCGCCTGACCGGGTATAAGGGTTTCGCTGGAAAGCTGTACGCTGTCATAAGCTGCTTCGGTGTAGCTCAGGCCATATCCGAACGGAAATAAAGGTTCGTTCGGTACGTCCAGGTATTGGGACACGTAGCGTTCCTTGGTATTCGGATCTAGCTGTGGACGTCCTGTATTAAAATGATTGTAATACACGGGCACCTGTCCAACCGATTGCGGGAAGGACATCGTCAGACGACCTGTAGGCTCGGCATCGCCGTACAGCAAATCGGCAATCGCTGCGCCGCCTTCGCCACCGGGGAACCAAGCCTCCAGCACGGCGTCTGCTTCTTCAATGACACCGTGCAGGTCCAATGGGCGACCATTGAACAAGACGGCTACCATAGGCTTATTCAGTGTTTTCAGGTGCTTTACCAGCTCCAACTGGGCTTGGGGCAGGCGAATATTCGAGCGACTGCCTGCTTCACCGCTCATATCCGAGCGCTCTCCAAGCGCCAGCACGATCACTTCTGCTTGGCTGGCAGCCTGCAGAGCTTCTACATATTGCTCTTCGGTGATATCTTCTATAGAACATCCTGTTGCGACCGCGAGCAGCGAGGAGGATATTTTTGATCGGAAGCCATCAGCCACACGAATCGCTTCATCCTGCGAACCGCTCCAGGACCACGAGCCGAGGATATCACCGCTCTCTGCGAACGGTCCGATCAACGCTATATGCTGGCTGCGCTTCAATGGAAGAACGGAATCATTTTTGAGCAGCACGCATGACTTGATCGCCAGTTCCTTGGCCACCGCCCGGTGAGCATCGCAGAACACAACCTCACGCTCCTGCTGAGGGTCCGCGCCGCGCAGCGGATTGTCGAACAAGCCCAGCTTTTGCTTGAGCTTTAACACACGCATCACCGCTTCATCGACGAGTGCTTCGTCCAGCTGTCCGCTGCGAACCAGCTCAGGCAGATGCCCGTTATAGCAGGAGGTCATCATTTCGATATCCACGCCTGCCAGCAATGCTTTCTGTGCTGCCTCGCGCTCATCTTCGGCGATGCCGTGGGGGATCAGCTCCTTGATAGCGGCCCAATCCGAGATGAGTACACCATCAAAGCCCCATTCATCGCGAAGCAAATCGCGCATCAGGCGCTTGTTGCCCGTTGCGGCTACACCTTCCACGGTATTGAAGGAGGTCATCACCATTTCACAGCCTTCATCCAGCGCGGCTTTGTAGGAGGGAAGATAATACTCTCGCAGCTGCCATGCGGACAGATCGACAGTATTGTAATCCCGTCCGCCTTCGCCAGCTCCATATGCGGCAAAATGCTTCACGCACGCGGCCACCCGGTCTGTATCGTTCGTCAGATCCTTGCCCTGGAAGCCACGTACAAACGCACGGGCAAATTCGCTGTTGAGGTAAGGGTCTTCTCCTGTAGATTCCATAACACGGCCCCAGCGCGGGTCACGCACCAAATCGACCATCGGGGCAAAAGTAACGTGTATCCCCGACACAGCTGCCTCCCTCGCAGCAATGGTAGCGCTCTCTTCTGCAAGTCGCATATCCCAGGAGCAACCTATAGCCAGAGGTATCGGAAAAATCGTTTTGAAGCCGTGTACAATATCTGCCATAATTAGAAGTGGAATGCCCAGACGGTTTTTGCTCAAATGAGCCTGCTGTACACGAATCACTTCCCTGGCTCCTGCGAGGCCAAGTACGGAACCGACGTTGTGGATGGTTTCCCCGGTGATGCCAAGAGAAGCCATAGGCCCGGTAATTTGGCCGTCTGTTCCGGCATCTTCAAAAAAGGCGCCCACAAGCTGAAGCAACTGGTCGACCTTTTCTTCAAGGGTCATGCTTTGCAAATAGGAATTTAGTTGTTGTTCCATCATAATCCTCCGTAAGCTGCGTTGGTAGACAGCTTTCTTTTTCAGATTCATGAGATTTGTTGGCGAAATTGGTTTCATAAAAGTGCTGAACAGGCTAATAGCTTAGTATAGATGCATAATATTCGGTTGTATTATTAATCGAAACGTTTCTATTGTTAAACTCATTTGGATTATATACGCTTTCAAATCGAGAGTCAAATCCGTATTGGAGGTTGTTTAATGAGAAAAGTAACGTGTTTAAGATAAAACAAGGGTGTTGTTTTGGCAAAATAAAAAAATAATATACCTATTGAATACGGTTTCAATTTGTTTTATAATGACTATCGAAACGTTTCTATTAATAAGTATGATCCATAGATATTGGAACATAATTGCTATAACGGTATGCTATAACCATTCGGTCATCTCGGGAGGAATTCGTATGATGAAAAGAACGTTAGGGATCATTTTGGCAAGCACTTTATTGCTGGGAGGCGCGCTCGCTGGCTGTTCGTCCAAGGATGAGTCGTCCGGCAAGGACGCAAACGGCAAAACAACCATTACCATGTGGGGAATGGGAGCAGAAGGCAAGCTGCTGCCTGAAATTGTGAAGGATTTTGAGAAAGAAAATCCCGATATTCACGTAGAGGTGCAGGCACTGCCTTGGGATAACGCTCATGATAAGCTGCTGACGGCGGTTGCTTCCAAATCCGGTCCGGATGTGGTTCAGCTGGGGACATCCTGGGTTTCTGAGCTTGCGGCTGCGGGTGCATTGGCGGACATCACTCCTTATGTCAGCAAATACCCTGAGCTGGGGCCGCAGAATTTCTTCAAGGGTGCTGTGGATACGGCAAAATTTGAAGGAAAACTTGTAGGTGTTCCTTGGTATACCGAAACGAAAATTTTGTTCTACCGTTCAGATCTATTGAAGCAAGTCGGATATAATGAAGCACCGAAAACGTGGGAGGAGCTTTCCGATGCTGCTCAAAAGCTGGCAGCGCGTGGCAAAGGGAAATACGGTATTGCCATTAATGCGAAAGAGCAGTCTCTGGGCTTTATGTTCGCTCTTCAGAACGGTTCCAAGCTGATCGATGAGCAGGGGAATCCGCTATTCAACCAGCCGCCGTTTGTAGAGGCGGTGAAGTATTTGAACACCTTTTTCCAAAACGGTTCCAATGCCCTTGATCTTGGGATAGACTCCATTCAAGGATTGCAAGGTGACGGCATCGTTCCGATGTTTATCAGCGGTCCTTTTATGATTAAGCAAATCAAGGATAATGCGCCGGAGCTGGAAGGCAAATGGAATGTAGCCGAGCTTCCCGGCAAAGTAAACAATCTGTCTGTTCTGGGCGGGTCGAACCTTTCGATTATGCAGTTTAGCAAGCACCCGGAGGAAGCGGCCAAATTCCTGGCTTTCATGAGCAAACCGGAAACGCAGCTGAAATGGATGGAGCTGTCCAGTACCCTGCCTGCTGCTACCAAGTCCTGGGACGATGCCAAGCTAAAGAGTGATCCGATGCTTCAAACGATTCGCAAACAGCTCGACCACTCCGCAGCATTGCCACAACTGGCAGCATGGGAAGAGGTTTCTCAGCAATTCATCAAGAGCTTTGAACGTATTTACCGCGGTCATGCCGACGTCCAGAAGGAAATGGATGACTTTAATCAGCAGGCTGCAAGTATTATGAAAAAATAATGATCCGTATCCGCCAATGTCAAAGGGAGTGAAGACATGAAAGGAAGCTCGCAGAAGCTTGCGCCATACTTGTTTATCGGCCCCTCCATTATCCTGTTGGCGCTGTTTTCACTATTGCCGATTCTACTGGCGCTCGTGATCAGCTTCACGGATATGGATCTTTCCGGACTGGTTAATTATGATCATATTCGCTTTATTGGACTGGAAAATTATAGGAATGTGCTGTTAGACCCTTCATTTATAAAATCCATGGGGAATACTCTGTTTTTCGTCATTATCGGTGTTCCGTTGGTGCTGTTATTTTCGCTAAGCATTGCAATCCTGATTAATATGGGAAAATCCCGTGCTTTCAAAGTATTCCGCGTCGTGTTCTATCTGCCGTCCGTAACGAATGTGGTTGCGGTAGCAGTGGTATGGAGCTATCTGTATAATCCGACGCTCGGATTATTCAATTATGTGCTTGGCCTGGTGAATCTCGGCCCTGTTCCATGGTTGACCGATCCGACCGTGGCGAAAATTTCGCTGATTGTGTTGGCGGTTTGGCGGGGCATAGGCTTGAATATGATTATTTTTATTGCGGCCATCAAAGGGATTCCGGGCTCTTACTATGAGGCGGCTCAGCTTGACGGGGCCAACACATGGCAGCAAATTCGTTATATCACCCTTCCGCAGCTCCGTTACGCTATTTTCTTCGTCTCCATTACGACGATGATCGGCTGGCTGCAATTTTTCGAGGAACCGTTCGTCATGACCAAAGGGAAACCGCTTGACGGCACGCTGACAGCATCTCTGTTTATATACAATAACGGCTTCCAGTTTAGTAAATTCGGTTATGCCGCGGCGGGATCATTTATTCTGTTCTTTGCGATCATCGCGGTGACACTGATTCAGTTCCGCTTGCAAAATAAAGCGGAGTCCTGATAGAGAGAGGTGATGAACGTGAAAACAGCTGTTCAACAAGCCCGCGCCAATTCGCGCAGTGGTGAAAAAACATTTCAATGGTTCGTGGCAATTCTCCTGACCGTGGGAGGTCTGTTGATGGTGCTGCCTTTTGCGTGGATGATTTTATCCTCCTTTAAGACCGAGGGCGAGGTAACCCAAATTCCTCCGACTATCTGGCCGCAGCATTTCACGTTGGAAAATTTTAAGATTCTGTTTGATAGCATGGCTTTTGGCACCTATCTGACCAATACGCTGGTAATTGTATTAGCTTCCTTTTTCGGATTATTCCTGAACGCCATGGCAGGCTACGGGTTTGCCAAATTCAAATTTAAGGGCAGAGGTTTTCTGTTCTATCTGGTGCTGGCCACAATGATGATTCCGGGGCAGGTAACGATGATTCCCGTGTATTTGATTTTGAACCAGATGGGATTGACCAATACCATGATGGGGATCGTCCTGCCTGGTCTGGTAGGAGCATTCGCCATCTTCCTGTTCCGGCAGTTCATGTCGGATATTCCCGAAGAATTGCTGGAGGCGACGCGTCTGGACGGGGCAGGCGAATTTCGAACCTTTCTGCAAATTGTACTGCCGATCTCGACACCGATTTTGGCAGTGCAGGCCATCCTGACCTTTATTGGGGGCTGGAACAGCTTTCTGTGGCCGCTCATTATTGCGAACGACGAGAAGTTGTATACCTTGTCCGTCGGCCTCTCACTGCTTAAGGGACAGAACGAAAGCCAATTCGCGCTCCAGATGGCAGGCTCGACCTTCATGGTGCTACCGATCATGATGATCTTCATTGTTTTTCAAAAGTATATTATCGAGAACTATACAATTTCAGGGATTAAGTAGGGGCATAGAACATATTCTTAGGGTAAAACGAACCTGGGATGTGTGTATATGAAGGATAGTTCACGGTTGTCCGGCTCCTTAGAACGGCCTAACTTTCTTATACTCCTTGTGGATCAGGAGCGTTATCCTGCCGTTTATGAAAACCCGGAGATCAAAGAATGGAGCAGACAAAATCTGGTTACGCAAGGGATCTTGAGATCTCATGGACTGGAGTTTCACAGACATTATATAGGAAGCGCTGCATGCAGCCCCAGCAGGACTACCTTGTTTACCGGCCATTATCCGTCCCTCCACGGAGTCACTCAGACGGACGGAGTGGCCAAGGGGCCATTCGACTCCGACATGTTCTGGCTGGATAGAAACTCGGTGCCTACTATGGGGGATTATTTTCGCGCAGCTGGATACCAAACTTATTATCAAGGAAAATGGCATATATCCGATGAGGATATAATCATTCCGGGTACGCACAAAGCTCTCCCAAGCTATCATCCGCTGACGGGTGTACCCGACAGAAAACGGGAAAATTTATATGATCAAGCCGACCGCCTGGATAACTTCGGCTTTTCCAGATGGATCGGTCCGGAGCCGCACGGGCGAAACCCGCGAAACTCCGGTTCCTCTGCGGGTTTTGGTTTAAGCGGGAGAGACGAGGTATATGCTGCGGACACCACCCAGCTTATCGAAGCCCTTGACCGTCAGCAGGAGTATGATCACCATGCCAAGCCCTGGCTGGTCGTAGCTTCATTTGTGAACCCGCATGACATTGTTCTATACGGTGCGATTACTGCACAATTACCTATGTTTCGATTCGAGGTGGAGCCGATGCCGGCAGTCGCTCCTCCTCCGACAATCAACGAATGGCTGGGCACCAAGCCGCGCTGTCAGGCAAGCTATCGGGATATTTACCCTAAAGCGGTACAGCCTATTTTGGATCAGCCTTTTTACCGCAAGCTATACTACCAATTGCAAAAAAATGCGGATCGCCAAATGTTTAAGGTATTTGAAGCGCTGACCCGTTCTTCTTTTTATGATAATACCATTGTGATTTTTACATCCGATCATGGAGAGTTGCTAGGCGCTCACGGCAATCTCCATCAAAAATTTTATTGTGCCTATGAAGAGATGGTGCACGTGCCGTTGGTCATCCATAACAGGCACCTGTCTCCTCAGTATCAAAGCGAGCATGGGCTAACCAACCATGTGGATCTTCTGCCTACCATGCTTGGACTGGCGAACGTTGACAGCACTGCGATCCAGAGCCGTCTGCAAAACAGCTTTAGTGAAGCTCGTCCGCTGGTGGGACGTGACCTTACGCCTGTTATCCGAGGACAGAACCAAGGTGAAGTAGCTAACCAGCCGATCTATTTTATGACTGATGACGATATTACCCGAGGCCAGCGGCAGATCAATATACTGGGAGAGCCATATCCGTCTGTTATTCAGCCCAATCATATCGAGACGGTCATTGCGCCCCTGCAAAGAGATGGTGTGCAGGAACTGTGGAAGTTTAACCGCTATTTTGACAGTACCCAATTCTGGAGTCAACCAGGAGTGAAGGATGTAACTATACGGCCCGTGGGTGATCATACCTGCGGACCATATTCTAAATGGGCTACACAGGTCAAAACACAACCGGATCATGACGAATATGAATTGTATAATCTAACCAACGACCCTTTGGAAACATGCAACCTTGCCCATCCTGCATTTGCAACGCAGCAGACCAGAAGCGTTCAACAACAGATGATGCACTTACTGGAGGAACAGCGTAAACATAAGCGTTTATATCCCGCTCAAACATGTATATGGTGAAAAACAACGCGATTCCCCTTTTGGGTCATCGAAAACGCTTGATGTTCCTATTAAACGCTATCTGATCGATAATTTTGTATCCGGCTAATGTCACAATACGAACAGCGGATTTGCGTGGGTGCATTGGCCCCAAATTGACGCCTTAGTTGATGCTCCATGATATGCGCAGGCTATCAGGTTGGCTTACGCTTATTCACCCTGATTTGGAACTGTAGCCCTTCGCGCTGAATAATCCGCTGTACACACTTGTGATTAATTGTCTGTTCCCTTCCAAGCAGCGCCGTTCTCTCTCGGTATCCCTCCTTAACCCGTAGTTCTCCTCGGCTCAATTCCATCTATGTGATGACGATTGCTGGTGACACCTCCTTTTCATTTCCTTGTACTTTTTTAGCAAGTCGATCTGCTGCTTGAGGAGACGTTTTTCCACCTGAAGCTTTCTCCAGCTCTGATCCGTGCTACGGTCTTTTGCCATAGCTCACAGGTTGCTCCAGCCAATGCATTTCACCGCCGTGATACCATCGCATCCAGGTTTTCAATTGTGTCTTATTCCGGATGTTTAACTGCTTCAACACCTCTTTCACCGGAATACCTACCAGTCTCAATTCTATGGTTCTTATCTTTACTTCGAGTAGATAGTTTACTCTTGTTATCAATGCAAAAACTTCTCCAAATGCATACAGAGTTATCCTAATTATATCAATAAAATCCAATTGAATGATCAAGGAAATTATTATAGGTAGGGAGGGAAGCCTGTGCTCCTCATTATTATCTCTAAGTCGGATAAACAAGAGGACATCGATTTTTTCACAGAATTATACATAAAGTTCTATTCAATTATGAAAACAAAGGCTTACGAAATCACTCAAGACTACACCATTACGGATGACTTGATTCAAGAAGCGTTTATTCGATTAATTAAAAAAATTCCGATTTTAAAATCATTAAATTCTTGTAAAAGAGCCTCATACATTATACATACAATTCGTAATACTTCGTTTAACTACGCAAAGAAGTGTTCAAATGAAAAAAATAAATGCACCTATGGATTGCTTGATGAAGGAGCGGAATATATAGCTGATTCTCAATTGAGTATCGAGGAAAAATATAATTTGAAGGAGGAATATGAACAATTAGGGAATGTCATAGGATTGTTGTCTGAGAGGGATCAACTACTGTTAATTAATAAATATATTTTAGAATTAACTGATACAGAGTTATCCAAGGTTATAGATGTCCCTGTGGCAAATATCCGTTCCTATTTAACCCGTGCTAGGCGTAGAGCACTGAAATTATTTTTACAGAGTGAGGAGAACGAAGATCATGATAGTTCATTCCGAGAATAAAGGGAAAGTAACTAATAATTTCAAAAAAATTGTTATCCATATAGTTTTGAACTGATATTTTTTCTTCCTAACTGTTGCGAATTGAACATTTGAATTGTCTTTTATAATAAGAGTGAAAAGTTAGCATACCCAAGGGGGGAGGGAGTACTGGGTAGGTTTATGCGATGGGGAGAAGATATCGCAAGTTGATACTCTGTCGTTTTTTGAAAGTGCTTACCAAGTAGTCTGTATTTAAGTGAAATTAATCGCAATGAGCATAAGTTACAGATCTTCGAAATTCTTATTATGATAGTGAACGATCATTTGGGGGGAGTTTTTCATGGATAACCAAGAAGCCATGAAAAAGCTAGTTCGTTTGTTCAAACCGCACATTAAAGCAGTAGTTATGTTGGTCAGCTTTATTATTGTTTCGAGTCTGGCCAATCTGCTTATGCCGCTTATTAGTAAACGCATTATGGATGAGGGATTATTAAAACAAAATTTTAAAGCTGTTCTTCTATACTCTTCAGCTATATTGTTCTTATTCTGCATTGATAAAGGGATGAACTTGTTCAAAGAAATGGTAAGAACCCGAATTAGTGCCAAAATTAAAAAGGATCTGTATCAAAAGGCTTATTCACATATTCAGCGTATAAAAATTGCTTATTTTAAAAATGTAAACAACACATCTACTTTAAATAATGTGAATCAAGATATTGAAAATATGTCTAGAGTAACCGACGATTATGTATTCTTTGTCGTCACACAAATTTTTAGTATCTTAGGTGGAATGATTGGATTATTACTTATTAGTTGGAAGATGACATTAATTGTTCTTAGTTTTATTCCTTTAAAGATTCTAATTACCTATAAATTTTCTCGAAAGAAAGAGCAACTTATGAACAGCTATCTGAAAAGGAGTTATGAATATGCACATTGGTTTGGAGACATGCTTGGAGGCATTAGGGAATCTCGTATATTTGGATGTGCTAGTTACAAAGAAAAAGAATTTGAGCGAAAAATTGATAATATAGTTGAAATCGAAAAGAAATCATCTATGATGGATGTTTTCAATACTACCTTTGAACTGACAATTATGCAGTTTTTAACTACTGCCCTTTATATTGTCGGTGGAAGCATGTTCTTTAGCTTGCAGTTAACTGTAGGGGGGATTTTTGCATTTATCACCTATAGTAGCTATGTCACTACCCCGATCGCTGCAATTGTAAATTTAAAATACATTTTTTCAGGTATCCTACCCTCAACAAAGCGGTTTTATAGTTTTCTAAAGCTTGAACAGGAAAGTAATGCAATCACTCGTGATTTTTTATTAACTCAGGATTTTGAGTCATGTGATCAAATTGTATTTGAGAATGTTAGTTTCTCATATGGTACAGGAAATCAAATCTTGGAGGATGTTAACTTCTCAATTAAGACTGGAGAAAAAGTTGCAATAGTGGGTGCAAATGGCTCTGGCAAATCTACACTTCTAAATTTACTATTACGTTTTTACGAGACAAAAGGTGGAGAAATCACTCTAAATGGTACAAATATTAGGAATCTTGATATACAAGATTACCGTCTCCACTTCTCTGTTTTAGATCAGCATTTCTATCTTTTTGATGGAAGCATTGAGGAAAATGTGAAGCTTTATACTAACCTGAGTGAAGCTGATTTACGTCGGTCTGTTAACGACAGTGGTTTAACGGAATTTGTTAATTCTCATTCCCTTGATTACCAAATTGGTCCTAATGGCTCTCGATTATCTGGTGGTCAGAGACAAAAGTTGGCATTAGCCAGAGCTTTGGCTCATGAGAAAGCCATTTTTATTTGGGATGAAGCCGATACTCATCTGGATGCTGAGTCAGAAGCGAGCTTATATGCACTGCTTGAATCAAGATTGAAAAATAATACCATCATTATGGTTACGCATCATTTAGACTTACTTGAACGTTCTGATAAAATTTTGTTGCTTTCCAACGGTAGTGTAATACAGTATGAAAATAACAATGAATCTTGGAAGGATCATAAAGAATACCGTCAAGTAGCAATGGCGTTCAGTAAATAGAACCTAAATTTTGCAGTCATTTCAACAAATGCATCAAATTAAATTCGCCAATCTATTGCCTTTGTATTTCAAAGGTAATTATCAATAGATTGAATAAAATGAAGGGAGGTAATCAAGGTGAGAAAACTTGGAAAAAAACAAGTGGAAATGCCTGAAACACTGGAAGCCTATGCAGCATGTTCTTGTGCTTCATGTGGCTGCTATAACTGCACTTGTTCTTCGACGAATTCTTCTGCTCTGAACTATGCAAGATATCTCCAAACCTACAATTCGTTCTATATCATTAGTGCCCTCTAGCTAGAACTGCTGCTTGCCATTTACTTACAGCCAAGGAATAGCTATTATTCCTTGGCTGTATTAAAAAAATAAGCGAGGAGTGATTATAATGTCTGGAGATACACCGTTAATTTACTTATTTAGGACAGTGCAGGCTTGCTATATATATGATACGAACACCAATGAACTGATTAACGTGGATCCTGTTACATATGAATCTGTAAAAACTTTTATGGAGGACAATAATAAGACAACACCGGAATTAGATGCATTAAGAAAAAGAGGATATCTCACTGGCGAACGAGATTTTATTATGGTTCATCCAGCGGATGAATTGCTTGAATCTATTTTAGATCGAAAGCTATATACCATGGCATTGCAATTGACTCAGAATTGCAACTTGCGTTGTAAATATTGTGTGTACTCAGGTAGCTATACGAATCGAACGCATACGAATAAACGGATGAGTCGGGAGGTAGCCTTTAAAGCCATTGATTTTTTGATTCTCCATTCAGCGGATTCATCCACTATTAATTTGGGCTTTTATGGAGGAGAGCCGTTACTGGAATTTCCGCTAATTCGTGACTGTATTGAATATGCTAAAAAAAATATATTTGGTAAAAATTTAACTTTTAGTATTACTACTAATGCCACTCTTTTTTCTCCAGAAGTGATTGATTTTCTAAGCGAAAATTCAGTGAATATAACGATTAGTCTGGATGGTCCGGAATTGCTGCATGATAAAAACCGCAGGTATGGAGTTAGTGGGCGTGGAACATTTGCTGATATTATGAATAATATTGAGATGATTAAGGAAAGACACCCTGATTATGTAGAAAAAATTAATTTCAATACAGTTATTGATCCCCTTAATGACTATTCTTGTGTAAGCGATTTTTTTGGAACATATCATACGGTAAAGGAATTTCTGGTTACATCAGCCATTATTAATGACATCTACCGTAATGACTCAGTTTCCTTTAGCGAGAACTATCAGAAGAATGTAAACTACGAGTTATTTAAAATGTATTTGTGGAAACTTGGAAAATTAGATGAACGGCATGTTTCCAAACTGGTCCTGCCTACATTTTCGCAGATTAAAGAGAATGTCCATAAGAGAATGAAGCTACCGACATCAAAGTTCAAGAAAGATCATCCTTCCGGCCCATGTGTACCGGGAGCACAAAGACTTTTCGTTGATGTGGAGGGGCAATTATATCCTTGCGAGCGAGTAAGTGAAAGCTCCCAAGTGATGCGAATCGGTGATGTATACGAGGGATTTAATTTTGAGAAAGTTCGATCAATTCTCAATCTAGGAAAGTTGACGGAAGAAGCATGCAGAAGCTGCTGGGCTTTTCGAATGTGCAATCAATGTGCTGCAGCGGCGGATGGAATTGGGGAATTGTCTGGGCCATTAAGAATGGAATTATGCCAGAATGTAAAGAATTACGTCGCTGATATTCTGATGACTTACTGTACATTGAGGGAACTTGGATGTGATTTTGAAGATCAAGCAGAGACGGAGGAGAGTCTTAATGAAGAAAAGAACAGTTGTTTTTCCTTATAATGGAGAGTCCTTGCCTTTATTGAGGTACCGTCATATGCTTGTTGAATTTGATGTGGTTGGGGTGGTTTCTCCGCCAGGATTGGGAGTCTTGAATAAGGAGTCCAATTACGGTGAAGAGTTTCAAAATATAGAGACAAGTAGCAATTTTTCTTCATTGTACTGTGATTATGATGTAGTACTTATACCTAATCCTGATGTGAGCTTCGATATGAGCGAGTTGATTCTGGCAGAAATTCTTCCAGTTTTGGAGGCTAAAAAAACGATTGTTAGTCTTTACCCCTTTAATCCTGAAGCTTACTGTAAGCTTCAGGACATGTGTTTGGCACAGGGGAGTTCACTTATCAATGTAGTCGATATTATTAAACATAAGCAAGAACATTTATCAGAGTTAATTGATACTGAGGATGAACGACTGACGACCATTCAGACCCCGGTGTTGATGGTGGCAGGGGTATACGAGCATACGAATAAATTCGATATCCAGCTTTGTCTAAGAAATCATTTTATGCAAAGAGGATATAAAATTTCACAGATTGGGACAAGAACAGGCTGCGAGCTTTTTGGTTTTCACTCTTTTCCCCGAATCATGTTTGATTCCTTCCCGGAGTGGCAAAAAGTTTTGCTTTTTAATCGTCTATGCAAAGGAATTGAGATGACTGAGAAACCGGATTTAATTCTTCTCGGTATACCAGGAGGGATTATGCCCTACAATAACGAGTTGACCAATAAGTTTGGTGTACTGGCGTTCGAGATTGCCAATGCTGTGACGCCGGATGCGGCTATTTTAAGTCTGTTATATGAAGATATTAATGAACTGTATTTGGAGAACATATATACATCTGTGAAATATAAGCTGGGCTTTGAAGTGGATTGTTTTAATTTCTCTAACCATAAGCTTGATCTCAATTCCAGCAAAAGAGAACAAAAGAATAGTTTTGTCACGTTAAAAACAGAACTAGTAGACTCAAAAGTAAGAGATTTGGGAGATTGTTGCATCCCCGTTTTTGACAGCTTGAATACGGATGATGGTATGAAGATGTTTGAATATCTGGAGAATAAACTTATACGGAATGCACAAACAATAACAATATGATTAAGGGGGGGCTTTATCATGACTAAACTAGATGTTGCCGCTACTCTCAACACATTGTTCTTCGAGCTTTTCAAAGTAGATGAAACGAAGTTGGTTTCCAGCTACTGGGATGAGGATTTGATGGGGGAACGGGTTGGTCTCGCTCCCCGCGATTTGCTCTATTTATTTACCGAGATTGAACGGAAATTTAATATCTTGATACCTGAGGAAGATGTCGTACAGGGGCATTTTCGATCTTTAAAAGGAATTGAGGGAGTAATCACAAAACAGGTTAATCTCTTGTTCCAGTAGGTTCAATACATGTTGTTGATTAGATACGAGAGGATGCTGCAAATGCCTCGGGAAGTTCACATAGCGATTATTGATGACGGTGTTTCAGCTGATGAACTGGGAATTCACCTTGATTATAATATTGAAATTGATAGAAATTTGGGAACAACAGTTCGAGCAAATGACAAAATGGGGCTCTCTCACGGAACGTTATGCGCGGCTATTGTTCTCAAATATAATCCTCACGTGAAAATTAGTAGTATCAAAATATTGAATCATCATCTAAAAGGAGAGCCAGTTCAGTTCTATGCCGCACTTCATTGGTGTGCGGATCATAATATAGATGTCGTCAATGTAAGTTTGGGAAGCACTTATCTAAATGAAAAAAAGCAGATGCGTGAAACAATAAACCGACTCGTTGAAGCTGGCTTAATCATTGTATGTGCATGTCACAATGATGGTTATATTACTTACCCGGCATCCCTATCCAATGTAGTGGGTGTAAAGTGTCATACCAGTCAACAATTATCACAAAATGATTATGTGTTTAATTATTACTCTGATGAGGGAATTGATGTTACTGCATCTGCAATGCACGAATTAAGTCTACCGTTTTTCGGATCAATGATCTGTTCAAATAGCAACAGTTATGCTGCTCCGTTTATAACTGCTTATATTTCTAAAATTCTATATGATGCCTCTTCAAGTTATATTGATGATGTAAAGATTCAATTACTTCAGAACGCCAAAAATTATAATCTAACCGGATATGTATTACCAGTATCAGAATCTCCTGATTGGATTACGGGTGCATTTATTTTTCTGAAGCCGAATGCTTTGTTAGACTATAATGGTTTGTATTTTCCTCATTTTAAAGCTATCTTCGTGTATGAGCCTAAAGCTATAGCTGCTTATGTTAGAGAACAATTGACTTCATTAGATAAACATAAATTTAACACCATAATAATTGATGATGCTCTAATGAATGAGAAGATGTTCGACTGTATCTATCGAATTGCTTCGGAATATCAAATGAACATTGTATATGTTGGAGAGTCCTTCTTTGACATTCCTTCCCCCGTTCAATCTATTAATATAAAATTATGGCATTGGAGTTATAAAAGAAATATTATTCACTATAACTCCTATGCAACTGCTTCATTAGCTATTCCTCTAATTGCCATTTTTACTTCTGGACAAATTGAATCTTTTAACTTATTGAATCGATTAAAAGAATATTTTTTAGGGGAGAATTACGAATGTTTTGCCGTTTCGTGCGAACCTGCTGCAAACCTGTATGACATTGAGTATTTACCCAAATGGAGCATGATGCACTATGCGGAAGATACTGCAGGGTATCTATCTTCTTATTTAAGAAGAACTAGTTCGGATTTATGTGTTACCACATTTGAGGTCGATAGCCGCCCGGAAATTGGGAAATTTTTATGTTTTCTGGAGGCTGACATTGAGGTTTATTTATATGTAGAAAATGAACTTGTGAGGATCATCGACCATACAGATGAAGTAAAAGAAATATTGACTACAACAGTGAAAACAGAAAACTTTGTAGAGATAGTAGCTGGTTTCTTGTTTAAATATTTAAAAGAGCAATTAAATTGAACTGTTCAATACACGGCAAAAACAAATTTTGTGCATAAATGGATAATTCATAAAAATATATTCATAAACTTGACAGTATTACCGATAATTATAGTAAATAAAATGTCGGAGGTATGCTGAGTGAATATTACGTTACCTACTATGAGTAATGTTTCTTTAACAACACGTTCAGAACAACAAAAAAATAAGATAACGTCTGGTGCTTCTTCTGTTGGTTTTGACAAAGTTTTGACTTCTGCCACTGAAAAAGAGGCACAAGCCATTTCAGAAAAATATGGCCTTACGGTTGGGATTGAGAACATACCAAAGAATGAGAAAGAGATCGTCAGACGCGGAAGAAGCGGAAGCTTACAGGATGTGGTCATCGCACCTGGTATCCTGGAAAAAATGAAGACGGATACTGCCCTGAGAGAGAAAGTGTACGGGTATATTAATTATTATGCCAATGAGGATCAATCAGCGTTCATGCAAATGGAGCAAATGTATGGTGTAAATGTAGTTGGTCGCAGTTTAATTATTCATGAGGACGGCACCTATACTGTATGGTCGGCTAGCGTAACCTCTCCAGAGGAAGTAGAGAAGGGTAAAAAAATCGAGGCAGCAAAGCAAAAAGAAAGAGCGGAACAAGAACGTAAAGCATCTGAGGATGCCGAGGAATATACATTTGTGCGTCCACTTCATTTAACAGACTTATTGCCTGCTCAAACGCTCAGTGCTTTGAGTTCTGATTCCAAGGGAGTTATGTCAACTCAGGATTGGATACAACAGAATTTGCTTTTAAAGACGAATAAGCTGAACAGATTTTATTAAGGGAAGCACTGGTCCGAGTTCGTTCTTTTTCAGAAAATGCTTGTTTTTTCAAAGCCAAATCCGTTCGTTTGTGAATGGATTTGGCTTTGTTTTCAATAAGGACATAGTGCGAATGATTGAAGCTATCGTGAAGCTTTTGAGTCGCTTAGGAATTTTGCTATCCAAATCCTGGAATAATATATATTAGGAGGTTTTAGGATGAATGTATCATTTACATCATCTCACCAATCGCCGTTCCGCACCACAGATAACAACCGACTTGGACTACGGCATTCCATTTCCGCTCAGGCTGAAAGGAAGAGTATAGGCAAGCCACAAAACAAGGTTATTCAACAATTGACAGAGCAAAAGCAAAATTTGATGAAGAGGCGTTCTGACTATTTAAGTAATGCTCTCAAGCGTGGTCTCGGTCCAGAAGCTGTAAAAGCTGAAATGGAAGAAATAGATAAGCAGATTCAGCAAATTGACGAGAACATTCAAAAGCAGTCACTAGAAGAGCAAAAAAAGGCTTTAGGCATGGATGAGGAAAGTAAAAAAGAAGCTCAGAAAGGTAAAAGGGAAGAATATACGCCCAAGACTGCAGAGGAGCAGAAGCAAAGTCTAATCACCTATACAATGCATAGTATTGTATCTGCAAACAATGAGTTGAAGAATGCCAAAATAGCCAAAATGGCACAAAGCACTTTGGGAAGCGAGGCTAAGGGTTGGGAAAACGCTAACCCTGCAAAATCAGCGGCTTTGCGTGAGAAGGCAGAAGGACTTAATGGAAAGATCGTGGAAATCGCCGCGAATATCAATGAGCGCATCAGCGAAGCAGTGAATAACGAACCGGTGATTACAGATCGGGAAGAACCAAAGGATAAAAAGGAAGTAAGTGCAGACGCTGGCAGGGAGTGGACTGAACAAGAGCTCAATGCCTATCTGGAATCGGCCAAAGACGGAGCGAAGACTGCAGGCATGAGAGTAAATATTGCAGTCTGATCCGACCATCATATGCATGGTACGCTGAATCTGCTGTGCAGGAGAGGTGCTCCAGATGGACGCTATTGTTCGTAGAAGCACCCTCCGCTTACTCTAATGGAAACGAACAGGAAGACTATTTATTACTACTTAGTAAAGTAGTTATTTGCCCAATAGGTTTGTTTATAAAACGAAGTATCCAGAAATGCGTAACCAATTTCTTATCGTTTATCATTATACTTAATAAAAATATTATGTATTTAATAATAATATTGACCATAATAATTATGGTGTGTTATATTAACATCGTAAATAAAACGGCTTGTTAGTCTTGGAGGTACAACGGATTTTATTTTCGCATTCAGAGAGGATGGTTTAGATGGCAGCAGCTGTAAAAGCAAAAATGATTGTAGACAAATCTTTTCGTATTGCTGAAGTCGATAAACGCATTTATGGTTCTTTTGTAGAGCATCTCGGACGTGCGGTATATGGCGGTATTTATGAGCCCTCTCATTCATCCAGTGATGAAGGAGGTTTCCGTAATGATGTGAAAGAATTGGTAAGACAGCTTGATGTTCCAATTATTCGCTATCCGGGAGGTAATTTTGTATCCGGTTACAATTGGGAGGATGGTGTCGGTCCTGTCGCGTCCAGACCTAGACAGTTGGAGCTGGCGTGGAGAACGGTCGAGCCCAATGAAGTAGGTACGAATGAATTTTTCAAATGGGCCAAGGATGTTGGTTCCGAAGTGATGATGGCGATAAATCTGGGTACGCGTGGAATTGATGCGGCGCGTAATCTAGTTGAATATTGCAACCATCCAGGTGGCTCCTATTGGAGTGATCTGCGTCGCAGTCACGGGATAGAGCAACCGCACAAGATCAAAACGTGGTGTCTTGGCAACGAAATGGACGGTCCTTGGCAGATCGGACATAAGACAGCGGAAGAGTATGGCCGTCTGGCTGTAGAGTCTGCCAAAGCCATGAAGCTGATTGATCCTGACATTGAGCTGGTATCCTGCGGTAGCTCCAGTTCGACGATGCCGACGTTCCCGGAATGGGAAGCGACAACGCTGGATCATACCTATGAAGTGGCCGACTATATTTCCCTGCACCAATATTATGGCAACCATGACAATGATACGGCCAATTATCTGGCACGTTCCATGGATATGGACCATTTTATTCAAACGGTCATTTCGACCTGCGATTATATCAAAGCGAAAAAACGCAGCAAGAAAAAAATGATGCTCAGCTTTGACGAATGGAATGTGTGGTACCATTCCAACGACGCGGACAAAAAAATCGATCCATGGACCGTGGCACCGCCGCAGCTTGAAGATATCTACAACTTCGAGGATGCACTATTGGTGGGCAGCATGCTGATTACGTTCCTGCGTCACGCGGATCGTGTGAAGATGGCTTGTCTCGCCCAACTGGTCAACGTAATTGCGCCGATCATGACCGAGAATAACGGAAAAGCGTGGAAACAAACGATTTTCTATCCGTACCTGCATGCGTCCCGTTATGGTCGTGGAATATCGTTGATGCCTGTAGTGGACTCGGAAAAATACGATTCCAAGGATTTCACAGACATCCCTTATCTGGACAGCGCTGTGGTATATGATGAAGAGGGAGACGCTCTGACCATTTTTGCGGTTAACCGTCACTTGTCCGAGTCGCTGGAGCTGACGGTAGATGTACGCAGCTTCGAAGGCTACCGCATTGTGGAGCATACCGTGCTGGAGCATGACGATCTCAAAGCGACCAACAGCCCTGCAGGGGAAAAGGTTACGCCTCACAATGGCGGCAATGCCAAGCTGAAGGATGGAATTGTAAAATCTCACTTGGGTAAAGCATCGTGGAATGTTATTCGTCTCGCTAGATCTCATTAATTCTCTTCTATAAAGGGTAGGTAAGTCTCAAAGGTAGGTCTCATTTGTAGCTAAATAAGCTCGCATTCTCTCTTGTAATGGCGTACAGGAGTAGCAGTGCGGGCTTTTTGTATAAAATGAGTCCTATGAAGTTCAGACCCTTGGCAGAGTCGGCGGCAGCAGCGTTTGATCGGCGGAATGGGAATGGGTTTTATTCGTAACCTCAGTTTATACAGCCCAAACAATGAGCGCGTATCATGTTCTTGTGAATTGACAGGAGGGATCAGGCTGTGACTATGACCGAAAAGGTGATTAATTTTGCACATCGCGGAGCTTCTGGGGTATGTCCTGAAAATACGATGGCGGCGTTCCGACACGCGCTGGAATTGGGAGCAACAGGCATGGAAACAGATGTGCAGCGTACCCAAGATGGGCATTTGGTGCTGATTCACGATGAATCGTTGAAGCGTACAACAGGTTCACCGCTGGATGTAAGGGATATTACGCTGCAAGAACTGAATGCGCTGGATGCTGGCGGCTGGTTTGACGAGAAATTCCGAGGCGAGCGGGTGCCACTGCTGGATGAGCTGTTGGAACTGGCGCAGTCCTCTGATACAGTGATTAATCTTGAATTGAAAAATAGCATTTATCGCTATCCCGGTATGGAAGAAGAAGTCATTGCTGCCGTGAAGCGTTTCGGGCTGGAGGAGCGGGTGATCCTATCCAGCTTCAATCACGAATCGCTGGCGCTCTGTGCGCAGCTCGCTCCTGAGATTAGGACGGGTGCGCTGTATATCGAGATTATGGTTCGTCCATCGGAGTATGCAGCCCAATTCGGAGTCACAGCACTTCATGCCCACAAGCATGCTGTTACACCAGAGGCCGTAGCTGAGGCTTTGGCAATAGGTGTAGTCTACCATCCGTGGACAGTGAATGAGCCGGAGGAAATGAAGCGTCTGCTGGAGGCCGGGGTGAGCGGCATTATCACGGACTATCCTGATCGGTTGTCGCACATTTTATCTGCTCGTTCATCCTGATCTGATCGTGAGCAAACTGAACTGAAGTGAAAAGACTCTCCTGCACGCACTCATGTTTATGAGGCGAAAGAGAGTCTTTTTTTGAACTTGTGCTAAAGAACGCAACGTCGCGAACGGAAAGTTAAGATAGGCCTGCTTCCTTTCCTACTTGATGCCAAGCCGCATACGGTAGCTGAACAGGATATCCAGTGTTTTGCCCTGAAAATGATCCTCTACCTGTTTCACAAAGCGTGCCAAATCATCATCCAGTGTCCGGTTGCCAAGCTTGAAGACACTCTGAATGCCACCTTGACTCAGAGCAAGCCCTGTATAGCGAGCTGCGTCACACTGCTCACAGTTGTGGAAGACAATTTCCCGGGTGTAGCGAAATTGCCCACTGCGCTGCAGATTAGCCAAATGCTGATCTTTGCTCCATTTATGGGCTTGTTGTTCTACAGGGGTTACCTGCTCCAAAATGGTATCCGCTTTGGTAATAAGCTCTGTATACGTCTGCTCTATCTGCCATTGCAGCACCGGAGGCCAGTCACAGTCATAAGCTGCGAACACGCCACCCTGAGCCAAGACTCTGCCCGCTTCCTGGAGCGTGCTCTCAGGGTCCATCCAGTGAAAGGACTGGGAGCAGGTGATGACGTCTACAGTTCCATCCTCAAAAGGCAGGCTGTTGGAGAACCCGCTTTGGAAGGAGATGGCTCCTGCCATTGTCGTTCCTGCTGTTTTCAGCTTGCGCCCAGCTTTCTCTCTCATGTCCGGGTTAGGCTCAATGCCGACGATCTGCCGAGCTGCGTCTTTCCAGATGAAAGTCGAAAGCCCTGTACCACAGCCAATATCGGCAACAAGCTCTACGTTTCGCCCCAGATAGCGGCTAATGATTTCCACGACGATTGGCGGTGCTTCCGGGCGATGCTGATCGTAGTTGTCGGCAAAACCACTGAAACGGTCCACGTTACTTTGCAGATTTCCTTTAGGTATCATAAGAGCTTTTTCCTCCTTGGCCTCGACCGGGTGGCCGAGCAGATTCCGATGCTGCTGTACTCTTACATTGTACAGTTTTATATGCTTATTCATCTACTGTTGTGATTGCACAGCAACCATCGGATTTCGGAGGAGATTTCCCTATTTTATCGCGAAGCCAGCGCTTCGCGGATCATGGAGTCCAGCATAGGGCGCAAATCTTCGCGCTGCATGCCCATGTGGAGCACGGCTTCCAGATATCCAGCCTTATCACCAATATCATAACGCGTGCCTTCCAGTTCTAGGGCAAGCAGTTGGTTCTGTAATGCTACCTGATGGAGCGCATCTGTCAGTTGGTATTCACCACCCGCACCAGTGGACATGTTTTCCAATATGGAGAAAATGGAAGGCTCCAATACATACCGTCCAATGACGGCCTGCCGCGAAGGAGCATTTGTTGGGGATGGCTTTTCAACAAGTCCGCCGACCTCGTGAATCAGGCCATTCTGGCGGGTGGGGTCAATAATACCGTATTTACTCACATCCTGTTCATCTACCGTACGCACGCCGACCACTTGCTTGCCTGTCTCCTCGTAAACATCCATCATTTGACGAATGGCCGGGGTAGAGGAATTCATAATATCATCGCCCAGCAATACGGCGAAGGGCTCATTGCCAATAAACTGGCGGGCACAGCGTACTGCATGTCCCAAGCCGAGGGGCTCTTTTTGACGGATATAGTGAATGACTGCCTTGCCCCCGATGCTTTGAACCTCGCGCAGAAGGTCGTACTTACCCTTGCTCTCCAGCACTTGCTCCAATTCCACAGATTTGTCAAAATGATCCTCGATGGCTTTCTTATTGCGACCCGTGACGATGATGATGCTTTCAATCCCGGACTTGATGGCTTCTTCTACGATATATTGAATAGCCGGCTTGTCGACTATTGGAAGCATCTCTTTGGGTAAAGCTTTTGTGGCAGGCAGAAAACGGGTTCCTAGTCCGGCGGCTGGAATAACGGCTTTTGTAATTTTTCTCATAGAGATTCACTTTCCTTTCGGGATGGGGAACCAAATACCCAGTATCGGCTCCCGATATAATTAATGATCATTCCGGCTGCGGTGGCAATCAGCTTGCATAAGGCAAGAGGCAGCTCGGTTCCGGTGTGAAGCAGTTGTAATAATAAGGCGGTTAGACCCAATACGATCAGGTTGATGATGATAAATTTGGGTAATTGGCTTTTGTTAGTATCGTTTGATCGTTGTTTGTTGAATGTCCATTTGCTGTTTAAAATATAACTGTTGGCTGTGCCGCAGCTATACGAAATGATCTGCGCCACCAGGACCGGAACTCCGGCCCAGGCCAGTAGCATAAAAATGATATAATCTACGCCCGTATTGACCAGTCCTACCATGCCAAAACGGATTATAGGAAGCAGCGGGGCAATGCGACTTTTCATGGGTTATGCTCCATGACCGGATTTAGGGCCGGGATATACCGCGCTGTTGCCGCGTACTGTACGTCCGGCAGAAATCAGACTGTCCCGGGCTCCTTGCATATACAGAGAGTCACGTTGTTCAGGAACTTTCTTGGCATGTGTCGGTCCATTTTCGTATTGTCCGCCCAGATGCTCACGTACAATGTAGAGCGGACGGGCTTTGGTCTCATCATAAATCCGTCCTACATATTCGCCCATAATACCGAGAATGATCAGGATTACACCGTCAAAGATCAGGCTGATGCTAATCATGGACGACCAGCCCTTCATCACGTAGGAATCGGTGAAGAAGTTGAGGAATAGCACGTACATCAGATACAGGAAGCCGGACATCGACAGCAGTGCTCCAATGTAGCCTGCCAGCTTGAGCGGTTTGATCGAAAAGGATGTGATCCCGTCCAGGCTGAGCTTGATCATGCGTTTCAGCGGATACTTGGTTTCGCCTGCGAGCCGCTCATCGCGCTCATATTCAACAGCAGTTTGCTTGAAGCCGATCCAACTGACCAGTCCACGGACAAATCGGTTATTTTCCGGCAGCCGCTTTAACTCATCTATAACCTTGCGGTCCATCAGGCGGAAGTCCCCGGTGTCTACCGGGATATTGATGTCCGTGGAGGCTTTGAGCACACGATAGAAGAGGCTGGCCGACCATCTCTTGAAGCGAGTTTCACCATTGCGTTTCAGCCGTTTGGCGTAGACCACCTCATAGCCTTCCTTCCATTTGCTGGCCATTTCAACAATTAGCTCGGGCGGGTCCTGGAGATCGGCGTCAATGACGACGACCGCCTCTCCCACCGCATAATCCATCCCGGCGGTGATGGCCAGCTGATGACCGAAATTGCGTGAAAAATCAATCAATACAATGGTGTCATCTCTGAGACTGAATTTCTTGATGAGCTGGACGCTGCGGTCCGAACTCCCATCATTTACGAAGATCAGCTCGTAGGGCTCGCCCATCGAGCCCATGACCTGTTTTAGCCGCCGATAGGTTTCTGTAATGACGGCTTCCTCGTTGTACATCGGTATAACTATGGAATAACGAATTTGTTCACTCATGAGTAATTCCTCCCTAATTTATAATGTGATTTCGTATAAAGTACCGCTTCCGCCACGCTCGTCTCCGCCAGGTCCGCCTTGGCCATCCTGAGCATTTGAATTACTGTTCGTTTTGTCGCTTCCGCTGTCGGATGCTTGAACATCTGTACTCGCTTCGCCAGTTGTTGTTTTCCACTCATCTGTAGGGATTACTTTGCCATGCTCTTTGATCCATGTGGTGACTTCGGAGTTACCGCTGTCTGGTCCACCGCCGCCTCCACCATTGATCATGAAGTATTTCACCTGACCACTTTCGACCAGCGCCTTGATCTTGTCGACGGTATACACCGGATCGGAGGATACAAAGCCGTTCATAATAATCACTTTTTGTCCGGCTTCAATCATGTAAGGAGCGGCTGTTGAATAATTGCTTGCTGCGAAAAGGTAGGTTTCACCTGTGTTATGCTGTTGCAAATAACTCAACGTTTTTTGATCTAGGCTTTGACCTTCGTTCGGTCCACCCATTCCTCTGGAGCGGGCAGAAGATCTCTGTTCTGTGTCTCTGTCTGTGCTTGTTTGAGTTCCTTCAGCTTGTTGTTTATCGGCGCTCTGGCCTCGATTGCCAAAATTGCCTCCTGGCATTCCGCCACCTCCACCGCCGCCAAATTGAGACGGTCCTGCTTGTGGAATCATGCTGTTCCCCCCGTAGGTGATCGGTGTCAATGCCCAGTACACAGGGCCGATGAACATTGTGAGTACACTTGCAATGACGGCGAATTTTGTCAGCTTCTCTGATTTCAGTCGTGCTATTACCAGTAATGCTGTGCCAACGATCCCCAAGATTAGTACCGCGATGGACCAGCCGCTGCCAATGGTATCGTTGTAATTTTGCAAAACAAACCAGCTAAATACCGAGGTTGCCAATACCGCTGCGGGTAACAGCCAGGAGAGCCAGCCAGAACGCTCCCGATATTGCTGCCACAATTCCACGAATCCAGCCCCGAAGAGCGCTGAAATCGGCGGAGCAAGCATAATCAGGTAATAATGATGGAAGAATCCGGCTACGCTGAAAAATGCAGCGACGGGAAGCAGCCAGGCCAGCCAGAAGATAACCTCTCTGTGCTTTTGGGTTATATTGCGACGGCGAATGCTTGCAAGCAGACCGACCGAAGCAATCAATGCGAATGGAAGCAGCCAGCTTGCCTGACCTGACAAGGCAGATTGGAACAACCGCAAAGGTCCCTTTTCACCAGTGCCGAACATACCACCACCGGAATTCCCGCCTGGTCCACCACCCGGACCACCCGGACCACCTTGCCCATTGCCCGGACCACCTTGCCCATTGCCCGGACCGCCTTGACCATTGTCGCCAAATCCTCCCGGCGGCATTTGGCCACCTGCACCGAATCCGCCTGCTGCCATGTTGTTAGTAGCAGCGTCGCCAGCTGCTGTAGTATCGTCCGATGATGTAGCTGTCTGAGTCTGCTCCGAATTTGTATTGCTACTATTCGTTGTGGCGTTTTGCCTCCACTCCGAGCGCTGGCCACCACGTCCACCGCCTGTTCCTTGATCTCCTGTCAGACGGGACAGGCCGTTATAGCCAAAGGCCAAATTCAGTACAGAGTTTGTACCGCTGCTTCCCATATAAGGGCGTTGGTCTGCCGGAATGGAGTCCACCACGACTGCCCAAGAGAGTGACACAATTAGGAGAACAACGGCCGATCCTGCCAGGGTTACCGCTTTTCGCTTCCAGTTAAACTTGGAGGCCAGCAGATAAAACAGTCCCAAAGCGGGAACGATCATATAGGCTTGTAGCATTTTTTCATTAAAGGCAATGCCTACGACTGCGAAAGCTGCGAGAATCAGCCCGGTTTTACTATTTTTAATGCCTCTGAACAAACGCCATGTGGCAAGCAGCAAGGTGAATACCAGCATCGCGTCGATGTTATTTGTGCGGCTGACCGCTACTGCTATCGGTGTAGTTGCCATGGCGAAGGCGGCCAATCGAGCAGCCATCGTACCGAAACTCGGTTTCACGAGCAGGTAAACGAGCAATACCGACCCGACCTGAGCCAGCGCTTGCGGCAAAATAACGCTCCAGCCGTGAAGCCCGAATATGTAGGCGCTCGCGGTCTGGATCCAGAACACGACAGGCGGTTTGTCTACCGTTACTGATCCGGCGGAATCGAGTGAGGCGAAGAAGAAGTTGTGAAAGTTCTCCAGCATGCTCGCTACGGCCGTCGTGTAGTAGGTGTTAACGTATTTGTCTTGCCAGATGTTGTATCCGTTCAAAAATGCAGATATCAACATGATGATGATCAGAGGGATATCCGCCCTGCTTTTAAACCATTGCTTAATCATGTACATTCCACTCCCTGTGAAAATTCTTTGTGTTTATTCCGTTGTTCTAGCCGCTATCTTCAGGACTGCGGAATGACCAGTCGCTTCTGATCTTGGCCCGGTGAACTACCGGCTTGCTATTATCATGCCAGACGTACCTTAATTGGTTATGAGCGCTCCCTGAACGTTAGCTGAAAGCTTATCAGAGGTGCTTTTTTTACGGCGGGATTCAGGTATATTAGATACAGGTAAAAATGAACCGACTTTTTATAGGGGAAAAAATGCGACGTTATGAAAGGGAAGATTAACCATGAAACCAATACACGGAGTTAAAATTATGCTGGCCGACGATGAGCCCCATATTTTGCAATTTTTAGAGCTTGGACTAATTAATGAAGGATATGAAGTCAAAACCGCCGAGAATGGGAGTGATGCGGTGGATCTGGCAAGAGAGTTTCGTCCGCATGTAGCGGTACTGGATGTCATGATGCCTGAAATGAATGGCTTCGAGGTATGTCAAAGTCTCAAGGAGACGGAGGATAATATCGCGGTCATCATGCTGACAGCCAAGGATGATGTGGATGATCGGGTGAAGGGCTTAAAACTCGGCGCGGACGATTATGTTGTAAAGCCTTTTAGCTTTAATGAGCTGCTGGCTCGCATTGAAGCGCGTTTGCGCAACCAGTTTCCCGATCTGCTGGGGGAAGTGGTTCACGGCCCCTTTCAAGTGGATGATCGCCGCAAGGAGATTCGCTATCAGGGTCAAGTGCTGGAGCTGTCGCCTACCGAATATGAACTATTGAAGTTTCTGGTGCTGAACCACGGTATTGTTTTGAGTAAAAGCCGTATTCTGGACCGGGTATGGGGGTACGATTTTGGGGGCGAGGATAATATTGTTGAGGTGTATATTCGCTCGTTGCGTGAAAAGCTTAAAGATAAGGAGCATCGGGTCATTCGTACGCTGCGCGGTGTTGGATACCGTGTGGATCTGCTATGAAGGCGGGGGGCAAATATCGGAGCAAATATGGACTCCGTTCTCTTCGGTCCCAGCTTTTAGCCAGAACATTACTTATTTTGGCTCTGATGCTTGTATTGATCGGCTTTCTACAATATTTTCTGATGAAAGATTTTCTGTATCGGAGTCGTGCAGATGCTATGGGAACGCAGTTAAACTCAATTCCTGCTGATTTATTGATTAGGGACTCGCAAGAGCAGAGCGGGGGTGTTGCTCCCCAGGGAGGAAACAATCGAAGGGATAATCGGCCGGGGCCGTTTCTGTTTTGGCCGGATATGTCGCTCGCAGCTATAGACACAGATGGAACCTTCCGGAGCTTGTCCAGTGAAAACGGACTTAACCCACCGCGTCTCACCACTGAGCAGTATCAAGCAATGCAGCAGGACAAGCGCATGCGTCATGGCTATCAATTGATCACGGATGCTCAGGGGAATGAGCAACTGGTTGTGTTCCGCCCGCTTGGTCCACCTGACCGCTCGTCAGGTTTGCTTCAAATGGGCGTATCCACGACTTCCATGCAAGAGCAGCTGATTAATCAGCTCCGTACCTTTATTTTATTGTCACTGATTGCGCTTGCGATTGGTCTGGCCCTCATGCTGCCTGTACTGCGCCGTACGTTGGTGCCCCTTTCGCGGATGGTTGAGGCAGTCAAACGTATTGATGCCGGGAATCTGGACGAGCGTTTTGACGCCGAGCAGGGCCAGTATGAAGTGGACCGGTTGGCGGTTTCATTTAATGGAATGCTGGAACGGCTGGAGCATTCATTTGCTGCTGAGCGGGAGTTGCAGATGCAGATGAGACGATTCATAGCGGATGCTTCTCATGAGCTGCGAACCCCGCTCACGTCGATCCACGGTTTTTTGGAGGTATTGCTTCGCGGGGCGGCAGCTAATCCCAAGCAGCTTCAGTCCGCACTGGAAAGTATGTATGGAGAATCCAAGCGGATGAATAAGCTTGTCTCCGACTTACTATTGCTGGCTAAGCTGGACCGAACGCCGGAGTTGAAGCTGGAATGCATATCGCTGGATGGGTTGCTGCTGGAAATGAAACCACAGCTTCTCATGCTGGCAGGCACGCGTAAGGTGTCTTTTGATACGACGGCAGGTGTACGGGTGCTGGCAGAGGGGGATAAAATCAAGCAGGTGGTGCTCAATCTGTTTCACAATGCTGTTCAGCATACGGACCTGGCAAACGGTGTGATCCATGTAAATTTATCCGCCAGCAAGAAGTTGGCGGATATCCAAATTCGTGATAATGGACCAGGCATGAGTCAAGAACAGCTGGAGCGGATATTTGAGCGATTTTATCGTGGAGATGAATCACGTACACGCAGCTCGGGCGGAGCGGGGCTTGGCTTGGCTATTACAGAGTCTATCGTGGAAGCGCACGGCGGAAACATCACAGCCGAAAGTACACTGGGAGTCGGTAGTGTATTCAAAGTAACGCTGCCTTTGGCAGGAACGGTATAGTATTGCACATGATGGCGCAAGCTAAAAATAGCCTCCCGAACCGCAGCTTTACTTGTTACACGGCTCGGGAGGCTTTTGAGTTGTTAGTTAATCAGTGCAGCTTTTTGTAAAAGCACATGCAGCACTTTAGCGGATGCCTCACGTGTTGCAGGTGCATTTGGTTTGAAGTAGGAGGAGTTTTGAATCGTTTCTCCGTTGATAATACCTGCTGCACTCACTTTTTCAATGCTGTCCTTGGCATAGCCTGCAAAGGATGAAGCATCATGATATGGTGTACGTGCAGGGCCAGTGACGGCCGCTTTAATTTGAAGCAGGTCTACAGCTTTACCCAGAATGACAGCAATTTCTTGACGACTGATATTAGCGTTCGGATCAAACTTGTCGCTGTTGCGGCCTGTAACCAATCCGGCCTCATAAGCGGCTGCCACATCGCCGATATACCAGCTACCAGCAGGAATATCACTGAATGGGGCAGCAGTGCCTGGTGTCAGGCCAAGTGCCCGGGTGATCAGAGCCGCAAATTCCGCACGTGTCACGTTCTTCTTTGGTGAGAAGGTCGTGTCGGTTGTACCGTTAATC
Organism: Paenibacillus peoriae KCTC 3763; assembly: GCF_000236805.1. Classification (GTDB taxonomy): domain Bacteria; phylum Bacillota; class Bacilli; order Paenibacillales; family Paenibacillaceae; genus Paenibacillus; species Paenibacillus peoriae. The sequence continues at coordinate 19,363 of NZ_AGFX01000038.1, read as the reverse complement.
AACAGTTTGTTCGCTAATGATTGAATTTCGGATTGCGCATATGACGATGAAATGTCTTCAAAGCTAACGGGACGCGTTGCAGCCGCATACGTCGAGAAGCCCGGACGGCTTACCTTGACAACGGTAGACCCATCTGCCTGCTTGGTGAAGACGGATGGAACCGGGTAGACGTTTCCGTTCGCTGCATAGAGCACACCGGCTGTATTCGGCTCAATTTGCCCAGGTACGGTAAAGGAACGGGTAATAAACTGCCCTGGAGCAACTTTGAGTGGTTGACTCTTGCCGTCAGCAATAACGTTAGCTTCAAACCCTACCGGTGTACCAATGACAGTCGAGCCTTTCAGTTTGCCTGTAAATATGCTGCTTTCCTGCACCTGGCTGCTGATAACCACTTCAAGGTTTGCACCCGCAGGAGCATTTTTCAGGGCAGATATCGGCAAAGCCAAGGAGGAACCTGTATTGCTCACAATCAGGCTGCTTCCTGCCGGAGCTTTACCCAGCGTTGCCAACTGTGCGGAAGTGAGCACTGCTTTGGTTGTTTGTCCTGCCTGACTGGCAGCCGACAATACGATAGCAGTTGGGCTGGAGCCCGCTGCGGTTACAGCAGCCTGCAAGTCTGCATCGGTTACTGTCAGCGACTGAACATTATTATTTAACACAATAGTTGTAGTTACAGCTTTTACAGTCTGTCCTTGCTTCACTACAGTTTGAAGTGAAGGAGCAGATGTAGCGACAGGAGTGGATGTGTTGGCTGCAGCAGAAGGTGTCGTATTGCTTCTGCCACCACCGCCTCCGCCTCCGCCGCCGTTACTACCGGAAGAAGTGTTATCCACTCGGATAGATATCATAGCGGTGAAGAATTTAGGGCCATCTGTATTGAACTCAACTTCGCCTTTTGCATTCAGTTCCGGGGCATTAACTCCCAGCTTATATACGCCGTCCTTCAAATGCTGAATGGTGAGCTGGCCGCTAGCGTCCAGAACAGGTCTTCCATTGGAATCCAATTCAATATAGCTTCCGTCAATATCCTTAAAGGAGTATGCGCCTTGTTTGAGGCGGGCATTGCTGCCTTCTTCCTTGGAAGTTGTAATCCCATCGATCTGGCCGATGAGCTTATCATCCAGACCGTATACATAAAGCGCAATCAGGTTGGTTTTATCCGTGGTCAGGCGGAAAGCCAGGTCTGTTGAGCGTTTGGCACCCGTTTGATTTGGATAAATAATCGGGTTGGTGAGACTCAGTTCCTGCAAGCCGAAGCCTGTTGCCGGATTTTCTTTGCCGACATGAACGACGAATGGCAGATGCAGTGTAGGCAGTCCGGCGCTTTTCAGAATAACTTCCCCTTCATATACACCTGTGGCTGCACTCGAATTTGGCTGTACAGACAGGAAGAACGGTTGTGATTTACCCGGTTCTGCCGAGATTGCGCCATTCGCGCCGACACCCTGCAGCTGCACGGCAATGTTGCTCACGTCAGGTGTGGTGATGGGTTTAGTAGGATCAGAGGTTACATTATTATGCAAAACGTAGCTGGCTTCGTACTGTACAGGGTTGGCCGACAGGTTTTTGAGCTGAAGCTGAATTTGCTTTGCAGCACTACCAGGCCGCATTAGTCCGAAGCTGGCGGAAGGATTGTAATTCACAACCTCCTGCCGATTAAAGTTTTTGTCGAGAATCGTAATCTTTTCGACAGTTTCCAGCAGGGCTGGCGTCTGAATCGCATTTGCGATGTTTACAAGGCCTGCACCTTGGGAATACACATCATATTGGGTCTTATTCTCATCGAAAAGTGTAACCGAAGTGTTTGCGAGAGCAGCACGGATATCGAAAGGTGTCCAGTTTGGATGCTGCTGCTTCAGTAGCACTGCCAGTCCAGCCACATGTGGGGAGGCCATACTGGTTCCGTTACTGCGTTTGTAAGCATACTCATAAGAAGCATCTGGATAGAACTTGGCAAAGGCAGGGTAGGTTGACATAATGTTAACTCCCGGTGCACTTACATCCGGCTTGATGCTCAGCAGCTCATCTCCGTTTGGTCCACGGGAGCTGAATCCGGCCATGGTATTACCGGAATTGTCAGTACGATGATAATCTTTTCCAAAAGTAATAAAGAATTTTTGTTTGTTGTTTTGACGCTCAATGATTTGTCTTGCCAGCGCGCGGCCTTCTTTTCCTACCATGTCAAAGGTAGGGATGTAATCCACGCCGTCACCTTGATTTGAATTAATGTAACCGTCGTAACTAGGGATAGATTCGTTCAGATTGGCTTGAGTGCTGTCGTCAAATTTCGCTTGACCATTAAAAATAATAATAGCCTTCGCACCATTTTGTTGTGCGTTCGCGATTTTTTCTACGAAGCCCAAGGCGCCACGGGATACGATTGCAACCTTACCTTTTACATCTTTAGAAGTGAAATCATCCGGATATCCCAAATTGGCATACACTACTTCCAATGGTTCTGTCCCTAAAATAGAAGCAAAATCCTCATGAAATGTTTGCCAACCCATCATATTAAGATGGTAATAGGTATCTGATGTAACTGTCATCAGTTTTTCATCATTACCATAGGTTACAAGATTAACCGATGCTTTATTTGAATAGCTATGGCTAGGTGAAGTGGCTGCACCGACGGAAATTGCTAGCTGGGCTGTTGCAGGGGAGCCCATTGAATAGTAATAGTTCCCGTTTTGCGCAGCATTACCGTTTGCAACGACCGCAACTACGCCGGAAAGCACAGCATTATTGATGGCAATGGAGTCCGGGGAGTTCGGGTCTTTTTCAGAGTCGGAGCCAAGTGACAGGTTAATGACGTTCATGCCGTCTTTGACAGCACGTTCAATACCGTCAATGACCTGTGCGGAGGAACCGGAGGAACGGCCCGTCTCGGTGTTGCGTCCAAGTACTTTATAAACGTATAAGTCCGATTTATAGGCAATCCCTTTTTGCACAATTTCCGAGGCTTTATTCGCGGCTTGGCCGGCAATTGTACCGGAGACGTGAGTACCGTGTGTTGTTCCGCTAAAACCTGTGCCATACGGGTCGTTCTCTTTATTAAGTAACGGTTCCTCGTAAGGATCGTTATCCTGCTCAAAAGAGTCATATCCACCCTTGTAAGCCGCTTTCAAATCCGGATGCTCATAATCGACACCGGTATCGATAACCCCGACCTTGATTCCTTCACCTGTTAATCCTTTGGCCCAGGCTTCGGGAACACCAATTTGATCCAGCGGTGCATTGTCATAGGTTGCTTCATTGGCTGTAAGTGTTGGTGGGTCCTGTACGGGGATCGAATAATATGTTTTGTTTTCGTGAATGGATTTTACACCTGGCAGTTTAGCCAATTCAGGAATTTTATTGGCTGGCAGCGTGACCTCCAGGCCATTAAGCACTGTGTTGTATTGGTAATTCACCTGAAGAGAAATACCGTGTTCTGCGGCTTTGTCCACGAACGTTGATTGCTCCGTGGCGATAGCGGATTCGGCTTTTTGCTCAGATTGAGCAGTGAAGGCTTGAGTGCCTGTCCGTGCCGCATATTTGTCTACGGCTATAGGCTCACCATCAAGCTGCACAATGACTCTGACCTGGCGGGAAGAGTCCGTGCTCAGCTCTGGCGAGATGAAGGCCGGAGCTGCCTCGACTGTTAATGCTTCCTGAGCCTTCAAAAACGAACCGGTTTGCAGATCTGCGGTAGCAGCAGAGCTGATGGACGGCAAAGACAAGCTTACCGTCAAGGCAAGAGCGAGTGATACGATAGGTATCTTTCTCAAAACGATCGGCTTTTTCAAAGATTTCCCTCTTTTCAATCAAAATATGATATGTCTACATACTAGGATTTGAAGCCACTGCCCCTGTTCTTACGCCTCCCTTAATAGCTGAATTAATAGAATTGACCACTGGTGACTAACTTGCCAGTTTTGAGGCATATATTACCATACGGGTGGGATATATTACTATATGTTTTTAATATTTTTAGAAAAAAGGGGGATTCACGTATATATTCCATGGAAATGTTATGAATTTACTAGATTATTTTTGAAATTGTTCGAAGGGGAATGGGAGAATGCGAGATTTAATGATATAATCTGCATTGGAATTGTTGAGTTTCACAATCATGTAAAATGCTTAACGCAAAGGAGTCGATTATGTTGGCAAAAACGTTGATTTTCGGGCACAAAAATCCGGATACGGATACCATTTGCTCAGCTATTGCTTATGCACATTTGAAAACCAAACTGGGTGCGGACGTAGAGCCGGTTCGTCTGGGTGAGGTAAACGGGGAAACGCAGTATGCACTGGATTATTTCAAAGTGAGCGCACCGCGTCTGGTTGAGCAGGTTGCTGTGGAAACAGACAGCGTCATTCTGGTCGATCATAATGAACGCCAGCAAAGTGCTGTTGATATTGACAAAGTAACAGTAACTGAAGTCATCGACCATCACCGGATCGCTAACTTTGAAACAAGCCAGCCGTTATACTTCCGTGCTGAACCTGTGGGCTGCACAGCTACCATTCTGAACAAGCTTTACAAGGAAAACGGTGTTGCGATTCCGAAAGAAATCGCAGGTTTGATGTTGTCTGCGATCATATCGGATTCCCTGCTGTTCAAATCCCCAACTTGCACCGATCAAGACGTAGCTGCTGCTCGTGAACTGGCTGAAATTGCTGGTGTAGATGCAGATCGTTACGGTTTTGATTTGCTTAAAGCGGGTGCTGATTTGAGCGGTCACACGATTGAGCAGCTGGTAAGTCTGGATGCAAAGGAATTCCAGATGAATGGACGCAAAGTGGAAATTGCACAAGTGAACGCGGTAGACGTAAACGACGTGTTGTCCCGTCAAGCTGAACTGGAAGCTGCCTTGTCCCAAACCATAGAAGCCAAAAACCTGGATTTGTTCCTGTTCGTCGTAACGGATATCGTGAACAGTGATTCCGTTGGTATTGCGCTGGGAAGCCAAGCACAAGCGGTTGAAAAAGCCTACAATGTGCAGCTGGACGACAACAAAGCTGTTCTGAAAGGCGTTGTATCCCGCAAATCGCAAATCGTCCCTGTATTGACAGACGCCTTTAACAGTCTGTAATTTTCATAGATTGGGATGGCAAGCTACACGCGGGGCGATTTTGGCTCTCGATATGTGTTAGCTGCCATTTAAAAATAAGCCTTTTGAACCCAACTGCGTCAAAGCAGGTGGAGCAGGAGGCTTATTTTTTCTTTAGTCTTCATACCATTTGTCTCCCGTCATTCTGGGGTCTGTCAGGCCGTAGCCTTTAACATCTTCAAAGGCGGAACGTACGCGAGATAAATAGGTTTGAAACTGGTTAATTTCCGATTCACTAAAGTCCGACATCAAACGGGAAGCTAGTCCTATGAAAAAAGGGTCCATTTGTTTAATCTTTCCTCTCCCTTTGTCGTTCAGGGAAACAAACACGCCTCGTTTGTCATTGGGATCATCATACTTGTTAATGTATCCATCCTGTTCAAGGGAAATAACCATAGAACTGATTGCTGCCCGGCTTACACCCATCTTTTCAGCCAAGCTAGAAGGAGAAGACATTTCATCCCTTTGCGCAGAGAGTACACAAAGCGCTATATATTGCCCGTAGGAGAGACCAAATTCACGTGAGCGTTTCTCCATGTTTTTACGTATTTCATATGTTATGGAAAATAAATCCACTAAAACACCAATCGGCTTATTGCCACCCGGAAACAAATTATAAGCCAGTTGACGTATTTCGGAGTCCAAGAAAAAGAACATACGATTCACCTCGATGTAGTTAATTAGTTAACTGTAATTTAATTAACCACTGGTTGCAATGATTTATACAAACTTTATTCCGCATTTTTTTGAAATGTATCTGCCAAGCGTCATATCCAAGGGCCGATGCACTGTTCAATGTCCTGATTGACAAAGGCTTGTATGGAGGGCTGGCGAAGGGTGCGTCCTTCTTGCCATCGCCACTCACTATATTGAACCTTGGCGGTATACATGGGCTGCACCCAAATTGCGTCTTGATGACGATCCGGTTTATTGACAAAAGGTCGCTCTGAAATCGTGTGCGGCATTAGGCGCTCGGTAAGCTGACGCCAATCTTCCCGAGTCAGCTTACCCGTACCTGCATGTCCGATGTATCGCAGCTTTCCCTGCTTATCATACTGACCCAGCAGTACAGCATTAATAACGCCGCCGTTTAGGGTATAGCCTCCGATGACGGCAATGATATCACCATAATTTTTGACCTTGATCCATCGTCCGTCCTGCCCACCCAATGTATATGAGCTGTCCAACCTTTTACATACAATGCCCTCCATGCCTTGGCTGCACATGACCTGAAATAGTGCTTGTCCGTCAGGATGGGCAGGAGCCAGTTGAATTCGTTCACTTGGTATAATGATCTGCTGTAGCAGATCAAGCCTTTCTTGCAACGACCTGCGATGAACCCACTCCCCGTTCAGATAAACAATATCAAACAGCATATAGGTGGCGGGCACAGCTTTATAGGCTGTTTGAATCCGATCCGTTCGGCGAATCAGATCGCGTCGCATGATTTCATGGAATGATGGCTTGCCATCGGCACCGAGTGCGATCATTTCCCCGTCCAGTATAACCGAATTTGCCTGACAGTAGGAGGAGAATGGAGCAAGTTCCGGGTACAGAGGCGTTCGTTCATGCTGCTTGCGGTTGAACAGACGCGTGTTGCCATGGTCGTGATACGTCAAAATTCTCGTGCCGTCCCATTTTATTTCGTAACGCCAACGCTCGTTATCTGCAGGGATTTTTTGGCTCTGCTCCGGTTCAAACGGGATGATCGGCTTCATTTCCGTACACAAATACAATACCTCCTCTTGCCTTTTTCCAATACTCCTAGTTTCGACGACAGGCCTTTTTTTATGTACAAGATGTTTCACTGGTCTGCCAATCGGGGAATGATAAGGATATCCTGCATTACGGGATTTTTTCAGGCAGAAAGGGGATTGGTTTCATGAGGGAGATTCGCGAGGAGGAACATGCAGTAGTCATGGTGGAGGATGGACAGGTGGTTGCAGAAGTCGGCTATAGATCCTTAGATGACCACGCTTTGGTTATTGACCATACATTTGTATCGGAGCAGTTGCGAGGGCAAAAAATCGGTATGGAGCTGATTGACAAAGTGGTTGATATGGCCAGGGATCAGCATAAAAAAGTAGTCCCGGCTTGCTCATACGCGTTGGCCTTGTTCAAGCGCCATCACGAATACAGTGACGTTTGGCAGCAATAATGCGGAGATAAACGTGTCTTGGATATATATTTTGCACAACACCGGATCGGTAATCACAGGTAATCAGACCTTCCGGTGTTTTTTGGCGTGGATAAAGTGTGAGCAGTAAATGGATTTCAGTGCTTATATATGGAAGTAACAGGTTATCCTAAGATGGTGAAGCACATTTTTGGACAAATAGCTGTGAAATTGTTCATACTGTTGTCACTTCACAGGCTGATCATGAGTTCTATATAATATATTAAGGTTATGACTACGACAGAAAATAAAAACCAGAATTTAAACGAAGGAGACGCTTATTATGAGTAAAGCGAGTGAGGACAAGCAGTATGTTCCAACGAGCAATCGTAATTTTACAGCCTTGATTATCACCGTTTCCATTATAGCCAACGTGATTATTTTGCTGCTATTCTTTTCGCCGATCGGATATCAGGGCGGTGTAAGCTTTGACATTACGATTTTCCCAAGGCTAAATGCGATTTTTAACAGCTTCACCTTTATTTTTCTGGTGGCTGCGCTGATTGCTATTTTCAAAAAGAACATCAAGGTGCATAAAGTCTTTATTCTGCTGGCCTTTGCCAGTACCGTTTTATTTTTATTCTCCTATCTGACCTTCCACTACATTTCGCCGGACACTGCAAAATATGGCGGGGTGGGTATTCTTCGGCCGATCTACTTTACGCTGCTGATTTCCCATAGTATCCTGGCTGCGATTATCGTACCGTTGGCGTTGTTCACAGTTGTTTGGGGATGGACCATGCAGGTAGCCAAGCACCGTAAAATTGCGCGCTGGACCATGCCAATTTGGCTGTATGTCAGCTTGACCGGGGTACTCGTGTACGTGTTCATGGCTCCTTATTATTAAGCGTTAAACCTTGATTCAACCCACTGTAGGTTCAATGAAGGAAAAAAGACGTCTCTGCTGTCAGAGGCGTCTTTTTTATGCTTATATAAAAGAAAAATTATTCCTTCTTAATTAATTTTATTGAAAAAACGTTCCTTCTCTACCGGCATTTCTGTTATAATTTACCTTAATCAACTAGAACAAGGGGGTCACCATGTGACAAAGAAAGCGAAAGGCAGGTTGCGGTTGCTTGTATCTATGCTGGCGCTGGTTGTACTGCTAAGCAGCTGCGGTGGCGGAAGCTCAAAACCGGAAAACGTAAACGAAGGGAAAGTGACACTGCAATTTTGGACGATTGCGCTACAACCGACATTTACCCCGTATTTCAACCGAGTGATTGCCGATTATGAGCAGAAGAACCCCGATGTCAAAATTGACTGGAAGGACTACCCTTACGATGCGGTGACCAACAAGCTGTTGACGAGTATTGCTAGCGGGAGCAGTCCGGATGTGGTCAATCTCAATACGGAATTCGCCAGCCAAATGGGCTCCAAGGGTGCTGTTGTTGATATGAATGAGTACTTGTCCCCGGAGGAGAAGGCTGCTTATTTCGAAGGTATCTATAATTCCACAGTCATTAATGGAAAGGCTTACGCGTTGCCTTGGTATACGGGTACGGAAGTGCTTTACATGAATACGAAGCTGGTGAAGGCTGCCGGATTGGACCCTGCCCATCCGCCCAAAACTCGGGAGGAGCTGTCTGAATGGGGCCGCCAGGTCAACAGAAAATTAGGTAAAGCAGGTTATGCGCAGCAGCTTGTATCCAAGCTTTTTGCCATAGATGGTATTCCAATTTTGAATAAAGAAAAGACGGCCGCTGCGTTCAATACACCAGAAGCGGTCACTATGATCGATAATCTAAAAAAGCAAATGGAAGATGGAGTCATCCTTAAAGAAGACGCTGATTTTGCACAGCAAGTGAAATATTATGCCGGAGAGCAGGTTGCCTTCGAGCTGGCAGGCCCAACGTTTATCAATTTTATCAAAACGGCTGCGCCGGACGTATATAAGAACACGATCGCCGTTCCTGTACCTACAGGTAAAGCCGATGTGCGGCTATCCAACTCCATGAATCTGGTCGTGCCCACCAAGTCTGCACATGTGAATGAAGCGGTGAAGTTTGCCGTTTTCCTGACAAATGCGGAGAGCCAGACGGCTTTTTCCAAAGCGGCTAATACGCTGCCTTCCACGAAGGATTCCATTAAAGATCCGTACTTCACACAGTCAGACCAATCACTGGAAGCACAGGCGAAAGTGGTATCTGCGCAAAGCCTGGATAAGGCGACAGACTACATGGTCGGTGTGCCTAATGCCAAGGACGTGAACAGCGCTGTTACACGTGCCTTCCAAAATATAATATTGAACGGAACGGACACGAAGGAGACGCTTGCCGCTTTGGAGAAGGAAGTGAATGACATTTTAAAGCAGTAGGCTCAGCAGGGGAGTGAAGTGAATACTCCCCTGCTCATTTATCAAAAACGGGTGGTGATGCAGCATGATCAAATGGTTGAGGTCGGAATCCTTTACGGCCTGGGCCTTCATGACACCGGGACTGTTGTTGCTTGCCGTCTTTGTATTTTGGCCTATTATCTACAGCATCCCGCTGGCCTTGACGGACTATTCGGTCATATCGGATACCCATTATGTCGGTCTGGCTAATTTTGAGGCAGCGTTTAAGGACCGCAACTTCCTCATTTCGATCTGGAACTCATTAGTGTATGTGCTCATTGTTCCCTTTCTTCAGATTTTCTCCATCCTGATGGCCGTGCTGGTGAACAGTCGTATACCGGCCATTAAAATATTTCGAACCACCTATTACATTCCTGTCGTAACTTCCATGGTAGCGGTGGCCTTAATTTGGAGCTGGCTGCTGGGCAATAACAGCGTTGTGAACTATCTGCTCATCAAGGTCGGCATAATCAGCAGGGAGATACACTGGTTATCGGACAGTAATTTAGCCTTGTATGTACTCATGTTCATCACGTTGTGGAAGGGACTCGGGTATTATATGATGCTCTATCTGGCAGGTTTACAGAACATTCCACAAGATCTGTACGAAGCGGCCAGAGTGGATGGGGCAAGCCGCTGGCGGCTGATCGTTCATATAACCCTCCCGTTATTAAGGCCCTACATCCTGTTTTGCACACTCATTTCGCTTATGGCGGCTATTCGTGTATTCGACGAAGTGTATGTGCTGACCAAGGGTGGACCGGGAACGGCCACATTAACCTCCAGCTTGTATATTTTCCAAAAAGGGATGGAGCAATTTAACTTTGGTTATGCCTCGGCGCTCGGCTTGATTGTCGGCGCAGTGATTGCGGTGTTCAGTATTATCGTATTTCGATTCAATAGGAAAGGTGGTGTCAATCCCTATTGATGAGTCTAAAGAATGACAAAAAGCTACACTCACCCCTTCCGAGAGATGAAAATAGCCGGATCATGCGCAAACTGGGGCGAATTGTGAGAATGACGGTAATCTATGTATTGCTGGTGCTGCTCGCTCTTTTTTTAATGGGACCATTTCTGTGGCTACTTAGCGTATCGCTCATGCCGGGTCGTAACATTTTTTCATCGCCGCCCGCCATTTTCCCGACCTTTATTGATTTTGACAATTACGTTCAGGTATGGCAGTTTATGGATTTTCCAATGTATATCCTGAATACGGTGATTATTACAGTGCTGGGTGTTGTGCTTAATGTAATACTCGCCAGCCTGACAGGATATCCCTTGGCCGTATTTCATTTTAAGGGTAAAAATCTGGTGTTTACACTGCTGATTGCCACGATGATTATTCCTTCTTACACCGCATTTATTGTGCATTATTTGACCATTCAAGGACTTCATCTGGGTAACACCTATTTGGGTGTGGTACTGCCCGGAGCGGTCTCTGTGTTTAACATTTTTCTGATGCGGCAGACGTTTATTCATATTCCTACCGATGTGCGTGATTCCGGCAAAATGGATGGCGCTTCGGAGTTTCGAATTTGGTGGCAGCTGGTGCTTCCGTTGGTGAAGCCGGCGCTCGCCGTGATTTCTTTGCTGGAGGCCATGTCGTTCTGGAACAGCTTTCTGTGGCCTATCGTTATTTTGAACGACACGGAACTATACCCGCTGGCGGCTGCGCTCACCTATCTCAACGGTCAATTTGCCTATAACTTCGGCTGGATTGCAGCGGGCACGATGATTTCAGTGCTGCCGATTATTATATTGTTCCTGTTTACACAACGCTACTATATGGAAGGTCTGGCAGGAGCGGTGAAGGGCTAGGCTGGAAATCCCCGCTACGGATAGCCCGTGAATGGAAGGAGAGGCGATTGCAATGGGACTAACACCGCAGGAGATTCAATATTATTTTCGGGATGTGTATGACAGTGGAGAAAAGCTGGTTGTACCTGAACCGCGTCTAGTTTGTGAACTGTCCTCTCGCTTTGCGATGAATCAGGAGTATGAAGGTGTGCTGGACCCCGAGGGACCGATCAAGCTGATTTTACCTCCGGGACCGGGCGTGCCGACTGAAACACGAGGCAGCGTGCAGTTGGTACTGGAGTATGATGGAACGCTCGTTGCAGACGGATATCGGCTGGAGATTCAGAAGGAGGGCCGGATTGAAATCCATGCTCCCAATAAAAGAGGGCTCAAATACGGCATGGATGCCCTGCATCTCCTGCTTCAGGTTGAACAGAAGCGGTGTACTTTGCCGGTGCTATCTCTTCGGGATGAGCCTTCATTTCCGGTCAGAGGAATTATTGAAGGCTTTTACGGAGAGCCGTGGAGCTTCGCAGATCGGCTGGATGCCGTCTGTTTTATGGCTGCGCATCGTATGAACACGTTTATGTATGCCCCCAAGGATGATCCGTATCATCGCGGGCTATGGCGGGAGCCGTATCCTGAGGATACATTTGATCAGATCCGCGAATTAAAAGAAGCCTGCGACCGGAATGAGGTTGATTTTCATTACTGTATCAGTCCAGGGAATGATCTGAGCTTTGGCAGCGATGAGGATTTTGTCAGATTGACGGAAAAGCTGGCGGCTGTGATGGCTATTGGCGTACGGCACTTTGCTGTCTTAATGGATGATATTGATTATGTGCTAAAAGGGGAAAACCGACATTTGCTGGGTCGCTCGGGTCACGCTCATGTCTTTTTGACCAACAAGGTGCATACATGGCTGACCGAGCGGCTGCCTGAGTTTACACTGACGGTATGTCCTTCGGAGTACTGGTCGTATTGGGATACGGAATATAAAAAGGATTTCCGTGAGCGCTTGCACCCGGACATTAAAGTGTTTTGGACAGGGTACTTTGTTTTTGCCCCGCAGATTAGTCGAGAGCATGCCGCTGAGAATCATGCATTCTTTGGGCATGAGCTATGGCTGTGGGATAACATCCCGGTAAATGATTGCGATCGTGATCGCTTGTTCCTCGATCCACTGCGCGGACGGTATTCCAGGCTTCCGGACTGTGGACATACCGGGATGGTGGCCAATCCGATGAATCAGTGGGAGTGCTCCAAAGTGACGCTCATTACGATGGCCCACTACATGTGGAACAGTGAGCGGTACATGCCGGAACTCTCTTGGGCATGGGCTGCGCGTGAGCTGGCGGGTGAGCGCACGGAAGAATTCATGTTTTTCTGTCGTCAAAACAGGAACAGCCGCCTGGGCGGCAGCACGTATGAGGACGTGGATTTTGCCTTGCAATCCCGCGACATCCCTGCGCTGGATATGTACTTTGAGCGGCTGCTTCAGGCCGTGAACGCTCTGCGGAGCGTACCGGCCGATGACCCTGCGGCCGGGTTCGCGTCCCAGGCTGCACCGTGGCTGGAGCGCGCCGAACTGGACGTGAGCCTGTGGCGAGTGCTGCGACAAGCCGTGCTCAGCAGCGGGCGGCAGGATGATGTCCGGTCACGGGGGAGCGGCACGCAAAGCGAAGTGACTGGCGGGCAAGAGCCACCGCCGTTGAGGGACGAAGCCATTGCCAAGCTGCGAAGCGGCATTACCGCTTGTCTGGAAGCGAAGGCTCGGCTGGGAAGTAATCCGGCCATCCGTGCTGCCGAGCAGTGGGGCTACGTCGATCAGGATGAGCCGGGCAAATATCGGCTTAATCTATAGACTTTAGCTGTTGAAAAGAACCCAGACAGCGTAATTGCTCTGAAAATCATGACCGCTGTGAGCATAGCCGTAAGTATAACAGTAATTTTCAGGAGAGGTGGAGCGTGTTGGTGAAGTCAAACACCCGTGTGCTTTTTGTGCCGCTGGATGAACGGCCCTGTAATTATGAATTTCCTTATTTACTGGCCCAGGGCACCGACTTGCAAATGGAGCGGCCTCCATTGGAATGGATGGGACAAAAGAAAACCCCCGGCGATACGGCCAGACTATGGGCATGGCTCGAAGAACGTGCGGCTGCAACTGATGGAGCCATTATTGCGATGGATACGTTGCTGTACGGTGGAATTGTACCTTCTCGATTGCATGAAATGACGAGTGAGCAGATCAGAGGCAGGGTGAATCGCCTTCGCAGGCTCAAACAGCTATATCCACAGCTGACGCTATACGCATTTCAACTGATTATGCGTTGCCCGCAATATTCTTTGGCTGACGAAGAACCGGATTACTACGCTGATTGGGGCCGCGAGATATTCAGGAAGGGCTTCATTGAGCATCGTCAGGAACTGGGAATCGCTACCCCGGAGGAACTGCTTGAACTAGCTGATATCAACCGACGTTTGCCTGTAGAAATACTAGGGGATTATTTGGGTCGTCGCCGTGTGAATTTGGAGGCCAATGAAGCAGCACTGGAGCTGGTAGCAGAGGGTGTCATTGATTTTATGATTATTCCGCAGGATGATTCGGCCCCCTATGGCTATACCGCCAAGGATCAGCAGCAGCTAAGAAGTCGTATTTCCGAACTCGCTCTAGATTTAAACGTGTATATGTATCCAGGAGCAGACGAGGTAGGATGTACGTTGCTGGCGCGTTGGGTTAACCAGGCGAATCAGGCTGTACCGCTGATATATCCCCGCTTGTCCGCCTTGCAAGGGGCATTCGTTGTTCCGCTTTTTGAGGATCGCTACTTTTATGAAACCTTAAAATATCAGATTATGGCAGCAGGTGGGCTGATTGCTTCCTCAGCAGCGGAGGCTGATTTGATTTTGTTGGCTAATACCCCTGGCGATACGATGGCAGAAGCTTCATCCCAGCAGCGTGCAATGGCCGGATATGATGTACATCGGAATGTAGTAGAGCTGGTCGAATACGGTGCTCACATGCTGCATTATGAGGGCAAAAACATTGCCGTCGCTGATGTAGGCTATGCCAATGGTGCAGATCTCAAGCTGCTTAGACTATTGAAGCAAAAAGGACTGCTTTTTAAGCTGGCAGGCTATGCAGGCTGGAATACAAGCTCCAATACGCTTGGAACCGTCATCGCACAGTCGATGCTGTATACCCACTATGGACCCACGGAGGAGCATCTGGATTTTCTGGCGTTGCGTTATACCGAGGATGCCTGTTATTGCGCTGTAGTGCGTACCGCTATGAATAATGGAATTGTGGAACAGATGGGCTTTAACAAGTTTATGCTCGATGGACAGAGGGGCTCGGTTGCTGCGGTTATTCGCGGGCGGCTGCAGCGGGCGCTTGAGGAGTATGTGAACGGGCCGGAGGACTGCGTGGAAATAACAGATTGCTATATGCCGTGGAACCGCACCTTTGAAGTCGGCTTGACCGTACGGCATTATGCCGAGGAGAGAGGGTGATCCCCATAGAAATAGAAGGTGTGCTATCAAAAGTGCAGCATGGTCTGATTGTATCCTGTCAGGCGCTTCCAGATGAACCGCTGCATGGAGCGGACTTGATGGTCAAAATGGCGCTTGCCGCACAGCAGGGCGGAGCTGTAGCGATTCGCGCCAATGGCGCAGCGGATGTGCGAGCGATCAAACAGGCGCTTTCTTTGCCAGTCATCGGTTTGATTAAGCGAGATTATGATGATTCTGATATTTACATTACGCCGACTCTTCGTGAGATGGAGGAACTGGTTGAGGCGGGCGCGGATATCATCGCGCTGGATGCCACACTGCGTCCGCGTCCGGGAGGATGCAAGCTCAAGCGGCTCATAGATTACGCCCATGAGCATGGAGTAACTTCCATGGCGGATATATCGACATTGGAGGAGGCGCTTCATGCGGCTTCCCTTGGTGTAGGCTGCGTATCCACAACATTGTCTGGTTATACGCCATACTCTGCTCAGATGGATGGCCCTGATCTGGAACTGGTTCGAAGAGCGTCGGAATTGGTTCCCGTTCCTTTAATTGCAGAGGGCAGAATCCATGATCCGGCACAGGTCGAGGAAGCATTTCGGCTGGGTGCACATGCAGTGGTTGTAGGCTCGGCGATTACCAGACCTCAATTGATTACGCAGCGGTTTGCCGATGCCGCAAGGAAGGCAGTGAACAGCATCTATGGAGATGAACGACAGGATTAACACGTATTTTCCTTCATTAACAAAATCGGAGCAAAAAGTCGCCTTGTGCGTACTGGAGCGTCCCGCAGATATCATCTATTTCTCCGTAACAGAGCTGGCTGATTTTGCAGGCACAGGTGAAACGACCGTCATGCGTTTTTGCCGGAAGATTGGTTTCAAAGGCTATCAGGATTTCCGATTGTCCCTGGCACAAAACCAAACTTATCGCAAAACCGATATAGGCGGGGAAAGCTTTGACCCGGATAATGAACATGATATCACCCGCACAGTGTATCACAACATGCTCGATATTTTGCACTCCAGCATGGGGCTTCTAGACCATTCAGAGCTTGGACGCGCGATAGCGTGCCTCGATCAGGCGGGCTATGTCCAATTTTTTGGTGTAGGCGCTTCAGGGATTTCTGCGCAGGATGCCAAAAACCGCTTCTTACGAATCGGGCGGCGCGCCGAGGCTGTGGCAGATGGTCATATTCAGTCGATGATGGCGGTGTCCATGAAGCCCGGGGATGTGGCTATCGGCATCAGTGTATCGGGAAGTACGCTGGATACGAACGACATGCTGTACAAGGCCAAGCAAAACGGTGCAACAGTTATCGCAATTACGAATTATGCAAAATCGCCAATCACCTCTATTGCAGATATCGTGTTGTTGACCGCAGGCAAGGAAGCCCCGATGGAGGGCGGCTCGATTGGTGCTAAAATCTCACAGCTATTCGTGATTGACCTCCTCTGTGAAGGACTTGCACGCAAGCGCACCAATCACACCAAGCAGATGAAGGAAAAAACAGCGAGGGCGGTTATTGAGCGCAGCTATTGAGATTTTAATTTGAAATATCGTATTCTCTCCCTGATTCATGGCTTGTTTTTGTATTGGTATATGAGTTGCTACTATGTATTTCGATTCAACACCAACGTGTGAATGAAATACAAGGCAGCTACCTTAAGAAAGGTTTATGCAAAAATGTTTACGGGAAAAGGCTGTATGTCTATATTGTGGGGCAATGAGGAGGACGCTGTGGTGGCAGATGCTGTGAACAGAGTCATTGGTATTGACATTGGAGGTACATCGGTGAAAGCTGCCCTTGTGGCACGGGATGGAGCTGTACTTGATGAAATCCGACTGGATACAGACGCTTCCCGTGGACGTGAATGGGTATTATCGCGGGTGTCCGAGTCGGTATATGGACTGATGCGTTCTTTTGGAGACACCAGCGTAAATATGGGTATAGACGCTCTGGGAATTGCCACCGCAGGCAGAGTCAATGTTGAGAGCGGTGAAGTTGTATATGCCACCGACAACCTGCCTGGCTGGCAGGGTACATCCTTGGTAACGTGGGCTAGAGAAAAGCTGGCTGTACGCGCCATTGCTGATAATGATGCGAACGCCGCTTTGCTTGGAGAGTCGTGGCAGGGAGCGGGAAAGGGCAAGCAGCGCCTGGCTATGCTCACCTTGGGAACAGGTGTCGGCGGTGCATTTATGGAGCATGGCCTCCTGTGCAGAGGGGCTCATTGGAGCGGCGGTGATTGGGGACACAGTATTTTATTCCCGGGCGGTCTCCCCTGCAATTGCGGAAAAAAAGGCTGCGCCGAGCAGTATGTATCGGGCACAGCCCTGTTACGGCGGGGCACGGAATACACGGGCAGGCTCTACCGCTCGGGGAACGAGATCATGCAGGAGGCCGCTCGCGGTGACCTGGAGGCCATCCGGGTGCTGGATGAATACACCGCAGATTTAGCTGTGCTTTTGGCTAATATTTCGGTGACGCTTGATCCTGAGGCGATTATTGTAGGCGGGGGAGTGGCAGACGCGGGAGAAGTCTGGTGGCCCTTGCTGGAAAAGCATTTGCACCTGATGGGAGTTAAAACGGAAGTAAGTCGGGCGTTGCTCGGCAATCGCGCTGGCATTATAGGTGCCGCACGGCTTGCTTTTGAAATAGCGGAGACTTAGCGCGAGCATGAAAGGGGAACAAACCATGACGCAAAATCGGCTTGATACCGACATCGTTGTGATTGGCGGAGGTCTGGGGGGGACATCGGCAGCGCTTGCGGCAGCGAAGGCTGGCATGAGAGTTATCATGACGGAGGAAACGGATTGGTTGGGAGGACAGCTAACTTCACAGGCTGTTCCCCCGGATGAGCATCGATGGATCGAACAGTTTGGCTGCACAGCGACATACCGCGAGTTCCGAAATCGTGTACGGGATTATTACCGTCAGAACTATCCGTTAACGGAAGAAGCCCATAATGATCCCATTCTCAATCCTGGCAACGGCTGGGTCAGTCGTCTGGCCCATGAACCACGAGTAGCTTTGCGGGTGCTTGAGGATATGCTTGCTCCTTATCTGAATACAGGGCGCGTTCGTGTATATTATCACACCGTGCCAGTTGCCGCTCAGACGGATGGGGACTGTATTACTTCTGTAACCGTTCGTACCCTCAATAACCCTGATCATAAGTGTGGAGTTAGCGTGCTGTGCGGAGCGTTTTATTTGGATGCGACGGAGTGTGGCGATCTTCTTCCTCTGGCGGGAGTGGAGCATACGAGTGGAGCGGAGTCGCGGGAAGCTACGGGTGAGCCACATGGACTGAAGTGTGCTGATCCTTTGGATATGCAATCTATCACACATGTGGCTGCTGTGGATTATATTCCCCAAGGAAACTTCATTATAGAGCGGCCGCAACAATATGATTTCTGGAGAAATTATATCCCTTCTTTTTCGCGGTTCCCAATTTTAAGCTGGTTCGCGACAGACGCAGATGATACCAGCAAACTAAAACGGTTCACATTATTTCCTAATGATCAGGGCATCGTATCCTTATGGGATTATCGCCGTATTGTAGATCCCTCCATATGGAGCGAACCGTTAAATGATGGTGAGGTTACTCTTTTAAACTGGGCGCAAAATGATTATTACCTCGGTCCGTTGATCGGTGTCACCGCTCAGGAGCAGGCAAGACATCGAGAAGGAGCGCGTGAGTTGACTCGGTCATTAATCTATTGGCTTCAGACCGAAGCCCCCCGGTTGGATGGAGGATTCGGTTATCCGGGAATTCGGCCACGAGGAGATTTTCTTGGCACCTCGGATGGTCTGGCTAAAACAGCTTATATTCGCGAGTCACGCCGGATTCAGGCTAAGTATACGATATCAGAGTTTGATGTAAGCCGTGAGCTGCGGGGAGAGGAAGGGCCCAAGCGATATGTAGACAGTGTAGGTGTTGGCAGCTATCATTTAGATCTTCATCCGACTACGGTATCTCAACGGACATTTTATATCCCTAACTATCCTTATGAAATCCCGTTGGGCTCTCTTATACCGATAAGAGTACGTAATCTGCTTCCTGCTTGTAAAAATATAGGGATGACCCAAATCGCAAATGGCTGCTATCGTCTGCATCCTACAGAGTGGAACATAGGAGAAGCAGCTGGAAGTCTGGCGGCTTACTGCGTTTCTAACGGAATATATCCAAATGAAGTGAGCGAATCATCAGAACGTCTGGGACGGTTTCAAAACAGCCTTCTTCGCCAGGGAGTGGAGCTACATTGGCCTGCTGAGGTATTTGAGCCGGAGGGAGTCACCAGCTAAAGCGAGGGGCAACTAGCCCCTTGGCTGAGTTTAATGAAGCGGAGAAGGGGAATTCGGCCTAGTAATAAAAATTCAAAAAAAGTGCTTGCTAAGTTGTTTGGGTTTGTGATATATTATTTTAGCTGACAACAAAACAG
>NZ_AGFX01000039.1 GCF_000236805.1 Paenibacillus peoriae KCTC 3763 | reverse complement strand
AAGAATTTGCGAAGCAAATTCATGTTTGGTGGCGATAGCGGAGGGGTTCCACACGTACCCATCCCGAACACGACCGTTAAGCCCTCCAGCGCCGATGGTACTTGGACCGCAGGGTCCTGGGAGAGTAGGACGTTGCCAAGCAATAAGTAACAAGAGTCATGATCTTAGGAGATCATGACTCTTGTTTTGCGTTGAAAGCAGTGAATTTATATATTTAAAGAAATAAGTGCAAATTAAGATTGACTCATCATAATGTAAGAAAATTTAAAATAAATTAGTACCAGGTATTAGTATCTGGTGTTATAATATGATTAGGATTACAAAGGAGAGTGATCAGATTGTTGAATTCAAAAGCAAAGCTAACGGCTCTTGGTACTTATGTACCTGAGCGGATTTTGACGAATACCGACTTGGAGAAGCTTGTGGATACTAGTGATGAGTGGATTGTACAACGAACAGGTATGCGTGAACGCAGAATTGCAGCTGAAGATCAATACGTCTCTGATTTATGTATACAAGCAATTACACGTATGATTAATCTTTATAACGTAAATATAAACGATGTTGACATGATTATTGTAGCGACGAGTACCCCTGATTACTACTTTCCAAGTACGGCCTCACGTATTCAGGCTCATTTCAATATTCCGGATACAGGGTCGATGGATGTTAGTGCAGCATGTGCAGGGTTTGCCTATGGACTTCATTTGGCAAATGGCCTTATTACGGGTGGTCTGCATCGCAAGGTGTTAGTGGTAGGAGCGGAAACGTTATCCAAAATTACGGATTATACGGATCGGACGACATGTGTACTTTTTGGAGATGGAGCAGGCGTGGCACTGGTTGAATACGACGAGGATGAAGGATCATTTTTGGCTGCGGATATAGGAACCTATGGCCAAGGGGGAGCGCATCTTTACCGGGCAGGATTATCTAATTACTTGGATGGAGAGAAGCTGCAGGATCATGGATTTATCGCGCAAAATGGACGTGAGGTTTATAAATGGGCTGTTCGCTCCGTTCCAGCGGGAATCGAACGTTTATTGAATCAGGCCGATATGAAGAAGGAAGATCTCGACTGGTTTGTACCTCACAGCGCTAATTTGAGAATGATCGAGTCCATATGTGAGAGAAGCATAATACCTTTGGAGAAGACACTAACAAGTGTAGAGTTTTATGGTAATACATCGGCGGCGTCTATCCCGTTAGCTTTACAGTGCGGTTTGGATGATGAACGTTTACGGTGTGGACAGTATGTCGTGTTATATGGATTTGGAGGCGGCCTGACATATGCGGGGCTACTACTAAAATGGGGTGTGCCTGATTTGTAAGATGTTCTAACCAATGTAAAAGCAATGCGAATAGTATGTACAAACATGTTAATAAGAGCTGTTGACTTAGATTTATCGTAGGATGGCAGGATGGTATAATTAATACTATGAGAGAAAGGAGCGTAACATGAAGGTATTGGTATTGGCAGAAAAACCATCCGTAGCCAGAGAGATTGCACGTGTGATGGGCAGCCGCGAGAAGCATAAAAGCTATATAGAAGGACCCAAGTATGTGGTGACATGGGCATTGGGGCATTTGGTCGGCTTAGCAGAGCCGGAGGATTACGATTCTAAATATGCATCCTGGAATTTGGAGGACTTGCCCATTCTTCCAAAGAGTTCGAAGCTAAAGGTACTGCGTGAAAGCAATCATCAGTTCAAAGCTGTACATCAGCTTATGAAGCGGCAGGACATTGGTGAGCTTATCGTGGCAACAGACGCTGCTCGTGAAGGAGAACTGTTGGCGCGTTGGATCATACAAATGGCAAACTGGAAAAAGCCTTTTCGGCGCTTGTGGATTTCCTCGCAGACTGACAAGGCGATCAAGGAAGGCTTTGCAAAGCTATTGCCTGGTCAGCAATTTGATCGTTTATATGAATCAGCACGCTGTAGGGCTGAGGCGGACTGGATGATTGGTCTCAACGTGACCCGGGCATTGACTTGTCGGTATAACGCGCAGCTTTCAGCGGGAAGAGTACAGACACCAACGCTGGGGATGATCATGGAGCGTGAGAAAGAAATTACCCAGTTTCGATCTCAGGAATATGATACGTTGACAGCAGATTTTGGTGACTTTCAGGCAGCTTGGCGGGCAGAAAACGGGGATTCACGTATGTTTGACCGTGCGCAAGCAGAGACTTTGCGCCGTAGACTGGAGGGTGCCAAAGGCACGGTTGCCAGTGTTAAAAAGAGTGAAAAGAATGAGCCTCATCCATTGGCTTACGATTTAACGGAACTGCAAAGAGACGCTAACCAGCGCTATGGCTTTTCCGCCAAACAGACATCTAATGTGCTTCAGCGTCTGTATGAACAGCATAAGCTGGTCACCTATCCACGTACTGACAGTCGTTATTTAACCTCTGATATGGTAGGTACTCTTAAGGAAAGGCTCAGCAGCGTAGCTGTAGGCCCGTATGCATCCTTGGCGCGCCCGTTGCTGCGTAACAATCTGCCGATCACAAAGCGAATTGTGGATGACAGTAAGGTCACGGATCACCATGCAATTATTCCTACAGAGCAGACCTTGCTGCTTAATCAGCTAAGCCCGGAGGAACGCAAGCTGTACGATCTGATTGCACGCCGTTTTATCAGCCTATTCTATCCGCCTGCACGCTATGACGCTGTAGCGGTATCGGTCACGGTAGAGCAGGAGACGTTTCAGGTTAAGGGTACAACTATAAAAGATAGTGGCTGGCGGGCTGTATATGACGGAAGCCATTATGAAATGGACGATGAAGAAGCAGAGGATCGGGAGAACACTGAGCATGGCGTTATTTTGCCTGAACTGAAAAAAGGAGATGCCGTCCGTATACAGCGTTGCCTTGTGCGAGCTGGGCGGACGATGCCTCCAAAACGATACACGGAAGCGGCCTTGCTGGCCCAGATGGAGAAGCATGGACTGGGTACTCCTGCTACCCGCGCCGATCTGATCGAGAAGCTCGTCAGCTCGGATACGATTGAGCGCCAGGGGAACGTGATGCATCCCACAGGGAAAGGCAAGCAGCTGATCGAGTTGGCGGCTCCGCAGCTTCGAACTCCTGAGCTGACGGCGCGTTGGGAAGCTGAGTTGGAACGGATCGCGCGTGGTCAGGGGAAACCGGAGCCGTTTTTGAACTCTATTCGCGCTATGGCGAAAGAGCTGGTTTCCACTGTGAAAAATAGCAGTGCCGAATATAAGCCTCATAACGTGACGAATAGTCACTGCCCGAATTGTGGTACAAAGCTGTTGGAAAAGAAGGGCAGACAGGGCAAGTTTCTGGTATGTCCAAGCACGGATTGCGGTTACCGTCGTGCAGGGGAAAAACGTTTGTCAAACCGGCGCTGCCCGCAGTGTCATAAGAAGATGGAAATGAAAGAAGGCAAAGCGGGACTGTATGTAAGATGTTTGCCCTGCGGCATTACCGAGACGCTGGATAAGGACAAGCAACGGGTAAACAAGCGGGAACAGCAAAAGCTGGTAAGGCAATATGAAAAGCAGGAATCTTTTGGTTCGAGCTTGGGGGATCTGCTAAAAGCAGCTATGGATCAAAAGCAAGGTAAATAACGGAAAGCCAAAAGTAGATGAAAGCTCCACCAATAGCAGGTATACGTCGGTATAAAAACGCTCACTCCTTGGCATGGTAAGCCGAGGAGGTGAGCAATTATGTCAAAGCATAAGCCGCTTAAAATCAATAATCAGCAAAATAAATCAAGTATACTGGAGGAAGAAATCGCTCCTCATCCAGAGAAGCAGGCCAAATATCCTCCAAGCCTTAATGGAATTCCCAAGCAGCGGCCTTGATTGCTGAATAGGCGGGCTTAACTGAATAGCTTGTAAGACTATGGAAATTAGATTTCAGTGGAGAAGTCACTGATATCGGTCATTGTCTTGCGAAAAGAAAGAAGCAGCAGTTCGGTGATGTACCGCGACTACTGCTTCTTTTTGTGAGAAGGGTATTATATATTACCTTGCTTTGGGATGACTATTCTCAGTATTCATTGAAGAAGGATTGGATTTGGTTCACATCATGCGTTTGCGTCAAAGCGAGCATGAGCAAAATCCGTGCTTTTTGCGGATTGAGCGAATCGGTGGAAACAAAGTTCGATGCCGCGTCTTTCGTCGATGGAGATACGACTCCACTTCCTACACGCGTGGAGCGGGCGATGATGACTCCTTTTTTACCAGCGGCTTCTGCGCCTTCTCTAGAGGCCTTGGACAAGGAGCCATTACCGGAACCTGCGACGACAATTCCTTTAGCACCGGCTGCTACGGCTGCATCATACAGATAACGGCCATTGTTTTGATACTCGTATAGAATATCTACCTGCGGTAGTTGAGTCAAATTTGAGACGTCGAACACGGAAGCAGTTGTATGCTTACGCGCAGGCTTATTATAGTAGTACACTTGATCTCCGACAACAGCTCCCAGATATCCCTGTTCCACGGACTTGAACGTATCTACTGTGGTCGTATTTGTCTTGCTGACATATCTTGCTGAACCAATACGATCATTCAGCAGTACGAGTACGCCTTGACCTTTGGAATTCGAAGTGCTGGCAACTTTTACAGCATTATAAAGGTTAAAAGGGCCGTCGGCGCTGATGGCTGTAGCTGGACGCATAGAGCCAACGACAACTACAGGCTTATCGCTTTTGACCACAAGATCCAGGAAATAAGCGGTTTCTTCCAATGTGTCTGTACCGTGTGTAATCACGATTCCATCAACGTCATCTCTGGCAAGCAGTTCATTGGTACGTTTGGCAAGTTTTAAGAGGATGTCGTTATTCATATCGGTGCTGTCTATGTTTACAATCTGTTCACCGCTGACGTTTGCAATACTTTTCATCTCAGGAACAGCCTTAATCAAGGTTTCAACACCTAGTGAGCCTGCTTTGTAGCCTGTTGTGTCGGTATTGACTGCAGACGATCCTGCGATGGTTCCTCCGGTAGCAAGTATTTTAATGTTGGGCAAATGATTGGCTTGTGGCTTTTCAGATTTGTCTGCAGTCGTAGAGACAGAAGCAGGTGCAGTCGTGCTGGTGGCTGCTGTCGTAGTGTTCGTAAATCCGCCAATCCATAAAGTACTTCCGATAATAAAGCTGGCCAACAGGGGAATCATCGTCATTTTTTTCATGTTTGTAAAAAGCTCCTCTCCAATGTCAAAATCTGAATTGAAATGATAAATTAACTGACGAGAAAAATGCCGAATTGCGTTAATGTCACGAATTATAGGGAATAAAATTGTGCTTAATTAATATATATGTTATAAAACGTGACATTAAGATTTATTTTCTAAAAATGTAATCGCTTTATTATTACATTTTATCTGATTTTTGCATAGAGTTCATTTCGTGGGGTGAGAGGTTTTTTTTGGCTTCACGCAAATTGCAAAATTGCAAAAACAGCAAGCAGATACCCCAAAAGGAGTCTACTTGCTGTTTCGGTGAAAGCTGAACGACCAGTTTGTCTTAATTCATTAAAGGAAGCTACAAGGTTAAGTAGATTGGATGCGTTAATAACATGGTTCTACAGCTTAGGCAGAGCCCTTATCAGGGATTTTTGCTATGCTGTTTGGTTGGCAGGCTGGCACTGGGAGTTCCTTTTCCTCGTTTACGGTTGTGCTCTGCCTTTTTTGCATTCTCTCGCAGCTTTTCAACGTATTCATGGGTGCTTTCCATGGCAGTTCCTCCTTTGAGACAAAATAGATGTAGTCGAGGATTTTCCTCATACCACGTTACTATATCCGCCAAAGCGCTTTTCCAGTCAGAAGAAGATTGTTTCTGTAAAAGGGCTAAGGGTATAATGGGGGGAGAACGCTATATAAGGACTAACTAATACCTGATTGGGTACAGTGTGCAAAAGGAGGAGAGACATTGCAGACAGGCTTGTTTGTATGGCTTCTGTTTATCAATGCAGTAGGCTATCTGGTAATGTCGGAGGATAAAAAAAGAGCGCGCAAGCATCGTGATCGGGTGCCTGAACGGACGCTGTTTTTGCTGGCCCTGATCGGAGGAGCATTGGGCGTGCTGATTGCGATGTACCGCAAACGCCATAAAACACGGCATATGAGTTTCAGACTCGGTATTCCTGCGTTGCTGTTCATTAACGCATTGCTATATGGATATTTTTTGCGGTAAAGCCGGGGTTTAGGTTCTTATAGAAATGTTTAATGATGAGTAAGGTGGCTATTCCAGCGCCCACGAATGTATTGTGCAAGCGTGCAAAGGGATACATATTTCAGGGTGGGATTTAACAAACTGAACAGGAAGAGGTGTATATGATGCTATTTTCAAAAATATTGCTTGCTTATGACGGTTCGGATGCAGCCAACAAGGCCTTGCTGAAGGCAGCAGAATTAACCAAGGCATCACCGTCCTCGAAGCTTGAGGTTGTAACGGCATTTGATTTCCCGCGAATTTTTATGGGTGAAGGTTTGGCTCCAATCCCTGCTTCAGTGAATAAAGAATATTACGATTTGGCGGAGCAGACTACGGATGAAGCTAAAAAGCGGCTTGCTGAGCAAGGCGTAGATGCCAAGGTGGAGCTGATTCAAGGTTCCCCAGCCGAAGTTATTTTGGATTATGCCAATGAAAATGGCTTTGATGTAATTGTGATCGGCAGCCGTGGCTTGGGTGGTATTCGTGAATTTGTATTGGGCAGCGTGAGTCACAATGTGGTGCAGCATGCGCGTATTCCTGTGCTGGTTGTTAAGTAACAGAATAAAAAGAGTAAAAGTCGGATTACTTTCTGTTCAGGAAGTAATCCGACTTTTTTTCTGCATAGTGTGTGTTCGCTGATATGGGTTCAAGGCAGAGAGTCGGCTAAATGTGCTGCTGTTGTCAGACTCTTAGGCGTATAAGCGTGTTGATTTTGCAAAACACGAACATTCAATTGGATGATTTTAATAATGTTCGTTTTCAAGTTGACATAGGGTGTAGGGAATTGTTAAACTATGAAATGTATTGTCGATAAAAAATGAACTTTAGGCGCAATTTAATAAGGTACACATGTTGGAGCCGAAACAAATCACGAATATGCTAGGAAAGTATATCGTTTGGGATGAAGTAGGCACAATGCTGACTCGTATAATGCCGGGGATATGGCCCGGAAGTTTCTACCTGGAAACCTTAAATTTCCGGACTACGGGAGACATACGGCTGAAGCCGCGTTGGTGCGGTGGAACGGGCTTGCTTTTGGCATGCCTTAGGAGGCTCTGTCGTTTGTTTTTTCGTAGTCCGGTGTCTTGAAAATAACGTTATTTTCGAGTGCCGGATTTTTGGCGCTTATTGATAAACAGGGAGTGAAGGACATGTCAGTGCAGGTCGCTGTTATTATGGGCAGCACATCAGATTGGGACACCATGCAACATGCATGTGTTGTGCTGGACGAGCTCGAAATCGGATATGAGAAAAAGGTAGTCTCAGCCCATCGTACACCGGATTTGATGTTCCGCTTTGCAGAGGAAGCCGCCGGGCGCGGATTAAAGGTCATTATTGCCGGGGCGGGTGGGGCTGCTCATCTGCCGGGAATGGTGGCTGCGAAGACGTCCTTGCCAGTCATCGGTGTACCTGTCCAGACGAAGGCACTGAATGGTCTGGACTCTCTGCTCTCGATTGTGCAGATGCCGGGTGGTATTCCCGTTGCCACTGTGGCCATCGGCAAGGCAGGTGCTACAAATGCAGGATTGCTGGCAGCACAGATATTAGGCGCTTTTGACGAAAAGATAAGCCAGCGGGTCGTAGCAAGACGCGACCGTATCCGTGATGAGGTGCTGGAAGGCAGTGATTCGCTATGAATGAGGCATGTGAACCTGCAGGACGCGTCCGTCCTCCGGGTACAAGGATTGGAATTCTGGGAGGCGGCCAACTGGGCAGAATGCTTGTGCTGGCGGGAACAAACCTGGGATACCGCTTTGTGACGCTGGACCCGGCACCGGATAGTCCATGCGGACAGGTGTCAGAGCAGATCCGTGCCGCCTATGATGACGAGCATGCGGCTAGAGAGCTGGCTGGGCGATGCGATGTGATCACATATGAGTTTGAAAATGTGGATGCAGGTGTAGCTGCGCTTTTGGAACAGGAATCCAGTGTACCGCAGGGCAGTAGTCTTTTGTACACAACACAGCATCGTCTGCGTGAAAAACGTTCTATTGAAGCGGCTGGCGTTCCGGTAGCTCCGTATCGTGAAATCAGCAGCGCTACGGATATGGTTCAAGCAGTAGCTGAATTGGGTGTGCCGTGCGTGCTCAAAACGACGGTCGGCGGTTATGATGGCAAGGGACAGTCGGTCATTCGCCAACCGGCGGAAGCCGTAGCTGCCTACGAACGACTGGCGGGTAGCGGTGCGGAACTGGTGCTGGAGCAGTTTATTCGTTTTCGCTGCGAAATATCGGTCATCGTCGCACGCAGCACGAATGGGGAAGCCAAAGCCTTTCCACCTGCGGAAAACATTCATGTGAACAATATTTTGCACACATCGATTGTACCTGCGCGCGTGCCGGAATCGGTGCAGGAGGAAGCACGCAGGCTGGCGCTGGCTGTAGCCGAGTCGTTGGGTGCGGTTGGACTGCTCGCTGTAGAAATGTTTGTTGCCGAAAATGGGCAATTGTACGTCAATGAGCTGGCCCCGAGACCGCATAATTCCGGTCATTACACGATCGAAGGATGCGCAACCTCGCAATTTGAGCAGCACATACGCGCGATTTGCGGCTTGCCGCTAGGCAGCACGAAGCTGCTGACTCCGGTGGTCATGGTCAATGTACTGGGTGAGCATTTGGAGGACGTGATTCAGCGATTTGTGCAGCCAGATGCTGAAGCTGAAAGATTGAATGTTGTGCCCAAGCTGCATTTGTATGGAAAAAGTGAAGCCAAGCCAGGCCGAAAGATGGGACATATTAATCTGTTGTGCCAGGATACGGAGCAAGCGCTGGAATGGATTGAACAAACCAATATTTGGGGGAATAAATAGTCATGATCGAACGCTATAGCAGACCGGAAATGAGAGCGATTTGGACGGAAGAAAATAAATTCAAGGCATGGCTGGAAGTAGAGCTGTGTGCCTGTGAAGCTTGGGCAGAATTAGGGGTTATTCCGAAAGAGGATACTGTAGCTCTGCGTAAGAATGCAAGCTTTGATATTGACCGGATTTATGAAATTGAGCAGGAGACCAGACATGATGTCATTGCTTTTACCCGCACAGTGTCTGAAAGTCTTGGCGACGAGCGCAAATGGGTACATTATGGCCTGACCTCCACGGATGTGGTAGATACCGCACTGGGTTACCTGCTGAAGCAGGCGAATGAAATTCTGGAGCGAGATATCTTGAATTTTATTGAAATTTTGAAGGAAAAAGCATTGGCTTACAAGCATACACCGATGATGGGCCGTACGCATGGTGTACATGCCGAGCCGACCACATTCGGATTGAAGATGGGCTTGTGGTACGAGGAAATGAAGCGTAATCTGGAGCGTTTCCGCCATGCGGCTGATCAAGTGCAATACGGTAAAATGTCCGGTGCAGTTGGCACCTACGCCAACATTGATCCGTCTGTAGAAGCATTTGTGTGCAACAAGCTGGGCACCAAGCCAGCTCCAATCTCTACACAGACGCTCCAGCGTGACCGTCATGCTGAATATATGGCGACATTGGCGTTGATCGCTACATCCTTGGACAAATTTGCTACAGAAGTCCGCGCACTGCAAAAGAGTGAATTTCGTGAGGTGGAGGAAGCCTTTGCCAAGGGACAAAAGGGCTCTTCCGCGATGCCGCACAAACGCAATCCGATTGGCAGTGAAAATATCTCCGGTCTGGCACGTGTGATTCGCGGGCATATGGTATCTGCTTACGAGAACGTAACGCTGTGGCATGAACGCGATATCTCGCATTCTTCTGTGGAACGTATTATTCTGCCGGATGCGACGATGCTGTTGAACTATATGCTGAACCGTTTTGGCAATATCGTGAAGAATCTGACGGTCTTCCCTGAAAATATGAAGCGCAATATGGCGCGTACGTATGGCGTACCGTTCTCCGGCCGTATTATGACGAAGCTGATCGACAAGGGCTTTAGTCGTGAAAAAGCGTATGATACCGTGCAGCCGCGTGCGATGCAGGCGTGGGAAGAGCAGCGCCAGTTCCGCGAAATCGTGGAGGCGACCCCGGAAATTACTGCTGTCCTCAGCCCGGACGAAATCGAGGACGCGTTCAACCCGGCCTGGCATCTGAAGAACGTAGATACGATCTTTAAAAAGCTGGGATTAGGGGAGTAGGAGGGAAGGTTGGCGCTTGGTGAGGCCGCTGCGCGAACGGATCATTCTTCCGATTGCTGTTGCCCCTGGATTCCTGTGATTGGAAAAGACCCGTAAAGGTTGGAATCCAGAGGCAAAGGCAAGCGCTAACGCTTCTCCAGAACGATTCCGTCCGCTCCGCTGCACCCAGCACCACCCTCCATGTGGGAGCAGAACTAGGGGAACGTTCCTGGAAGGACTGCCGAATTTGCGCAGCAAACAGCCCGCAGTCCTTTCAGGAACGCGCAAGGCTCAAGGTGCGAAGCCTTGAGCCACCACAAAGGTGCGCAGCCGTAGGCATATGCGCACAACAGGCGAAGCCTTCACGCTCGGTCGCATGCCGAGCCGAGCTACGGCCACGGGCAGAGGGCTAGGCGACTTGCCATGCTGCCAAGCCGGCTACGGCCCCGGGCCGGAATGAGCTGCGGCATGCACGGAGCCGCAGCACCTGTAAGCGGCATATAACTTGCCGCTTCCCGCTTTCAACGCTAACACGGCGCCGAGCACGTGAAAACATTGCTCTGCACCAACGTAAAAGCGTTGCTGGATGAGACTTGTGCCAACAAGCCTTCATCCAGCGAAACGCGCTCACCCCACCGCAGCTACAAAATAGACGCCCTCACCCTGCTCACCAGCCAACCCTTGCGGGAGTCCCGAGGGCAGCAGCCCTGGGGGTCCTCCCCGAGGGGAGGATTTAGGAGGGGCAACTTCTTCGAAAGAGGTGTAATGAAATGTCATTGTCTACTGCCGAAGGTCTGATCCATGCGCCGCTTCTGTACAAAGGCAAGGTGCGTGAATTGTATGATCTCGGAGAGCATTTTCTGATTGTTGTGACGGATCGGATTTCGGCTTTTGATTATGTATTGGAGCCACCCGTGCCGGAAAAGGGAAATGTACTGAATAAGCTTAGTGCTTTCTGGTTTGAGCAGACGAAAGACCTGCTGGAAAACCATGTCGTGCATACCGATGTGAACAAGCTTGGTCATGTCACCGACGAACAGAATAAAGAGTTGCTGAAGGACCGAATCATGGTCACGCTGAAGGCTGAACGCATTGATATCGAGTGTGTAGTGCGCGGATATATTACCGGAGGCGGCTGGCGTCAGTATGAGCAGACTGGTGAGGTAAACGGTATTCCATTGCCGGAGGGACTGCGCAAGAATGAACGCTTTCCCAAGCCTTTATTTACACCGGCTGCAAAAAACGACCTTGGACACGACGAGGACATTTCCCTTCATCAGATGAAAGAGCTGGTCGGGGCTGAACTGACAGTTGAGCTTGAAGAAAAAAGCTTGGCATTGTACGAATTTGCGCGCGCTTTCTGTGAGAAGCGGGGAATCATTTTAGCTGACTGCAAGTTTGAGTTTGGGCTTGTTAACGGAAAAGTTATTTTGATTGACGAAGTTTTCACCCCGGATTCATCGCGTTTCTGGGCACAGGAAAAGTATGAGCTGGATGTAGAGATTGACAGCATGGACAAGGAGCCGGTACGAAGCTATTTGGCATCATCCGGTTGGGACAAGAATAGCAAACCCGATCCGTTGCCTGCTGAGGTCGTAGAAGAAACAACTGCAAGATATACGGATATTTGGCGGCGTCTGACGGCACAGTAAATAGTAATCATTTATTTAAAACCAATAGGATTCATCCATTCGGAGGAGGAACTGAAGGAACATGATGAAAGCAACGGTCTATGTCACAATTAAGCAAAGCGTTTTGGACCCGCAGGGAGTTGCGGTGCAAGGCGCACTGCATTCGATGGGCTTCGGAGAAGTGGACAGCGTCAGAATTGGTAAGTATATGGAACTGAATCTGGATACAACAGACCGCGAGAGTGCAGAGAAGCGCGTCATCGAAATGTGCGAAAAGCTGTTAGCCAATACGGTCATTGAAGACTACCGCTACGAACTGGAGGGCTAATTCCATGAAATTTGCAGTTCTGGTTTTTCCGGGCTCCAACTGTGATATTGACTGCTATAAGGCGATAGAGGACACGGTCGGTGAACCTGTCGATTATGTATGGCATACTGCGACGGATCTGTCGCCTTACGATTGTATTCTTGTTCCGGGGGGCTTCTCCTACGGAGATTACCTGCGTTGCGGCGCGATTTCCCGGTTTGCTCCGGTAATGAAGGAAGTAGCCAAAGCGGCTGCCGAGGGTAAATATATTTTGGGTATCTGCAACGGGTTTCAAATTTTGACTGAAGCCGGGCTGCTGCCGGGTGCTTTGCGCCGTAACCTGTCGATGAAGTTCCGTTGTCATGATACGGTATTGAAGGTTGCGAATAACGATACGCCTTTTACAAAAAATTATGCTGCTGGTGAAGAGATCGTTATTCCGATTGCACACGGTGAAGGCAACTATTACTGTGATGATGAGACGCTGGCTCGCTTGCAGGCGAATAACCAGATCGTATTTACGTATAAAGATAATCCCAACGGTTCCGTGACCGATATTGCGGGGATTTGTAATGAGCAAGGCAACGTACTGGGCATGATGCCCCACCCGGAACGTGCGGTGGACGCATTGCTTGGAACGGATGACGGCAAACGTATGTTTACATCTATTTTGAATGCTTGGAGGGATCGTCATGGTGCAGCAAGTGTCCGCTAAGGAACCGACGGCAGAGCAGGTTGCCGAACATAAACTGTATCAGCAGATGGGTGTATCGGACAGCGAATATGCGTTGATCTGCGAATTTATGGGACGTCAGCCGAATTATACGGAGATTGGCGTATTCAGTGTCATGTGGTCAGAGCATTGTGCCTACAAGAACTCCAAGCCTTTGCTACGTCGTTTCCCGACGAGCGGTCCACGAGTGCTGATGGGACCCGGCGAGGGAGCAGGGATTGTAGATATCGGTGACAATCAGGCCGTTGTATTTAAAATCGAAAGCCACAACCACCCGTCGGCTGTAGAGCCTTTTCAAGGGGCAGCGACTGGGGTAGGCGGTATCATCCGTGATATTTTCTCCATGGGCGCAAGACCTGTAGCAGTGTTGAACTCTCTGCGTTTTGGCAAGCTGGAGAGCGACCGTGTGAAATATTTGTTCGAGCATGTGGTATCCGGTATTGCGGGCTATGGAAACTGTATTGGTATTCCGACCGTAGGTGGCGAAGTTGTATTTGATGAAAGCTATGAAGGCAATCCGCTCGTCAATGCGATGTGTGTCGGACTGATTGATCATGATAAAATCCAGCGCGGTGTGGCCAAAGGGGTCGGCAACCCGGTGTTTTATGTGGGACCTCCGACAGGACGTGACGGGATTCACGGAGCGACCTTCGCATCGGTTGAGCTGACGGAGGAATCCGAAGCGAATCGGACTGCGGTTCAAGTAGGCGATCCATTTATGGAGAAGCTGGTCATGGAATCATGCCTGGAGCTGATCGATAGCGGCATTGTGCTGGGTATTCAGGATATGGGCGCAGCGGGACTTACCTGCTCCAGTGCCGAAATGGCAAGTAAGGCGGGCAACGGTCTTGAGCTGTATCTGGATCAGGTACCGCAGCGTGAAGAGGGCATGACACCTTATGAAATGATGCTGTCCGAATCACAGGAGCGTATGCTGTTCGTGGTTGAGCCAAAGGACGAAGCACAGGCGCTTGAAATTTTCGAGCGTTGGGGCGTCATTTGCGCCAAGGTCGGCAAGGTGACGGATGACGGTCGTTTGCGTTTGTTCCATCACGGTGAAGTGGTGGGTGATATGCCAGTGACGGCGCTGGTAGACGAATGTCCGATTTACGACAAGCCTTCTGAGGTTCCTGCTTATTATGAGCAAAATGCTGCCGTTGACACACTGCGTTACCCGGAAGTGACCGATTTGAACGGTGCGCTGAAAAAGGTGCTTTCATCCCCAAGTGTCGCCAGCAAGAAATGGGTATATGAGCAGTATGATTACATGGTTCGCACCAGTACGGCCGTTCGTCCGGGCTCGGATGCAGCTGTAGTAACCGTACGCGGCACCCGCAAGGGACTTGCGATGACCACGGATTGTAACGGACGTTATGTATACCTGGACCCAGAGGTAGGCGGACGGATTGCAGTCAGCGAAGCAGCACGTAACATTGTATGCTCCGGCGGCGAACCTTTGGCGATTACGGACAACCTGAACTTTGGCAACCCTGAAAAGCCGGATATTTTCTGGCAAATGGAAAAAGCCGTGGACGGGATGGCAGAAGCTTGCCGTGTACTGGACACCCCTGTCATCGGGGGCAATGTCAGCTTGTACAACGAAAATGCCAAAGGCTCCATCTACCCGACGCCTGTTGTCGGTATGGTGGGTCTGGTACATGATACGGATCACATTACAACCCAGGGCTTTAAAGCAGAGGGCGATGTCGTCTTCCTGGTGGGAGAAACGAAGGCCGAGCTGGGAGGCAGTGAGTTCCAGGCTGTCGTACACGATGTATCCGAGGGACGGCCCCCTGAGCTGGACTTGAACGTGGAGAAAAAGCTGCTGACCGCAGTACTGGGAGCAATCCAGGTTGGATTGGTACAATCCGCGCATGATCTCGCAGAGGGTGGATTGGCTGTAGCTCTCGCGGAATCCGGCATTAGCGGCGGATTGGGAGCGCAGATTAACGTGGAAACGTCTTTGCGTCCTGACCATGCTTTGTTCAGCGAAAGTCAATCTCGCATTTTGTTGTCCGCATCGCCGGATAAGGCGTCTGCGCTGGAAGCACATCTTCGTGGCCTGGGAGTACCAGTTACCGTATTAGGTACAGTTGAAGGAACACAATTGACAGTTGAGGTGAACGGACAACCCGCTTTGAACGAGGCAGTCGCCAGCTTGAAGCAAATCTGGGAGGATGTCATTCCATGTCTGATGAAATAACAGCACGGACGTTGTGGACTGGAGATTACTATAATGAAGGCTCCGGTAAAGAGGGGCTGTTTGATAAACTAAAAGAGGAATGCGGCGTGTTTGGTGTATACCGACACTCCGATGCTGCCTCTTTAGCCTATTACGGATTGCATGCGCTCCAGCATCGCGGGGAGGAGAGCGCAGGCATCTGTGTAAGTAGTGGGGATGAGTTCCATTATCACCGTGGGATGGGCCTTGTTAAAGAAGTGTTCAATAAAGATTTGATGGCTTCGCTGACAGGCGACATTGCTATCGGGCATGTACGCTATTCGACAAGTGGAGACAGTAAGCTGACGAATGCACAGCCTTTGGTTTTCAAATATCGTGATGGCGATTTGGCGGTAGCCACGAACGGTAATATCGTAAACGCCTTGCAAATCCGGCAGGAGCTGGAGCAGGGCGGGTCTATTTTTCAAACGACCAGCGATACAGAGGTCGTCGCGCATTTGATCGCCCGGTCGTCCAAGGATTTGGTGGAGGCTGCCAAGGATGCATTGAAGCGTATTGTCGGCGGGTTTGCCTTCCTCATTATGACCAACGACAAGCTGCTGGTTGCTTCTGATCCCAACGGCTTGCGCCCGTTAACGATGGGCAGGCTGGGAGATGCTTATCTGTTTGCTTCCGAGACCTGTGCTCTGGAAACGATTGGAGCAGAACTGTTGCGCGATATCGAGCCGGGTGAACTGCTGGTACTGGATAAAAACGGTTTACACGAGGACCGCTACACGGAAGACAAGCAGCGTAAAGCGCTGTGTGCGATGGAGTATATTTATTTTGCTCGTCCTGACAGTGATTTGAACGGGGCTAATCTTCATGCCGCACGCAAACGGATGGGCAGCCAGCTGGCTTTGGAAGCTTTTGTCGATGCGGATTTGGTGACCGGGGTACCGGATTCCAGTATTTCGGCTGCAATTGGTTATGCAGAGCAGACAGGTATTCCCTATGAGCTGGGCATGATTAAAAATAAATACACCGGACGTACGTTTATCCAGCCAAGTCAGGAGCTGCGTGAGCAGGGTGTGAAAATGAAGCTGAGCGCTGTACGCCGCGTCGTTGAAGGTAAACGCGTCATTATGATCGACGATTCTATCGTTCGGGGGACCACGTCCCGTCGAATCGTGAATATGCTGCGGGATGCGGGCGCACTGGAGGTACATGTACGTATTACCTCACCGCCTTTCAAGAACCCGTGCTTCTATGGCATTGACACGCCGGATCGTCGGGAACTGATCGCTTCTTCCAAAACCGTCGAGGAAATTCGTCAAGAGATTAACGCAGATTCGCTCTACTTTATGAGCGCCGAGGGCTTGATTGCCGCTGTAGGCGGACATAACGAACAGGATTATAAGGGCGGCTTGTGCCTGGCTTGCTTCGATAACGATTATCCGACCCAGGTGGATTTCAAAGGCGAAGAAAAGTTCGGATGTAGTTGTTGAGAAAAGGGAACAAAAGAGATACAGGCGGTGCATGGTACTAGCATGGCTGAAGGCGGTTCTGAGGGGGCCACTCCGCGTGTGGAAGGTTCTTCCGATCGCTGTTGCCGCTGGATTCCTGGATTGGAATAACTCTTACAGGGTTAGAATCCAGCGGCAAAGGCGAACACTTTCGCTTCTCCAGAATCCTTCCACCCGCTGCGTTCTTCAGGTGTGCAGCATTTTGCAGCAGTGCCTGTACCTCTTCTGTTCCCAACGGGAAGAGAAGAGTATAGGCAGCTAAAAACTCATGGCATAACTATTTCATGCCATGAGTTTTTAGCGGGCGGCCGTAAAGCCGCCCGTTGGCGCCGCTCACTTCTTTGCCCAGCACGTCCCCGCCTTTGCGAAGCAAACAGCCCGGGACGTGCCCTCGCCGCCACACTGCATAGGCGGCCACGCACCAAAGCGTGTCCTTGTCACTTGCGGGAAGGACCCGCAAATGACAAAGGAAAACACGCGACTCACAGCACGAACCATACACCAAGCAGCACCCAACCCTACGCATCTGACCGACTCTTGAGGGGTCCAGGGGGAGCAGCCCCATGGAATCCTCCCTGTTAGGGAGGACTTAGGAGGGTCAATCATTTGAAGGAGTGTTCATGAATGTCCGAAGCATACAAAAATGCAGGAGTAGATATCGCTGCCGGTAATGAAGCAGTAGAACGGATGAAAAAGCACGTCAAGCGTACCTTCCGTCCCGAAGTGCTGACCGATTTGGGCGGATTCGGTGCGTTGTTCGGCCTGAATAAGGATAAATACGAGGAGCCTGTACTCGTTTCCGGTACGGATGGAGTCGGCACGAAGCTGAAGCTTGCTTTCGCGATGGATCGCCACGACACCATTGGCATTGATGCGGTTGCGATGTGTGTGAACGACATTGTCGTTGGGGGCGCAGAGCCGCTCTTTTTTCTTGACTACCTCGCCTGTGACAAGGTTGTACCTGAGAAAATCGAAGCCATTGTTGCTGGAATTGCCGAGGGCTGCCACCAATCAGGTTGTGCGCTGGTCGGCGGTGAAACCGCAGAAATGCCAGGCATGTACAGCGATGGTGAATACGATATTGCCGGATTCACTGTCGGCATTGTGGACAAGAGCAAAATCATTAACGGCAGCTCAATTGCTCCCGGAGACACCGTAATCGGCTTGGCCTCCAGCGGAGTACACAGCAATGGATTCTCACTGGTTCGCAAGCTTTTATTGGAACAGCAGGGCTATGATTTACATGATGAAATCGAAGGCTTGAATGGCAAGCTGGGCGATGTACTGCTGGAGCCAACAAAAATCTATGTGAAATCCGTTTTGGCATTGCTGGGCAAGGTAAAAGTAAAAGGCATGGCGCATATCACAGGTGGCGGTTTTATC
The DNA here is from genome assembly GCF_000236805.1 of Paenibacillus peoriae KCTC 3763. GTDB lineage: Bacteria > Bacillota > Bacilli > Paenibacillales > Paenibacillaceae > Paenibacillus > Paenibacillus peoriae. Next base: position 74,597 of record NZ_AGFX01000039.1, on the reverse strand, counting down.
GAAAATATCCCTAGAGTGTTGCCAGATCACGTTAATGTGGATATACAATACGGCGCTTGGCCGATATTGCCAATCTTCCAGCTCATGCAGGAAAAAGGCGCAATCTCCAACAAAGATATGTTTACGACCTTTAATATGGGGATCGGATTGGTCATCGTTGTAGGGCAAGAGGATGCACAGGCTGCATTGAATGTACTGAAAGAGCAAGGCGAGGATGCTTATGTGATCGGGAAGGTAACGGAAGGCAGCTCTATCGTGACCTTTACAGGAGCCGAGGTGTAATGAACAGCTACCGGGTTGCTGTTTTTGCGTCAGGTGAGGGAACGAATTTCCAGTCCCTGGTAGATGCTGCTGCGCAAAGAAAACTGGGCGGCGCATCCATAGAACTGTTAATCTGCGACAAGCCTGCGGCTCCCGCTGTAGCCAGAGCAGAGAAAGCGGGCATTGCTTGTTACACGTTTCTCCCCAAGGAGTATACTGCCAGAGAAGATTATGAGCGTGAACTGGTTGCTTTGCTGGAGCAGAAATCGATTGATCTCATCGTGTTAGCAGGCTATATGCGTTTGCTATCCAGTGTTATGGTCGATGCTTACGCCGGAAAAATCATTAATATTCATCCGTCACTGCTGCCTGCATTCCCGGGAAAAGATGCTGTCGGACAGGCGTTGGCCTATGGGGTCAAAGTCAGTGGAGTCACTGTTCACTTTGTGGACGGAGGTATGGATACCGGGGCCATTATTGCCCAGCGTGTGGTAGAAGTACAGGAGCATGATACAGCGGATTCGCTATCGGCAGCTATTCAAGCCGTAGAACGCCAGCTCTATCCGGAAGTGGTTGGCAGACTGGCTCAAGGCAAAATCCATTTGGATGGCCGCAAGGTGGTTTCACTTCCCTAATCATGATTGTAATTTGTCATATCATTGTCATATTAAGAATGCTGTGCAGGCATTTTCCGATATTTCTCGGGAAATAAATTGATAAAGAGCTAAAGGAGGAGACAAGGTGGCTATTAAAAGAGCACTCGTTAGCGTATCGGATAAACGGGGGATCGTGGAGTTTTGCCGCGAGTTGTCCAAATTAGGTGTGGAGATCGTTTCGACAGGGGGAACGAGCAGCTTGCTGTCGAAGGAGGGTATTCCTGTTATTGGCATTTCAGAGGTAACGGGATTTCCTGAAATTATGGACGGACGTGTTAAAACGCTCCATCCTGCGGTACACAGCGGCTTGCTGGCTGTTCGGGATAATGAAGAGCATCAGCGTCAGATGAAGGAACTGGGCCTGGATTATATTGATCTGGTCGTTGTGAATCTGTATCCTTTTGCGGAAACGATCGCCAAACCCGGTGTAACTTACGAGGACGCAATCGAAAATATCGACATCGGCGGTCCAACCATGCTGCGTTCTGCGGCGAAAAATCATGCTTTTGTAAGTGTAGTAGTCGATGCCGATGATTATAGCACTGTACTGGAGGAAATCCGTAAGGATGGTGATACGGAGCTGAATACCCGCAAGCGTTTGGCAGCCAAGGTTTTCCGTCATACAGCTGCATACGACGCTTTGATTTCCGATTATTTGTCGAATGTGACAGGCGAGCCATTGCCTGAACGCTACACGGTAACCTATGAAAAAATTCAGGATTTGCGTTATGGTGAAAATCCGCATCAGCAAGCGGCATTTTACCGTCAGCCGTTGGCAGCGAAAGGTACACTAACAACAGCGAAACAGCTTCACGGTAAGGAGCTGTCCTACAATAACATCAACGATGCGAACGCGGCGCTGCAAATCGTCAAGGAATTCAGCGAACCAGCCGTGGTGGCAGTTAAGCATATGAATCCTTGCGGCGTGGGAATCGGCGGCAGTATCTATGAAGCGTACAGCAAGGCGTATGCGGCTGACTCAACCTCCATTTTTGGCGGTATCGTAGCGGCTAACCGGATTATTGACGGCGATACAGCGAAGAAGCTGAACGAAATCTTCCTCGAAATTGTACTGGCGCCGGGCTTTACGAAGGAAGCACTGGAGATTTTGACGAAAAAGAAAAATATACGTTTGCTGGATATGGGTGAGCTTTTCCCGTCTGAACAGGCGGAGAGCCGTTTTGTTGTGACTTCGATTGAAGGCGGCATGGTCGTACAGCAAAATGACATTCACGCTGTTGACCCGGACGCACTTACGGTTGTAACGGAGCGAGCGCCATCCGAGGAAGAGCTGAAACAGCTTTTGTTTAGCTGGAAAGTGGTTAAGCATGTGAAATCCAACGCTATCGTATTAGCGGCAGACAATATGACCATTGGCGTGGGCGCGGGGCAAATGAACCGTGTCGGAGCGGCCAAGATTGCCATTGAGCAGGCTGGAGAAAAAGCAAAGGGCGCGGTGCTGGCATCCGACGCATTTTTCCCGATGGGCGATACGCTGGAGATGGCAGCTAAAGCAGGTATTACAGCAGTCATTCAGCCGGGCGGCTCTATCAAGGACGAAGAATCCATCAAGGTGGCTAATGAGTACGGCATCGCCATGGTCTTTACGGGCGTGCGCCATTTCAAGCACTAATGTGCAGCGGTTGAGGATGAAGCAGCATTTTCACACCTGAGGATTTTGCAAAATCCTGACCTGAACGATCTAAATGGAAGCGGAGGAATCACCTGAATGGATATTTTGGTTATCGGAGGGGGCGGCCGCGAGCATGCGATTGTGTGGGCGCTGAAGAAAAGCCCCAAGGCCGGAAAAATCTATTGCGCGCCGGGCAATGCCGGCATTGGACAGCTAGCGGAGTGCGTACCGATTCCGGTGAGTGAATTTGACGCACTGACAGAGCTGGCGGAAGCCAAAAAAGTCGGGCTGGTCGTGGTTGGCCCTGATGATCCACTGGCTGACGGCATTGTGGATGCTTTTGAAGTGAAAGGTATTCCGGTATTCGGACCGCGTAAAAATGCAGCGGAAATCGAAGGCAGCAAAATCTTCATGAAGGATTTGCTGCACAAATACCATATTCCGACAGCCACCTATTGCAAGTTTTATACCTATGAGGAAGCACATGCCTACTTGAAGGAACAGCCGATTCCGGTGGTCATCAAGGCAGACGGACTGGCAGCGGGCAAAGGGGTAACGGTCGCCTACTCGATGGAAGAGGCAGAGAAGGCTCTGTCCGATATTATGGTGGCAAAGGTGTTTGGAGAAGCGGGTGCACAGGTCGTGATCGAGGAATTCCTCGCCGGACAGGAAATGTCGATTCTTTCCTTTGTGGACGGTGAAACGGTTCGGCCAATGGCAGCAGCACAAGACCACAAGCCGGCTTTTGATGGGGATAAAGGCCCGAATACCGGAGGTATGGGCACCTATTCTCCATTGCCGCACATCGCCAATTCCATTATTGAGGAAGCCATCGAGACGATTATTAAGCCGACGGCCAAGGCCATGGTTGCTGAAGGACGCCCGTTCAGGGGGGTTTTATTCGCCGGACTGATGATTTCGCCGGACGGCAAGCCCAAAACGATTGAGTTTAACGCGCGTTTTGGTGATCCGGAAACACAGGTTGTACTGCCGCGTCTACAATCCGATCTGCTCGAAATTTTCCTCGCGGCCGTGAACGGCACGCTGGATCAGGTGGAGATCAAGTGGAAGGACGAAGCGGCAGTGTGTGTGGTACTAGCCTCCGGCGGCTATCCCGCAGCCTACGCCAAGGGTATACCGATCCACGGGTTGGACCATGCAGACGAAGCGATTGTGTTCCATGCGGGAACAGGTATCAATGAGCAGGGCGAATGGGTCACGAACGGCGGGCGCGTACTAGGCGTAGTTGGCTTGGGACGTGATATTGCCGAGGCGCGTGACAAAGCTTATGAACAGGCAGCACGTATTACCTTTGAAGGCAAACATAATCGTACGGATATTGCAGCAAAAGCATTGCTGTAGCAGAGCATTACAAGACAAAGAGGCTTCTTCGGAAGTTCTCTTTTTTTTGTTGTACACCGAGTATGGAATGGGTTTGACAAAAGTATACTTATCCTATAGGATTAAAAATAAAAAAACTGACTGACTGATCAATCGGGAGGAGGGAACCTATGCTGCCACGGAAGGCGAAGCAGTCCAAAACCGTCGCGAATGAGCAATCTGCTGACCGTGCTGGAGAAGAAACAGACCGTAGAACACAGCTTCTCCACATTGCGTTGAAGCGATTCGCCGAGCACGGGTACCATCAAACGAAGATTTCAGATATCGTGGTGGAGGCTGGAGTAGCCCAGGGCACGTTTTATTGGCATTTTAAAAGCAAAGAGGCATTGGCGCTGGAGATTATTGCTACAGGCCGTGAACAGCTGCTGTCAGCGATAGGACAGGGTTATCGCCGTGATGCGGGAACGCTGGCTGATATGGTTAAGGCCTCCGAAGCGTTGTTTGTCCGTTTATTTGATTTTGCATTGGAGAACCGCCATCTGATGGGTTTGCTGCTGAATGGCAGCGGCGTCGATGAACCGGTGCGTCAGAGTATCCGGGAGACAAGGGTTGCAATGGAACTGGCATTCCGGCGCAATATAGAGAGAGCCATCGAGCTGAACATGCTGCCTGCCGAACTGGATGTTGAACTACGGGCGGCATTGCTCATGAGTATGATCGAGGGCGTCATTACACGTTGGCTGTTCGGCTCCGAGGGCACGCATGATCATTTGATGCAGGCAACAGCTAACAGATTGGCGGCCGAGGCGGCCAGTTTTGAATTTTATGGACTGTTAGGTCAAGGTTAGACGGTCAATGTTGCATGAATTGGCAGTAGGCGACAAATAATATAGCCAAATTACACATATGCACTCAATCATTTACATCCAGACAGGACAGGAGAGAACGATTTATGAAAACACGTAAAAGAGGGTTCTTGGTAACGACACTCATGGCTTTGGCATTGTTCAGCCTTGTGCTGAGCGCTTGCGGAACGAGACAGGATGCTTCCGGCACCAGTAATGGAGCGGGCAGCAGTAATGCGGCAGCGGGGAACCAGCTTGAAGCGATCAAGAAGGCCGGTGTGATCAAGGTCGGTATGATGGGGACCTATCCACCATACAATTTTTTGAATGATAAAAAAGAACTGGACGGGTTTGATGTAGATATTGCCAAAGAATTGGCGAAGGGGATTGGCGTGAAGCCGGAGTTCACGGCACAAGAATTTTCCGGACTGATTCCAAGCTTGCAAAAAAATAAATTCGATGCGGTGATCAGCCAGGTTACGATTACAGAGGATCGTAAAAAGGCAATTGACTTCACAGAGCCTTATATCACAAACCATGTAAACATTATCGTTAACAGCAAAACTAATGATATTACCAAGCTGGAGGATTTCAAAGGCAAAACGATTGGTGTCGGCCTGGGGACGAATGATGAGTCTTATCTGCGCAACGAAGTGCTGCCAAAGGTAGGCGATTTTGAGATCAAAACGTATGATGATGTCATTACTTCCTTAAAGGATCTGAACTCTGGCCGGATTGACGCAACCATTAACAATCTGTATGCACTCAAGCCTATCGTCGACAAAAATGGCTTCCAGATTAAAGCTGTAGGTGAGCCAATTAAATCCGACCAAGCGGGTGTAGCCATTAACAAGAATGAGCCTGAGCTTAAAGATGCCTTGAACAAGGCTCTGAAAGAAATGAAGGAAGACGGCACCTATAAAACCATCTTCAAAAAATGGTTCGGCGAGGAGCCAAAAGAATAACGCAAGCCTGTTAAGGCGTCTGGCTCCGGTTCTGGCTTTATGCTGACACGGAGCCACTCGTCTGAAAGAAGGGAATATAACCGATGCTTGAATTAATGTGGGAAAATGTCCCTTTTTTGTTGAAGGGCGCTTATTATACGCTGTATATTACGATTGTTTCTATGTTTTTTGGCTTAATCATTGGTTTGCTTGTGGCTGTCGCCCGGCTGAAGGGGAATCGACCCGTCCGATGGCTGGCACGCAGCTATGTATCTATCATCCGGGGGACGCCCGTTTTGGTACAGATTGCGGTTATTTATTACGGGTTGGATGATTACGGAATATCGTTTGGATCGCTGACGGCTGCTTGTCTTGCACTCAGTATTAACACGGGTGCGTACTTGTCGGAGACGTTCCGTGGAGCCATTTTGGCTGTACCACAGGGACAGACCGAAGCAGCCTATGCAACGGGCATGTCGCCCGGTCAAACGATGTGGCGTATCATTCTTCCACAAGCGGTACGTATTGCGATTCCCCCGATGGGGAATACGTTTGTTGGCATGCTGAAGGAAACGTCGCTGGTCTCGGTCATCGGGGTCAGTGAATTGATGCGTCAGGCACAGCTTTTACAGGCACAGTATTTGCGCTACATGCCATTTCTGCTCGAAATTGGCCTGATGTACTGGATTATGAGCATTGGATTCTCCGCTATACTGGAGCGGGTGGAAAAGCGTCTGGCTCGAGCTTATTAAGGTGGAGATGATGAATGATGATAACAACAAACGGATTGGGGAAACGATTCGGACAGGTAGAGGTTCTGAAAAGCATTGATTTTCAGGTAGCCGCTCGTGAAATCGTCGTATTGCTTGGTCCGAGCGGCTCGGGCAAAAGTACCTTGCTGCGTTGCTTGAACGGTCTGGAGGAGTTGACTTCCGGCAAGTTTGAAGTGAACGGGATCGAGGTCGATGCCACCGCTCCACTTCGTACACGCCAAGCAGCTATTCGTGACATTCGCAGACAGACGGGCATGGTGTTTCAGCAATTCAATTTGTACCCGCACAAAACCGCCATCGGCAATGTCATTGAAGGATTGGTAACGGTGAAAAAAATGCCGCGCGACCAGGCCATGTCCATCGGACAACGATTGCTGGAGCGTGTGGGTTTATCAGATAAGCAGGATGTGCATCCTGCACGTTTGTCTGGTGGGCAGCAGCAACGGGTAGCCATTGCACGTGCGCTGGCGATGGACCCGGCGATCATGCTATTCGACGAGCCGACCTCGGCGCTTGATCCCGAACTGGTCGGGGAAGTGCTGAGCGTCATGCGGGAACTGGCTCAAGAGGGAATGACGATGGTTGTCGTCACCCATGAGATGAAATTTGCCCGTGAAGTGGCAGACAAGATTGTATTTATGGCAGACGGTGTTATTTTGGAAGAGGCTGCACCACAGGCATTTTTTGAGGCTCCCCGACACGAGAGGATACAAAAATTTTTGCGCCAGATTAGTGAGTTTTGAGACAAGAATAATGGTTGATTATAGATTATTAAATGAGAAGGAAGGCTTTTAATTATGAAAGTATCTACAACTTGGCATGGCAAACGGGCGTTTACTTCGGAGGGACCCTCCGGTTATTCGGTTGGGATGGATGCAACGGCTGCTTATGGCGGTGATGGTAAAGGTATGACACCAATGGAACTGCTGCTGGCAGGTCTGGCGGGGTGTATTGGCATTGATATCACGATGATTCTGGACCGTTTCTTGACGGACATTACCCGAATTGATATTGACGCAGAAGGTACGCGCAAGGAACAAATGCCGACAGGCTTTACAGCGATTGATCTGACATTCCATGTGGATGGAGATATTCCGGATTACCGCGTGTGGAAGGCGATTCAGATGGGCAAGGAAAAATATTGTGCAGTATCCGACTCCTTAAAAGCGGACATTCGTATGCACCTTATTTTGAATGGAGTAGAAGTACCGAAACCAGCATAAATGCGTGAGGCCAATAAGGAGAGCCAGCAAAGAGAATCAGTAAAGAGAGTCAGCCTGTGTCATATACAGGCTGACTCTCTTTTTGCTTTTAGCTTTCTTCCTAACCGTTTCCTTTGGACTTGCGTTCCCGCAGCAACAGATACAGAAAATAGGGTGCGCCAATGATAGCTGTTACGATGCCGGCGGGAATTTCGAGCGGCGGCTTCAAGCCTCGTCCCAGCGCGTCTGCGAGGACGAGAATCAGGGCGCCGATCATTGCCGCGCCGGGCAGCAGGTAACGGTGGCGGTTGCCAAACAAGCGTCGTGCCAGATGCGGTGCCAGCAGGCCAATAAAGCCGATGGAGCCGATGGCAGCAACACAGGAGGCAGCCAGGGCCACAGACACGGCTAGCAGCCCTGTACGCACGCGTTTTACGCTAAGCCCCAGCCCAGCCGAGCTTTCTTCATCCAGGCTCATAATATCCAGCTTGCGCTGCAGCATATAGGCTAGAGGCAGCAGGACGAGCAACCACGGCAGTAGTCCGTAGACTTCGTCCCAGCCTTTGCCCCAGAGGCTTCCAGCCAGCCAGGTCAGCGTATCGCTGGCTTCGAGTGGATATTTGACCAGAATGTAATCGGTCGCAGCCTGAAAAATAGCGCCTACCGCCAGCCCGGTCAAGGCCAGCATATTGGGGCGCATGCCGCCCTTCATCGACAGCTGTACGAGCAGCAGCGCGGCCAGCCCGGCTCCGACGAAGGCGGCTACAGGCAGGAGCGCCACCGGGGATGAGGGCAGCAGCACGATGACGAGAACCGCTGCGAAGCCGGCTCCCTTCGATACGCCCACCACGTCCGGCGAAGCCAGCGGGTTGCGGATCATGCCTTGCAGCAACACTCCGGCTACCGCCAGTCCTGCTCCGGCCATCATGGCCAGCAGACCGCGAGGTAGTCGATAGTGGTGAACGATGAACCACGATGAGGCATCCCGGTCAGTCAAAGCCGAGAGTAGCTCGGAGGGCGTAATGTAGGTGCTGCCCACGCCAATGGCCATAAAAGAAACACCCAGCATTAGCGCGAGTAAAATCCACAGCTTTTTCATCGTGCAGCCCTCCCGTTCTTGTGTGCCAGATATAAAAAGAAGGGCGCGCCGATCAGCGCTGTTACAATGCCAACGGGCGATTCATACGGAAATGCGATAAATCGTCCGAGCACGTCTGCATATGTCAGCAGCAGGGCTCCGCAGATCGCAGACAAGGGGATGACCCGTTTGTAATTGTCCCCCGTGAACATTTTGATGATATTTGGCACCATCAGGCCTACAAAGCCGATGGAACCGGCCACCGCTACAGCGGAGCCTGCCAGCATAATAACCGAGGCCGAGGCCAGCAGACGGACAAGCCGTACATTCTGTCCCAATCCCTGCGCGACCTCTGTTCCGAGGCTGAGCACGGACAGCGAGGGAGCCAGTCCCAGCGCAAGGATCATCCCCACGGCGAACCATGGTAGTATCAGGCGCGTATCCGCCCAGGTGGACCCGTCTATGGCTCCGGCGAGCCAATACAGCACGTCGGATATTTGCTCGTTGAACACGAGCAGTCCCTGGGTGACGGAGGCCAGCAGCAGATGCACGGCCATCCCGGCCAGAGCCAGCTTGACCGGCGTCATGCCTGCCGTTCCGGCCAGTGCATATACGAAGGAGCCGCCCGCGATCGCCCCGGCAAAAGCAAAATAAATGCTGCCGGACGATCCGATATTCGGCAGCAGCACGACGGACAGCACGACAGCCAGCGAAGCGCCCGAGCTGACCCCGAACACCTGCGGCGAAGCCAGCGGGTTGCGTGTGATGGCCTGCATCAGCGCTCCGGCCACGGCCAGGCCGGCCCCGACGATCAGGCCAATGACGGCACGCGGCAGGCGGACCGTCAGGATAATGAGCTGATCCTTGGACGGATGCTCGGTGAACAGCGCAGTCAGCATGGTGGGGATGTCCATCCTGACCGGGCCAATCGCCACGCTCAGCAATAGTCCAGCCAGCATCGCCAATAGAAGTGCAAAGAAGACCGGCTTATTCAGCCGGTCGCGTGAGGCCTGTCCAATCAACGGGAGGCGTCTCATTTGCTTTGCGCGGGATACAGAAGCGAAATGGCTTGCTCCAGTATTTTCTCGGCTGAGCCGAGTCCGCGGTACCGGGTCCATAATGCCCGGTTCACTTCATAAACTTCCCCTTTTTTGACAGCCGTAATATTTTGCCACAGTGGATTTTGTTTCCATTCTGCAATCAGCTTCTCATCAGCCTCCACCAAGAAGATCACGTCCGGATCAGCTTGTGCAATTTGCTCCAGCGTCAGCTTGACAGTGGGCTCGCTTGTGTTTTGAAGAGCATTGTGGATGCCCGCTTGCTCCAGCAGCTGTCCATCAAAGGATGAAGCCCCGTGAGCGGATAGTGAATCAGAGCGGAATACCCCTAGCAGTATGCTGCGTGACTCCCCAGCTTTAATTCCTTGCTTCAGCTTTTCCATTTTAGCTTTATGTGCGGCTAAAATCTGTTCGCCCTTTTCCTTCTCGCCCAGCGCATCGGCAATGACACCGAAGGATGCCAGATTTTGTTCATAGGAGGAGTTGCGGCTCTTCAGAACAATGGTAGGAGCAATCTCACTTAGTTCTTTGTATATGCTTTTATGACGGTTCAGATCGGCAATGATTAAATCGGGCTTCAAGGAGCTGATCGTTTCCAAATTCGGCTGCTTGCGCGTGCCTACAGGCGTGAAGTCGATTTTCTTGCCGAGCAATCCATCAATATCATCGTCATTTTCCTGAGCTATCCCGACAGGTGTTACACCCAACTGGGTTGCGGCATCAACAAAAGAGAATTCCAGCGTTACGATTCTTTTTGGTTTACCTGTAATTTTGGTTTCTCCCATCTCATGTTTTATGATTCGGGTATCGCCTGTTGCTTGAGGTGCTGCTGCATTGTTATCTTTTGTCTGGCTGCCACATCCGGCGATAATGACCGTCAGCAGCGCAACGATTGCTGCAAGCAGCATGCCTGCGCGTAGTGGTTGTTTGGGTGTTGCCATATGTTGTCCCCCGTTCCAAAGTGTGCTTTTCATAGTTAATGATAATCATTATCAATTAACCAACTGTTGATCATTCTAGCAATCGGGAGGAGGGACGTAAACAATGTGTTCATTTAAACCATTTTGGCTGATAAAGTGAATTAAGTTCATTAAAATTATATTTATTCATTTCCCCGCTGTCGCCGATAGATACGCTCCGGTCTACCGACGGTGCCGTATACCTGATCGTGGTGGGCGTCACCACTTTCTACTAAGTGCTCCAGATACCTTCTGGCTGTGGAACGGCTCATGCCCAGCTCACTCCCCACCGTCCCCGTAGTCAGCTCACCCCGCCGATTCAGAAGTTCGAGCACCTTGTCGCAGGTTACTTTGTCAATGCCCTTGGCCCACAGTTCTCCCACTCCAGTGCCTGTCATCCGACCAGTGCCCGCGTTTTGAAGCAGACTGTCAATTTCGGCTTGCTCCACCGTCGATGGCTGCTCCTGCCATGCCTTGACCTGTTGCTGAAAACGGGCATATTCCTCCAGCGTGGCACGCAATCTCTCGAACACAAGCGGCTTCACAATAAAATCAAACACGCCTGCGCGAACGGCTTGTACCACGGTTTCAGCTTCTTTGGCGGCAGTCAGCATAATGACATCGGTGTCTGGATAGTGTTGCTTGATGAACGATAGCAGTGTTAGACCGTCGGTATCAGGAAAATAAACATCCAGCACGACCAAAGGCGGACGCAGCACGTCCAATTGAAGCTTTGCCTCAAATTCGTTCGTTGCTATTGCACATACGGTGAATCCGTCCACCTTTTCAATAAACCGTCGGTTAATCTCCGCAATTCGCGGATCATCTTCAATAACAAGCACCTCAATATCCGATAAAACCCGCTCATTCATGGGTGTAGCCTCCTTTTGCCTCATCACTCATTACTGACGTATTTAAAGGTATGCGTATTTCAAAAATCGTACCTCCGCCTGTCCGTTCATGCACTTGTATGGAGCCGCCCATTCGCTCTGCATACTCGTGCACGAGAGCTAGGCCGTACCCGTGTCCTGCTTCTGTTTTGGTCGATGCTCCTTTGACGAACAGTTTTTCCCGGATATCTTCCGAAATTCCCGATCCGTTGTCAGCGACCTCAACGGTAATGGCTTGAGCCGTTTCTTCAAGCCGGAACCAGACCTGTCCCTCAGGAATTGAGAGCATCGCGACAGCTTCCATGGCATTATCCAGCAGGTTCCCGGCCATGGCAGCAAGAAACGACCACTCCAACGCGGGAGATAAGGTAGAGAATACCCCGCTAACAGTAGAGTGTAATACAATCCCCTTGTCCTGCGCCTGTTTTTTCTTGCCGATCAGCAAGCTGGCGATGATCGAATCAGGTAAAGAAGTAGAGGCATTGGTCCTGTGCATGCGATATTGTTCCGATTCCTGAGTAATGAAGTCCACCGCTTCGTCATAACACTCCAACTGAATCAAGCCGGAGATGAGATACAGCCGGTTGGTGTATTCATGTGTTTGGGATCGCAGCACTTCCGCATAATCTTTGACCTCGGTCAACTGCCGCGTCATGCGGAGCAACTCTGTTTTGTCGCGCAGGCTGGCAACCGTGCCCATTATTTGCCCAGAGCGATCCTTGAGCGGCACACGGTTTACAACTACGACTCGTTGTTGGATCTCAATTTCCCCATTTTCCTCATGGAATACGAGTTGTTCCTGATCTGGCTGGATACTTGTATTTTTCGCGATGAAACCTGCAACAAGCACATCTGCCAGTTTACCTGCGGCACCCGGTAAGTGACGAAGCTCGCAACCGTCTATGGTAGTTTCCGGGGTAAGGCCAAGCAAGCGAACAGCTTGCGGATTGGCAAGTGTGACTTGTCCACTACTATTAACCGCGATAATCCCTTCGCCTATAGATTCGAGAATGGCTTGCTTTTCCTGGTACAAACGCCCGATCTCCACTGGTTCAAGCCCGTGCAGCTCCCGGCGTACCCTACGCGCTATTAGCAGGCTGCCTGAAATGCCGATCGTAAGCGCACCCACCATGAACCACAGCCATGCATAGGTGTATGTACGAATATTTTGCTCCACATCTGTCATTAGGAAACCTACAGAAATCAGGCCGATGGCCTTGCCTTGTTCATCATAGACTGCAGTTTTGGCACGGAGTGATCGCCCGAGAGAGCCTGTTGATTCCGTGATAAAGGAGTGCCCTTGCAGCACCTTACCATTCATGGGGGCTATCATAGGCGTGCCGATGCGTTCCGGATTGACATGCCATTGCCGGATGAGATGACGATCAGCAATGGTAATAAAGTCAGCGCCGCTGCTGGCTTGGACTGGCTTTACAGCCTCACTGAGTCGTGAACGCAGCTGCGTCGTGTTGGTCTGCTCCAGAGCATCCCTGACCTGTGCATCTACCGCAAGTGTATTGGCAACGGTTAGCGCCCTTTTTCCCATCTCCTCGTATAGAGCGGAAGTGATCATATATCGAAAGGATAATCCCAATAGCCCGGTAACCACCAGCACTAAAAGGGAGATGAATACCATTAGTTTTGTCTGAAAACGCATATGCCTTCACCGCCGCCAAGCAAGATATAGGAGGAACTGATCAACCTGTTCATTTCCTCAATACGATTCATTTTACTGTATTACAGGAACGGTCGCACTTTTAATCTACCGGAATAATGGTCTATAATAGAAAAAGTTACATAATGTGAGGAGGACGATATCATGATTATCATTCATGCCGATATGAAGGTTCTACCTGAAAAGAGAGAAACTTTTCTGCAACAAACCCAGGGATTGATCAGCGCATCACAGGCTGAAGCAGGCAATGTACGCTACACGCTGATGCAGGATCTGAATGATCCCAACGCATTTACGATGGTCGAAGAATGGAAGGATGCAGCCGCTGTAGATTTCCATAACAAGTCTGCCCACTTCCAAGCATTTGTTGCCGCAGCTAAGGAATTGTTAGCAGCTCCGCTTCAAGTGAATGCTTTTCAGGATGCAACCAAACTGTAATCATCTCGCGGATAAATCATAATCAGGAATAGGAGGAGATAGACATGGGGAACATTGCGGATACAACTGTACTGAATAACGGAGTTCAGATGCCTTGGCTGGGTTTTGGTACGTACAAGGCGGAAGGCAATGAGGTTTACGAAGCGGTCAAAATAGCCATAGATGCTGGCTACCGCAGCATTGATACGGCGGCGATTTACGGCAATGAGGACCTGGTTGGACAAGCCATTCGTGACAGTGGGGCGGCCAGAGAAAATCTGTTCGTGACCACCAAGCTATGGAATCAGGATCAGGGCTACGATTCAACACTGCGTGCCTTCGAGGAAAGCCGCAAGCGGCTGGGTCTGGATATTATTGATCTGTACCTTATTCATTGGCCTGGCAAGGACAAGTACAAGGAAACCTGGAAGGCGTTCGAACGCCTGTATGAAGAGGGAAGTGTACGCGCTATCGGAGTAAGCAACTTCCAAGTCCACCATCTTGAAAACCTCCTGAAAGACAGCAACATTGTACCTGTCATCAACCAGGTGGAGCTTCACCCGCGTCTGACACAGCAAGAGCTGCATCAATACTGCCGGGAACACCAGATTCAGCTTGAATCGTGGAGTCCACTGATGAAGGGTAAACTGACAGAACAGGCGGATATCGTAGAGATTGCTGCTAAATACGGCAAAACCTCATCGCAGGTCATTTTGCGCTGGCATCTGGATCGGGGCATCGTGACGATTCCCAAATCTGTAACCGCCCATCGTATTCGCGAAAATGCCGATTTGTTCGATTTTGAACTGACGGCAGAGGATATTAACCGAATCAATGCACTTCATCTTGATGAGCGTGTAGGTACTCATCCCGATAAACTGTTGTTCTAATATTCAAATATACAAAAGCACCTCCCAATCTGCGTTAACCGTAGCCGGGAGGTGCTTTTTTGATTTATCCATCGGGATGGTCTTATACGTTTTTAGCCTTGTCCGTCTGGACAGAGATCCCTACTGATGATTTAATTTGCGATGCAGGAGGAAGGAGTAAAGGACGGGGGCGACGACGGATATACCAAGTCCAGTGAGAAAAATGACCGTTCCCGCCACTCCACCGACCCATGCCGCCACCAGTCCCGAAGCACCACCAAGCATCATCATGGGTCCGCCAAAACGGTGAGTTTTCCGCCACACCTCCGGGTTGGATAGAGTCCATGGTGTACGGATGCCGAAGGTAAAGTTAGGTTGTACCTGTGTCATATAATTGCCCAGTACCATCAGCATCAAGCCCAATACTCCATAAATTATGGTAACCATCTGCAACGGATAATTCAGGTTATACAGCAGCATTCCCCAACCAGCTACAGCGAGAATGAGCGAAGTGCCTACCCGCGTAACTTCATAGGCTTTGGAAAATTTCTCGTAATTGGCCCTGTTAGGGTCCATGGTTCGGACTAGCCGAAGAAGCAGAGGCACCAGACCCAACAGCACCAGTAGGAGAATAGAACCGTTTTTACTCATATATCCGTTTGCTTTATTGTCAAAGCTAAAATGAGAGGCCAGAACATCAGGAAGCCGACCATACAGCAGTAACGCGCCTATAGCAGGTGATAAGGCAATCAAAGTTGTCAAAACATCCCCAAGGCTCCAGCGTATTCTTAATTTCATTCAGACTCCTCCGTATCCTTAATACCATTCGAATGTTTCTTTGCAGGGGCATCAGCTTGGGCGATGCTGAACATCCAGCCGATGACATCCGCTACAACCGTTGTATGCAAGGTGTAAATAATGCTTTGTCCCTGTCGCTCATCCAGCACAAGTCCCGCCTGCTTTAGCAAATTCAGATGGTGGGATATGCTGGGCTTGCTGATTTGAAAATGCTCGGCGACATCGCCTGCGCTCATGCTTTTCTCTTTCAAAAGCTGCAATATTTTGCGCCGGGTCGGATCGGCCAAGGCTTTGAAGGCATCATTCAAAGTTTGCTCACTCCTTTAGATATTTAGATAATTCTCTAAATATCTAAAGCAATACTAAAATAGACGCAATTACGTGTCAACAGGCAAAATCAGGAAATCGAAAAAATGGTTAAGCAGCGACAACATTTCTATTTGTAAACGGCGATAAAATACGTTATAATTTATTTATATAAAAAATAAGAATCTTAATATCGAATTAATATAAACAATACTTTTGAGGAGGAAATGGATATGAAACATGTTTTTCGTAAAGGAAGTAATCCACAAGCCCCGGTGATATTGCTGCTGCACGGTACCGGCGGGAATGAACAAGATTTGATACCATTGGCTGATTTGGTTGCACCAGGAGCCTCTCTGTTAGGCGTGAGGGGGAATGTGCTGGAAAATGGAATGCCGCGTTTCTTCCGCCGTTTGGCAGAGGGAGTGTTCGATCTGGAGGATCTTGTATTCCGTACTAAAGAACTGAGTGAATTTGTAGATACGGCTGCGGAGCAATACGATTTTGACCGCAACAACGTCGTAGCTCTTGGTTATTCCAATGGAGCGAACATAGCGGCCAGTATGCTCTTTCACGATGCCAAAGCGCTGCGCGGAGCCATTCTCCATCATGCGATGGTGCCGTTGCGCGGGCTGCAATTGCCGGACCTGAATGGTGTCCCTGTATTTCTGTCTTCCGGTGAAAATGACCCGATCGTACCGGCTGCGGAATCCCGTGAGCTGCAAGCTTTACTGGAGGGGGCCGGAGCTGAGGTGGAAGTACACTGGGAACGCAATGGTCATCAACTGACGCGTACAGAAGCCGAAGCCGCAGGGGAATGGTTTGGAAAGCATTTTAATGCATAAAAAGGTCCGATAACGTTCAAGCTACCGATTAGCGCTCTAGTGAGCGATTCTATAATTAGGAGGCGGCAAACGAAATGGCAAAACCGGATAATCGGGCCGATAATGTTGAACATTTGCAGCAAAGCATTCAGAATACACAGCAGAACCTTCACGAGGCTGAAGGGTATCTGAACGAATTTTCCTCTGAAATCAGTAATGAGGAGCGTAAGCAGATCGAAGACAAAAATAATCGCCGCAAAGAAAGCATTAGAGCGTTTCGAGCAGAAGTGAAGGACGAAGCAGCACACGCTCAAGAGTAGGTAAAAAAAAAAGCGGCCCAACACCGAGTTCAATGGGTGTTGGGCCGCTTTCTTATGCAAAAAACACCATAACCCCATCCAATTCATTTTCCCTCTATAATGCAATGGAGACGCTAGTTTTGCACTAAAAATGAACTTTTATAAATAATGTTGTTGTAAACCAATTAGGGTTGATGTTAAATAATAAAAGAAAGCGCAATCATTAGCAAATCATTTTTTCATCATGCGAAGGGGGAAGGATATGCTGCTGCGAAGAAAAAGCATGGCGTTGATGCTCATGGCGGTGGTTTTAATGGCTGGACTGCTGCAAGGTTGTTCCTTCAAGGCCGACGAACAGGATGGTCCGGGAACAGAACTGGTGTTGTGGACGTTTAACGAACTGCATGAGAAGTTTTTTCTGCAAATGGCTGATCAATGGAACCAACTGCACCCTGATGAACAGATTAATTTGAAAGCGAATACATTCCCTTATGACAACCACCACAGCAAGCTGTCGATTGCGTTGCAATCGGGGGTGGGGGCACCGGATATCGCGGATATCGAGGTAAACAAGATCGGCAACTTCCTCAAAGGGATACCACAATTGGTGCCGCTCAATCCGGTGATTGACCCGGAGATGAACAACATTGTGCCTTCCAGAGTACAGATTTATGGAAAAGACGGCAAGTATTACGGCATTGATTTTCATGTCGGGGCCGAAGTGATGTATTACAATAAAGAAATTTTGGATCAGGCGGGGGTAAACCCCGATTCCATCGTCACGTGGGCAGATTATGCGGCGGCTGGCAAGCAGGTACTGGCGAAAACAGGGAAGCCAATGGCGACGGTGGAGACGAATGACCTGTGGAACTACTGGCCGATGATTTCCCAGCAGAACTCGGATTTTCTGGATGACAAGGGCGAGCTGACGCTGGATAACGAAACGAATATTAAAACACTGGAGTTTCTTCAGCAGATGGTAAAAGACAAAATTGCTATTCCTGCACCGGGCGGCGGACACCATATGGAGGAATACTACGGGTTTATGAACAAAGGCGGGGCCGCTTCGGTGTGGATGCCAATGTGGTATATGGGACGCTTTACGGATTATATGCCTGACCTGAAAGGGAAAATCATCATCAGACCGTTGCCGGCCTGGGAAAAAGGCGGCTTTCGCTCAGCGGGTATGGGCGGAACCGGCACGGTGGTCACGAACCAATCGAAGCACCCGGATTTGGCCATGCGCTTTTTGGCTTTTGCCAAGCTGTCCAAGCAAGGGAATGTGGAGATTTGGAAGCAGCTTGGTTTTGATCCCATCCGCAGTGAGGTATGGACCATGCCGGAAGTCAAAGCCAAGAACAAATTTACGGACTATTTCGGAACGAATATTTTTGACACCCTTATTGAGGTAAAGGACGAAATCAATGCGGTGCATATCGGACCAAAAACGCCTGATATCGCCAGTGCGGTGCGCAATAAAATACTTTATCGGACACTGCTGAATGGCGAAGACCCAGCCACAGTGCTGCATGAGCTGGCAGATGAACTGAGATAGACACCAACAGGAAAGGGAGTGAGATCTATGGCAACGCCCGTTCATACGAACGCTAATGTACCGACAGGTCAGCCGCCACAAACTCAGCGTCCGACTAGAAGTCAATGGAGTCGTTTTATTCATTCCAGCCGTACGGCACCGTATGTGTTTGTCCTTCCATTTTTACTGTCCTTTGCACTGTTTTTTGCTTATCCGGTGATCTCGACGGTCATTATGAGCTTTCAGGAAGTTCTGCCGGGCATCACAACGTATGTTGGACTGGAGAATTACAAGGACTTAATGAATCCTACGTTTGGAAAAGCGATACTGAACAGCGTCCTGTACACTTTGCTTACGCTGGTCGTGCTGATTCCTCTGCCGCTGGTACTGGCGGTATTGCTGAATTCGCCCAAGATGCCGGGGAGAGGGCTGTTCCGCTCGGTTATGTTCATACCTGCACTGACCTCGGTGGTGGTGGCAGGCACCATTTTCCGGCTTATGTTCGGGGAACTGGATGGTTCCTTGATGAATTCCTTATTGGGCGTATTCGGTGTGGAGCCACATAAATGGCTGATGAATGCCAATACCGGTTTTTTAGCGTTGATTGTGTTGGCTCTGTGGAGATGGCTGGGTGTTAACATGCTGTATTACATGTCGGGATTGCAAAACATCCCCCCCGAGCTATATGAGGCTGCGCAGATTGATGGAGCCAGTCGGTTTGCTTCCTTCTGGCGGATTACGATTCCTATGCTCAAGCCAGTGACGATCTACGTATTTACGATTAGTATTTACGCGGGCTTGTCGATGTTCACAGAGAGTTACATGCTGTGGAACGGAAATAACTCCCCGAATGATATCGGCTTAACGATTGTTGGTTATCTCTATCGCCAAGGTCTGGAACAGAACAGTATGGGCTTTGGAGCTGCGGTGGGCATTGTATTGCTCGTATTTACATTAGTGCTGAACCTGATCCAGCTCAAATTTTTCGGCATGTTCCGGAAGGAGGATTAAGCGATGGCTCAGAAACAAAAAGGCCCGTTATCCGCATTTCTCGTTGTCCTGTTCATTTTGTTTGCCGGGTTTGCCCTGTTTCCGCTATTTGCCGTGACGCTTGCCTCGTTCAAGCCATCGACGGAGCTGCTGCGCTACGGCTTGAATCTCAAGCTGGAGTGGAGCATGATGTCCTTGAAAAACTATGCGTTCATCTTTCAGGGGACGACGGATTATTTTCAATGGTACTGGAACAGCATTGTGATTACCGTCTTATTTACGGTGCTATGTCTGATATTGTCTGCGATGGTGGGCTACGGTCTGGAGATGTACCGTTTTAGACTGAAAAATGTGATTTTTACGCTGGTGCTGGTCGTGATGATGATTCCCGTCGAAATTATCATGCTGCCGCTTTACAAGCTGATGATTGGCATGAAGCTGATCAATACGGTATGGGGTGTGATACTGCCCTTCGTCGTGGCGCCGATCCCGATCTTTTTCTTCCGTCAATATTTGAGTGGAGTCCCCAAGGACTTTATGGATGCTGCACGGGTTGACGGTTGTTCGGAATATGGTATTTTCGTGCGGATTATGATGCCTCTGATGGCGCCTGCGTTTGCGGCGATGGCTATTTTACAGGCGATGAACAGCTGGAATAACTTCCTGTGGCCGATGATCGTATTGCGCACCAACGACATGCTGACATTGCCGATTGGTCTGTCCAGTCTACTGACGCCATATGGCAACAATTATGATGTGCTGATTGCCGGGTCGGTGTTGGCTATTTTACCGATTCTGGTCGTGTTTCTGTTCTTCCAGCGTTATTTCATTGAAGGTATGACGGCAGGCGGGGTTAAAGGATAGCCGATAATCGGAGTGATAAAATACCAGAAACGTGAAGCATCGAAAAAAAGCAGAATCGAAAAAAGCAGGTCGGGCATCGCCCGGTCTGTTTTTTGTGTTTTAATTGATTTTCATTCTCATTTTCATATATATGACCTGCACAAGGTGTAGGGAAACGTGGTATGATATTCGAAAGATTTCAAATATAGAAATATTCAGGCGGAGCGTGGAGAACCTATGGAACCAACAGAAACCCAGAAAACTGGCCTGGCTACGGCGTCAACCGTTGGTATGGAGGATATTGTACGGGCGCATCATATGTTGCGTGAGGTGATTGTACGTACACCTTTACAGAGGGATGCTGTCCTGTCGGCCAAATATAACTGCAATGTATATCTGAAAAGAGAGGATCTCCAGGTTGTACGATCCTTTAAAATCCGCGGAGCCTACAACATGATCCGTAGTCTGACTCCCGAGCAAATGCAAAAGGGCATTGTGTGCGCGAGTGCGGGCAATCATGCGCAAGGTGTGGCTTTTTCATGTAATGCGCTGGGTATCCACGGTAAAATATTCATGCCGAGCACAACGCCGAATCAGAAGGTGAAGCAGGTTCGTCGCTTTGGCGGTAACAGTGTGGAGGTCATTCTGACCGGAGATACGTTTGACGACGCCTATGACGAGGCCATGAAGGTGTGCAGTGAGCAGGAGATGACCTTTATCCACCCGTTTGACCAGTCAAAAATTATTGCAGGCAATGGTACGATTGCAATGGAAGTGATGGAGAGCCTGGATACACCTGCGGACTATGTATTCGTGACGATTGGCGGCGGCGGCTTGGCGGCAGGCGTAGGCACGTATGTAAAAACAGTAAGCCCATCCACCAAGGTGATCGGCGTGGAGCCGCTTGGGGCGGCCTCAATGACGGAAGCGATGCGACTGAACAAGGTGATTACCCTGGACCAAATAGACAAGTTTGTTGACGGAGCTGCGGTGAAGCGTGTTGGCCAGCTGACTTATGACATTTGTAAAAATACCCTGGACGATATTGTAAAGGTGCCGGAAGGTAAGGCATGTACCGCCATTCTCGAGCTATATAATGAAAATGCGATTGTTGTGGAACCTGCGGGTGCGCTGCCTGTAGCGGCACTTGATCTGTATCGTGAGCAGATTCAAGGCAAAACGGTGGTCTGTATCGTCAGCGGTGGCAACAACGATATTGATCGTATGCAGGAGATTAAGGAACGGTCCCTGATTTACGAAGGACTGAAGCATTATTTTATGGTGAATTTCCCACAAAGAGCCGGGGCGTTGCGTGAGTTTCTACAGGATGTGCTTGGACCGGACGACGACATCACAAGGTTTGAGTATACGAAGAAGAACGACAAGGAAAACGGCCCGGCGCTGGTCGGCATTGAGCTGCTTCATCAGGAAGACTATCTCCCTTTAATCGAACGAATGAACCGCAAGGGGCTCAATTATACGGAACTGAACAAAAACGAGAATCTATTTAATATGCTGATTTAACGGGGAGCCTGCGGGCTCCTTTTTGTATATCTCATGTTATGTGCAGTTTATAAATTTCTTTTTATTTGAAATAAAGCGTTTACAAAATTGGAGTTGATAGGTTAATATATGTGTAACTTCATAAGTATAAACGCTAATGTAATATATGTTTTACCTGATTCTCAGTATATAAAACGAAATTTGGAGGTGCGTAAGCGTGTTGAAATCCTGGAAAAAATCGGTACAGGGTAAATGGGCCCGAACAGCGTTTGCTGCCGTAACCTCGGCTGCATTATTGCTGTCAGTGGTGCCGTCCGCATCAGCAGAGCATTGGGCGTTGACTGGCGATGTGGCGACACATGATCCGTCCATCACAAAGGAAGGCAATGCATGGTATATTTTCTCCACAGGGCAGGGAATACAGGTCCAAAGGTCGGATGATGGACGTAATTTTTACAGATTGCCGCAAATATTCCTGTCGCCGCCATCATGGTGGAAATCGTATGTACCTAAGCAGAAGACCAATGATGTATGGGCACCGGATGCTCAAAAGTACAATGGACGTGTGTGGGTGTACTATTCCATTTCTACTTTCGGTTCCCGCACCTCGGCTATTGGGCTAACCTCTGCAACAAGCATTGGCGCGGGAAGCTGGAGAGATGATGGACTAGTGCTGCGTACGACGGATTCTAACGATTATAATGCCATTGACCCGAATCTGGTCATTGACGCTTCCGGTAACCCGTGGCTTTCCTTCGGCTCCTGGAATTCAGGCTTGAAAATTACTCGTCTGGATAAGAGTACAATGAAACCTACGGGCCAGATCTACTCTATTGCCAAGCGTACTGCTGGTGGTTTGGAAGCGCCACATGTTACATATCGCGATGGCTATTATTATCTGTTTGCTTCCATTGATAACTGCTGCAAAGGCGTAGACAGTAATTATAAGATCATTTACGGCCGCTCCAAGAGTATCACTGGACCGTATGTGGACAAGAGTGGTAAAAAACTGATGGATGGTGGTGGAACTGTGCTGGATGCAGGGAATGACCGCTGGAGGGGACCAGGGGGCCAATCCATTTATAATAACAGTGTCATTGCGCGTCATGCCTATGATGCTACGGATAATGGAAATCCAAAGCTTCTGATCAGTGATCTGAAATGGGATTCGGCAGGCTGGCCTACGTACTAAAAAGGTGGAATGGCTAAAGGCATCCGCCTACTCATCGCACATAGATGTAACCCAAACTGCTCCTCCATATGGGGGAGCAGTTTTTGGCTTGCAATGTAACAAAAACATGCTATTATGAATCAAGTTGATAATAATTATCATTATCGTTCTTTACATCTATGGTAATTTTCGGGTATAGAGGGGGTGACCTCACGAATGCGGTTAAAAGGCAGGAGGGACGAACGTGCAGCTCTGATAAAGGGCGCAGCTTCCGATGCAGCCTTTGTAGCTCGCCCGGTGCTCCGGGCAGGCAGGATTCGGCAGGCATTGTTGTTCATAGCTTCTACTGTATTATTGGCCTTGTCCATGTTTGCCGCTATTTCTCTTGGAGCCAAGGACTTGACTCTAAGCACCGTGTGGGCGGCAGTATTCCATTATGATCGTTCGCTAATGACACATCAGATCATTCATGAGCTGAGATTGCCGCGTGTACTCGGTGCAGCCGTCATTGGAGCCGCATTGGCGGTGGCAGGCTCTCTGATTCAGGGCATTACACGCAATCCGCTGGGAGATACAGGTGTGCTAGGCATTAACGCAGGAGCGATGTTTGTAGTCGCTGTGAGCTTTGCCTTTTTCCCCAATCTGCCTTACGGTACGTTAATCGTATTGTCGTTCCTCGGTGCGCTGATGAGTACCCTGCTGGTATTCGGCCTTGGAGCCTCCGCGCCGGGAGGATTAACGCCAATGAGACTGACGGTGTCTGGGGCTGTGACGGCTGCCCTGCTAGGTTCTATGACTTCGGGGATCGCGATTTATTTTGATCTGAGTCAGGATTTGGCCTTTTGGTATGCGGGCGGTGTTGCCGGAATCAAATGGTCGCAGCTTGAGATCCTTGCACCGATTTTGCTGATTGTGATTGCTTGGTCGATGGGGCTGGCACGATCCATTTCGCTGATTTCAATGGGCGATGAGGTGGCGTTGAACCTGGGAATAAATCTCAAGCGTATCCGGTTGCTTGGCCTGCTGACTGTGGTGGTGCTGGCTGGGCTGTCTGTGTCGGCCGCCGGGGCCATCAGCTTCGTAGGGCTGGTCATTCCGCATATCGCCCGCAAGCTGATCGGTGTAGATTATCGCCAGATTGTTCCGTTGTCTGCGCTATTGGGAGCTGTGCTGCTAGTGCTGGCTGATTTGGGGGCGAGAATGGCAAATCCACCGGAGGAGCTGGCTATTGGAATTATGGTGTCTTTTCTCGGAGTACCCTTTTTCCTCTTTCTCGCCCGTAAGGAAAGGAGGGATTTGTAGTGAGTCGCTCTATAGGAACGGGAGATGCAAGAAAAGCAAAGGCTTGGCTCGTCTGTTTGGTATTAGCGGGGATCAGCTTTGTTGTTATTGTGTTGGGTCTGAACACCGGAACGATCCGCATTCCACCGCTGCGTGTGCTGGATACGCTGTTTGGCGGTGGCAGTGGACGTGATCATATGGTCCTGTTTGAATATCGTTTGCCGCGTATCGTCGTAACCGTGCTGGCTGGCGCGGGATTGGGTGCAGCCGGAGCTGTCATGCAAGGCTTGTCACGCAACGCGCTCGCTGACCCCGGAGTACTGGGTCTTCACGCAGGGGCTGCGCTCGGGCTGATAATGTTCGTCAGCTTTTTTCGCGACCTGGAGGGCTCGGCAGCATTGCTTATCCCCCTGTTTACCTTTGCAGGAGGGATCATTGCGGCAGCGCTAATTGTTCTGCTGTCCTATAACCGCAGCAGAGGAATCGTGCCTGTGCGTCTGATTTTGTCCGGCATCGGTGTAGCCTCGGGGCTCAGCGCAATAACGCTGTATTGGTCGTTGCGGCTGGATGAGGATACGTACGCTTTCACAGCACGCTGGCTGGCCGGGAGTGTATGGGGCCGGGACTGGGTGCATGCAGCGGCTTTGCTGCCGTGGATCGTCATTGTGTTGCCCTACGTTCTGTCACAGACACGCAGCCTGAATAACCTGTCGCTGGGCGACGAGACAGCAGCCGGTATTGGCACGAATGTGAAGCGTCAGCGCCTGCTGCTGCTGGGCGCAGCCGTGGCTCTATCCAGTGCCAGCGTATCGATGGCCGGAGGCATCGGCTTTATCGGGCTGATCGCGCCCCATCTGGCACGTCGTCTGGTCGGACCGATGTATCAGCATTTGCTGCCCGTGGCCTGTTTTGTCGGGGTTGTCATACTGGTCACATCCGACACGATTGGACGTTCGTTGTTTCAACCGAACGCGATTCCCGCAGGGGTGGTGGTTGCGGTGGTAGGGGCGCCGTATTTCTTGTTCCTGCTGTCCCGAACCAAATGACAGAAGGACTACATATGAATTGAGTGTTGCAAATTACTAAAATACCAACCAAGCAGACGCTTTATATATGGATGATATATATGAGGCTTCTATAGCATAGGAGAGAATAATGATGAAAAAATATGGATTTAAGGGTTCGAATGTTAAGCGTTCATGGGCAGCAATGCTTCTTGTTTTGTGTATGATTATGCTGTCCGCTTGTGGACAAGCAGCAAATAACAAAGCGGCAGATACCAAGGCTACAGATAGCAAAGCAGCCGATAGCGGCAAGACAACAATTAACGCCGATTCGCGGATTGCTTCGATGTCTATCCATTTGACGAACAACCTGCTGGCATTGGGCATTACTCCGGCCGGTTCGGTCGTAGGCGGAGATGTGAAGGATTTTCTGCCCCATGTAAAAGACCGTCTCCAAAATACCCGCAAGCTGGGTGTTGTTACGGACCCGGATATGGAAGCGGTGCTGGAGCTTCAGCCTGATCATATTTTTCTCGACAAAAAATATTCAGGCACCGATGTAGCCAAGTTTGAAAAAATTGCGCCAACCGAGGTTTTTGATCTGGATGAAGGCACTTGGAAGGATCAACTGAAAAAAATCGCCGTCATGGTTAACCGTGAGGCAGAGGCGGACGCTTTTCTGAAAGATTATGAGGCACAGAAGGAACGGGTTAAAAAACTGATTCACTCCAAAATCGGAGATGGAACGGTTATGGCTGTACGTGTAACGGCGAAGGAAGTTCGTGTCATGGGCATGAAGCGTCCGGTAGGACCGCTGCTATATCAGGACCTGGGCTTGAAGCCAGCCAAGGGTGTAGAAAAAATCAACAAGGCCTATCAGGTCGTGTCCCAGGAAGTTCTGCCTGATTATGATGCCGACGCCATCCTTGTCATTATCAGTAAAGGCGCTGATGCGCAAAAGGTATACAAGCAACTGGAAAGAAACGCAGTATGGCAAGGACTCAAGGCGGTTAAGCAGGGTCATGTCTATATGCTGGACGGACAGCCTTGGCTGGACTATTCCTCGATGGGGCACAAAATCGCCCTGGATAATGCAGAGCAACTATTTTCCAAATAAGCTTTAGAATACATCAATCCGTATTTCCACATGCATCTTCTTGCAGGCGGAAATACGGATTTTTTTGGTAACGAGGCAGCTTTTCAATACAACGAGGATTTGTGGATTAAGAACCCCTTTTACGCAGAAAAAGGGGTTTGAGTCCGATAAAGCCGACGGCTGCGAGAACCAGAGATACCCAAGGTGAAATCCTGAACACAGGCAATATACTGCGCAGTGCCAATCCGGAGACGAGAATCACGACAACCAGCACAATATACATCAAGATGGATTTGAAATTCAACTGGGGCTTCACTGGTGCATAGTCTGGCTGTTGCGTCTCCTCGTCTTCTCCAGGGCGGTCCATAAAATTCATCAGTGCTTCAACCAGTAGAATCGCTCCTGCGGTGATAATGATGAGGGTCGACAGGTTAACTTTTTCAAAAGGTGTGATATCTCCGCCTGTAAATGTGATAAACCCTCCAATCATCGCCTGTGTCAAAAAAAACATGGACAAGGCAACCCATGCAATAAGGGTATAATATTTTGCTTTATTCATTTCTTCCTCCTGCTTCGCGAGCGTATCCCGCTGATGGAACCGGTATTTTGCAACAAAAACAGTATACGTGAGGAAGCGCCAGATGGCAAAAGGCTTTATCGGCAGAATGTATATTAGCGCTGCATTCTCCTCAAACTGGATAAAGGGTGAGCACATGGAGCAACCTGAATATAAACGTGGAGAGGATGTAGCATCATGAAGCTGGAGAATCAGGCAGATTATTCAGTCCCAAAACGACTGACAGGCGCTCCGAACGGGAACAGCGGGGTATCCTCGCCTGCTAACGTGAGTCACCGGAGCATTCAAGGAGCATCTCCAACATACCGCATACTGGACGATACTGAAGTGGCTCAGGGTACAGAATTTGCAGGGGAACTGGGTGAGGAGGGCTACCGCAGCTTATGGCATGAGGATCATAATAGCGGTGGCGCTTATAAACTGGAGTGGGAGGGACGAGTGGAAACCCACCAGATGTTCAGGAACAGCTACGAATAGGAATCTTCTACTCTAATGTGGGGGATTCACTCTAATTAGCATGTAGTGTGGCGTTCTCCGGCATCGTATGGGGAGCGCCATTTGTTTACATTTTTATCGGCGTGAATGACAGGTTGACAAGGAAGCAGGGCGATGATAGACTGACTTTACCATAAAACTTATTAAACTTATCGGAATTAAAGTGAATGGATATCTTGCTGGGTATCCATGTTACAATATACGTTTAAATTATTCAGGGGGAGAATCATGATGGAACGGCAAATTGGAATTCGCTTTAAAAATGAGGAGCTAGCTGCAACGATTCATTATCCGAGCAATCCGGGTGAAGGAGATCGTCAGAGACGGGTGCCGCTCGTCGTGATATGCCACGGATTTGTAGGCAATCGTATCGGGGTAGATCGGTTATTTGTAAAGACTGCACGTGAGCTTGCAGCAGGGGGATATTTTGTCCTGCGCTTTGATTTTGTCGGTTGTGGGGAAAGCACAGGCGATTATGGCAAGCAAGGGCTGGAGTCGATGATTAATCAGACACGCACCGTGCTGGATTACGCTGTGAATTGCGCGGACATCGACCCGACCAAGGTAACGTTGATCGGTCACAGTCTGGGGGGCGCAGTTGCCCTTCTCACAGCTGTACGGGACAAGAGAGTACAAAACCTGGTCCTTTGGTCAGCTGTCGGCTATCCGTTCAACGACATAGTCAAAATTACGGAGCGAAACGTGTACGATGAGTCTGTTAAAAACGGCCAGGCCGATTATTTGGACTACAAATTCACACCTGCTTATTTTGAGTCGTTAGCCCAGTTCCAGCCGTTTCAGGAGGCTGTCAAATTTAACGGGGATGTGCTCGTTATTCACGGAACCTCGGATGATATTATCCCTGTGGATTATGCCTTTTTATTCCAGAAGGTTTTCTGGATGCGTCCAGAGGGACGCTGTGATAAAGAAATCATTTTCCAGGGAGATCATACCTTCTCTTCAGGTAAAGAGCGGCAACAGCTGATTGACCGGACGCTGGAATGGCTGGATGAGCAGGAAAATATTCAACGGGATTGGCAGCACTGGATGATCTGATTGCAGGTCTAACGGATTGCATTGGAAATTACGCCTCCGCCGGAGTAAAATGGAAGAGTAACACTATACTGGCGTGTGGAGGTTGGCAGCGATGACATTACCCTCAATTTTTGTTGCGCACGGTTCACCGACACTGGCTGTAGAAAATAACGCATACACTAGCTTTCTTGCAGAGCTGGGCGCGAACCTGCCCCGCCCCCAAGGAATAGTCATTTTTTCCGCGCATTGGGATAGTCCTGATCAATGTATCGGTGCGGATGATCAGCATGCAGCGTTGCACGATTTCTATGGCTTCCCTGAGCATATGTACACACTTGATTACCCTGCACCAGGCGATCCGAAGCTGTGTGAGGAGATAAAGCATCTGTTCAGTCAGCATAACCTGTTTCACCAGCCAGTTCGAAATCGGGGACTGGATCATGGAGCATGGGTGGTTTTGCGGCATATATATCCTGATGCTGATATCCCTGTCGTCCCGCTTTCCATTGATTCCCGACGCGCTCCGCAGGAGCAGTATGAGATTGGACGGATGCTGGCACCGTTGCGAGAACAAGGCATTTTGATAATCGGTAGCGGCGGATTGGTACACAATCTGCGTACACTCAAGGAAATGAATGAGCCGGCCGAGTGGGCGGTTCAATATGATGACTGGATTGGCCAGCAGCTTCAAGACTGGAATTTGCGTCATCTATTCCAATATGATAAGAAGGCTCCTTATGCCAAGCAGGCGGTTCCTTCTTATGGGATTGAGCATTTTTCACCTTTGTTTTATGTGATGGGGGCTGCGGATGATCAGCGCTCGGCACGCAAGCTTTTTCAGAGCTATGTCCTAGGCTCGCTAAGCCTTAATTGCTGGGCTTTTGGTCAGGAAAATGATCGATAAATGTGAAAAGAACTTCCGAATCCACATGGCGTGTGGGAATGGAAGTTCTTTTGTGTATTCTGCTTCTCCGATTAATTGGAAGATACGTTTTTTTTCAGCCAGGCAGATACTTGCGCTGTAAGCTGATCTCCGTTTTGATCCAGCAGTTTCATAAATGCCTTCAAATCCTGAATGTAGGCACTCTTCGAATCCGGGTTGCGTTGAATGACGAGTTGATATCCTTTTTTGGCATTAGGTTGAATCTTTTGGGTCTCATAATCGAATAGTGGCGTATTGTTCGTGCCATAGAAGGTATAGGAATAGTACAGATCATGCAATTTTTTTACAGCCAGTGTACGGTTGGAATGCGGATATTGGTTTAAAAACGCTTCCTGTGCCAGCACTCGTCCTGCTAACTGCTGATAGCCGATACGGAGCGCGGCATCCTTGGTAGCGGCCTGTCCTGATTCCATCGCCATGATCTGAATGTAGCTGCGAATATCTGCCGTGGTGTACTTGCTGAATACTGTGTATTTTTCATAGTTTATAACCGGGTAAAACATACCTTCCGCCGTTTCCAGCTTGAATCCGGCATCTCTGGTTTGAGTTAGTAATTTTTTCAGGCTCGTATCATGGGTGCGGCTAATCAGATTGGTGAACGTATCGCCGGGTTTGTATATATTACTGATCTTATTTTGAACAGAGGTTGGGTATAACGTACGTGAGTATGCATCCAATTGCTTATTCTGGGCATTTTCCAGATGGAGCGTCATCATGGTTGCCTGAGCGGCTGGAACGGATTGAATGTGCTTTTGCAAATACGTAAACGCCTGAGGCAGCTTGCCGGGCTGGCTTAGCAATTGCTCAAAGGTCTTGGAAATTTGTTGTGCGCTTACCGTCTGAGATGCTGAAGCAGTTTTTGCTGCTGCTGCTGTTGCTTGATATCCCAGTCCCATAGTCTGTACAGTGAAAGTTACTGCTGCGAGCATAAGATAGGCTTTGGTCATTTTTTTCATCATATAACCCTCCATATTTCTTTGTGTTTTCTTTGGTGTATCTGTAGTGTATTGGATAAATGTATCGTGAGCATTCCATGTTGTATCCAACTTGTAAACAGTTGACGAAATGTTGAATCCGACAAAAAAAAGAGTTCCCACGTCAGTATGAGATGGGAGACTCCTTCAGTGATGAATAAGTGGAGAGCAGCATAGCAGCATAAAAAAACAACCATTAGCCCAGAGGGTAACGGTTGTTTCGGGTTAGTTAAGCTATTTTTCGAGTAGGATCGGCTGGAAAGGTATCTTTATTTTTACCGAACAGTCCACGCAGGAAGGGCAGTACCCAACGGTCAAGGCCAATCCGTCCGGCATTTGCACCAGCGACCACAAGGAAGATTTCAAACAGCAGGTAGATTGCATTGGTGCTTACTGTACCCGAGAACAGGAACGAGAAGTTCATGACCATGGCCATCAAAGCAGCCAGTGTAGTCAGAGTACCAAGCAGCAGGCCAACCCCGACCAAGAACTCACCCAGTGGGATCAGGACGTTGAACAAACCGACATTTGGCAGGGCGAAGGCTTCAAGGAACGATCCCCACCAGCCTTGTACCGCGGGATGGTCTCCACCCGTTTTAGCAATGGCCCCCGAGATGAATCCACCGGCATCAAATCCGCCAGTCAACTTTTCAAGTCCATGGCTCATCCATTCATATCCGAGATAAACCCGTACTACAGTCAGCAGCCACATCGCTACTTTGTTTTCACGCAACCAGTTGTTAAACATTTAAACCACTCCTCTTTCTTATATCAAAATGTTTGTATTTCATTAGGTTAAGATGATCATCTTTGCTACACCTTTATTGTATTAGGTTCAGTTACACTTATTTGTGATAAAAATCACAAAGTCTAAATATTTTTTTAAATTTTAATGTCTTCATATAAGTATTCTATCGGGACCTATACCTTCGATCAAGACAAAAACAGGAAATAAAGCTTATAATGAGAAAAATATCTAAGATGGAGGGATAAACTTGTCCAGATCCATTTCCGGGCGAACTCAATGGTTGCGTGTGATGGCCTCAGCTCTGTTGTGCATGACGCTGATGTCTTGTTCTGCTTTGTCCAAAACGGGTGAATCTGAACCCGTTCCCCAATTGATCAAGCAAAAAACCGAGCTGGAGGTTGAACCGCCCAAGAAGCAGTCCATTTCGGCATTTACAGCTCCGCTTACCGGTCTTCCGGTGGAGCAGCCTGTTTTGGAGCGACCGCTCGCGATCATGATTAACAACGCTCCGGCTGCACGTCCACAGGCAGGGCTTAGCCAGGCAGACATGGTATATGAAGTTCTTGCAGAAGGCGGAATTACCCGTTTGGTCGCTTTTTTTCAAAGCTATAGCGGAGATGTGAAGATCGGTCCGGTCCGCAGCATCCGACCCTATCTGATTGAGCTGGGCGAAACCTATGGTGCATTGCCGATACATGCAGGGGGAAGCACAGATGCCTATGCGATTTTACAGCAGCAGAAGAAGGAGCATCTGGATGAGATTTCAAATGGAGGGGCTTACTTTTGGCGAAGCAAAGATCGTCGTCCTCCCCATAATCTGTACACAGATGTAAGCAGACTGCGCAAAGGAATGGATCATAAAGGGTATGTCAAGCAGGCAGAGGTTCCCGTATATCCTTACCTTAAATCCGGTGAAGCCCCGGTCATGACAGACGAGAGTGCAGCATCTTTGCAAATCCGCTTTTTGCTCAAAAACTATCGTGTATCCTACACCTACGATCCGGCGAACCAGCAATATAAGCGATTTGTGAACGAAAAGTCACATGTGGATCAAAATAATAATCAACAGCTTTCTGCAGCCAATGTTATTGTGATGAGCGCCAGCCATCGAACCCTGGATGATGTAGGCAGATTGAGTGTTGCGCTGAATGGCAGTGGAGAGGCGATGGTGTTTCAACAAGGAAGAGTCATACATGCACAATGGCAGCATACGCCTGGTGATGCAGTTCGTTTTATGAAAAATGGAGTTGAAATTCCGTTGACGCCAGGTACATCCTATATACATGTGGTCCCTGCAGATACTTCTCTAAATGAGCATGTGACTATAAACACAAAATAAATATGGAATACACCCTTTTTAAGGAAAAAATGTCGGATAATGAACTTCTGTGTCGGGTACTGTATCCGAATATCCTAAAATTTGCTTTTGCAAACATTACAAAAACGTTGATGAGTGTGATAAGATAGCAAAGGTTGTCTATTGCAGTCGAAACAGGTTGCGGATATTTTCGTAAAGGGGTAATCGTTATGAGATTGAAGAAAAAGGATATATTCTTCGAGACGTTGGAAAATATGGCAGATACAATCGTGCAAGCAGCGGATTATTTTGCCCAACATACTTCAAACCTTCAAGATGTGACTTTGTTTACCAATGAGATGAAGAAGTATGAAAATAAGTGTGATGATTACACACACACGATTATTACTGAACTGAACAAGACCTTCATCACGCCGCTGGAACGCGACGATATCATGGAACTGACAACAACCATGGATGATGTGCTGGATGGTCTGGAAGCAACAGCCTCACGTTTTTATATGTACAACATTACAGAGCCGGACGAGTATATTGTGCAGTTCGCTGATATTTTGCGTCAATCAGCTTATGAAATTCAGAAGGCTGTACATTTGCTTTCGCAAAAGAAATTGCTGGCTATTCGTGAGTACACCATTCGCCTGAATGATTTGGAAAATCAGGGGGATGAATTGTTGCGTATTTGCATCAAAAACCTGTTTGCAACTGTAACCGATCCTATTGAGCTGATCAAACGCAAAGAACTGTACGAACGCCTTGAAACGACAACGGATTCATGCGAGGATGTTGCAAATATGCTGGAATCCATCATTATGCGTAACTCGTAAGGGAGTCCTTTTACATGGATACAAGTTTATTGGTACTGGGTATTGTTATTTTTCTTGCTCTGGCATTCGATTTTATTAATGGATTTCATGATACGGCGAACGCGATTGCAACTTCGGTGTCGACCCGTGCATTGACGCCGCGTCGCGCGATTATTATGGCTGCAATCATGAATTTTCTCGGGGCTATCATGTTTACAGGGGTTGCCAAGACGATTGGCGGGAGCGTTGCTAATCCTGCCAAGCTTACGAATGGGATTGATATCGTCATTGCGACGCTGATTGCTGCAATTATCTGGAATCTTCTAACCTGGTGGTTCGGTATTCCTTCATCCTCTTCCCATGCGCTCATTGGTGCGTTGGCCGGAGCGGTGTATGTAGGGGCGGGAGCGGATAAGTTAAATTGGAGCGGCTTTATCGAAATTGTGGAGGGGCTGCTTTTCTCCCCGCTGATTGCTTTTGTTGTTGGTTACATCGTGATGATGATTTTGAAATACATCTTTGCTCATCGCAGCCCGCATACGGTGAACAAAGGGTTTCGAACGATGCAGGTCATTACGGCAGCGCTTCAATCGTTTACGCATGGTACGAATGATGCTCAGAAAGCGATGGGAATTATCACATTTGCACTTGTCTCGGCAGGCTATCAGGATCATTTGGACGTACCGATGTGGGTAAAAATTTCAGCCGCTACAGCCATGGCACTGGGCACGTCCATCGGGGGCTGGAAAATCATCAAGACGATGGGAACCAAGATCTTTAAAATTGATCCCATTAATGGATTTGCAGCGGATCTATCGGGTGCGTCTGTTATCTTTACAGCCACGATGCTTCATTTGCCCGTAAGCACCACTCATGCCATTACTTCGGCGATTTTGGGTGTAGGCTCTGCGAAGCGTTTCTCGGCTGTGCGCTGGTCACTGGCTGGTCGTATTGTAATAACCTGGGTGATAACGATCCCTATTGCTGCACTGTTGGCGGGATTGATTTTCAAAATTCTTTTCTAGTTTTCATTATTATTTCACGAAAAAAAACATACACTTAGGATACACAATAAGCTTCCGTCCGCTTTTTGCGGCAGGGGCTTATTGGCATTCTGTGACCCAAAATTGCATCTTCAAGTTTACACATCCAGATAGTTCCATGAAATATTTTTTCAGAAAAAGCTGACATCAAAGTAGTCAATTTTTGATAACTCCTGTAGAATAAACAGAAAAGTTTGAACCGTTCAACTGACTGGAGGAAATTATGCAAAAATCTAGAAAACTAATAGCTCTCATGATTTGTTTGTTTTTTGTGGTTGCCCTGGCCGGTAATTTCGGTGCAGTGGCACATGCAGAAAACAAGGCAAAATATGATATCGGCACGGATACGACGTTCGCGCCTTTTGAGTTTGAAGATGTAGATGGCAAGTTTGTCGGAATCGACATGGATTTGCTGGCTGCTATTGCCAAGGATCAAAATTTTGAATATACGATTAAGCCTCTTGGCTTTAATGCGGCAGTGCAGGCCCTTGAAACAAATCAAGTGGATGGCGTCATTGCCGGGATGAGCATCACTGATG
This sequence comes from Paenibacillus peoriae KCTC 3763, assembly GCF_000236805.1. Classification (GTDB taxonomy): domain Bacteria; phylum Bacillota; class Bacilli; order Paenibacillales; family Paenibacillaceae; genus Paenibacillus; species Paenibacillus peoriae. Next base: position 39,872 of record NZ_AGFX01000039.1, on the reverse strand, counting down.
AACGGAAGCAAAAATTTGATTTTTCCGAGCCCTATTTTGATTCAGGGGTTGTCATGGCGGTCCGTAAGGATAATGATACGATTAAGCGCTATGAGGACCTGAAGGGTCAGCGTGTAGCTGTCAAAACAGGAACGCAAGGCTACACCTTTGCGGAATCCATTAAAGACAAATACGGCTTTACGATGGTACCGTTCGATGATTCTTCCCAAATGTACGATGAAGTCAAAACAGGGAATTCCGTTGCCTGCTTTGATGATTTTCCGGTATTGGCATACGGTGTGACGCAAAATAATGGTCTCAAGCTGGTGACGGATAAGGAAAAAGGCGGTTCTTACGGCTTTGCGGTCAACAAAGGCAATAATCAGGAACTGCTGGAAAAATTCAATGCCGGGCTTGTTAATCTTCGCAACAGTGGTGAATACGACAAAATCATGTCCAAATACCTGGGCGAATCCGGCAAAGGGGTGGCGCCTGTTGAGCGCGGACGCTGGGAGCTAATTTCCGCTTCGCTGCCTGCGTTGATCAAAGGGATGGGAAATACGCTGCTGTATACCCTGGTATCGTTGCTTATCGCCTTTTTGCTGGGGCTGGTGTTTGGCTTTATGAAGGTAAGTCATAACAAGGTGCTCCGTGGTATTGCGACCGTGTTCGTTGATGTATTCCGCGGTATTCCGCTGATCGTACTTGCATTCTTTATTTACTTTGGTATTCCACAGGCACTGGATTTCAAAATGCCACTTTTTGTTGCGGCTGTATTGACGTTGTCTCTAAACGCGGGTGCGTATGTGACGGAAATTATCCGCGGAGGCATCCAGTCCATTGATCCGGGACAAATGGAAGCGGCCCGTTCGCTTGGTTTGCCGTACCGGACGGCCATGCTCAAAATCATTTTGCCGCAGGCTGTAAAAATCATGATCCCGTCGTTTATCAATCAGTTGGTTATTACGTTGAAGGATACGTCCATATTGTCTGTTATCGGTCTGGTCGAATTGACCCAATCCGGTAAAATTATTATCGCGCGGACGTTCCAATCCTTTGATATTTGGCTGGTCGTTGCGATAATGTATCTTATCGTCATTACAATCCTGACCAAAATTTCCAACCGTCTTGAAGGGAGAACTCGCCGTGGGTAAAATTATCGTCAAAGATCTGAAAAAAAGTTATGGCAGTAACCAAGTGCTAAAGGGCATTGATATGCAAGTACGAGAAGGCGAGGTCGTATGCGTCATCGGCCCTTCGGGTTCGGGTAAAAGCACGTTTTTGCGTTGTATGAACATGCTTGAGGAAATTACTGCTGGTGAGGTCATCGTCGACGACTACAAGTTGGGCGATAAAAATGTGGACATTAACAAAGTCCGTGAAAATATAGGTATGGTGTTTCAACATTTCAATCTGTTCCCGCATATGACGGTGCTCAAGAACATTATGTTCGCACCGACAGAGCTGGGCAAACAAACGAAGACAGAGGCCCGGGAAACGGCGATGAAGCTGCTGGACCGTGTAGGTTTGGCTGATAAGGCTGATGCACTGCCAGGACAGCTTTCAGGCGGTCAGAAGCAGCGTGTAGCGATTGCGCGCGCACTCGCGATGAACCCGGACATTATGCTGTTTGACGAGCCTACCTCGGCGCTCGATCCAGAAATGGTCGGCGAAGTGCTCGGCGTAATGAAAGATCTGGCCCGTGAAGGCATGACGATGATGATCGTGACCCATGAGATGGGTTTTGCTCGCGAAGTAAGCGACCGTGTTGTGTTTATGGACGGTGGCTACATTGTGGAAGAAGGAACACCACAAGAGGTATTTGGTAATCCGAAAAATGAGCGGACGATTAGTTTTTTGGAGAAGGTATTGTAAGAGTGAGGCAGGGTTTGTGAATGTGGGCGGGGGTGCTCGTTGTAAAGACGCTCCGCGATCCATTTGATCTTACGATCGCTGTTGCCCCTGAATTTCTGGATTATATAAGACATGAAAAGGTTGAAATTCAGAAGCAGCTTATGCTTACGATGCGAGCTTTCCTACGGAAAGCTTTCAGGCGAACGCTTCGCTTCTTCAGATTCAAATGTACCGCTGCGCTACTACTCGCTGAACCCTCCTTTCTTTGCAAAAGCCTGCGCCACTTTTAAATGAGTGGGAGCAGAGGGAATTGGCGCAGCGCTTTGCTTGCTGCGCCGAGGGGGATATAGCGAGGTAAGCATTCGACCGCTTAGTAGCTTTTCGTGTGCATCTTTAGTGAACGTGAGTGATTTTTCTTTTATGATGTTTATTTTCATAAGTGGAAGGTTTGCTTTGAAGATAAGAACTGCTCATCACGAGGAAAAAGGATATCTTGGGACGGCTTGTTGACCCGGAGATATCCTTTTCTTATTTAGCGTGTGGCATATAGCGCTTGGAATTTGTATAATCCGGAATGGCTTATATACAATATAAAAAGTATTAAAAGACAGGTAGTGTAGACGAGGGGGACGTTCGGTGATACGTACAATGACTATAGGTCATGATCATCAGGTGACGGTGGGACAGCCGCTGGAGCAAATAGACATGGAGGATTACATATGGACATGGGTGGATTTTAGCGAGCCTACAGATCGTGAATCGGAGCTGCTGACAAGTTATTTTCATTTTCATCCGTTGGCTGTGGAGGATTGTATGCATGTCCTGCAACGTCCTAAATTGGATTATTACGAGGATGTACAGTTTCTGGTTGTGCACGCGCTTGATGCAGATACATTGGATGCGGAAGAAGTGGACTTGTTCATTAGCAGCCGTTTTTTGGTGACCTATCATCATCGTGAACAGGAGGAGATTAATCAGGCCTGGGAACGGATTGCTCAGCATGCGAATGAACGCAAAATATGGTCGCGCGGACCGCTAGCTGCGGCCTACACTGTGATCGATAAACTGGTGGATAACTATTTTCCGAGTCTGTTCATGATCGAGGATGAATTGGCCGAACTGGAGGGCTTGGGCAGTCAAGAATCGGTGGAGGAATTGATGAAGCAGGTTTTTGCCCTGCGGGCCAGACTACTTAAGCTGCGGCGTACCATTGTACCGATGCGTGATCTAATGTACCGGGTCCTGAATTCGCAGCACGTGCAGGGCAAAGGGGAGCATACGGCCTATTTTACGGATATTTATGACCACCTGTTGAAGCTGACGGACATGCTGGAGGCCGACCGCGAAATGACAGCCGACCTAAGAGACAGTTATATTTCGCTCAATTCCAACCGTATGAATTCGATCATGAAGACGTTGACCGTCATTACCACGGTGTTTATGCCCTTGACGCTCATTGTCGGCATTTATGGCATGAATTTTTCGTATATGCCCGAGTTAGGCTGGAAATACGGCTATTTTGGCATCCTATTCTTCATGTTCCTGCTCACTGTTGCAATGGTGGTCTGGTTTATGCGTCGAGGCTGGTTCAAATAAAATGGCTAACGACGTTTACGCTTGACCGGACGTCTGCGTGGAGTAGTGGCTTTTTTGCGTTGTGTTTTTTTTCGGCGGCGGCGTGAAGGTGGCTTGAATTCATCCAATTCCTCGGAAACAGGCGAAGACTTTTTGTTGCCGGATTTGCCAAATACGGGGAGCGCACCCATTATGAGCTTTGCCATTGGAGCAAATTGCTGTACGCTGCTCATGACTTTTTGTACCTTGCCAAGCGTAGCCACAATTCCGTCAATCCCACCCATACGGTCAATAAAACCTTTAATTTCATTGAGATTTTTGATATTGCCGAGACTGCCGAGACTGCCGAGCAGTCCCCCTTTGGCTGAAGCAGGGTCTGGTGTAACGACAGCGGCATCCGTAATACTCGCTGGCGCTTCATAAGGCACCACCGCGGAGGCATCGGCTTGCGGAACCTCACTGTACGGATCGAGTCCGGGATAAGGAGTTGAACTATACGGATCGGAAAGGGATCGCTGTAACGGCCTCCGATGATAGTAGTGTCCAGGCATGAGATCACATTCCTTTGCAGGTTGATACTCTACTGTATGTTACAAACGCACAGTGGGTTTAGGCGTGTGTCCCGAAATCAGGTATAAATGCGGATTTGGGCGTTCGTATAGTATGATGCCATGTCATGTAATGTTGTTCTGTAATGCGTGAAACCGTTAATGCTTGAAAAACCTACTATTTCTCAGGTACAATGAGGAGAGATTGTAACCTTGGGAGATGATAATCCATGCAGCTCAAAAAGCTTAATGATAAAAGTATTGATCAATTGTTTGAAGCCATTTTAACTCTTAAAAACTTGGAAGAATGCTATGTATTTTTCGATGATCTGTGCACGATAAATGAAATTCAGTCCCTCTCCCAACGTCTGGAGGTTGCTCGTATGCTGGGCAAAGGCAGCACGTATAACCAGATTGAAGCGGAGACGGGGGCGAGTACGGCGACGATTTCACGTGTTAAACGTTGCCTGAACTACGGCAATGACGGGTACAAAATGACGCTTGAACGTCTGGGACGCTAATGCGTAGCCCTGGGATACTGGTAATCAGCCATGGCTCCAAGGAGCCGTATTGGGTGGAACAGGTGGATCAGGCAGTCGCAAAGCTTCATTTGCCGAAGGATATACCGGTAGAGGTTTCATTTTTGGAAACGGTTAAAGGAAGATTGATTCAGGATGGTATTGACCATCTGGAAGCCTTGGATGTAACGGATTTACTGGTGATCCCTATGTTTATGTCATCAGGCAGTACACATGTAGATGAGATTAGCTATGCGCTGGGAGTCAAGGATGCGCCGGACAAAGAAACGGATTTAAAGCCTTTTCGAAGAAAGGCGCGAGTGCATTTTGGCAGCCCATTGGATGACGGAGAAGATGTTGCACACATGGTGTGGGACAAGGTTCGCCCATTGTCTGTCGATCCTGCGAAAGAGGTCATTTTACTTGTTGGACACGGTAGTGTACATAACGGCTTTCTACAGCGCTGGGAGCAGGGAATTTCTTCGTTGGCCCGTACAGTGCAAGTCGTGAGCGGTATACGAACAGACTATGCTTTGCTAAATCCCGAAAGTGTACACGACAAGGCAGCTTACTGGAATCAGGAGCGGGGTCATGATGTTATGGTAGCACCGCTTTTTTTGAGCTCAGGATATTTTACAAGCCGTGTTATTCCCAAGCGGCTAGAGGGGCTTGAGTACCGTTATTCAGGTGAGCCTCTGCTGCCACATCCCCTACTCACAACCTGGATAGACAGGCAAATTTGCGAACTAATGCAAGGCATGCAGAAGTGAACAGGCGCAAGGCCATTGGTAGTTGGGCTTAGGTAATTTGGTTCAGGTAGATTGGTTCAACTACAGCGTTATTTTGTCCTTTTATTCCCATATTTAGGTTAGTGATGGCTTCTTTTATTGTAAAAGAGGTCTTTTTCCAGTATGATGATATTTTGTATAGATCGAATGTGATGAACTGGCATGTGAATATAAATATCATTAAATATACGGGTGGCGTAACGGAATGAAAAGAGCTAGATTAATTTATAATCCGACCTCAGGGCGTGAGGAAATGAAACGTCGTCTTGCGGATGTTTTGCAGCGCCTGGATGAAGGTGGTATCGAAGCCTCATGCCATGCAACTACAGGTGAAGGGGATGCGACACGGGCTACAACAGAGGCCATTGAGCGTGGGTATGATATGATTATCGCCGCTGGTGGCGACGGCACCTTGTATGAGGTCATTAACGGAATGGCTGAAAGGGAAAACCGCCCGCCCCTGGGCGTGTTCCCTGTAGGAACGACGAATGATTTTGCCAGAGCGCTAGGCATTCCCAGGCAATGGGAGGATTACTGCGACCTGGTTATTCGCCAAAATCCGAAGCCGCTGGATATTGGAAAAGCCAATGACCGCTACTTTATCAACATTGCGGGTGGAGGGACTTTAACCGAGCTTACGTATGAAGTTCCCAGCAAGCTGAAGACGATGATTGGCCAGCTGGCCTATTATTTTAAAGGCATGGAGAAAATGGTCAGCTTGGCTCCGCAAGAGCTGATTATTAAAGCATCAGGTCAGGAAGAGATACATGACGAGTTCATGCTCTTCCTGATTGCGAATACGAATTCAGTAGGCGGGTTTGAAAAGCTTGCTCCCGGGGCGACAATAGATGATGGGCTGCTCGATGTCATCGCTGTCCGCAAATGTAATCTTGCGGAAATGATCCGGTTAGTGACGCTTGCGCTGCGGGGTGAACATTTGCAGGACAAGAAGATCATTCATTTTAAGACAGATTACATGGAGGTCACCTCACCCGGCTATGTTCAGCTTAATCTGGACGGTGAACTGGGGGGAACCTTGCCTGCAATTTTCCGAAACTTGCCGCATCACTTGAATGTATTTCGGTAAGGATTTTGCAAAATCCACAAAGCGATTGGAATCAGCGATAGATAGAACGAAATAATTTTTATTCGCCTATATATTGTACCTTGGCGCGACTGGATCGAATTTTGCGAAATCCTGCGTTAAGGAATGATGTGGAAATATTTTTGTTTCCAAATGAGAATGTTCCGGGTGAAACAATATTTACTTGAAACAGGTTGACGTTTCCAATGATAGCGAGACAAGCATACACTGCAGAGGTTGTTATGTTGTTTCGGCCTATTGGTTACGGGTTCTTGCCGTTCTCCGTGGGGAGTAACGGCATTTTCGAGTTGACGTTTCGTTAATAGTGATTGTAATTCGTTTGTACTGTTTGTATGGGATGAAGAGCTGGATATAGAAAGATGATCAGAAAGAAGGGACTTGAATCATGATGAGTAACCGCAGCGGACGTGGAAAAAGCCGCCGGAATGCAGCAGTTCCTGTTCAAGGAAAACCGCAGAAAAAGACTGTGCTGATGAACGGCGAAAGAGGGCAGGGGCAGTCTCAAGGTGGAGTTGGAAAGGAACAGCTTCGAATTGGAGTCGGGAATGGAAATGGAAATTTTAATGGAACTATAAAAGATACGGATCGGAATAGAATGGAAAAGGGAAAAGGGGCTCGCCGTACTTCCGGTGATGGACAGGGGCGGCACACGTCTAATCGTAACTGTTCCAGTGCAGAGCGTGCCGATCTGCCTGTGCAAAAAAACGATGAAGCCATAATCGACATTATCGGCATGAATCATGATGGCGAGGGAGTAGGGCGTGTCGAGGGCTTTACACTGTTTATACCAGGCGCATTGCCGGGGGAAAAGGTACGAGTCAAGGTGCTGAAAACGAAAAAGCAGTATGGCTATGCCAAGCTGTTGGAGATCGTGCAGGCCAGTCCTGACCGGATTGCGGCGCCTTGTGCCATCTATGATCAGTGCGGCGGTTGCCAAATCCAGCATATGAGCTACGAAGCGCAGCTGGGCTGGAAGCGTCAGCACGTCGTGGACGTACTGGAACGTATCGGCAAGCTGAACGTGGCTACCAGTGCTGGCGCCGAAACGGATTCGGGTACGAATGCAAACGCAAACGCGACTACCGAATCCGGTAATCAGGCAGCACAGGTATCGGCTGCCCTTGCGGGTTTAGATGACGACACCGACACAGCTGCGATCTCGTCTTTGGCAGTAAGTACGGACCCGAATGCCGCCAGCATGTCCGTAGATTTGGCGCGTGAGCAAGGCGTGGTGGTACATCCTACGCTCGGAATGAGTGAGCCTTGGCGATATCGTAATAAAGCCCAAGTGCCGATTGGTGTCACCGAGGGCGGGCTTGTCGGCGGCTTCTACGCACGTGGCAGCCACCGCATCGTCGATATGAACACTTGCCTCATTCAGGATGAGCGCAACGACGAGGTTGTGGCACGTGTCAAAGAGATTGGCCGAATGCTGGGTATCAGTGCATATAATGAAGAAACTGGGCGCGGACTGCTGCGTCATGTCGTCGTGAAGACCGCTTTTCGCACAGGTGAAATGATGCTGGTCCTCGTCACGAATGGACGAGATATTCCGCATGCTGATGCCTGGATTGGTAGTATCCGTGAGCATATCCCACACGTGGCAAGCATTTGTCAAAACGTGAATACCAAGCGGACGAACGTTATTTTTGGCGACGAAACTCGTGTGCTATGGGGCCGTGACGTGATCTATGATTATATTGGAAACGTCCAGTTTGCCATTTCCGCGAGATCCTTTTATCAGGTGAATCCGGTTCAAACAGAAGTGCTGTACAGCAAAACCGTCGAATATGCCGGACTCACGGGCAAGGAAACGGTGATCGACGCGTATTGCGGTATTGGCACGATCTCTTTGTTCCTCGCTCAGCATGCGGATCAGGTGTATGGAGTAGAGATCGTCAAAGAAGCCATCGAGGATGCGCGGAGTAATGCGTTGCTGAATAACATGCGTAATGTGAAATTCGAAGTCGGTGCGTCCGAGGACGTCATTCCGGCATGGAAACAGCAAGGCATCACCGCCGACGTCATCGTTGTCGATCCACCCCGTAAGGGTTGCGATCCCCGCCTGCTCGACACCATTCTGGAGATGAAGCCAGAGCGCGTAGTGTACGTATCCTGCAATCCAAGCACGCTGGCGCGGGATTTAAGGATTTTGGAGGATGGCGGGTATAGGACGGTGGAAGTGCAGCCCGTGGATATGTTTCCGCATACAGTTCACGTAGAATCGGTTGCATTGCTGGTGAGGGAATAATGTGATGAAGCACAAGGTTGAATGTCTATTACAGGCCCCATACTCTAATAACCCACTCATTTGAAGTGGGTTATTTTTTTGCAAGCAGTTATTGGGGAACTTTTACTAAAACCCCAACCGATTTCTCGCCTGTTTTGACAATATCATATGCAAAGTTTGAAAGACACCAGGTGACCAAGGCTCTGGATATACTCTTTTGACTTTACGCACGCACTGAGCAGTAAAGTATATTGTGGATGCTGTGGAGCCATTTTTAAACGTCGAACCTGGAACAGCAATAACCTATCCAAGAAGGTCGTATGGCAATGCAAAACGTATGTCAATGAAGGTAGGGTAGCATGTGATGCCAAATCGGTTGATGAACAAGTTTTACATGCTGCATTTGTACGAGTGTTCAACCGGATGTATGAGAACAAGGAAAGATTCATGAAGACATTGAAAGCCAATATTGTATCGGTACTTTCCAGCAGAGTAGGGCAAGAAACGTTGCTGGAGATTGAAGGACAAATGCAACAATTGAAATCCGACTTGGAGGAATTAGTGAATCTCAAGTTATCAATATCATTCAAAATCTTATATTCCGTATCCATATCTCTAAGAATGATATTCCCTTTGCCTTCACCTAAAGCGGCCTTAGTATCATGAAATGAAGGGTTTTCTGGGTTTAAAGAAAATTTTTCAGCTCCGGGAATTTTCTTACCTGGATCACTAATTTTACTATGTGCAAAGAATTCTGACTGATCAAGCTCTTCAACGTCAGCTTTAACATATGCAAAATTCCCTTTATCTCTATATTTATTAGACAATCCTGCTCTAGCTTCTGCAACTTTGTCAATGAGATACTTTTCAGTTTCAAGATCTACAGGTCTGGCAGGAACCCAGTCGTGATAGATTATTTTTTCTGTTTTAGGATCAATTGGTCTCATTTCATCAGCTACATTTTGCCTCATCCCCTCAGGAGATTTGCTAAAATTCGTTGACTTAGGAGGCTCCTTAGATTTATTAACATTTGCCCCATTATAAATCTGCGTATCATCAAATTCGTCAATCGGTTGGTTTACACCTGGCCCGCCTTTTTGGGTTGGTGCCGGTTTGGACGGGGATGATGGCTTTTTGCTACTATTCATGCGATTCATCATCTTGCTCACTCCAAGGACGGACGATAATACCAAGAAAGGGGCCATAAATTCTGCTGCTAGCCCGCCTGTGATCATGGCAATATCCACGGACATCCGATAGGCTTCTTCGTTCCCATCAGAACTGTTTTAAAAAAAACATATGTAGCAAAAACCCCCTTGAATAGTCATACATATATGATGTAAGTGAAAGGGAGTTCTTGTATAAAATTTATAGTTTCAGCTTCTAAGACTTAGTCTGTTTGTTCCATCCAATTTAGAATAACATGCAAAGCCAGTCCAATATTACCAATCTGACAGTGGGTATCAGATGTTTCATGAGGAGTAAACATTCTTGCTGAAAGTGATCGGACATTTGTTAGCGTCAAAATTTGATCTGTAAGCTGATGGATTGGCACGTAATGATCGTTTTGTCCTGCAAGCAGTAAGACATCCTGAGTTACTAAATGAGAGAAGTGATTCGCGTTGTAGGCCTTTGTGCCATTAAGGAAGTCGTAAGGGGTTTTGCTTCCGGTAACATGCATGCCTTGAGCAAGAGCCCATTCTAGCATTAAACTCTGCTTCATCAATTGAGCTAAGGTATCATTTACGGTTTGCGAATCTCCTTCATCAATCATGGTTTTAAGCTTATCCCGGAAGGAAGGAGGGATTTGATGCGTTACCGCTTCATAAAAATCCGTTAATATATTATAGGCAACTGCTTTTTTTACTCTTGGTTCATAAGCAGCTGCTCTCAAAACAAGATTGCCGCCTAAAGAGAGGCCTATAAGTGTTACATTTTCAACCTTGAAATAGTCAAGCAAACTTTTAACTGGTTTTTCCCATTCATGTGTCATTGGAATATTGTAGGTTTCCAATACACTGCCTTGTCCTGGACCTTCAAAGATAATAACATCATATCCAGCATCTCTGAATACCATAGACATTCGGAAAAGCTCTTCGATATAACTGTCGAAACCTCCAAATAAAACCAAAGTCTTTTTCGGATTTTCTGCCGAAAGACGATAAGCGGAAAGATAGCCTCTTTCATAGGGAATTAAATAGTGCTGATCTTCTGTAATACCATAAGCTTCTTTGGAGAGCTGAATAAACTGATCACGTAAATTTTGCTTGAGTGAATTTGATTGTGGAATAAAAAACTCAGCGCCTCTGAAATAAAAGGCTGCACGCAACTTTGTATCTTTTTTCAAAGACTCGTTTCCAAGTTCTATAAAACGTTTAATTAATGTTTCATAGTTGTGAGCAGTTTTGCCTACTTCCCGCATTTCTTCAAGTAAGACGTTATCATTGGTCCAGTTATAGAATACATTCATATGGAAGTTGACGCTTGCATCTGGATGCAGTTCATAGAGTCCTACCGGAAAATCATCAGGTTGCCATTTCTTTGTCATATTAAAACTCCTTTCAAATAAGTATGAATACAGCATAATATTCTTGTGTAATAGTCTTCAATCATTGACATATAGGGATTTGTTGCTTATACGACACGAATCTCATATATGATGACTATCATGTATATAGTAGACAGGAGGTATTAAAATGATTCGAAATAAGGACTTACGTATTATAAAAACACAAAAAGTAATTCGGGATGCATTTATTGATTTGCTGGATAAGAACGGATTTGAGGCTATTACCGTTCAGGAGATTGCGAATGCAGCTATGATTAATCGTTCTACCTTTTATTTACACTATGTTGACAAGTATGATTTGCTGCAAAAAACGGCGGACCAAGCGTTGGCTAATATCATAGAATTGGTAGCCCCTGAAACACATATTGTTGATGGAAAACTAGAATATAACAGTTTCAAAGAAAATATTCGTGCAATTCTTAAAGTCGTGGAAGATGATGCGGTGCTATACAAGGTACTGCTTAATGATCCGCAGATGATAGAGACTAATCAAAAGTTTCAGCAAACCCTCATTGGAAAAATGGATGGTAGCTTCCCGAATAATATCTTAATATCTCGGGATTTATTCTTGGAATGGATGACATCTTTGTATATGTCAGTGATACGATGGTGGCTGAACCAAAACATGAAATATTCATCAAACTTCATTGCTGAAGAATTCATAAAACTATTAGTGATTGGCCCTGTAAAAACGGTTGGTTTTTAGGAGTATAAAGAAATTAAAATTGTAATTGAAAGTAGGGAACATGAATACTACGCGATGATGAGAGGAAGGTAATAGGATTTAAAAAAGACACCTTGCCGCCAAGGCTACACCAGGTTCAAGCGGCATCTTATTTGACCGTTCAAGGCATGTGGAGTGCGTGGTAGTAATATATCGAGATCCGAAGCATTGAAGTACACAAGGTAATGCTTTTCATTGTTAGTGAGGAATAGTACTTCTGAGTTTTTACTTAAAAATTCTATCATACTGAAGCTCAGGCGGGAACAATGCTTGAGCTTTGTTTCATTAACGATAGATTCAATTTTTTATTTTTAAACCTTATCTTAAAGGACATCCCCACAAGCCGGATTCATCCGTCATTCAAGATATCACTTGCCAGTTGGGAACACCGCAGTGTCGTTCCAGACAACGTCATCGTGTGGTGATGTTTCAAGAGTTTGAAGGTCGGGCAATTCGAGTGGTTACCGATTTCATGTAGCTGACCAAAGAACAAATCGCGCAGATGTATAAAGATCAGTGGCAGATTGAAGTCTTCTTCCGTTGGGTCACGTAACATTTGAATATTCCAACCTTGTTTGGCACGCGGGAAATGCGGTCTATGGACACTATTCTGTGCTCTCATGGCCTATATCCTGCTCAAATAGCTATTTGTCATTTCTCAAACAACGTTTCCCAAACATGATATTCTTTCCTTTGCCCGATTTTCTCGTCTATTTCTCCTGCAATAACTACCGGTGGAATGGCTGATCCAGATCCAGCATATTCTTCTCAAAAGTGTCTCTGATTTTATGGGTTAAATTGCTTATATTGGTTAATCAACAGGCGTGATTGCAAATAAACATCAACCTCTCGTCCCAAGAGGTATTAATCTGGTTTTGTCGAAATATAAGATAATAGATTAGCTTGATGATGAGGAAAAAGCTTTTATAGAGCAGATATCCTTATTTGAGGCAAACAAAGGGGACTTGTTGTAATGAAGCGAAATAAAAAAGAGGAGAGATTTAATGAAGTCACTCAATTACTTCGTGGGATTGTTAATAAAGCGAGAAATGACCAACTAGCATTTGATTCAGTGTTCTCTAGTGATCTTGACTTGCTTTTTACGACTTCCAATTGGGGATTTAGAGAGATAACACTTGTCATAGCAATTGCTCGATTACTCAATAGAGATTATAAGGCATCGGAAGCATTCTATAATTGTAATCCACGACCTTTATTTGAACAACCGATTCGCCATATTTTATCTGAGAATAATATTCCTCATAGAAAATCGGGACCTTTGAACGTGGCAAAAGCTACGGTGGGTATAAATGATGAATGGGCTGGTCAAAGAAGGCCAGCAAACGTTGCAGCGGCGGTAGTTCGGTTAGTTAAATGGATAGAAAATGCACAGCATGAGGAGCTAGAAAACTTTACTGTTTGTCTTTTGGCAAGACTTCTTAACGAATCTAAAAAAGCTGAAGCATTGAATATTAATATTGAACCTCAAACAGATCCAGATTTTTTATACATGATTTGTAATAGGCTTATTAAAGAAGTGCCCGACGCGGGAAACACGCCTCAACGTATATTTGGTCTATTGCTTCATTCTTATCACGAGATTTTGAATACGGGTATAAAAGTTACTGGATATAAAGATAGAGCATCAACTACGAGTACTACAAGCAAAAAGCCGGGGGATGTGAATGAAGAAACAAGGGAAGGACTGATCCTTAAAGTATATGAAGTAACAGTTAAGCCTTTTGACCAGCAACGTATTATTGAATCTTTCGAAGCTTTAAAAGCTTATGATGAAATGCATAACACATATACAAACGAAGTTATCGTTATCTGCAGAAAATGTGATATACCTAGTGAGTTATCAATAACAGCGCTGAATGGGGTGCTTGGTAAGTATATTTATCAAGATATAATTTATTATTTTGTTGATATTTTTGAATGGATGCATCTTCATTTAGTTACAATGCCAAATGAGAGTAAGCTCTTTTTCTATAAAGAAATAAATGATTATATAAGTGATGTCAATACCTCTATGAAAGTGAAGAGTCTTTGGAAGGAATTGAATTCTGATATTCACCACGAAAAGGTTTGAGATGAAGTTAAGAGTAGACTCAATTGATCCAGTATAAAAAATGGAAGGAATGTTAAATAAGATTGGCTATGATTTTAAAGGGAAAATTAATGATCTTGGTCAAGTTAAAAGATCTGAGCGAAGAAAACTAGGAGAAGTATTTGCTTTAAATGAACATATAAAAGGTATGATTCTTGTCATGTTGAGCAATCAAAGGCTATAGGGACATATAGTTAAAAATATTGAAAAAATAACCGATATCTTTTTCGGTTTTGAAAAAGATAAAATAAAACTGGTATTTAAAAAGCTTTTAGCACAGCAGCTTAAAGATATTAAGTGTGGAAATAGAGCAATAGATAAACAGATGGATTAGACTATAATATTTCAATTTTTGAGAGAATTGAAGTTGTATATCGCAGTTTAGATAATTTTGTTCTGAGCGATGAGCCTAACTTTTTAGTGAGGGAATTAGGACAAGGTAGAAATTATAAGCTTAAACAAATGGGATTATTCCTGTCCTTGAGTATTTAAGAATGTTAGTATTCAGACAGACCTTCTAGTCTAATCTGTATACTCGTCGTATCATAAGCAACGAGCGACTAAATTTTTATGGTGGATATCCCTCAGAAAAAGATACTGTTGAATTGCTTAACAAAATTGTTAAAGAGTCTAAGGTAAGGTGGCTCTTCTTACTTAAACTTGATGTGGTTATATTGTGCTTTTATTGCGGTAACGTATGTGGAAGTAGTCCGAAGTGCCATATGTGAATTACAAAACCACCGTATTGGAAGTGAAAAGTATTTATAAAAATAAATTAGTGAAAAATGATTTTGTGAATCAAGTTATATACAATGAGAATGTTTTACTACTTTCTTCGTCTGATTCGAGGCTTGAAAAATTAATTTATTTGATTGGAAATTTGGAACTGAACTCAGATAAAGATTATTTCACAGCACTAGCAACCTCCATTATAGGACAGCAGCTGTCTTCTAAAGCGGCTACTACTATCCGTAAACGGGTAAGCCTATTATGTAATGGTGTAATTACACCAGAATCTATAATATCAATACCATACGACGATTTAAGAGCCGCGGGTTTATCTAAAGCCAAAACCGAATATATCAAGGACTTAGCTGAGAAAGTTTATACAAAAAAAATAGATTTCAATGAGATCTGTCTAAAAGAGGACAATGAAATAATAAGTAGTTTAACTGAAGTAAAAGGTATAGGGAAATGGACGGCGGAGATGTTTTTAATATTTGCTTTAAATCGCGTAAATGTTATGTCCTACGCTGATGCAGGACTGCAAAGAGCAGCCAGATGGCTTTATAATTCACCTGAGATACCAAAGTATAACTATCTACAAAAAGTTGAATCTTCATGGGAGCCATTTAAAAGTATTGCATCTCTGTATTTATGGGAATCAATTGATAGAGGTTATGTAGATTCGGGTAATAGCTTGGATGAGTTATTTCTTAAAAAGATACAAACTAAAGAACCCCCGATTAATTAACCGGGGG
Source organism: Paenibacillus peoriae KCTC 3763 (assembly GCF_000236805.1). GTDB lineage: Bacteria > Bacillota > Bacilli > Paenibacillales > Paenibacillaceae > Paenibacillus > Paenibacillus peoriae. The sequence continues at coordinate 24,391 of NZ_AGFX01000039.1, read as the reverse complement.
TCTTGTATTTCTATTCAATAAAGCCATGTTTTCGTGCTGTATTTTGTAAGTAAGTGATGGTGTCGTCTTTCATTCTTGCTTCACGTGTTAGTTCCATTAATGTGGAGAAGAAAAGTTCTATACTTGTTGGTGGAATTTGTGAAAGATAGAATTTGATAAACTTTTTATGAGACATGAAGGTTAAGTAAACCCCTTTAAGCGCGGCAGCGTCTATTAGTTCTTGCTTAGACGCTTCTTGAAGCATGGCTCTTGGACCAGAGACAAAAATTAATCGATTGAAGCCAGAGTCAACGACTTTTCTAACTGCATGTGCAACATCTTCTTGTTTATATAGTTTATCTTTTGCTTCGAAAGCATACAACATTTTATTATTTAGGTAAACATCAATATCACTAACTTCTTTAGATGAGGCGCCAGATTGGTTAACTACATGAACTTCAACCTTAGTTTTTCCTGCTAAAGCCATGGTATGAAGTTTCACTAAAACACCTACAGTTAGTACCAGGGTCTCTCCACCACATGCTTGTTCAAGAAGGTCATTGAGGAAAAGGTCCATTTCAGTCAAGGTTGGAATTTTTGCTGCCTGTACTGTACTTGACTTTCTAATTTCCAAAAATTTAATGAAACAACATGCGATAGCATCAGTAAGAGCATCAAATGCTTCTTGTTGAGTTTGGATTTGCGGTAAGAATGTACAGAGTAAATCAAGTAGCATTTGATCGTTTCCTCTACGAACTGGGTTAGAGGGATTAAGCTCTGGTGCCCGAGCAGGTTTATTGAGAAATGGCTCATTAGAGCTTCCCAAACCACCATTAAAATATTTGCGTTCAAAAGGTACTAACAGATTATGACACAGACTTCTTGCATCATATGCTCCATCTAGCTGTGAACCTGCTTGTAAGCAAAGAGCATTTACTTTCGGATTAGTTGCTTTTGCTAAAAGTGCTGTGACAAGGATATAACGGAAAGTCAAATGAGTGCCAAATAATACAGTTTGGATATTTTTTGAAAATGGCGATTGCCAGCTGTAGCCTTTGGTTGTTGCTCGTTCTATTGCTTTTACTAAAACTTCAGTCGCTTGATTCTTATCTACACGAACTTCACTCAATTGTATAACCCCCAGAGATATATTTTACCACTTTAAAACAGAACATATGTTTGCTATACTGACTTATACCTTTGCTTATAGTACAATAAAAAAATGAATAAAGTTGGAGTTGATTAATTTGAGCACATATACTGGTTTATCTTTGTTCTCTGGTGCAGGCGGAATGGATGTTGGTTTCAAAAAAGCAGGAGTAAATATCGTCTGGTCAAATGAACTAGATAAAGATGCCTGCAACACTTATGAAGCCAATCATCCTGAGTCCACCCTGTTCAGAGGTGATATCCGTAATGCTTTTAATGAGTTAGAGGCATATAAAGGAACGGATATTATTTTTGGAGGACCTCCATGTCAGGGCTTTTCTGTCGCAGGAAAGATGGACCCGAATGATGAACGAAGTACTCTAATTTGGACTTATCTTGATGTAGTCCGGATTATTAAACCTAAAGCTTTTGTACTTGAGAATGTGAGTGCATTAGCTAAGCTAGAAAAATGGAAAGATGTAAGGACGAAAATGTTTCAAATTGCAAATGAAATGGGCTATAGTTGTTATCCGTTTCTGCTTAATTCTTCAAATTACGGTGTTCCCCAAAAAAGAGAGCGTGTTTTTTTCATCGGTTTATTGAATAAGGATATTGACGTAGAAAAGATGTTGAAAAGAATTAATGTTCAAGAGAAGCCCACTAAGACAATTAGAGAAACCATATCACATCTAGGACCAGCAGGGTCACCAAATAACCCACATACTTGTGAAGCACGTATTACCCTTGCTTCAAACCCAGTTTTGAGAAAGTCTCCATACGCAGGTATGATTTTCAATGGAATGGGAAGACCATTAGACATAGAAGGTATCGCTAATACACTTCCTGCTTCGATGGGAGGAAATAAAACCCCCATCATTGATGAAGCACTTTTGTATCATTCTGCTAGTGATAACTGGATTGTAGACTATCACAGCAAATTAATGGAAGGCATAATGCCAGAGTTCACGGATGCGCCTTCTAGATTAAGAAGAATTACGCTTAAGGAAGCAGCGTTGATACAAACATTCCCAGAAGATTATATCTTTAAAGGAAGTAAATCCGCTGTATATCGTCAGATTGGAAATGCAGTACCTTGTCTTTTAGCTCAAGCAGTTGCGTCTGCAGTTATTGATGAACTTGATAGCAAACCCATAGATTTTAACTTATCTGGACAAATATCAATTGATTCATACCTTCAAAAGTCCCAGAAAAATTTAGAAGAATATATTTCCATATAGTCTATTATACCTGATTTCGTTACTTAAACAAGAGTCGTCAAAGAAGCTTCATTCAGTAGTTGTGCTTAATACGCATTATATCTTGAGTTGGTCGAAAGCGATGAGAACCGATTTGATATTTTTAAAATTGGTCCTCATCGCCTTTTTTTATAATTCTTTACCTCTGTCAATAGACTAGATACATAAAACCGAGGAATCACGAAGTGGATCAGTGTATGTTCGTATTGTTGCGTGGAAACCAACGATTCTGCGCGTGAACAGGCCTATTAGGCTTGCTAGGTCAAGCCAGACTCGATCCGTTGGGATATACGTAATATCGGTTATATAGACTTAGTTTGCCGTTCGTGGCAAAGGTTTGATTCAAAACATTCTCGGCTACAGGTAGATCAATGTTTGGAGGTTGTCGTTGTCTTGTATTTGCAGACACCTCAATTTTGAATGCATTTATTATCGTATTATCGATATCCTGTGTCCAGTATTCAGTCTAACTCCAAACTTAACTCTTGTAATGCAGACATGTATTCCATATAATTATATACGAACATTTGTTTCCGGTTATGGCGTAGATACTAAACCCATTAGGATGGAATGTTTACAACCATATCACACAAACCAACAAACAGGAGGCCAAAATTTGTCCAGTAATCCAACACGAAATCAATACCAAATCAATCTGTTCCATTTTAATGAGATCACTCATGCAGGAGATCAGCTTTACGCGCCACAATCCAGCACTCGCACCATCACTGTATCAAACAGCATCTATCTCGACCAACTCAAGCGAGTCGTAGAAGAACGTGATCCTTCCACCGATGTTACTGATGTGATCTTTATGCTCAAAGCTGATCAAATTGACGAAGATGATCCATCTCAAATTGCACTGTTTGAACGTATGTTACGAGAGGGAATCTACTATAATGGAAGGAAATATGTCCGTTCGATCAAGTCACCTGCGATGGGACGTACACAACGAACAGAATTTATCCAAGAAAAATATGTTGCTGATCTGTATCGACGCATTACACTCGGTAAAATGCCACCACTCACCAACATCCATAAGTGGGAAGCAGCCCTTGGTGTAATTCGTTCAGCAGCACAGCCAGTTCCGTATATTCCACGTATCGTCGTCATACCAGATTATGAAAAGGATACGATCATCGAGGATGTATGGAAAGTGGAAAAGTGTGTTGAAGATTTGAAGCAACAGAAGTTGATATTCGAGGAAAAGACGAAGCAACGTGAATATTTCAAAGCGAAGAAAGAATTAAAGCCATCAAAGGAACATCTACATAGATTAGAACGTATACCGAATAAAACGATCTCGTGGAATGGCCGCACAAAGTCTGTTCCTGATCAAAATGAATATAAAACTTTCAATGGATGGAATAAAAATAATCGTCGTGTGAAGCTAGAAGCAATTCCTTTTCCTGCTCGTTCAGTTATGTATGATGACGAACTATACCCTTGCTATTCCATCGAGCAAACAGAAGAAATCCCAATCATCACAATTAATGAACAATCCATTGGATTCAAACGAGTGGAGTATCCAAAGTATGAAAATAAGAATGTCCAATTTTTTGATGGTCAAGGTTTAATGAGCTTCCAGTTTGCAGAGCGTATCGGACAGCACCTGAACCTATCCTACTCACCTAATGCAGTTCAGGGAAGACTACCATATATCAAAGGTAACTTTATCCGTTTCGATCTGATGAAATGGTTTAACGAAAACAACGTGACAGAGATAAAGGATGTTTTTGGTGAATTACAGCCGATCATCGACAAACAGGGTCGTCCTATTGATCTCATCCTTACCAAATCTTGCTTCAAAGCATGGCATCAATACAGTGAGGAACAAGCTAAGCCTAAATGTTTGTTTAAAAATATAACGGAATATGAAGTATTACTGAAAGTATATAATCATAATCACTTCTGGGTCGCCAATTATGCGAAACCAGCATACCAAATGAACGCCTACACACCACTGACATACCAATATATTCATGCGCTGAATCTTACACTGAACGATTTATATCAATTAGCTACGCCTCTAATGGATGTCATCAAATGTGTACTACATGGACAAAAGGATAACACCCATGGAAAGTGGCTTCGAGATATTGCGTACACGAAAGCATTCCTACATATGCTAGTCCAAGAAGACGATGAACCCAAAGATATAGATGAAGAACCCGACGAACAGGAAGATGAAATAGAACGGGGTCAGAAGAAGCAATTTATAAATGAAATCATCCAAGCTATCGATTTGAATGAATTGATGATATATGACGGTAATGTCCGCAAATTCATCGTGAAGCAAGCCATGCAGAAAGTTCAGGATATGTTGAAAGGTCGTATTCCGATCCGTGGCAGCTACTTTTATCTGACCAATGACCCGATTGCATTCATGGAGCATGCCGCTGGAAAACATGTAACAGGTGTGCTGAAGAAAAATCAAGCCTTTATGAATCGGAAACAAGGAAGCCACGCTCTATTCCGGTCACCGATAACGATATTTAATGAAGTTGGCAAGCTAGATTTTGTACAAGTACATAACCGATATATGCGTCATTTGGATAATGTGATTGTTCTGAACTGTTGTGATTTAACACTGGCAAGACTTGGACTCGGTGACGTGGATGGGGACACAGCTCTCTGTACGAATGATCCGACCATACTCTCCGCAGTGATCGACGCGCCTACGATCATCAATGAAGACGATAAAAAAGTAGCTGCTCCTGTACCGAATAATATGGATAGCATCGTCAAGATGGAACTGAAAAGCCTTCATAATCTGACGGGTAGATGTACGAATGTGAATACGTATTTTCAGAATATGGCTTTGGAGGAAGGGAGCCTTCAAGCACGCGTTTTGGAAAACTCAGTTTTAAAATTCCTCCAAGGTCAAATTATAGATGCGACGAAGAATGGACTAGAGGTAGAGATTCCATATGTGCTGGATCGTCTGGCTATCCAAATGCCGTATTTCTTTCGTTTTGTTAATGGTGGCAAAGCCGAGGATTATCAGCACTCGACAAAATCGCCGTTTAATCAATTTTGTGTCAAGGCAGAAAAGTACATAGATGACACGTTTAACATGAGAGATGGGAAATTGGATCAGTCTATTTTCAGCATCGAGAGTACGAGACAACTGTTACAGGATATGAGCAAAGTAAGCCAGAGCAAGTTTCTGGATTATCTAACCCGTATTGAACCGCTGTATACAGAATACAACGAGCAGATAAAACCAATCAATCATCGCCAAAAGGAATTTAACGAACTGAAAAAATGGGAACGGGATAATGATACCCGCAAAACAATTAGCGCGGAATACGCCAGGTTAAGAGAGGAATACAAAACTCAGTGTGAAGAGATCTGTCCTTATCCTTCGGTACTTGCCAGTGTTGCCGTCGAGATCGCATATCAAAACTACAGAACGTACTCCTTTGCATGGCTGTTTGTAGATGGACTACTGGAAAATCTAAAGCAGCATGAAAATGTGATGAAGAGGGAAGTACAAAAGGTGAACCGGCTCACCAGTCGTAATGTAGAAGGAAAGGAACTTATCGTTCAAGCTGGCATCGCTACAATAGATGATCTGGAGTTTCCATTCCATGTGCCGGATGGTGTGTATTCATTATTTGAAATTATGGGACAATTCTTTATTGGGCATGAAGCTGAGAGGGAAACCGTAGTACAAACCAGTCACACGCCTTCTTTGCTGGATGGGAAAAGTACAAGGCGAACATTGAGGAATTATTCACTCGGCTTCAGTACTTTGAAAAAGTCGGAGGAAGAATCGCAGTCGGTAGCTGACCAGGTATTGGACAAAAAATTACAGATTCAGGTGGTCGAGTATAACTATGTTCATGTTGTAGATGAGCAGGGGAAAGTGAAGTGTATCATTCCGAGAGATCAGGCCATTCGACGAGATGAGGGATTATCCTTACTGGATTTTGACGGAGCAGCAATTGAATTTTTAACTATTGAGAAAGTCACGAAATCAAGCTTTAAGGCGATAGTCCATATCCAATAAATTGAATCATAGTGTGTCATGATATAGCGCCTGTTAACACGGGCGCTTGGGTGACAGCTAGAACGGTTATATATACGAATCCAAAAATAAGGGAGATATCAACATTTGAACATCACATTAAAATTAAGCCAGATTGTTACCAACCCAAACCAGCCACGCAAGCATTTTAACGAGGAGTCTTTGCAGGAGCTGGCAGCATCCATTGTAAGCGATGGTTTACAAGAAGCCATACTGGTCAGACCACAGGGAGATCAATATGAGATTGTTCAAGGGGAGCGCAGATATCGAGCAAGTCAAATGGCTGGACTGGATACGATTGCAGTGAAAGTAAAGGAATTAAACGATGAGGAAGCTTTTCATCTATCTGTCATTGAAAATATCCAACGGGAACAAATGACTCCTATTGAAGAAGCTCAAGCATTTTATGAGTATGTGCAAAGAGGATACACGCATGATCAAATTGCCAAAAAAGTGAGTAAAAACAGAGCTTTTGTTACAAGCCGCCTAAGATTACTGAAACTATTACCTTTTATTCATGACTGGATTGCAGAAGGATATATTTCAGACGGTCATGCCAAGCAACTATTGAAAATGGAATCGTTTTTGAATAGATTGCTAAAAAACAAACCGACATTAAAATTCATTCATGAAGATGGTTCACAGAGAGAAGAAAGTCATTTTGAAAACTATCAATGGAAATTTCATAGTTCGTTTTGGGAGAAGCATGACATAAAAAAAGAAAAACTAACCGTAAACGAAGTCAAGAGATGGGTAGATGATTGGCATTACGATTTAATCATCTCACCAATTTTGAATTATAAGGGACTTGGCTCTGTGGTTGTTTCTAAAAATAGAGGATTCGCTTTAACCGCCCAAATGGATTGTATTGTCAATCATCTTCATATCTCCAATATAACAGAAGAAGATATTGATTTTGCAGTTGTTTATGATTTGGAAAAAAACAAAGAACATTTTGATTCCAAATTCAGACCATGGATGGTTGAAAAATTTTGGGATGAGATGCGAAATGAACTTTTTCACTCTGATATCAACATCGAAGAAAAATGGAACTTACATAGCTTTCAAGATGAATTGAAAAAATGTGAAAATTATAGCGATTCTTTAGAGGACAAATCATTGGAAACGATAACGGAAGAAATCAAATTTTATAAGCAAAAGCTCGATGATATTGCTAAAGAGAATCATATTTCAATGGATGACATACTAGATGATTTGCTTGCTCTGGAGTAAATGGTGTCACGTGACACATTATTCTGTCATCATAGGCGCCTGTTAACACTGGCGCTTGGGTGACACCTGTTATATGGGTGCAATTCCACAATGACAGGAGTGAATCTGAATGAGCTACTTTTATTGTTATGATATTCATTTGTTTAATTATCTGACGAGTAAGGGGTTCTCGTTTATAACGAAGGCACGACACTATAAGACGAATGTTTTGTTTTCCATGTATTTGAAAACGCAAGAACTGTCTGTAGCCATTGATGAATGGGAAGCAACAAATCATTAAAATGTAAATGTTAGAAATGATGTGAGGAGCATTTGATGAGAATTGATGATTATAAGCCAAAGCAAAATGTAACTGAGATGATAAACGGGGAGGAGGTTGAATGGAAAAATGGAGATATCGTTTTAATTAGTAGTGGGACGGCATCGGGTAAATCCTATTTTATTCGAAACAAGCTGGAACAATTAGCAGATCAGCAAAACGTGAACATACTTTTATTGGTCAATCGAAAGAACCTGTACGATCAGAATAAGGAAGCTATCGACAATTCATTATTTTCAAGAATCAAAGTGGAATTATATCAAACGATTGAGAAACAGCTAAACAATGATGAGGAGTACGATTTTTCTCCATATAAATATATTGTGTGTGATGAGTCGCATTACTTTACTACGGACAGTGGATTCAATGATAATTCGGATGATTCCCTTCAAGCCATCCTTAATTTACAGTCACAGATCAGGATTTTTATGTCTGCAACAGGTCATGTGTTATTCTCTTACATCAAGGATCAATATAGACGTAAGCTCAAACAAAAAGGTAATAAAATATGGATGTACTCCATTCCAATAAAATTCAATCAGATTGCATCGTTATCCTTTTATACAGACTTTTATGCAGTAGAAAAATGGATTAAGCGCAAATTCAATAAAGCTAACGATAAAATTATATATTTTGCAGACACGATCCAAAAGGCTTTTGAGCTTCATGTGAAGTATGACGATTCACTATTCGTATGCAGTAAAAGCAGCAAAAACAGAAAGTATCTCAAACATGTAGATGATGATCAAGTGGAGTCCATGGTCAAGCAAAATAGGTTTGACTGTAAATATCTATTCACCACAACTGTGCTTGATAATGGTTTTGATTTGAAGGATGAGCAAATTAAATTAATTGTGTGCGATATACATGATGTGGATACAATGCTACAGTGTATTGGGCGAAAGAGATTCAAGAATGATCAGGATAAGGTTCATGTGGTGTTGCTGAATCGAAACAATCGAAATTTGAATAATTACTTGAATTCAGTCCAGATGAAACTGGATGAAGCAGACGCTTTTATTCATGGTGGAGTTGAAGAATGGAAAAAGCTAGTGGGTAAATTTTCGAGGAAGTCCAATTACATCATTAAGAATAATGTTTCGAGTGAGGGCAAATATATATCGAAGAAGACAGTTTCTAGAGTTAAATATCTTCAAGCTGTAGCTACGAGAGATCGGATTAAAGCAATGCTGGACCAGAACAGAGAAACCAACAATTTCAGGGAAGAAACTGGAGGGAAAAAGGAAAGCGATGCCTATATGATGTACATTTCGAACTTATTACATAAAAATAAAATCACGTTGATTGAGAAGATATTTGAACAAGAAGAATTATGTAGCTATTTAGAAACAATAGTAGGTAAAAGAATATACAAAGAGGGTCAGAAACAAGTCATTGAAAAATTTGATATCAAGGATTATCGAGGTAGATTACAAAAGGATATTAGCCAATTACAAATCTACCTCCAATCGAATCAATTAAAATATGCGATTGGTAGTTTTCCAGATAACCGAAAAAAGTTAGAAGATGGAAGCAACAATCCCCATAAAGGGAAGCGATATTGGTTAGTTAGCAAATTTAGTGGATAGTCGGTTGTAACAAAAAAAATTAAGTTTTTCTCATTTTCGATAATGCCAAAAAGGTAGTACATATAAGGATTTTTTTAATCTTGGACAGCAAATTGTGGAGTAATGCTATATATATACATGTATCCATGATTTGCTGTCCAGATGATAGATAAGTCAATGAAATCAACAGTTTTATGAAATGTAAAAAAGCAAAAAAATGAGACAAACCAAAATTGAGCCGCAAAAGGGTGAATTGCCGTAGGCAAGAGGGGAAACGGCGGCAGGTCGATGAATACCGTTTACGAAGCGTAGCGAAGTGGTTTTTATCGAGATGGTGATAGAGTTTCCCCTTAAGTTGGTACAGATGTAAAGATCAAAAGAAGCCGTCAACAAAAATTTGTAAACAAATTATTTCTTTCCGTAGCCATCCAACAACGTTGGCTGTCTTCAATTTATTTTTTGAACATGATAGATTGACGTGACCCTACTTTTCTATATATAGGGGAAACTAGGGTCAGTCCATTAATATAGCCTAAACTTAGAAAGAATGAAATGGAGAAATGGTGTTTACCTCATATTCAAGACATCTATTCATTTGTAGTCAGGCTGCTTATTTTAAAATTTTCGATTTACATATTCAATTTTATCTTGTTGAATATGGATTGGTATTCGCAAAATTTTAAACCACACCAATTGGTTGCTTAAGCTTACAAAGTTTGAGATGTGTCACGTGACACAATGTTGAAAATTTAAAAGTACATATTATACACGGGAACTCTGGCTATGAGCTAGGGTTCCTTTTTCATTTTGGAGAGGAGCAACAAGATTGTTATTAATGTTACAAGCAATAATCATAGAAATATTACAATTTGTTACTGTGGTTGGTGTGTTTTACACATGGATTTGGGTCGCAGTCTTTTTAAAAATGAAGGTAGAAAGGGGGATCAAGTGGATTGGAAATCAAATTCGTAAACGTAGAAACGTTAAATCCGTACATAAAAAACGCCAGAAATAATGAGAAGGCTATAGACATAAAGGAGCAAATTTTATAAATGAAGTGGCTGAAATTGAAGATCGATCAACTGGTACATGCCGAATATAATCCAAGGAAGGATTTAAAAGCGGGTGATCCAGAGTTTGAAAAGATCAGGAATAGTGTAATGGAATTCGGTTATTGTGAACCGATTATTTGTAATAGTGATTATACCATTGTAGGAGGCCACCAACGTGCCAAAGTGTTGAAGGCACTCGGTTACGATGAAGTCGATTGTGTCATAGTGGATGTGAATAAGTCGAAAGAGAAAGCTCTGAACATAGCGCTCAATAAAATTACAGGGGAGTGGGACTTTGACGCACTGGCTACATTATTAGATGAGTTAAAAGAAGCAGAATATAATATTGAGCTAACTGGCTTTGATTGGTCTGAAGCGGAGAAATTGCTGGATACATTGCACGAAGATACAGTAGATGAAGATGATTTTAATGTAGAAGAAGCATTACCTGTGCATCCGATCACTCGTAAAGGTGACATTTGGCTACTTGGTAAGCATAGGCTCATTTGCGGAGACTCGACGAATCCACAGGATATCGCAACATTGATGAATGGGAAGAAGGCTCAGCTCATTGTAACTGATCCACCATACAATGTGAATTATACAGGTAAAACGAAGGATGCATTGAAGATTGAAAATGATAAAATGGACAATCACAAGTTTTATGATTTCCTATTGGCTGCCTATACTCAAATGTTTGAAGTAGCAGATGACGGAGCAAGTATTTATGTGTTTCACGCAGATAGTGAAGGTTTGAATTTTAGAAAGGCTTTTATCGAAGCCGGATTCAAACTGGCACAATGCTGCATATGGGCAAAGCAAGCAATGGTAATGGGTAGACAAGATTATCACTGGATGCACGAACCTGTATTGTACGGTTGGAAGCCAACAAGTGGACACTACTGGAATAGTGACCGTAAGCAAACGACATTATGGCAATTTGATCGCCCTTTCCGGAATGAATATCATCCCACGATGAAGCCGATTCCCTTAATTAGCTACCCGATTAAAAATTCCAGTAAGCTTGGTGATATTGTATTTGATCCATTTGGCGGTTCAGGTTCGACGTTGATTGCTTGCGAGGAAACGGATCGGATTTGTTATACGAGTGAGCTTGATCCTAAGTATGTAGATGTGATCGTGCAGCGATATATTGCCCACGTTGGTAGCGATAGCGATGTATATTTGATTCGGGATGGTAAGCAATATAGCTACCAAGAAATCATCCAGCCTTGAAAACTAAGATTTCATGATATCTCCCTATAGTCTTCATAGCAAATGTTGTTCCTAATCTCCATCAATCCGTTTCTTCGAGGATCGTAATCTTGTTCCCTCCTGCTTATAATTGAGATATAAATAGCGGGGAGGAAATAATATGAAAAAGACTGCTGAACTTGACTCTACAGAACAGTATAGATATTTACTACGAAGGGAATGGGATGAGGATAAAGCAAGTGCCTTGTGGATTATGCTTAATCCAAGTACAGCTGATCACCAAGATGATGATCCAACTATTAAGGCATGTATTAGATTTACAAAAAAATGGGGATATGGCTCTTTTGAAGTAGTAAATCTTTTTGCTTATAGAGCAACGAATCCTTCAGATTTGAAAAAATTAGAGAAGGAAATTGCAATAGGAGCAGAAAATTTGAACTACATTGGTGAAGCATTGAAACGAGCAGATTTGGTTGTAGCGGCTTGGAGGTCTAATGGAAAAACTCATAAGAGAAATCAAGATAAGGAGTTAATCTCATTACTTGGAAATTACAAGTTAAAATGTTTAGCAATTTTAGCTAATGGTGACCCTCGTCATCCTTTATATATTAGTATAGATAGTCCTCTTCAGGATTTCGAATTAAGGAAGAAAATTAGGATTAGACCAACAGTTTAAGTACAAAGATATTAATGAATTTTACAACGTTTTTTGAATATTTAGTGAAGAGAAATTTTCTTGCTCTCTTCCGGTAATTTTGTAAACAGGTCTGTGTAATTTTGCACGGGCTTCTTTTTTTGGAGGTGAGCATAAAATGAGCAAAAATAGTAATAATCCAAAAAGGAACAAACCTAAGATACTGACCAAGTATGATCAATTTGTTGTGCCAAGGCTCAGGGATATTCCCGTTTGGGTACGTGAAGGGGCAACAGATGAGGAGATAGCAAAACGACTGAATATTCATATTTGGACGTTAGGCGATTATAGAAGGAAGCATCCCAAATTTGCTGAAGCATTGGAACGTCCAACCAAGTGGGAGACACATGTATATCCTCGGTTAGCGGAGATTCAGCAATGGTTCGAAGAAGGCATGAACGCGGAGGATATTATTAGGAAACTCGATATAGGTAAAACGACTTGGTACGAGTATATTGATAAACATCCGATGCTGGCTGAACTAGTCAAATGGAGCAGATCTGTCCCTATCTCACACGTAGAAAATTCACTTTTGAAAGCTGCTACAGGGTATGAATATGAAGAAATAAAAACGATTATTGAAGAGGACAAAAATGGAAAAAAGAAGACGCGCATTGAGAAAGTGAAACGATATCAGCCTCCCAATCCGACAGCGATGATCTTCTATTTAAAGAACCGTGCACCTAACGAATGGAATGATCGGCGTGAGTTGGTGGTGAATACGAAGGCATTGGAACAAGAACGGAAGCAGCTATTTTTGGATATGATCGAAGCGGATGTAGTGGATGCCGACTATGAGGCTATCGAGGAATCGGTCGAGATGGAGGAAGGATATGTGGAGCCGGATGATTCACAGCTATAACGTTATGCCGTCAGTATCTGTATAGATAAACGCCAGTTTTAGCCCTGAATTAGCCCCAAAATTGCCCAAACTAAGTGCATAAGATAAGTTATGTATGGAGTGGACTTTCCCCCACATCAACGGTATGATGTGACACACAAGCGAAGGGTGGGGGGAAAATGAAGTATATTCAAGGGTTTGAAGCATATTTACGGAGCAAGGATCGGAGTGAAAATACGGTTTCCTGCTATACTAGGGACGTATTGCAGTTTATAACCTGGTATCGGGGCAAGACGGAATATGGACTGGACAAGTGGATTGAATTGGATGGCGTGGAATACAAGAAGTATTTGCAAAGCACCAATCAAGCAATACTGACCATTAACCGTAAGATTGCCAGTATCAACGTATTTGCACAGTGGATGCACCAACAAGGCTATATTAAGGAAGATATACATATCGAAGCGGTTAGAAACAAGGTTGTTCACCAATACAAAGGGTTAGCGGAAAAGGATTTGTGGAAGCTGCGAAATGAAATTCACCGTATGGGCAATCGAATGCATATCTGCATGATTGAATTGCTGCTGGGTACAGGGATACGAGTAAGCGAATTGGTTGGTATTAAGCTGAAAGATATTGAAATCAGTGAACGTAAAGGTTTATTGAAGGTATTCGGCAAAGGAAACTCCTTCCGCACCATTCCATTAAATAAGGATGTACGAAAAGCTATTACTCGGTATCTTGAAGTCAGACCACACAGTGAATCAGAATATCTATGTATTGGCCAGCGAGGGTCTTTGGAGCGAAATGCGATTAACCTGATCCTGAACAAATATGGAGATCGGGTCAACGTAAAGGTCACGCCCCATATGCTGAGACATACGCTTGGCTATAAGCTGGTCAAAACGACTCCATTGACGACCATTCAGCAAATCCTTGGACATGATCACGTAGCCACAACCAATATTTATACCCTAACAACACAGCAGGATATGGCTGAAGCTTTGGCAAATATCGAGTGGTGAGAAGCCACTCTTTTTGTCGTGGATGGAGGGGGTCTTCTATGTAGATAAACGGAGCCGCCAGCAAAGGGCGCAGAAATTTTTGTGATGATTTTATAGTGAATGTGAGAAAGGAGCCGCAACAATTGAAACGATAAACCAAGAACAACAACGCCAAGCTGAGCTACTTAAGCAGTATATGGAGAAGCATTTTAGACCACCGAAAATGAAACAATTGATCGAGACATTCAGCTTCTCCGAACTAAGAAAGCTTATCGGTGAGATGGACATCGAATTTTTCGCTTTAGCCTATTTTCCTAAATACTTTGATCGAGCGTTTGGACAGTTTCACAAAGAGTTATTTTCGGAATTAAGACATATGCTTGCGAATACAGGACTGATTACAGCTTTCGGACTCCCAAGGGAGCATGGAAAGTCAACGATCAGTTCTTTTTTATTTCCGCTGTATGCGACTTTATATGATAAATCTCAGTTTACATTGATTATATCTGCCACAGAGCAGATTGCATTGCCGTTCCTCGATATGATCAAAGATGAGCTAGAAACGAATACGATGTTGATTGAGGATTTTGGGATTCGTAAAGGGAGCCGTTGGAACAACAATGAAATATGGCTGAAGAGTAAAGGTGGACTAGATTCTTGCATTATGATTCGTGGCATCGACGGTAGCTTGAGAGGTATCCATTACAAGCATCATCGTCCTACGCTGGTATTGATGGATGATTTGCTCAAAGAGGATACGGCTCGATCTGAAGCAAAACGAGAACAGATTAAAAATACATTTACAGATGTCATTCTACCTATTGGCACAAGGGATACGAATATTCTAATCTGTGGAACCATCTTGAATGAAGAAGACATCATGGCTGATCTGCTCAAAGGTAAAATACCAGGTGTGCGAAGTGTCCGTAAAGCAGCCGTGCTTCAATTTTCAGAGCGTGATGATCTATGGTCAGAGTGGGAGCGACAATATAATAATCTACAAGACGAGGATAGGATCAATACTGCCTTATCTTTTTTTATAGCTCATGAGGAGGAAATGCTAAAGGGAACGGAAATCCTGTGGAGCGAGTATTTGGACTATTATTATTTGATGTGCAAAAAGCAAGCGATGGGTGAAAAGAGTTTCTATAAAGAGCTACAAAATGATCCGCGCTCGACCGATGAGTACATATTTCAGAATCTCATGTATTGGGATAGGTTGCCTGAGTTTGAGGATATGGAAATGGCGATGTATATTGATCCAGCGATTAAAGCCGGAAAGAAGAATGACTATTCGGCCATTTCGATTATTGGACAGCATCGCAAAACAAAGCAGATGTATGTGATCGATGGCAATATCTATAAACTGTTGCCGGATGATTTATTTCAAGTGGCTATTGAAAAAATAAAGCTTTATCCTGTAGATAAGCTTGGTTTTGAGGTTAATCAGGCACAAAGTTATATGAAGCAAAAGTTTGAAGAAGAGTTATGCAAGGCGAAGATACATACACCCGTAGAAAGTGTGCATTCCAAGGGACAGAAGCATGAACGTATTATTAGCTTGGAGCCGGAAGTGAAGAAGGGTCATATTCTGTTCAATGCAGCGAATATTCGATATAATAACCAGATAAAGGATTATAACCGAAACTGCCAATATGATGATGCGCCAGATAGTTTATATGGGGCTGTTCAATTAATTCAATCTGTGAAGAGTCTGAAATTTTATGATCGTAGTTTGCTATTTTGAGACTTATGCTAAATTAGATGTAATTATATCTATTAATAGAAAGGAATTATAGAATGGAAAGATCAGTAATCAGCAGCTTAATTGGAGTGTTTACATATAATGAGGACTATATGGCGCTCGAGGCAAACGAAGGAAAAATACATTGGAGGTTAGATCTAAAAAATGGATCTGTTGATGTAGCCGAAATGATCAAAAGAGCAGAAGAACTTTTTTTATGTTTAGCAGACTTTGATAGAAAAGCAAGAGAAGCCATAGCAGAAGAATTGATTGAATGCAAAAATGATTTTTGGCCCGAGTATGATGAAAATGACGAAAATCTAAATTGGGATGCTGTGGATGCAGGTGAATATAATACAACGAACGAAAAATTTCAAGAATCAATAACGTTATATGATATCGAACTTAATACAAATGAAATATACTGTGAGTATGATGATGGAGATTTATTTGGTGGACATAGGATACATGCTTACTTCGATAAAAATTTCAAGTTATTAAGGGCTGATGTGTAAGTCAACACAAATAAACGCACTTAAGAAGCGCAGAGCTTGAAGTAACGTTAACGAAGAACGCTAGTGCAATAAGGAACTACCTAATTAGGTGGTTCTTTATTTATTTATTTATTTATTTATTTATTTATGCAACAATTACATTGCCCATTTTGAGAGGAAGAATCTATTTGCAAATTACGGAACAAATCGTATTAGAGTGTCTAAATGAACTCCACTCGATTGCATTAGTTAAACAGAAATATGCAGATTACTATAATGGTCAGCATGCTATTCTCAAGAACTATGCGATGCAAGAAAGCCGAAGCAATCAAAAGCTCATTTTCAATTTCCCTCGTAAGTTTGTAGATAATGAAGTCGGTTATCTGCTTGGAAAGCCAGTAAACTATGTGTCCAAGTCAGATCAGGATGAAGTCATACATAACATAGATGTACATATGAGTCATTGGGATAAAGAGCACAATCTACAGCTTCGGAAGCAATCCGAAATATTCGGTGAGAGTTTTGAGTTGAACTATATCGACTCCGATGGTCAGTTCTCAGCCACAGTATTATCTCCATTGAATGTCTATGTGTTGGAGGATGGAACAGCAGAACGAAATGTATTACTAGGCTTACATAAATTTACCCGTCGATTCGATAAGCAAGTGTATTTGGACGTGTATACCGACCATGAGATTCTACACTATACAATCAGTAGCGATGGCAAACCCATTCAAATGAGGCAAAACCAATCACCCGAGCTGAAATATATCGGCAAACATAATCACATCTTTGGAAGAGTCCCACTTATCTCCTGTCCAGCTAATACGGAGAGGAAAAGCGGATTCCAGGATGTGATTTCTTTATTTGATGCCTATAATGCGCTGAATTCCGATTTGGTCAATGAAATTGCAGATCATCGTAATGCCTATCTCGTGATTGAGAATGCAAAGTTGGAAGCAGAGGACTTATTGAATATGAAGAAGATGGGTATTATTCAGGTTCCCGCTGGTGGGAAGGTAAGTTGGCTTACGAAAGAGATTAACGATTCCTTTGTGAAGAATGAATTGGATAACATCGAACGCAAAATTTTCGACATGATGGATCAGGTTAATTTTAATGAAAACTGGGCCAGCAATACCTCCTCCCTGGCGCTGCGAAATAAGCTGCTGAATTTGGAGAATCGAGTGGCAATGCGTGAAGCATTAATGGAGAAGGCAATCAAGCAGCGTTTACGGAATTTCTTCACGTTCCTGAACATTAAAGAAGGTGTGCAATATGATTACCGTGATATCGCTGTGAAGTTTACTCGTAACTTGCCGACAGATTTGGTTGGGATGGCTGATGTGATTGTTAAACTGAAAGAAGTGGTCTCTCAGGAAACGTTGCTTACATTGCTTCCATTTGTGGAGAATCCGAAGCTGGAATTCAATAAATTTCATTCGGAGCAGCAACGATTAGTTGGTACGGATAAGGAGGTATTGGATGCAGAATAAAAATAGATTTAAGCGGCTGGTGAAGAATAATTGTGCCTGTTATCTCGGAGCGAAGCACGGTATCTCAAATTATTGCTGTTTACAGGATAGTCCCTGTGTATTTTTCGCTCAAGATGATTCTCTGCCTCGATGTACATATTTTGAAAATGGGGTTTTACCCATAGATGAAAAGTTAGAACAAGAATATAAGTCTGAGCGGAATGTAGAATCTGAATTTAAAACAGTGCAACCGAGGGTGAACTGTCCGAAGTGTAGGTCTACATTTTCAGCTAATTCGAATCGACAGAAATATTGTGAGAAATGCAGAGATAAGAATACGAACGAAAAGTCGAAGTTACGGATGCGCCAGATGAGAAAAAGCAGGCTTGATGTTACGCTTTAGGCTATCAAAAAGCTATATAAACAAAGGATGAAAAACAGGTGAAAGTGGGGAGTGGTATGTTTGTACCTTTTCCTCGTTTTTGTGATTTCTAATGCGTTACATTGCTGTCCTGAGCATGACATTAAAAGGCTCTATACATACATAAGCGTGTTCGGTTCTATAGAGTCGAATGGGCAATAAAGGAGATTATCGAAAATGAAGTTAGAGCAAGTAAAGCAGTTGATTCAAGAGAACCAAACAAACGAGGAGTGGCAAACGTATCTTCAGGGTTTGAATCCGTATAGCGTAGAAGGGATAGAGCAATACATCCAATCTAATCAGCAAGCAAAAAGTTGGTTCGATAGCACGGTGGACAAACGATCAGCTAAATCGCTGGAAACATGGAAAACCAGTCATCTGGAGAGTGCAGTGGATGCTGAGATCAAGAAGCGATTCCCGGCTAAGGATGAGAAAGAAATCGAAGTTGAGAAGCTACGAGCCGAAGTGGAAAATATGAAGCTAGAGAAGCAGCGTGAACGGTTAACCAGCCAAGCGATCAAAATTGCATCCGAAAAGAAACTTCCACTTCCGTTAGTGGATTTTTTTATTGGTGCAGATGAAGAAGTGACAACAGCGAATTTGACTATGTTAGAACAATCGCTGCAAGTGGCTGTACAGCAGCAAGTCGAGCAACGACTCAAAGGAGATGGCTATACTCCTCCGGCTGGTTCAACAGGTAGCACATTTACATTAGAAGCGATTAAAGGTATGTCGCCAAACGAGATCAATCAGCATTGGGATCAAGTCAAACAAGCATTACAAAACAAATAATAATCAATAGAAAAGGACAGGGTGATTAAATATGACAGTACAGAATTTTATTCCTACGATTTGGAGCGCACGTTTAAATGAGAGTTTGAAGAAGAATCTGGTGTATGGGAACGTGGTCAACACCGATTATGAAGGTGAGATTCAAGGCCAAGGCTCCACCGTGAAAATTAATTCGATTGGGGCAGTAACAATTGGTAACTATGATAAGGTGGCAGGAATCGGGAATCCACAGGAACTGGATGCTACGCAAAAGACGCTGGTGATCGATCAGGCGAAGTATTTCAATTTTCAAGTGGATGATGTCGATGCCGCTCAAGCGAATGTAAATCTACTAGATGGTGGAATCGTGGAAGCCTCCTATGGACTGGCCAATGTAGTGGATCAGTATCTTGCTGGATTTTATACGGAGGTTAAAGCTGAGAATACGATGGGTAACGATACAACGCCTGTAACTCCCACGAAAGATACAGCCTATGATTTGCTGATTGATTTAGGCGTGCTGCTGGATGAGAACAATGTGCCCGAAAGCGAACGTTTTGTGGTGATTCCTGCATGGTACTATGGCTTGCTTTTGAAGGATGCACGCTTTACCAAAGACCTGAATATTATCCGCACAGGCTATGTGGGAGATATTGATGGCATGACCGTTTATAAATCTAACAATGTGCCAAATACCGCAGGAGCTAAGTATAAAATCATCGCAGGTCATAAGAGTGCCATTTCGTTTGCCGGGCAAGTAGATTCGGTGGAAGCATTCAGACCAGAGAAACAATTTTCAGATGCAGTGAAAGGATTGCAGGTATTCGGAGCTAAATGTATCAAGCCGGAAGCTCTCGCTGTACTCACAGTCAATAAGTCTTAATTGAAAATGAGATCACATGAAAACACACTATATATAGAAGAAACACGTTTGGGGTATCCGTTTTGGATGCCCTACTTTTCATTTTTGGAGGGATAAAAAGATGTGGTTTTTGAATCAAGAGACAGGATGTATATGGGAAGTCACGGATCAGGATCTGTTGCTGCGTTTACAGGTTAATGATCATTATGAGCAAGTGGATGAGCCTAAACCAGATGAGGCTGAGCAAGATTTACCCCAAACGAAAGTTCAAGCTACCAAGAATATGAAACGTAACGAGAAGGCGCAGGCAAAGGAGGAACAGGAGACAGCACATGAGTGAGCTAATGAATTTGATGAAGCGATTATTGAGTATGGAATCAACAGACATATCCAAGGATGATATCCTGATCCACTATTTGAATAAAGCGAGGAGTAATATTTATGGCTATTGTAATGTGGCAATACTCCCTGCGGAATATGATGATGTTATGGTCGATTATGCGGCGTATCTATTTAAAAATCGGGATTCGGTTGGTCTAATAGATAAACAGGAGGGAGAGCGATCTGCTACCTATGAAATAGGCATTCCGACAAGTATCCGGCTTGCTCTTCCTCTACCTAAAATCAAGGTTGGAACAGATTAATGTTCTATGATACGAAGCTGGAAATTTTAGATGATACTCATTTCAAACCTATTCTGTCGATGATGGCAGATGTACAACCTTATCGCAAAAGCTTTTCATTTGAAGATGGTTACATACTAGAGACGACATATCGAGCTTTCTGTCCACTGGAATCCTTATTGCAA
Source organism: Paenibacillus peoriae KCTC 3763 (assembly GCF_000236805.1). Classification (GTDB taxonomy): domain Bacteria; phylum Bacillota; class Bacilli; order Paenibacillales; family Paenibacillaceae; genus Paenibacillus; species Paenibacillus peoriae. The sequence continues at coordinate 3,473 of NZ_AGFX01000039.1, read as the reverse complement.
TTAAACGGCTATGTTCGAATTGGCAAGGATGTCTTTATTATTTTGGACATCAAGGAATGGAGTGATTATGTGGAGTTGTACCTGTATCGCTGCAAGCCGGATTTTAAATTGGAGGTGGTGGAGTGACACGGAGCTTAGAGCCGATGCTTGATTTCTTCCTACGAGAGAAAGGCGAACTTGTGCATATCAACAGTGTAAAGCAGCTTGTTCTGATCCGGGATGCGACAGATACCATTCAAATGACTGATGAAAAAATTATTCGTGCAGCAACACCCTTACATACAGGTGATATCGTGGATTATCGTTATGAACGTTATTTAATTACTAGTCAGGTGGATCGAAATGAACAGTCTTGTCGAGGCAGAATGAAAAAGTGTAATCAACGGCTAGCTTTAAACTGGGATGGACAAGTGAAATGGTTTGATGCTGTGGTAGAAGCCAGAACGTTTTCAACGGAAACAGGTAAAGTTATCTCCATACCAGATGGAAACATCCTGGTCAGTCTACAGGATAACACAAATACGAAGGGCATTACATTAAGTCAACGATTTTATATGATTCATCAGCCGTTTAAAATAGTTGGAATTGACCGTACAATGAATGGCATTATCCTGTTAAGCTGCACATTAGATAGTATAAATACAGCTTATGATGACGTGGAAAATAACATTGCAGACCGATGGAAGTATGAGACTGCTCACACATACGCATTACATATCAATCAGGGAACGATAGCCCATGTGCTGCTCAACGAAACAATACAGTTAAATGTGAGCGCTACGGATAATGGAAATGAGATAGCCAATCCAGCCATAACTTTCATTTCAAACGATCCGAACGTGGTCAGTGTAGATCATCAAGGTCAGGTTATGGGTATCGCTTTGGGACAAGCAAGCATCACCGTAAAATTAACGTATCACCCTACGATACTGAGTACGATTGAAATGAGAGTCGTCGAAACGGGAACGCATATCTATTCGATAGCCATTACTGGTAATCCCATCCTCAAAACAGGCCAAAGCGCCTCATACGTCAGTCATATCTATGATCATGGAGTAGAAGAGTTTGACCAGTGGGTAGAGTGGAGTCTACGAAATCAAGATGATTCAACTCCGATCATGGGGAGCATGACAGCGAGTACAGGAAATAGCGTAACCATAAAAGCAGGAAGCAGTAGTGGAGCGAACAACAAAGTCCTTGTGTTGACAGCCACCTTAGTAAGCGATCCTGGTATTACCATAGAAAAGACCATTAGCCTTAAGAATTTATTCTAAGCATTATATCTATCGGCTTGCCCTAGAGGTGAGCCATTTTTATTTTAAAGGAGTACATACATATGCAACGAAAATCCATCGACTACCTACTCAGTCTGAGCCTATTGAAGCAATTGAGATCACAACATGTCATTACAGAAGAAGAGTTTATAGCCATTGATGAGCTGAATAAAAAGTCTTTTAAGTAGCTATAACATGGGCAGAAATGGACTTGATGATGTGCCGTAAGCATTATACCATGTGACCGTATAAAGAAGATATCGAAGGGAGAAACACCTATGGCACAAGCCGCAACCGCAAAAAAAGTCGTCGTTGTTCCCATTAAAACGATGGACATCGTAGAGGGAATCCAATCTATTCAAAAGAAGAAAGTCGCTGCCTATTGCCGGGTCAGTACAGATTCCGAGGAGCAAAAGGAGAGCTATACCAATCAGGTCAATCATTATACAAAGTACATTCAAAACAACTTGGAATGGGAAATGGCTGATATTTACGCAGATGAAGGCATCACCGGAACCAACACTAAAAATAGAACACACTTTAATCGCATGATACAGGATGCCCGAAACGGTAAACTGGATCTCATACTGGTCAAGTCGATTTCGAGGTTTGCTAGGAATACACTGGATTTATTGAAATATGTACGGGAACTTAAAAGTCTTGGAGTGGCTGTATTCTTTGAACGAGAAAATATTAATACACTGGATACCACAGGTGAGGTATTGCTAACCATCCTGAGTTCCCTTGCCCAAGATGAGAGTCGAAATATTTCTGAAAACAGCAGATGGGGAATACTACGAGGCTTCCAAAACGGCAAAGTCTTCTGCAACACCACTCGCTTCCTTGGCTATGATAAGGATGAACATGGTGAACTGGTCATTAATGAGAAGGAAGCCGAGATTGTGCGTCGTATATACGAGGAGTATTTAGATGGTAAAAGCTATCAGGCGATTGCTAGAGGATTGATGCGAGATCACATCAAAACGGCTGCGGGAGGCAGTAGATGGTGGGACTCCTCGATTACATTAATCTTGACGAATGAGAAATATTACGGAGCCTTGCTTCAGCAAAAGACGGTAACCGTTGACTTTCTAACCCATAAACGGATCAAGAATAAGGGACAAGAGCAGCAATATTTTATAGAGGATAACCACGAACCGATTGTATCCAAGGAAATATTTGAAGCGGTGCAAAAGGAGAAGAAACGGAGATCCAAGCTGAAAGGGAGTGTGATGGGGGAGAGCAAAAGATACTCCAATAAATACGCACTGAGCAGTAAAGTATATTGTGGATGCTGTGGAACCATTTTTAAACGCCGAACCTGGAACAGCAATAACCCATCCAAGAAGGTCGTATGGCAATGTCGAACCAATGTCAATGAAGGAAAAGCGGCGTGTGATGCCAAATCAGTCGATGAACAAGTTTTACATTCCGCGTTTGTACGATTGTTCAACCGGATGTATAAGAATAAGAAAGGATTCATTAAAACGCTGAAAGCCAATATTGTATCGGTACTTTCCAGCAAACCAGGGCAAGAACAGCTATTGGACATTGAAGGAAAGATACAACAATTGAAATCCGACTTGAAGGAATTAGTGAATCTCAAGCTACGGAATCAGATGGATGAGACGGTTTATGATGAAGAAACAGCTAGACTTTCCAATGAGCTAAACGAGCTAAGACAACATAAGCTGATACTAGAGGAGGAAGAGGATCAGAAGGAAAAAATCAAGGAACGTGTCGATGAGATTATTCAAGTACTAAGCTCACGGCAAGATATACTAGAACAATTTGATGATAACCTATTTAATGCGTTGGTGGAGAAGATCACGATTCTCTCACCAGCGCATTTTGTATTTACCTTGAAAAGTGGAATGAGCATAGATGAAATTATAGAAGATTAATAGAATCATAGGCTAAAGTGATCAAAAGCTAACGAGTAACTGTGGGTTGTATGACGGGAAGAATCAATCGAATCCCGTCTTTCACTCCTTCCATATAGATGGACTGTTTGTCCTGACTTAGCTGATAGCCTATTGCTTCTTCCCATTCGGATAGCAGACGTTGGGTATCCTCGTTTTGGTTGGTTTTGAATCGATCCATTTTAGTGAATAGATTGTTGTTCTCTGATGAACATGAAGCTTGTTGTTCACTGGCTAGTTCTATCTGATAAAAACGTTGGCGTAATGCTTCTTGAAA
>NZ_AGFX01000040.1 GCF_000236805.1 Paenibacillus peoriae KCTC 3763 | reverse complement strand
GTTTGGTGGCGATAGCGGAGGGGTTCCACACGTACCCATCCCGAACACGACCGTTAAGCCCTCCAGCGCCGATGGTACTTGGACCGCAGGGTCCTGGGAGAGTAGGACGTTGCCAAGCAACAAGTAAAGAGGACCATGATCTCATTGAGATCATGGTCCTTTTTATGTATTTTAACGATCACTATCGATTCCTAAGGTTGACAGAAAGAAAAGGCTTTGCGACACTCTAAGTGCACAATCTTTTTATGGAAACATAAGTATACGAGCGAGGTGGCGAGGCTATGGAGATCAGACAATTACGAAGTGAGGAATTTGAAGCTGCTATTGAATTATCCCAATATGCTTTTCAGTTTACAATGTCTCCGGAGGATCTGGAGAAATCCAAGAAAAGGTTTAAGCCAGAACAAGCATGGGGCATCTTTGACGGACTTGACTTGAATGCTAAGCTGACCTTGCTGCCTTTGCAGGTATACATACATGGTCAGGTTTTTGAGATGGGTGGTATCGCAGGTGTGGCAACATGGCCGGAAAAGCGTCGCGGGGGCATGGTTTCACGTTTGTTGACGCATGCGCTTAAAGAGATGAAGTCTGCGGGACAAAGCCTTTCATTTCTGCATCCATTCTCCTTTGCCTTCTATCGTAAATTTGGATGGGAAACGTATACTGAGTACAAAAAGTATGTTATCCCGATTGACAAATTTCCTGCTAAGCTTAAGACAGAAGGTACAGTCAAGCGGGATATAAAAGATGTTTCTGAACTGAACCAAGTGTATCAAGCGTATGCTTCGTGTTATAATGGCACGCTGGTACGGGATAAGGAATGGTGGCAGGAGCGGATTCTAAATAAGAACTATCGAACCGTAGTTTATTATTCTGAAGCAGGCACCCCACAGGGATATGCACTATACAAAATTGAAGATAAGCAGCTGAATTGCGATGAAATGGTATATGAGAATGAAACAGCACGTCGGGCCTTATGGACTTATTTTGCAAATCATGACTCCATGATAACCCAAGGTAAATTTATTTACGTTCCTGCAGATGACAATCTGCCATTTTTACTCGATGATCCACGAGTTCAACAGGAAACGGTGCCTTATTTTATGGGTCGGATTGTGGATGCAGCTGCTTTTGTAGAGAAATACCCTTTTGAGGCAATTGGAGAGGAAACACGCTTGACCTTGAATCTGTCAGATCGTTATGCCCCATGGAATGAAGGAGTATGGACATTGACGATAAACGCGGAAGGACGAGGACATTTAGAGAGTGTAGATACAAGCAATTCTTCCGAAAACTTCGTTGCAACTGACTTGAGTCTTGATATCCAGTCGTTGACGACCCTGATGCTTGGCTATCAACGGGCTGATGATCTATATAAGTGGGGGCGTGTTGAAGGACGTGGTGAGTCTGTGTCTGCACTGAAACGTGTAATACCAGTAAAACAGACGTTTTTGTTGGATTTTTTCTAATCCCGGCCCAGATTTTATTCGAGAAACTGGTGGTATTGACGCCGGGAAGCACGATCCATTTGTGTAGTAGTACGAGAGTGGCATAGTGGGAAACTTTCAAGATGGTTAGCTTTTAAGTTTCAGTTTATTTAATGCTTTTTTAGGACTCTTTCCAGAATGGAGAGAGTTTTTTTCTTATATTGTATAAAACATAATTAGATTGCGAAAAATGGTATTGACCCCTTGGCAAAAATGAAAAGTATGCTATAATGTGAATATAGTCAAAGAAAGTCAAAGTCAATTGAATCTAGTGTGATCCATTCCAAGGTAATTATGCTGATTGATTGGCCGTATAAAGTATTTTAACAGCAAGAAGCTAGCGAAGATCGAAATCATTTGTGGATAGTTAGAAGCTGCCTCTTATCAACATAAGAGAAGTGTATGATTTTTCGCAAATATAGGTCACACTAGAGACTAAACGGCACGTGTTCAAGAGATGCAGTAGGCTGAGAAGTCCTGATACAGCTTAGATTCGTGACTTTACCGTTTGGTTAAGTTCAATATACGGCGGACTCTGTGGAGCGTGAAATGTACTTGAATACTTGCGTTTCCGTTAGTGGAGGATGATGAAATGCGCAATGTTTCCGATATTATTGAACAATATTTGAAGAACATATTGCTGGAAAGTCCCCAGGGTTTAGTGGAGATTCAGCGTAATGATTTGGCTGACCACTTTTCCTGCGTGCCGTCGCAGATCAATTATGTAATTAGTACCCGTTTTACGCTGGAAAAAGGCTATGTGGTGGAAAGTAAGCGTGGTGGTGGGGGCTACATTCGCATTCAGCGAATTCAGTTGCCTGCACAGCATGCGATCCACACACACCTTCATCAGAGCATCGGGGAGGAAATTAGCCAATCGGCGGCAGAAGGACTGATTTATCAGTTGGAGGAAGCTCATTTTTTAAGTAAAAGAGAAGCATGTTTAATGAAGGCCGCTTTATCGAGGGATACATTATTACTGAAGCTTCCCTATCGTGACCAACTGCGGGCAAGGTTGCTTAAAGCTATGCTGATCTCGCTGCTGGCGACCAAATAGCTAGTAGCCATTAACCAGTGAATAGAGATTTGCGATTCAGATGTAGGGATTTGTGAAAATCCAGACGTTGAAGGAGGTGCTTTTATGCTGTGCCAAGAATGTAATATGCGGCCGGCAACTTTGCATTTCACCAAAATTGTGAATGGCGAAAAGACAGAGTTTCATTTTTGTGAGACGTGTGCAAGGGAAAAAGGGGAGATGATCCCCGGAACACCTAACGGCTTTTCGATTCATAGCTTGTTGTCGGGGATGCTGGATTTTGACTCCAGCACCAAGAGCCAGTCTCCAGGCCACACTGGTCCACAAAATCTGCAATGCAAGGATTGTGGCATGACCTATACACAGTTTAGTAAACTGGGGCGTTTTGGGTGCCCGTCGTGCTACCAATATTTTGACAGTCGTCTGGACCCTCTGTTCAAGCGTGTGCATGGCAGCACAGGTCATGTGGGTAAAGTTCCGGTCCGGACTGGAGGCCGATTGAAGGTTAAACGGCAAATTGACGATTTGAAAAAAGAGATGCAACAGCATATTGTACAGGAAGAATTCGAGGCAGCTGCTGAGCTTAGGGACCAAATCAGAAAGCTTGAAAAAGAAATGACTGAAGAGTAAAGTTTGTGAAGAGTAGGAGGGAATGCGTGATGCCCAATATCCGATTTACGGAAAAGCCGCTAAGTGATTGGATGCGTGGTGATGCTGCGGATTCGGAGATTGTCATTAGCAGTCGGGTAAGAATTGCGCGTAACTTGCAACATCTGCCTTTTCCCATGCTTGCAACCAATCAGCAGTCGGAAGAAGTGCTCCAACGCTTGACGGATATCCTTCAGTATGATGATTTGGGTCGTTTTGGTACTTTTCATACCTTGAAAATATCTGAGTTGGATGAGATCGACAAGCAGGTACTGGTTGAGAAGCATTTGATTAGTCCTAATTTGGCGAACGAATCTCGTAACGGTGCTGTGTTGATTAGTGATGATGAATCGGTTAGTGTTATGATAAACGAAGAGGATCATCTGCGTATTCAGTGCTTGTATCCGGGATGTCAGGTTAGAGAAGCTTGGGAACGAGCTATGGTCATTGATGATGCATTTGAAGCGCATGTTGATTATGCATTTGATGATCGGAGAGGTTTTCTGACCAGTTGTCCGACAAATGTCGGCACAGGTATGAGAGCTTCCGTGATGATGCATCTGCCCGCATTAGTCATGACTCACCAAATCAATCGTATATTGTCCGCTGTTTCACAGGTAGGTCTTACGGTTCGCGGTATTTATGGTGAAGGCAGCGAAGCGGTCGGTAATTTGTTTCAGATATCCAATCAGATTACATTAGGACAAACCGAAGCGGAGATTATTGAAAATCTACATGGCGTGGTGCTGCAAATTATAGAGCACGAGCGTTCTGCCAGAGAACGGCTGATGAATGAGTCCATGCTGCGAATTACAGATCGAGTGATGCGTTCATTCGGTATTTTGTCATATGCAGCGGTGCTGGATTCGAAGGAGGCTGCGCAGCGGCTGTCCGATGTACGTCTCGGTGTGGATTTAGGGATTTTGGAGCGTCCATCCATCGCAGCGATGAATGAGCTGAATGTGATGACCCAACCCGGATTCCTGCAAAAAAGCTTTGGCGATAAAATGAACACCGGTGAGCGCGATATGTACCGGGCGAAGCTGATCCGGCAAAAATTAGGCACAACCCTTTAATATATAGTTTTATCTGAAATACACACTGTGGAGGTGCAGGATATATGATGTTTGGAAGATTTACGGAACGTGCACAAAAAGTGCTTGCCTTGGCCCAGGAAGAAGCAGTTCGATTGGGACATAACAACATTGGCACAGAGCACATTTTGCTCGGCCTTATTCGTGAAGGTGAAGGAATAGCAGCCAAAGCCTTGATCGGTTTAGGGCTGGGACTGGAAAAAATCCAGGATGAAGTGGAGACGCTTATTGGACGCGGTCAAGAGCAACCGACGAACATTGCCTATACCCCACGCGCCAAAAAGGTCATCGAGCTGTCCATGGATGAAGCGCGTAAACTGGGTCATACCTATGTGGGCACAGAGCATATTTTGCTCGGTCTCATTCGTGAAGGCGAAGGCGTAGCGGCCCGTGTACTGAACAATCTGGGCATCAGTCTGAACAAAGCGCGTCAGCAAGTGCTTCAATTGCTCGGCAGCAGCGAGGCGGTTTCCAGCCATCACGGTGCTCCGGCTAATGTCAGCACACCAACCCTGGATAGTCTCGCACGTGATCTGACGGCATCTGCGAAGGAAAACAACTTGGACCCTGTTATTGGGCGCAGCAAGGAAATCGAGCGTGTCATTCAGGTGCTCAGCCGTCGTACTAAGAACAATCCGGTTCTGATTGGTGAGCCTGGTGTAGGTAAAACGGCGATTGCCGAAGGACTGGCACAAAAAATTATAGCAAATGAGATTCCTGAAACGCTGCGCGACAAACGCGTAATGACACTCGATATGGGCTCTGTGGTAGCAGGCACCAAGTATCGTGGTGAATTTGAGGATCGTTTGAAAAAAATTATGGACGAGATTCGTCAAGCCGGAAACATTGTATTGTTCATTGATGAGCTGCATACGCTGATCGGTGCTGGTGGAGCGGAAGGTGCAATTGATGCCTCCAACATCCTGAAGCCTGCATTGGCGCGTGGCGAACTGCAATGCATCGGTGCAACAACACTGGATGAATACCGTAAATATATTGAGAAGGATGCTGCTTTGGAGCGTCGTTTCCAACCGATTACTGTGGATCAGCCTTCTCCGGAAGAAGCAATTCAAATTTTGTATGGTCTGCGTGACCGTTACGAAGCGCATCATCGTGTGAAAATCACGGATGAGGCTATTGAAGCAGCAGTAAAATTGTCTGACCGTTATATCACCGACCGCTTTCTGCCGGATAAGGCCATTGACCTTATTGACGAAGCGGGTTCCAAGGTAAGGCTGAATTCCTACACCGTACCGCCAAACCTGAAACAGCTGGAAAACCGTCTCGAAGATATCCGTAAGGAAAAGGATTCAGCGGTACAAAGCCAGGAGTTTGAAAAGGCAGCAGCGTTGCGTGATACAGAACAAAAAATTCGTGAAGAGCTGGATGTTACGAAAAACCAATGGAAAGAACAACAGGGTCGTACAGATTCCGAAGTTACGCCGGAGGATATCGCTCAGGTCGTTGCAATCTGGACAGGTGTTCCAGTTAGCAAGCTGAAAGAGGAAGAGACACACCGATTGCTGAATATGGAACAGCTGCTGCATGAACGGGTGATTGGACAGGACGAAGCTGTTAAGGCGGTAAGCCGGGCCATTCGCCGGGCACGCGCTGGTCTGAAAGATCCGAAGCGTCCGATCGGCTCATTTATTTTCCTCGGTCCAACTGGAGTTGGTAAAACCGAATTGGCACGTGCATTGGCTGAATCCATGTTCGGAGATGAAAATGCGGTTATCCGTATCGATATGTCCGAATATATGGAGAAGCACTCCACGTCCCGTCTGGTAGGAGCGCCTCCAGGGTATGTTGGATATGAAGAAGGCGGCCAACTGACCGAGAAGGTACGTCGTAAGCCTTACTCTGTTGTGTTGCTGGATGAAATCGAAAAAGCACACCCAGAAGTATTCAATATTCTGCTGCAAGTGCTGGAAGATGGACGTCTGACGGATTCCAAAGGACGTGTTGTTGACTTCCGCAACACACTCATCATCCTGACCTCCAATGTTGGTGCACAGGCGATCAAACGTAACTCCACGCTTGGCTTTACGGCTGTTGTGGACGCTGGAGCGGATTACGATAACATGAAGGGCAAAGTGATGGATGAACTGAAGAAAAGCTTCCGTCCTGAGTTCTTGAACCGGATTGATGAAATTATCGTTTTCCATTCTCTTGAAGAAAAACATATCGCCGAAATCGTGTCGCTCATGTCTGAGGAGCTGCGTAAGCGCCTAAACGAGTACGAGGTGGACTTTGAACTGACAGACAAGGCTAAGACCTTCCTTGCGAAGGAAGGCTTCGATCCGGCTTATGGTGCGCGTCCATTGCGTCGTGCAATCCAGAAGCATATTGAGGATCGTCTGTCCGAGGAACTGTTGTCTGGAAATATTAGCAAAGGTGATTCTCTGCTCATTGATGAGGAGAACGGTGCATTGGCAGTAACGAAGAAGGATAACGTATCCGCGAAGTCCTAAAACGTTTTACTAAATAAAGTTGTGCAAAAGGGTGTCTCGCAGGCTGAAAAGCCATTGCGAAGGCACCTTTTTTGTGTATTGAACACTGTGAAAGTGTTGGATAAATGCTTTGGAAAAGTTTGTGATATCGCTTTACGTCCGCCAAGCTTCAATGGTAAACTTTTATTGTTACAGCTCTTTCCGGGCTGTAAAAGATAAATTTGACATTATTCGTCGTCAATAAGGAGCCAGGGATCAAAGTATGGCTAAAGTGAAAACTAAATTTTCCTGCACCGAATGCGGGTATGAATCGCCCAAATGGTACGGAAAATGTCCTGGATGCCAGGCATGGAATTCCATGGTGGAAGAAACGGAAAGCATTGTAAAAACTCAAGGAATGGGTTCTTCCCTTCTTACTCATAGCACAAAAGATAAGCCGCTACCTATTATTGAGGTAGAGAGTGGCAAAGAAGCACGAATTTTGACGGGAATTGGCGAATTGAATCGTGTGCTCGGCGGAGGTGTAGTGCCAGGGTCCCTTGTTCTGGTGGGCGGTGATCCGGGAATTGGCAAATCTACGCTTATGCTACAAACATCTAATGAACTCGCTTTAACCGGTTTAAAGGTGCTGTACGTGTCTGGTGAGGAGTCGGTTCGTCAAACGAAGCTGCGTGCAGACCGTCTGGGTGCTTTGTCTCCCAATTTATACGTATTATGTGAGACAAATTTGGAGACGATTGAAGAAGCAGTGGACAGCTTGAAGCCCGAGTTTTTGGTGATCGACTCTATTCAGACCGTATATTTGCCTGAGGTGACAAGTGCGCCGGGGAGTGTGGCTCAGGTGCGGGAGTGTACTTCACGCTTTATGCGAATTGCCAAGGGACTAGGTATTGCTACGGTACTGGTAGGACATGTGACCAAAGAAGGGGCAATTGCAGGTCCGCGTCTGTTGGAGCATATGGTCGATTGCGTGCTTTATTTTGAAGGAGAGCGTCATCACACGTATCGGCTGCTGCGTGCAGTTAAGAACCGTTTCGGTTCTACGAATGAAATTGGTATTTTTGAAATGGCTGAAAGTGGTTTGCGTGAGGTGGCTAATCCTTCTGAGCTTTTCCTGTCCGAACGACCACTGGGGGTGGCTGGTTCCACTGTCGTAGCCAGTGTGGAAGGAACCCGACCTGTGCTGGTTGAGCTGCAGGCACTGATTGCAGCCACGCATTTTCCTTCTCCACGCCGAATGGGTACAGGAATCGACCATCATCGGATGGGATTAATCATCGCTGTGCTGGAAAAGCGGATGGGCATGTTTTTGCAAAATCAGGATGCCTATCTTAATGTAGCCGGAGGTGTGAAGCTGGATGAGCCTGCAGTGGATTTGGCTATAGCGGTGAGCATCGCTTCCAGCTTTCGGGATGCCCCTACCAAGCCATACGATGTGATTTTTGGCGAAGTAGGGCTGACAGGCGAGGTGCGAGCTGTATCCCGAGCAGAGCAGCGAGTGAGGGAAGCGGAGAAGCTGGGATTCAAACGGGTGATCATGCCGGAGAAAAGCTTGAAGGGCTGGACACATCCGAAAGGGATACAAATTATAGGAGTAGCAACGGTGGCAGATGCATTGGCAGCCGCATTAGATTAGGGGGCAATGAGAATGAAAGAAGCGAGCCAACTGGATAAAATGAACGATTTGCTGCGGCTTGTGGCACCGGGAACTCCCTTTCGCGACGGATTGGAAAACGTTTTACGTGCTAAAACGGGTGCTCTTCTGGTCGTTGGCTATAGCCCGGAAGTAATGGAAGTCGTGGATGGTGGTTTCTCTATTAACTGTGATTTTTCGCCGAACTATTTGTATGAATTGGCTAAAATGGACGGCGCAATCATATTGAGCGAAGATTTAAAGCGGATTTTATACGCAAATACGCAATTGATTCCTGACTCTTCTATTTCGTCGATTGAAACAGGAATTCGGCACCGGACAGCAGAGCGAGTTGCAAAGCAGACAGGCAAGCTAGTTGTGTCCATTTCTCAGCGGCGTAATATTATCACGTTGTATCAGGGAACGCTACGCTATGCGCTCAAGGAAATCGGAGTCATCTTAACGAAAGCCAATCAGGCGATTCAGACGCTGGAGAAATATAGAGCTGTGTTGGGGCAAGCCTCGACGAATTTGACAGCATCTGAATTCGAAGAACTGGTGACCATGCCGGAGGTCGTTAATGTCATCCAGCGGATTGAAATGGTATTGCGCATTAAAATGGAAATCAAACGCTTTATTAACGAGCTTGGAAACGAAGGCCGACTCATTAGCATGCAGATGGAGGAGCTTGTCAGCAATATAGAGGAAGAAGCCTGGCTGCTGTACAAGGACTATGCTAAAGACGACAGCGACGAGAAAATCCGTGAAATTATACTCGGACTCAAGCGATCTACGGACGACGAGTTGCTGGATGTGAACCATACTGTACGTTTACTTGGTTATCCGTCTTCGGCTGCGACGTCAGAGGAGTATATTGCTGCACGCGGGTATCGGGTGCTGAACAAGATACCGCGTTTGCCGAATGTGATTATTCATAATCTGGTGGAGCGGTTTGGACGTTTTACGCATGTGATGACAGCCACGATTGAAGAGCTGGATGAAGTGGATGGCATTGGAGAGGTTCGTGCGCGTACAATTAAAGAAGGTCTTAAACGGTTGCAGGAGCAAGTTTTCATTGACAGGCAAATGTAAATGTAATACAGTGAAAGGATTATAATGGAACAATTCATACATCGAGGTGAAGAGATGATTACCAAATCAATTCCGAACATGTTTACCTTGGGTAACTTGTTTCTCGGAATGATCGCCATTTTATTGGCCATAGACGGAAAGTACAGTCTTGCCGCTATTATGGTCATTGTCGCCATGTTGTTGGACGGACTGGACGGAAGAATGGCCCGGGCGCTGAATGCCCAGAGCGAATTCGGTAAAGAACTGGACTCCTTATCAGATATGATATCTTTTGGTGTAGCTCCTGCAGTTATTATGTACATGGTTGCTTTTCATGATGCCAATTCGGCTTTGGCTTGGACGGTTACGGCCATTTTTCCGATGTGTGGAGCTTTGCGTTTGGCTCGGTTTAACGTACGCCCCGGTGTACCAGGTTATTTCACCGGTTTGCCAATTCCGGCAGCAGGTGGCGTATTAGCCACTTTGTCCTTATTCCATAATGATATTTCATTGTTATACATGTCGATTGCCATGCTGCTGGTCTCTTATTTGATGGTCAGCTCCATGAGATATCCGAATTTTAAAAAGGTTGGCCTGCCGAAAAAAACGATCTGGATCGCTCCTTGGGTCGTGATTGCAGCAGTAGTGCTGGCTGTTAAATTTCCCGATCAGCTGTCGAAACTGATATTTGTTCCACTGGTGCTGTATGCATTATATGGGATGAAATTGAACATCCGTAAGCTTTCACGCAGACGTGGACGTGATCGGGAGCGTTCCAATCAGGAAGAACAGGACGATCAATACCGTCATTCGCAGCGTTAGTATTGGGCAAGAAACAAATGAGCATTTATTTCCTTGAATCATCTCAGGGAGATAAATGCTTTTTTTATGCATAAAAAAATAAAAACACAGGGTTAGTTGGGCGAAAATTGGATCATACTGGTAAGGAAAGTGGTGTTTATCCAATAAATAGCAGGATGTATGAAAACAAATAAAGGAGGTATAGAGACTCGATGTGGAGAAAGGCTATTTTAACTTTTACAGGATTGTGCGGAGCATGGTTTGGCTATACGTTGTACTATCGGGTAGGAGGAATCGTATCATGGATGCCGCAGTGGTTAAATGATGGTACTTTACCGGGCATGGCCGTTTGGATGATTGCGGGAGCAGTGCTGTTTATGGCTGGTTGCTCATTTGCAGGGGCATCGGTGGCGAATCGGCTGCAGCAGGGTATTGAAGGCTTGGTACGGATACCTATGAATGAGTTGCTGGCAGGTGTAATTGGATTAGCGGTGGGATTGATACTTTCCTTAGCGGTATACCCGCTCTTATCATGGTTGGGAGCACCTGGTCAACTAATTCAGACAGCCGTTACCATTGTAGGCGGATATGTAGGATTGATGGTTGGTCTGGAAAAGCGGGACGAGCTGTCATCCTTTTGGAGCTCTGGCTTTTTTGGCCGGGGGACAGGCGTAGAAGAACGTAAGCTGGAGGAACATAAAATTTTGGACACCAGCGTCATTATAGATGGGCGCATTGCGGATATTTGCAAGACAGGTTTTATTGAGGGGACGATTGTGATTCCTGAATTTGTGTTGGAGGAGCTTCAGCATATTGCAGATTCATCTGATTTACTTAAGCGTAATCGTGGACGTCGGGGTCTGGATATTTTGAATAAAATCCAAAAAGAGCTGGATGTGAATGTGCTCATTTATGAAGGGGATTTTGAGGAAATTTCAGAGGTCGACAGTAAGCTGGTCAAGCTGGCAAAGGTGCTGGAGGGTAAAGTTGTAACCAATGATTTTAACCTGAATAAGGTATGTGAGCTTCAAGGTGTATCGGTGCTGAACATTAACGATTTGGCGAATGCAGTCAAGCCTGTCGTACTGCCCGGTGAGGAAATTATGGTACAGATTATTAAAGACGGCAAGGAGCATGGACAGGGTGTAGCCTATCTGGATGATGGTACGATGATTGTTGTAGAGGGCGGACGTGACTATATCGGTTCCCTGATGGAGGTGCTGGTCACAAGTGTACTTCAGACCTCTGCAGGTCGTATGATCTTTGCTAAACCGAAATTATTGGAAAAAGCTCAATAAACGCGGTATGATGAAGTAGATGTGTTATCATACGGATCGTACAAGTACGATTAGGGCAGGAGTTATTTCAATGAACAATCGGGTAGGAGTCGTTATTGTAGCGGCCGGGCGCGGCTCCCGTATGGGGACGCAGGAGAGTAAGCAATTTCTGCTTTTGCGGGATAAGCCCATCTTCATACATACACTTGAAATATTTGCAGCTATGCCCGAAGTGGATGAAATGGTGATGGTGACGGGAGCTGAAGATGTGGAGCGCTGTCGGGAATGGATTCGTCAATACCAGATCGGTAAAGAGGTGCAGGTAGTAGCTGGTGGCAGTGAACGCCAACACTCGGTGTATCGCGGCCTGCGCCACCTGCATGCGGATTGGGTGATGGTGCATGATGGTGTGCGCCCATTGATCCAGCCTGAGCTTGTACGTTCATGTCTGGAGGCGGCCCAGCGTACCGGTGCTTCTGTAGCGGCAGTACCTGTAAAGGATACAGTCAAGCAAGTGAACGGGGATGGTATCATTACAGCAACGCCGGATCGCCGAAGTCTGTGGAGCATTCAAACGCCACAGACTTTTCGTCTTTCCGATTTGCTTCGTGCCTATGAGGAAGCGGAGCAGGCGGGATTTTTGGGAACAGATGATTCTATGTTGGTGGAGCGGCTAGGCATTCCGGTTACGGTTGTTCAAGGCAGCTACAAGAACATCAAAATTACTACGCCTGAGGATTTGGACATGGCGGCGTTATGGGTAAAGACAGAGGGAGAGGATATCAAGTGATCAGAGTAGGACAAGGATTTGACGTTCACCAGCTGGTGGAAGGAAGGCCATGCATCATCGGAGGCGTGAATATTCCGTATGAAAAAGGTTTGCTGGGTCATTCCGATGCAGATGTGCTGCTGCATGCCATTACCGATGCAATCCTTGGCGCGCTTGGCTTGGGAGACATCGGAAAGCATTTTCCGGATAACGACCCGGAATTTAAGGATGCCGACAGCCTGAAGCTGCTGGAGCATGTCTGGGGCCTGGCTAAAGAGCGGGGATATCGCTTGGGGAATATCGATTCTACGATTATTGCGCAAAAGCCCAAGATGGCATCGTACATCCCGCAGATGAGTGAAGTCATCGCCCGCGCGCTGGAAGCAGAGGAGCCATCCCAGGTCAATGTCAAGGCGACTACGACAGAGCAGCTTGGCTTTACCGGGCGGGGCGAAGGGATCGCGGCTCAATCGGTTGTCTGTCTTATCAAATAAATGCTATCATCTTGAGTAATTCAATTTGGAGGAGATTATATGAGCTCGGAAGTTCGTGTACGCTATGCACCAAGCCCTACAGGACATTTGCATATTGGAAATGCCAGAACGGCATTATTTAATTATTTGTTTGCCCGCAATCAAGGCGGGAAATTTATTATTCGCATCGAAGATACAGATGTAAAGCGGAATATTGAGGGTGGAGAGGAAAGCCAGCTTAAATATTTGAAATGGTTGGGCATGGACTGGGATGAGAGTGTAGACGTGGGAGGCGAGTTTGGACCTTATCGCCAGACCGAACGCTTGGACATATACAAAACATACTGGCAGGATTTGCTGGATCGTGGTTTGGCCTACCGCTGCTACTGCACGGAGGAGGAACTGGAACGCGAGCGTGAGGAGCAGACGGCACGTGGGGAGACACCACGCTATTCTGGAAAGCACCGTGACTTAACAGAAGAACAGTGTCAGGCATTTGAGGCAGAGGGCCGTGTGCCAAGCATTCGTTTTCGTGTACCGGAAGACCGTGAGTATACGTTTGACGATATCGTTAAAGGTCAAATTACGTTCAATTCCAAGGAGAGCGGCGATTTTGTTATCGTCAAAAAAGACGGTATTCCGACATATAACTTCGCTGTAGCAGTTGATGATTATTTGATGAAAATATCACATGTACTACGGGGTGAGGATCATGTTTCCAATACACCGCGGCAGTTGATGATTTTTGAAGCTCTCGGCTGGGAGCCTCCACGCTTTGGTCATATGACGCTGATCGTAGGCGAGGATCACAAAAAGCTCAGCAAACGTAACGAGTCCATTATTCAGTTCATGGCGCAGTATGACAAGTTGGGCTATCTGCCGGAAGCTATATTCAACTTTATTGCGCTGCTGGGCTGGTCCCCGGAAGGCGAAGAAGAGATCTATGATCGGGAGCAACTGATTTCAATTTTCGATCCCAATCGTTTGTCCAAAAGTCCGGCCGTATTTGATACAAACAAACTTGCTTACCTGAACAATCACTATATTAAAAAGGCTGATCCTGAACGGATTGCCAGCATGGCGATTCCTCATTTGCAGGCAGCGGGGCTGTTGCCGGCCGAATTGTCGGCGGAACAGCAGGATTGGGCTAAGGCCCTCGTTCGCTTATATCAAGAGCAGATGACTTCTGCGTCCGATATTGTAGCGTTGTCTGAGCAGTTTTTCCGTTCACACCTGGAGATGGATGCTGAAGCGGCGGCTGTGCTGGCCGAAGAGCAGGTTCCTGAGGTACTCAGAGCCTTTGCCAGCAAGGTTGAAGCAAGCGAGGAATTTACTGCTCCGCAAATGGCCAAGCTGATTAAGGAAGTGCAAAAGGAAACCGGCTTTAAGGGTAAACAGCTGTTCATGCCGATTCGTGTGGCGCTTACAGGCCAAACTCATGGTCGGGATCTGAACGAAACCATCTATTTGCTTGGACGTGACAAGGTGTTAAACCGACTTAAGGCACAAATTAAAGGCTGATATTTCTTGTCAATTTGTTGTCTTTTCGCTATAATGACTCCATTGATACGGATTGATATTACGTGTAAAGGCTGCGAACAGGAGAAGTACACTGCATATGGGCATCTGCCAGAGAGGACGGCCGAGGGAAACCCCGGGCTGGAAGCCGTCCAGATGACCTGCGGAGGAAATGCACCTGGGAGCCGTGCGCCCGAACCCTAATCAGCATCAACCGCTGGTTGTGGCAAGGGCGTGCCGAGTCGTTCCCGTTACCGGACGCCAAAGACGGACTTCTCTGCTTTTTAGGCAGTAGATATGTCCGAAGCAGAGTGGAACCACGTTCATGCGTCTCTGCAGCTCAGGCTGCGGAGGCGCTTTTTCATTTTTATCAGATTCAGACTCGTCATAGATTGAAAAATGTCGAAGAGTGCTGATGGATGCGAAAATTGGCGAAACGTGAAGTTTTGTGAAGATGTGGCAAGGATATGGAGGGAATAGGAGGGCGACATGTTCAGACATATCAAATCCGACATTCAGACTGTTTTGGATAATGATCCGGCCGCCCGGAGTAAGCTGGAGGTCATTTTTACGTATTCCGGCGTTCATGCCCTTTGGGCACACCGAATCGCACATTGGTTTTATTTGCGAAACTGGTGTACTGTAGCCCGTGTTATATCTCAAGTATCGCGTTTTATGACAGGCATTGAAATTCATCCTGGCGCTCGTATCGGAGATCGGCTGTTCATTGACCATGGCATGGGGGTGGTCATCGGTGAAACCTGTGAGATCGGCGACGATGTCGTATTGTATCAGGGGGTCACTCTTGGAGGGACCGGAAAAGAGAAGGGGAAGCGCCATCCCACCATTGGGAATAATGTAGTTATAGGCTCTGGCGCCAAGATATTGGGCTCTTTTACAATTGGGGCGCAGTCTAACATTGGCTCCAACTCGGTTGTACTTAAAGAGGTTCCGCCTAATAGTACGGTAGTGGGGATACCGGGGCGAGTGGTCAGACAGGATGGCAGACGTCCAGACCGACTTAGTCATCAGCTGCCTGATCCGGTCGTCGATTCTATACGGGCTCTTCAGTTGGAAATAGAACGATTACGTGCAGAATTGTCTGATTTGAAGGATGAGCAATCTGCTCGGAAACATCAGGTAACCCAAGAGAATAAATTACAAGGATAATTTTCATGAGGGAGGAACATAACGATGCCGCTTCAAATTTATAATACAATGACGAGGAGTCGGGAGCCTTTTGTGCCACAGGAGCCTGGAAAGGTTAAAATGTATGTATGCGGACCTACCGTGTATGATTATATTCATATTGGTAATGCACGACCTGTAATTGTGTTTGACGTGGTACGCAGCTACCTGGAGTATTTGGGCTATGATGTGAACTATGTAGTAAATTTTACAGATGTCGATGATAAGCTGATCCGTAAAGCTCGGGAACTTGATATGGAGGTTCCGGCAGTTGCCGAGAAATTTATTGCAGCCTATCATGAGGATCTGACCGGATTGAATGTTCCTGCTGCCAGCATAAATCCGCGCGTAACAGAGAGCATGGAGCTGATCATTGATTTTATTAAGGAACTGGTAGACAAAGACTATGCCTATGAGAATGATGGCGATGTGTTCTATCGGACCAAAAAGTTCAAAGATTACGGACAACTGTCAGGCCAAAATCTGGAGGAGCTACAGTTCGGAATTCGCATCCATGTGGATGAGCGTAAGGAAAATGCCGAGGATTTTGTACTCTGGAAGGCAGCAAAGCCGGGAGAAATTTATTGGTCGAGCCCTTGGGGAGATGGACGACCGGGTTGGCATATCGAATGCTCAGCTATGGCTCGCCATTATTTGGGGGATACGCTGGACATCCATGGAGGCGGACAGGATTTGCAATTTCCGCATCATGAATGTGAATGCGCGCAATCCGAAGCGATTACGGGTAAGCCATTGGCCCGCTACTGGATGCATAACGGATACATTCGCATTGATAATGAAAAAATGTCGAAATCGCTCGGTAATGGTATTTTGGTTAAAGATCTGCGTGCTCGTCATAAGCCCGAGGCTTTACGCTATTTTATGCTGTCGACACATTACCGCAATCCGTTGAACTACAACCAAGAGACGATGAGTCAGGCGGAGAACAGTGTCGAACGGATTGCCAATGCAGTTGCCAACGTAAAGCATCGTTTAGCCAATGCTTTGAAAGGTGATGAAGAAGTATCGGCTGAGTTGCAAACGAAGCTTGACGGGATTCTGCAGCAGTTTGGCGAAAAAATGGATGATGACTTCAATACACCTGATGCGATTACTGCGGTATTCGAATGGGTCAGCGAAGCCAACCATTTGTTGCAGCGTGATGTTGTCAATCAGGCGGAATTGAAGGCCGTGTTGCATACCTTCTATTCGATGAATAAAGTACTTCGTATATATTCGGAACCAGTAGAAGAGCTGCTGGATGATGAAATTGAGCAATTAATCGCTGAACGTGTCGAAGCTCGTAAAACCAAAAACTGGGGCAGAGCTGATGAAATTCGCGATCTGCTGGCTGCTAAAGGTATTGTGCTTGAGGACACAGCGCAGGGTATGCGGTGGCGTCGAAAATGAGTGATAAGCCACTGAATACGGGGGCTTTGGAGGACGTGGGCAACTGGTTCCCGTATCCTGCGTCCAAACCGGCCCGCCTGATGCCTCCCATTGCGTTAGCTTACATTGGCGATGCCGTGTATGAGGTCGCCGTCCGTCAATATTTGTTGGCACAGCCCAACCTGCGCCCCAATCATTTGCATCGCCGAGCCACAGGGCTGGTCTCCGCGAAGGCGCAGAGCCGTATGCTGGGACTGCTGGAAAAGGTGCTGACGGAGGAAGAGTGCGACATTGTCCGGCAAGGAAGAAACGCCAAGTCAGGAAGCCTGCCCAAAAATGCGGATGTACTTGAGTACCGTCACGCGACTGCGCTGGAGGCACTGATCGGCTTTCTCTATAGCGATGGGCGCTTGTACAGATTGAGAGAATTGATCACGTACGGTATTGCACAAATGGAAAATACAGAAAAATCATAATTGGGAACGAATCAGATGGATTTAGCATCTGGCGTTTCCCGGGAGGAAGCTAGATATGGAAGAAGAATGGATTGCCGGTAAGCATTCGGTAACGGAGGCATTACGTTCAGGCAGAACGATCAATAAAATATGGATTGCAGACAATGCGCAAAAGCATTTGACACTACCGATTACAGCTGAGGCCAAAAAAGCAGGGATCATCGTTCAGCAGGTGGACAAGCGTAAGCTGGATCAAATGGTGCCGGGGATTCAGCATCAGGGAGTGGTTGCACAGGCTGCGCCTTTTGCCTATGCTGAAGTGGAAGAATTGCTCACCAATGCCCGCAATAAAGGGGAAGAGCCGTTTTTGATTTTACTCGATGAAATTGAAGACCCACATAATCTGGGCTCAATCCTTCGTACAGCGGACTGCACAGGGGTGCATGGTGTTATTGTGCCCAAAAGACGTTCGGCAGCCGTAACTGCAACGGTGTCCAAAACGTCGGCAGGTGCTGCTGAGTATGTCCCGGTGGCGCGTGTGAATAATTTGGGGCAAACCATTGATCGTCTTAAAGAAGAAGGGGTATGGGTAGTTGGCACGGATGTGGCAGCGACCGACCCTGTTTTTGGGAATGGAGTATTCACGGGGCCGGTAGCCATTGTCATTGGCAACGAAAATAAAGGAATGGGTCGTTTGATTCGTGAAAAATGCGACGTGCTCGTCAAGCTGCCGATGGCGGGGCAAATCAATTCCCTGAATGCTTCTGTAGCTGCAGGTGTCGTTATGTACGAAGTATTGCGCGGACGACAGGCACGGGGCTAACGATATGGCTGACACGCGGGATGTTCTGCTTGTGGACGGTTACAACATGATTGGAGCCTGGCCCGAACTTTCCGCACTGGTAGAATCTGGTATGCAAGAAGCGAGGGACAGACTTCTCGAACGACTCGCGGATCATCAGGCGTATTCCGGCAGAAGAGTCATCGTCGTATTTGATGCTTACAGGGTGCCAGGATTGGGTAAAACTTTTGCCCAGAGTAAAGTCCAGATTTATTTTACGAGAGAAAAAGAGACAGCAGACGAGTGCATCGAGCGATTGGTTCGGGAACTAAGCGGCAAGAGGAGAAGCATTTACGTAGCGACAAGTGATCAGGTAGAGCAGCATGTCGCTTTTGGCCAGGGAGCACTCAGAGTATCGGCACGGGAACTGCTAATCGAGATTGAGGAATCTGAAAGGGAAGTACAAAAGCGAATTCAGCAGGATAGCGCCAAATTGTCCCGTAACTCGCTGGATGCCAAGTTGAGCCCGGAGCTTCGAAAGTTGTTTGAACGATGGAGAAGAGAATAATCCAGTAATTGGTCGCCCCTCCATTTTGAAACCATTGACAATTTTGTTAGCGCTCTTCTTTTTTAGGCTGTTGTGGTTGACGGTATCAGGTTGCATCGCGTATACTTGTCGTATATTTGAGAGAGTAACGGGTACCTTGCGTTGCAGCCGGAGGGATTGTTAGTGAGTGTGGACCTCAAGGATATCATGTTGTCAAAGTTTGATTACAAAAATGATGAAGACATTGTCGGAGCAGTCCATGAAGGTGATGGGGAGGCGCTGGAGTTTCTGATTAATAAGTACCGGAACTTTGTGCGGGCCAAGGCCAGATCCTACTTCCTGATCGGCGCTGATCGCGAGGATATTATTCAGGAGGGCATGATTGGTCTCTACAAATCCATTCGTGATTTTAAGGGAGACAAGCTTTCTTCGTTCAAGGCCTTTGCCGAGTTATGCATTACGCGACAGATTATTACGGCAATCAAGACGGCTACACGACAAAAGCACATTCCCCTGAATTCTTACGTATCTCTGGACAAGCCCATCTATGATGAAGAGTCAGACCGGACGTTGCTCGATGTGATTTGCGGAACACAAGTAAGTGACCCTGAGGAATTAATTATTAATCAGGAAGAGTTTGTGGGGCTCGAAGACAAGATGTCGGAAATTCTGAGCGAGCTGGAACGAAAGGTACTTATGCTGTATCTGGACGGACGTTCGTATCAGGAGATTGCAGAGGATCTTGACCGCCATGTAAAATCGATTGATAATGCACTGCAACGGGTCAAGCGTAAACTTGAAAAGTATCTGGAAGTAAGGGATAGTTGAAAGTAGAGGCTGACAAGGAAAGGCTCGAGTCTGAGTCTTTTTTTATTCGATAAGAGCAGGAACCGCAGGTTTATATGTGTTGAAAATGATTTATACTAAAAAATATGAATAATAGATGTCGCTTGGATCTTGAAGCGGTTTTTCAGGGAATATCTTCTAAGGATGAACAGATGTTAAAATGCACCACAGTTGAGACTGCAAAATGTATGCAAACATTCGTTGACATGGAAAACCCCGTGTGATAAAGTGTTTTAGGTAGGCCTAAATTCGCGGTTTTTTTAGGATCAATTAAGAGACTTCCGGTGTTGGATGTCTTCGGGAGGTGCACATCATGCGGGTAATTATTACTTTGGCTTGTACAACTTGCAAACAAAGAAATTACACAACGACGAAAAACAAGCGTAATCACCCCGACCGCATGGAGATGAAGAAATTCTGTAAGTCCTGTAACGAACAGACTTCTCATCGGGAAACCAGATAGTTTGTGGAGGTGTAGTCGGCGTGAAAAGCAGTTTCAAGTCTCTGTTTTCCTTTTTCTCTGAAAGCTGGGCTGAACTCAAGAAGGTTCGCTGGCCCAATCGTAAAGAACTGACCAACTATACGCTGATTGTCGTTGGGACGATTGCGTTTATCACGGTTTATTTTTGGGTTCTCGATATCGGCATTTCCGCTGTAATCGAAGCGATTATCTAGGAAGGGTTCCAGGTGGCTTGGTATGGAAAAAAGATGGTACGTCGTTCATACCTATTCAGGGTATGAGAACAAAGTCAAAGCCAATTTGGAAAAACGCGTTGAGTCCATGGGCATGGAAGACAAGATATTCCGTGTTCTTGTTCCAATGGAAGAAGAACTGGTAACCAAGGACGGTAAGAAAAAAACCGTTATGCGTAAAGTATACCCTGGTTATGTCTTAGTCGAAATGGTCCAAACCGACGACTCTTGGTATGTTGTTCGCAACACACCAGGTGTTACGGGATTTGTAGGGTCGACAGGCTCGGGTTCCAAACCGACGCCATTGCTTCCGGAAGAAGTTGAACAGATTCTGAAGCATATGGGCATGGTAGAGCCGAAACCGAAGATTGAATTCGATGTTAAGGAATCCGTGCGAATTAAAGTTGGTCCTTTTGCGAATTTTGTGGGCTCCGTGGAAGAAATTTTGGTTGAGAAGAGTAAGCTTAAGGTTCACGTTAACATGTTTGGACGGGAAACCCCGCTTGAGTTGGATTATACTCAAGTGGAGAAAATATAGATTTTTCTTACAGGTTTCTTGTGGGAGGATCAATAGGTCCGTCTACCACTATTGAGTCAAGGAGGTGTCATCCATGGCAAAAAAGGTAATTAAAATGGTAAAACTGCAGATTCCTGCAGGGAAAGCTAATCCAGCGCCTCCAGTAGGTCCAGCTTTGGGTCAAGCAGGTGTCAACATCATGGCATTCTGTAAAGAGTTCAATGCTCGTACTGCTGATCAAGCAGGCCTGATTATCCCGGTTGAAATTTCGGTATTTGAGGATCGTTCTTTTACGTTCATCACCAAAACTCCACCGGCTGCTGTTCTGTTGAAAGTTGCTGCTAAAATCGAAAAAGGTTCCGGTGAACCGAATAAAACGAAAGTTGCAACTGTAAATCGCGCTGCTGTTCGTCAAATTGCAGAGCAAAAAATGCCTGACCTTAACGCAGCTTCCGTAGAATCGGCAATGCGTATGGTTGAAGGTACTGCTCGCAGCATGGGTATCACCATCGTAGATTAATTTTATTAATCTACGTGTGTCGGCAGTCTGACTGTCCGGCAAGTGTGGGAGGAATATCCGCTAATACCACATAAGGAGGAAAACATAATGGCTAAACATGGTAAGAAGTACCTGGAAGCTGCTAAGCTGATTGACAGCGAAGCAACTTATGAGCCTTTGGAAGCCGTTGAACTGGTGAAAAAGGCTGCAACTGCTAAATTCGACGAAACCGTTGAAGCAGCAGTTCGTCTGGGCGTAGATTCCCGTAAACAAGACCAGGCTGTTCGTGGTGTTGTTGTCCTGCCGCATGGTACAGGTAAAACACAACGCGTTCTGGTATTTGCAAAAGGTGACAAAGTGAAAGAAGCGGAAGCGGCTGGCGCTGATTTTGTTGGCGATCAAGATATGATCAACAAAATCCAACAAGGCTGGTTCGAATTCGACGTCTGCGTTGCGACACCTGATATGATGAGTGAGGTTGGTAAACTGGGTCGTTTGCTCGGTGGTAAAGGTTTGATGCCTAACCCTAAAGCAGGCACAGTTACTTTCGACGTTGCCAAGGCTGTTCAAGAAATTAAAGCCGGTAAAATCGAATACCGTCTCGACAAAGCAGGTCAAATTCACGCACCAATCGGCAAAGCTTCCTTCAGTGCTGAACAACTGAACGAGAACCTTAAAGCCTTGATTGAAGCCTTGAACCGTGCGAAGCCAGCGGCTGCTAAAGGTGTATACCTGAAAAACATCGCTATCTCTTCGACTATGGGACCAAGCGCACGTGTGAACGCTTCTGTTTACAGATAATATTTTGATTGACACGTTCAATCGAATTTGTTATTCTGTAAAAGTTGTGAGTCCTTGTGACTGACCATTAAAGTTGAATATGCTTACCGTAGACAGTAGGTGCTTTCGGGCTTAATTTCCTACCGAGGTGTTATGATAGAACGTTTCATGTGACGGGCTTGTCCCGTCCATGTGGATTTATCAAGCCTTCGTACTCTACGGAGGCTTTTTTCATGCTCAAGAAAGCAGCTTTGGGAGATTGCCGGATCCGGTGTTTCGAACAGAGCGGATAAATTGATCAGGAGGTGTACAGTTTGGCAAATGCAAAGGTGATTCAAGCAAAACAAGAAGCTGTGGAAGTTGTAGCTGCAAAATTACGCGAGAGCGTAACGACTGTGGTTGCGGACTATCGCGGTCTGAATGTTGCCCAAATAACTGAGCTGCGTAAGCAGCTTCGCGAAGCCGGAATCGAATTTCAAGTGCTGAAAAACACGCTGCTTCGTCGCGCAACTGCGGCAGCAGAATTGACTGAACTGGACGCAGTATTGACAGGTCCTACTGCAATCGCGTTCGGCAAAGATGATGCTGTGTCTGCAGCTAAAATCTTGAATGATTTCGCTAAGAGAAACGATGCGCTCGAACTGAAAGGCGGAGTTGTAGAAGGTCGCGTTATCGGTGTTGAGGAAATCAAAGCGCTGGCAGAACTGCCATCCCGCGAAGGTCTCCTTTCTATGCTCCTCAGCGTGCTTCAAGCTCCTATGCGCAACTTCGCGCTTGCAGTTAAAGCTGTTGCGGAAAAAGAAGAGCAAAGCGCATAAGTTAAGGATTAAACCTGCTGTATAGCAGTTAAGAACAAAAAAATACGAATTTAAATGGAGGTTCAACCATGAGTAAAGAGCAAATCTTGGAAGCAATTAAAGGTATGTCCGTATTGGAACTGAACGATCTTGTAAAAGCAATCGAAGAAGAATTCGGCGTAACTGCAGCAGCTCCAGTAGCTGTAGCAGGTGGCGCAGCAGGTGGCGCAGCTGAAGCTGAGCAATCCGAGTTCGACGTAATCTTGACAAGCGCTGGCGCTTCCAAAATCAACGTTATCAAAGCAGTTCGCGAAATCACAGGTCTTGGCCTGAAAGAAGCAAAAGAACTGGTTGACAACGCTCCAAAACCACTGAAAGAAAAAATCGCTAAAGAAGAAGCTGAATCCATTAAAGCAAAATTGGAAGAAGCAGGCGCTTCTGTAGAAGTAAAATAATTGACTGCTACCTAGCAGACAATGTTTTAAAACAAACCCCTTGAGGTGATCTTCAAGGGGTTTGTTGCTGTAAAACGGTAGTACCAGCATGTCTGAAACATGATGACAAAGGCTATGATGGTATTACAACCGAAAGAGGTGGTCATGAATGGCTGATCATTATTACTCTAAACGGCCAGAGGCGGCGCATGAACGACGGAGTCTGGAGACAGTGCTAAGGGGACGAACATACCGTTTTGCCAGTGATTCAGGTGTTTTTTCAAAGCAAGGGATTGATTACGGCAGCCGTGTGCTGATTGAAGCGATGCAACTTCCCCCACAGGCCTCCGTGTTAGATGTCGGATGTGGGTATGGACCGATTGGATTGACAGCAGCAACGCTTGTACCAGAGGGCCACGTTACAATGATTGATATTAACGAACGAGCCGTTCAACTGGCAAAAGAAAATACAGAACGAAATGAGATTAAAAATGTCACGATTAAGCAGAGTGATTTGTTCGCGGAGGTAAAGCATCAGCATTTTGACGTAATTTTGACGAATCCGCCCATACGTGCAGGAAAAGAAACGGTACATGCCATTTTCGAGTTGGCGTATGAGCATTTAAACGAAGGTGGAGCTTTGTGGGTGGTCATTCAGAAAAAGCAGGGAGCTCCTTCGGCGAGTGCTAAAATCGAGAGTCTTTTTGGTTGTGTGGAGGAAGTTACGAAGGATAAAGGTTATCGAATTTTAAAAGCTGAAAAAAGTTTTGGAAAAAAGCAATAGGACCATTGACTTGAATCCTGGTCTGTGATATCATTATAAAATGTCAGTATTAGGATGCCCTCCATGGCTTTAGTTTGTTGAAATGTCAATAGGTTTATGCGTAGAAGGGTATAGTATGTCTCCCTATTACGTATAATATAATCATTTTGGGCAATCTACAAGTGATGAAGATCTTCCGGTAAGAGGATTCTGCAGATACGTCGCTCTTTTTTCGAATGCATTCGAGTAAGGGCTTTTCTGTATTTGTAAGATTGAATCTTCTGTATGTGTCTTATTATAAGGTCACAAACAGAGGTTCGCAATGTATTTTTAAAGTGAGTAGACATGAGGGGTGAGTTTAAGTTGGCAGGACATCTTGTTCAATATGGTCGACGCACTCGGCGCAGTTATGCACGTATTAATGAGGTACTCGAGGTTCCGAACCTGATTGAAATCCAACAAAAATCCTATGATTGGTTTTTGGAGGAAGGATTACGGGAGATGTTTCGGGATATTTCGCCAATTCAGGATTTCACAGGAAACCTGATTCTGGAGTTTATCGATTACTCTCTCGGAGAACCTAAATATACCGTTGACGACGCAAAGGAACGCGACGTGACGTATGCAGCACCGCTTCGGGTAAAAGTCCGGCTTATTAATAAAGAGACCGGGGAAGTGAAAGAGCAGGAAGTATTCATGGGAGACTTCCCGCTGATGACTGAAACGGGTACGTTTATTATTAACGGTGCGGAACGGGTTATTGTCAGCCAGTTGGTTCGCTCTCCCAGCGTCTATTTCAGCACAAAAGTCGATAAGAATGCGAAAACAACATACACCGCAACGGTAATTCCTAACCGGGGGGCTTGGCTCGAGCTGGAGATGGATGCGAAGGATATTATCTATGTCCGGATTGACCGTACCCGTAAAATTCCGGTTACGGTGTTGCTGCGTGCGCTAGGCTTTGGCACTGATGCTGAGATTTTGGATTTGCTCGGCAATGACGAATATATCCGTAACACGCTTGATAAAGACAATACAGACTCTACGGAGAAAGCGCTGATTGAAATTTATGAGCGTCTTCGTCCAGGTGAGCCGCCTACACTGGATAATGCAAAGAGCTTGCTCGTTGCACGCTTCTTTGATCCAAAACGTTATGATCTGGCCAACGTAGGCCGTTACAAAATCAATAAAAAGCTTCATATCAAAAACCGTCTGTTCAATCAACGGCTTGCTGAGACCCTGATTGATACGACAACTGGTGAAATCATCGCTGAAGCAGGACAAATGGTTGACCGCCGTCTGTTGGACGAGATTTTGGCCCAACTGGAAGAATCGGTTGGACACCGTACGTATCATGTTGCTAGTGGCGTACTGGAAAGCAATGATATTCCGCTTCAAACGATTGACGTATTCTCACCAATTGAGGATGGTAAAGTTGTAAAACTGATTGCTAACGGAAATATTGATAAATCGGTTAAAAATATTACGCCTGCCGATATTATTTCCTCCATCAGTTATTTTATTAACTTGCTTCACGGAATCGGAAGCACAGACGATATTGACCACTTGGGTAACCGTCGTTTGCGTTCTGTAGGTGAGTTGCTCCAGAATCAGTTCCGTATCGGTTTGTCCCGTATGGAACGCGTGGTTCGCGAAAGAATGTCGATCCAGGATGCCAATGTAATTACGCCACAGGCGCTGATTAACATACGTCCGGTAATCGCCTCGATTAAAGAGTTCTTTGGTAGCTCCCAGCTGTCTCAGTTTATGGATCAGACGAATCCGCTTGCTGAATTGACACACAAACGTCGTTTGTCCGCACTCGGACCTGGTGGTTTGACACGTGAGCGCGCGGGCATGGAAGTACGTGACGTCCATCCGAGTCACTACGGCCGTATGTGTCCTATCGAGACGCCGGAGGGACCGAACATTGGTTTGATTAACTCCTTGTCTACCTTCGCGCGTATCAACGAGTACGGATTTATCGAAGCTCCTTATCGTTGGGTAGATCCGAAAACCGGAAAAGTTACAGATCAGATTGATTACCTGACTGCTGATGAAGAAGATAACTACATCGTAGCCCAGGCAAATGCGGAATTGACGGAGGAAAACACCTTTAAGGATGAAGTCGTCATTGTCCGCTATAACAAACAGTCTGATAACATTATTCCAATGGCGAGTAGCCGTGTTGATTACATGGACGTATCACCTAAACAGGTCGTATCGGTCGCAACTGCACTGATTCCGTTCCTGGAGAACGATGACTCTAACCGCGCATTGATGGGTTCCAACATGCAGCGGCAGGCTGTCCCGCTCCTGATTCCAAAGGCTCCTTTGGTTGGAACAGGAATGGAGCATAAGTCTGCAAAAGATTCCGGTGTTTGCGTTGTGTCCAAGTACAACGGGGTAATCGAACGTTCTTCGGCTAATGAAATTTGGCTGCGCCGTATTGAAACTGTAGATGGCGCTGAAGTAAAAGGCGACATTGTTAAGTATAAATTACACAAATTTATGCGTTCTAACCAAGGAACATGCATCAACCAGCGTCCAATTGTTAACAGAGGCGATATTGTCAAAGTTGGCGATATTCTTGCAGATGGTCCTTCCACAGAGATGGGCGAGTTGGCATTGGGACGTAACGTTGTCGTGGCCTTCATGACTTGGGAAGGTTACAACTATGAGGATGCGATCCTGCTGAGCGAGAAGCTGGTTAAGGAGGATGTATACACCTCGATCCATATCGAGGAATACGAATCTGAGGCCCGCGATACGAAGCTTGGACCTGAAGAAATTACTCGTGATATCCCGAATGTTGGTGAAGAAGCGCTTCGTAATCTGGATGAGCGCGGAATTATTCGCATAGGTGCTGAAATCGCCGCAGGCGACATTCTCGTTGGTAAAGTAACGCCTAAGGGTGTGACTGAGCTGACAGCCGAAGAGCGTCTCTTGCATGCAATCTTTGGTGAGAAGGCACGCGAGGTTCGCGATACTTCCTTGAGAGTTCCTCACGGGACAGACGGAATCGTTGTAGACGTTAAAGTGTTTACACGTGAAAATGGCGATGAGCTGCCACCGGGTGTGAACCAGCTGGTACGCGTATACATTGCTCAAAAACGTAAAATCTCCGAAGGCGATAAAATGGCTGGACGTCACGGTAACAAGGGTGTCGTTGCCCGTATCTTGCCTGAGGAAGATATGCCGTTCCTGCCGGATGGTACGCCGGTACAGGTCGTTCTCAACCCACTGGGCGTACCTTCGCGGATGAACATCGGACAGGTGCTCGAAGTCCATCTGGGTATGGCTGCAATGCGTCTTGGTATTCATGTGGCTACGCCAGTATTCGATGGTGCTAAGGAGTATGATGTGTTCGATACCATGGAAGAATCAGGTATGCAGCGTAACGGTAAGACTGTGTTGTATGACGGCCGTACAGGTGATCGTTTTGAACGTGAAGTTACTGTTGGTGTCATGCACATGATTAAACTTGCACACATGGTTGACGATAAAATTCATGCCCGCTCTACGGGTCCTTACTCTCTCGTTACGCAACAACCATTGGGTGGTAAAGCTCAATTCGGTGGTCAGCGCTTCGGGGAGATGGAAGTATGGGCGCTCGAAGCCTACGGCGCGGCGTACACACTTCAGGAAATTTTGACTGTGAAATCCGATGATGTGGTTGGACGTGTTAAAACTTACGAATCCATCGTCAAAGGTGAAAATGTCCCTGAACCGGGTGTTCCTGAATCATTCAAGGTCTTGATCAAAGAGCTGCAAAGCTTGGGGATGGACGTGAAGATTCTGTCCGGAGATGAACAAGAGATCGAAATGAGAGAGCTTGATGATGAAGATGATACAACTGGCGATAAGCTGAGTTTGAATCTGGAAGGCTCTGAGGTTGGCGTAGAGTAGTTTGTCGCCGACTGAATCATATCAACTTTGTTATATGCCTTAATCCATTTTAGGATGGAATGGGCTTCTTGATACCGCCCGGTTCTGCCGGGCGGTATCAAACCTAAAAACTCAGGATTTGGTTAAGGAGGGTTGCTCCTTGTTGGACGTTAACAATTTCGAATATATGAAAATCGGGCTTGCTTCCCCCGAAAAAATTCGTTCTTGGTCCCGCGGAGAAGTCAAAAAACCGGAGACGATTAACTATCGTACACTTAAACCGGAAAAAGAAGGACTATTTTGCGAGAAAATTTTTGGACCTACGAAAGATTGGGAATGTCATTGCGGTAAGTACAAACGTGTACGCTATAAAGGTGTTGTCTGTGACCGTTGTGGTGTAGAAGTTACCCGCGCTAAAGTTCGTCGTGAACGCATGGGACACATCGAGTTGGCTGCCCCTGTATCGCACATTTGGTACTTCAAAGGCATTCCAAGCCGTATGGGTCTTGCTCTTGATATGTCTCCAAGATCTCTCGAAGAGATCATTTACTTCGCATCTTATGTTGTAACTGATCCAGGAGATACGCCACTGGAGAAAAAACAGCTTCTGTCCGAAAAAGAATACCGCAGCTACCGTGAAAAATACGGATACGGATTCCAGGCAGGTATGGGTGCTGAAGCAGTTAAAAAGCTTCTTCAGGATTTGGACATCGATAAAGAACTGGAATTCCTGAAAGAAGAGCTGCGTACAGCTCAAGGACAACGTCGTAACCGTGCCATCAAGCGTCTTGAAGTTATTGAGGCGTTCCGTAACTCTGGCAACCAGCCGGATTGGATGATCATGGACGTATTGCCTGTTATTCCTCCTGAGCTTCGTCCAATGGTACAGCTGGATGGTGGACGTTTTGCTACTTCCGATCTGAATGATCTGTATCGCCGTGTTATTAACCGTAATAACCGTCTGAAACGCCTGTTAGATCTGGGTGCGCCAGATATTATCGTGCAAAATGAAAAACGGATGCTGCAGGAAGCTGTTGACGCTCTGATTGATAACGGTCGTCGTGGTCGCCCTGTTACAGGTCCGGGTAATCGTCCTTTGAAATCCCTCAGCCACATGCTGAAAGGTAAACAAGGACGTTTCCGTCAAAACTTGCTCGGAAAACGTGTTGACTACTCCGGTCGTTCTGTTATCGTAGTAGGTCCGTACTTGAAGATGTACCAATGCGGTTTGCCGAAAGAAATGGCGCTGGAACTGTTCAAGCCTTTTGTTATGAAAGAACTTGTGAATAAAGGTCTGGCACACAACATCAAGAGCGCGAAGCGCAAAGTAGAACGTGTTAGCGCAGAAGTATGGGATGTGCTCGAAGAAGTAATCAAGGAGCATCCGGTTCTTCTAAACCGTGCCCCTACGCTGCATAGACTGGGTATTCAAGCGTTTGAACCGATTTTGGTTGAAGGCCGTGCGATTCGTTTGCACCCACTCGTATGTACGGCATACAATGCCGACTTTGACGGTGACCAAATGGCGGTTCACGTTCCGTTGTCTGCGGAAGCTCAAGCAGAAGCTCGTCTGCTTATGCTGGCATCCGGCAACATTTTGAATCCAAAAGACGGCAAGCCTGTTGTTACTCCTTCCCAGGATATGGTCCTTGGTTCTTTCTATTTGACAATGGATAACAAGGAAGAAGAAGGAAGTAACATGATCCTCCGTAACCCGAATGAGGCGATCTCGGCTTACCAGCGCGGTACAGCGGGTCTTCATGCTCGTGTAGCTATTCCAGTTAAAGCTTTGAATAAAACGAGCTTTACAGAGAAGCAACAGGAAGCAATGTTGATTACAACAGTGGGTAAAATTATCTTTAATGAGATCTTCCCGGCAAGCTTCCCGTACATCAATGACGCTACTCGTGCCAACCTGCTTTATGGTACTGCGGAGGAGTTCTTTGTTTACGAGAAAGGTGTAGATCTTACTGAAGCCATCCAAAATGCTCCACAAGCTGGTGGGGTGGGCAAGGATTACCTTGGTAATATCATCGCTCGTTGCTTTGAGATTTACCATACGACAGAAACTGCTGTAATTCTGGATAAGATCAAGCAGCTTGGCTTTACGTATTCTACTCGTGCAGGTGTGACGGTTGCCGTGGCAGATGTAGTTGTGCCTCAAGAGAAACAGGATATTCTTAAAGCGTCTGACGATAAAGCACAAGTCGTAACAAATCAGTACCGTCGTGGTCTGATTACGAACGAGGAACGCTATGACCGGATTATTGATATTTGGTCCAAGGCTAAAGATGATATTACAGAGATTTTGATGAAATCCATGGATCGCTACAACTCCATCATGATGATGGTTGACTCCAAAGCGCGTGGTAACAAATCACAGATTACCCAGCTCGGCGGTATGCGTGGACTGATGGCGAATCCATCCGGTCGTATTATCGAGCTCCCAATCAAATCGAATTTCCGTGAAGGTCTGACAGTACTCGAGTACTTCATCTCCACACACGGAGCACGTAAAGGTTTGGCGGATACAGCCCTGCGTACGGCTGACTCTGGTTACCTGACTCGTCGTCTCGTTGATGTGGCACAGGATGTTATTGTGCGCGAAGATGACTGCGGAACGGATAAAGGCTTTACAGTAAGCCGTATCCAGGACGGCAAAGAAGTAATTGAGGACCTGTACGATCGTCTGGAAGGTCGTTACTGCTTCGAAACAGTACGTCATCCGGAGACTGGAGAGATCTTGGCTAGACGCAACGAACTGATTGACTCCAACAAAGCTGAAGCGATTGTTAAAGCTGGTGTAGAGAAGGTTCAAATTCGTTCCGTACTAAGCTGTCGCGCCAAACATGGCGTCTGCAAAAAGTGCTACGGTCGTAATCTGGCTACTGGTAAACATGTTGAGATTGGTGAAGCGGTTGGTATTATCGCGGCGCAATCCATCGGTGAACCGGGAACACAGCTCACCATGCGTACGTTCCACACAGGCGGCGTAGCAGGAGACGATATTACACAAGGTTTGCCTCGTATCCAGGAGCTTTTCGAAGCGCGTAATCCTAAAGGTCAGGCAACCATCAGTGAAATTGACGGTATAGTTAAAGAAGTACGTGAAGGTAAAGACCGTCGTGAAATCGACATTCAGGGTGAAGCTGAAACGAAAACTTACTCGGTAACTTATGGTTCACGTCTGCGTGTAAGCGAAGGCATGACTGTTGAAGCCGGGGACGAACTGACGGATGGTTCGATCGACCCTAAAGAAATGCTGCGTATTAAAGGTATTCGCGGGGTACAAAACTATATCCTTCAGGAAGTTCAACGTGTATACCGAAATCAGGGCGTAGAAATCAACGATAAGCACGTGGAAGTTATGATTCGTCAAATGCTGCGTAAAATCCGTATCATTGATGCGGGTGACACGACGCTGCTTCCAGGTTCCTTTGTTGATGTGCATGAGTATGAAAATGCGAATAAGATAGCGATTCTCAGCGGACAGGAGCCTGCGGTAGCCAAACCGGTTCTGCTCGGTATTACCAAGGCGTCTCTGGAAACTGATTCCTTCCTGTCTGCAGCTTCCTTCCAGGAGACTACTCGTGTCCTGACTGATGCTGCTATTAAAGGCAAGGTCGATCAGTTGCTTGGTCTGAAAGAGAATGTAATTATCGGTAAGCTGATTCCTGCGGGAACAGGTATGAATCGTTACCGTAGTGTGAAATTTGCCCAGCCAGAAGAGGAACAATCCTCATCTGAGGAACTTGAGCCAATTTCGGCTGATTGATAAAAAGTATTAATGGTCCGGGGCATCCTATCCTTGCTGGAGTCTTGCTTAGAGGCTTCAGCGGGTGGTGTTCCGGTGTTTTTCTAAAAACGAACGTACTAGCTTTGGTCAAGTGAATTATAAGTTGATAATTGTCTTGACATTGTTAATAGTCAATGCTAATATAGCAAAGGTGCGTGAGCAGCCTATATGCTATTGGGTCTTTTCGGAGGAATGAGATATGTCTAAAGAACAGGGACTGCAAGATGCTCATGTCAAAATCGGTACCAAACAAACCATTCGTATGGTAGAATTGGGCTTCGCCTCTGAAGTATATGTGGCAGAAGACGCAGATCAGCGTCTCACTTCCAACATCATTGCTTTGTGCAACAAGCAAGGAGTCAAAGTGACTCTCGTAGACACAATGAAA
This sequence comes from Paenibacillus peoriae KCTC 3763, assembly GCF_000236805.1. Lineage (GTDB taxonomy): Bacteria > Bacillota > Bacilli > Paenibacillales > Paenibacillaceae > Paenibacillus > Paenibacillus peoriae. The sequence goes on along the minus strand of NZ_AGFX01000040.1, from coordinate 29,738 downwards.
AATCTCGGAGCTGCATGTGGGATTGAAGTGGGGGCCGCAATGGCTGCTATCGTAAAACAATAGGGTAAGGAACGTTTTTGTCTAGAGAATTGTATTCTTGGCGGCAAAGACTTTTCATTTGTTCTTTTATGAACCGCCTGGGTCTGTGGGCTTAGATAGGGTTTATAAAGTAACAGCAAAAATTGAGGAAGGGGGTGGCAACCAACATGCCAACTATTAACCAACTGGTTCGTAAAGGACGTCAAGCCAAAATCGAGAAATCGAAATCACCGGCTTTGCAAAAAGGTTTTAATGCCTTGAAACGTGAAGCTACCGACATCAGTGCCCCGCAAAAACGCGGAGTGTGCACTCGTGTAGGTACTATGACTCCGAAAAAACCAAACTCCGCACTTCGTAAATATGCTCGTGTTCGCTTGACGAACCGTGTAGAGGTGACTGCTTACATTCCAGGTATTGGACATAACCTTCAAGAACACAGCGTAGTGCTGATTCGTGGCGGTCGTGTAAAAGACCTTCCGGGTGTGCGTTACCATATCGTTCGCGGTGCTTTGGATACTGCAGGCGTAAACAACCGCATGCAAGCTCGTTCCAAATACGGCGCAAAACGCCCTAAAGCTAAAAAATCCTAATGAATATAAACCGCGTATGCAGGTTTAACATGTAAGAAAGGGGGATATCCATGCCACGCAAAGGTCCAGTTACCAAAAGAGACGTGTTGCCAGATCCGGTATACAACAGCAAGTTGGTTACCCGCTTGATCAACCGCATCATGCTCGACGGAAAACGAGGCGTTGCTCAAAGCATTCTGTACAATGCGTTCAAGCTTATCCAAGAACGTACGGGGAATGACCCGATGGAAGTTTTTGAAGCAGCTATTAAGAATATCATGCCAGTCCTGGAAGTTAAAGCACGCCGTGTCGGCGGTGCCAACTACCAAGTACCAATCGAGGTAAAACCAGAAAGACGTACGTCCCTGGGATTACGTTGGCTCGTAAACTACTCCCGCAACCGCGGCGAGAAGACAATGGAAGAGCGTTTGGCGGCTGAGATTATCGATGCTTCCAACAACACAGGCGCTTCCGTGAAAAAACGTGAAGACACACACAAAATGGCTGAAGCGAACAAAGCGTTTGCTCACTATCGTTGGTAGGATTCAGCTTAAAAAAATAACTTCAATTTTGAAGGGAGACCCATTTCATGGCAAGAGAGTTCTCCTTGAAAAATACACGTAATATCGGGATCATGGCTCATATTGACGCGGGTAAAACCACAACAACAGAGCGGATCTTGTTCTACACAGGCCGTACGCACAAAATCGGTGAAGTTCACGAAGGCGCTGCGACAATGGACTGGATGGAACAAGAACAAGAGCGCGGAATCACGATTACTTCCGCTGCGACGACCGCTGCCTGGAAAGGTCACCGCGTCAATATCATCGACACCCCGGGGCACGTTGACTTCACTGTTGAAGTTGAACGTTCCCTTCGTGTATTGGACGGAGCAGTTGGTGTTTTCAGTGCGAAAGAAGGCGTTGAGCCTCAGTCAGAAACCGTATGGAGACAGGCTGATCGTTACGGCGTTCCACGGATCGCATATGTAAACAAAATGGATATCATTGGTGCCGACTTCTTGAATGTTGTCTCCGACATGCGTGATCGCCTTCAAGCGAACGCAGTTGCGATTCAATTGCCAATCGGTGCAGAAAATGATTTTACTGGTATCATCGATATCGTTGAACAAAAAGCTCATATGTACAAAGATGATCTTGGTCAAGATATCGAAGAAACCGAAATTCCTGCGGAATTCAAAGATCAAGTTGAAGAACTCCGTAATGAATTGATCGAGAAGGTTGCTGAACTGGACGAAGAATTGACAATGAAATATCTGGAAGGCGAAGAAATTTCGGTTGCCGAAATTAAAGCCGCTCTCCGTAAAGGTGTTGTAGAAGTTAAAATCTTCCCAGTTATCTGTGGATCTTCTTACCGTAACAAAGGTGTTCAGCTGATGCTGGATGCTGTTCTCGACTACTTGCCAGCTCCTACTGACGTGCCAAGTATTCAAGGACATTTGGAAGACGGTACGGAAGTTGAGCGTCACTCTTCCGATGAAGAGCCCTTCTCCGCATTGGCCTTCAAAATCATGACGGATCCTTACGTTGGTAAGCTGACATTCTTCCGCGTATACTCCGGTGTGCTTCAATCCGGTTCATACGTATTGAATGCAACAAAAGGCAAGCGCGAACGTATCGGACGTATTCTTCAAATGCACGCGAACAGCCGTCAAGAAATCACTGAAGTTTACTCCGGTGATATTGCGGCAGCCGTAGGTTTGAAAGATACAGGTACAGGTGATACACTGTGTGATGAGAAGAATCCAGTTATTCTCGAGTCCATGAATTTCCCTGATCCGGTTATCGAAATCGCGGTTGAGCCTAAAACCAAAGCTGACCAAGATAAGATGTCTGTTGCACTCGGTAAATTGACCGAAGAAGATCCAACTCTTCGTGCTCATACTAACGAAGAAACTGGTCAAACCATCTTGGCAGGTATGGGTGAGCTTCACCTTGACATCATCATCGATCGTATGCGTCGTGAGTTCAAGGTGGAAACCAATGTGGGTAAACCACAGGTTGCTTACCGTGAAACGTTCCGTGCTCCAGCGCGTGTCGAAGGAAAATTCGTTCGACAATCTGGTGGTCGTGGTCAATACGGTCACGTATGGGTTGAGTTCGAGCCTCTCGAAGCAGGTACTGGTAGCCAGTTTGAAAGCAAGGTTGTCGGTGGCTCTGTTCCTAGAGAGTACATTGCACCTGCTCTTGCCGGTATTGAGGAACAAATGAAAAACGGCGTTATTGCAGGCTTCCCGCTTGTGGACGTTAAAGCTACAATCGTGGATGGATCATACCATGATGTCGATTCCAACGAAATGGCGTTTAAAATTGCCGGTTCAATGGCGCTGAAAGCAGCGAAAGACAAATGTAAACCAGTATTGCTTGAGCCGATTATGAAAGTTGAAGTAACGGTTCCTGAGGAATACATGGGTGACGTAATGGGTATGTTGAACTCCCGTCGCGGACGGATTGAAGGTATGGACTCCCGCAGTGGAGCTCAGATCATTCGTGCGAAGGTACCTTTGTCCGAGATGTTTGGATACTCGACAACACTTCGTTCCGGTACGCAAGGACGCGGCGTGTTCTCCATGGAGCTTTCTCATTATGAAGAAGTTCCGAAGAGCATTGCTGAAGAGATCGTTGCCAAAACTAAAGGCGGCGAGTAATACAATGTATCAGCTGATCGGTATACTCAAGGTTTTTCCAAAAAGTATCCGACAGCCTAAAAATAAAACATGTTATTGAGGAGGAATTGTTCAAATGGCAAAGGCTAAGTTTGAACGTAACAAACCGCACGTTAATATCGGTACTATTGGTCACGTCGATCATGGTAAAACAACTTTGACTGCTGCAATCACAACTGTATTGTCCAAAACTTACGGTGGTGCTGCTGTAGCATTCGACCAAATCGATAAAGCTCCAGAAGAGCGCGAACGCGGTATCACAATCTCCACAGCACACGTGGAATATGAAACACCTAACCGTCACTACGCACACGTTGACTGCCCAGGTCACGCCGACTATGTTAAAAACATGATCACTGGTGCTGCTCAAATGGACGGAGCGATTCTGGTTGTATCCGCAGCTGACGGCCCAATGCCACAAACTCGCGAACACATCCTGCTGTCCCGTCAAGTAGGCGTTCCTTACATCGTTGTATTCCTGAACAAATGCGACATGGTTGAAGACGAAGAGCTGTTGGAACTGGTTGAAATGGAAGTTCGCGACTTGCTGAGCGAATATGACTTCCCAGGCGACGACACTCCAATCACTCGTGGTTCCGCTCGTGAAGCACTGCAAAACCCAGAAGGCGACTGGGCTAAGAAAATCGTTGAAATGTTCGAAACAATCGACACTTATATCCCAACTCCAGAACGCGACACTGACAAGCCTTTCCTTATGCCTGTCGAGGACGTATTCTCCATCACTGGTCGTGGTACAGTTGCTACAGGCCGTGTAGAGCGTGGTACTGTTAAAGTGGGCGACGAAATCGAAATCATCGGTATTCAAGAAGAATCCCGTAAATCCGTAGTAACAGGCGTAGAAATGTTCCGTAAATTGCTTGACTCCGCTCAAGCTGGTGACAACATCGGCGCATTGCTTCGCGGTGTAGATCGTGCACAAATCGAGCGCGGCCAAGTATTGGCTAAACCAGGTTCTGTTAACCCACATACAGAATTCTCTGCTCAAATCTACGTTTTGACTAAAGAAGAGGGTGGACGTCACAAACCTTTCTTCACTGGATACCGTCCACAGTTCTACTTCCGTACAACTGACGTAACTGGCATCATCACGTTGCCAGAAGGTTCCGAAATGGTTATGCCTGGTGACAACATCACGGTTACTGTTCAACTGATCAACCCAATCGCGATTGAAGAAGGAACTAAGTTCTCCATTCGTGAAGGCGGTCGTACAGTTGGAGCCGGTGCTGTAGCAACAATCTCCAAATAATAAGGCTGCGAGCCTTAAACATAGCAACATTGTACTGGAACGAGTAACATTGTGTTGGAACGAAGCAAAACGAGCCCCTGCCCTGGTGCGGGGGCTTTTCTCTTGAATAAATGGTGAGCTGCGAGCGCAATTGTATCTTTTTCAAAATAAGATACATTGTTTTTTCGTTTTTGCTTGCAATGGGCAGAACTATTAGATATAATAACTAATGTTGTTTGTGACTGTGCGATGATGTGAGAGGTTACTGACACACCCGGCCCCTTTGCCATGGGAGGGTTGTCGGAAAATTTTCACGGAGTATGTCCGATACCAAATTGGGCGATAGAAGGAGGGACTAAAATGGCAAAGCAAAAAATTCGTATTCGTTTGAAAGCTTACGATCACAGAATTCTTGATCAATCCGCTGAGAAAATTGTTGAAACAGCTAAACGTTCGGGCGCTGGTGTATCCGGACCAATTCCGCTGCCAACTGAAAAACAAGTTATTACCATTCTCCGTGCGGTACACAAGTACAAGGATTCCCGGGAACAATTCGAAATGCGCACACACAAGCGTCTGATCGACATCGTTAACCCGACTCCACAAACTGTGGATGCCTTGATGCGCTTGGACCTGCCGTCCGGTGTAGATATCGAAATTAAATTGTAATATGTGATTAGGAAAAGAAAAGAGGTGTCAACATGAAAGGTATCTTAGGAAAAAAACTCGGAATGACTCAAGTGTTTACCCCTGAAGGTAACGTGCTTGCTGTTACGGTTATCGAAGCGGGACCTTGTGTTGTTCTGCAAAAGAAAGATCAGGAAAACGATGGATACGAAGCGATTCAACTCGGTTTCTCTGATAAAAAAGAAAAAAGATCCAATAAACCTGAAGCAGGACATGCGAAAAAAGCAAATACTGCACCTAAGCGCTACGTTCGTGAACTTCGTGGCATCGACCTTGCTGCGTACGAGGTTGGCCAAGAACTGAAGGCTGATGTCTTCACAGAAGGCGAATTCGTTGACGTAACAGGTATTTCCAAAGGTAAAGGTTTTGCTGGCGTTATCAAACGTTGGGGCCAAAGCCGCGGACCAATGGCACACGGCTCGCGTTACCACAGAGGTCCAGGTTCCATGGGCTCCATTCAAGCTAACCGCGTTCCTAAAGGTAAACACCTGCCAGGACACATGGGTAATGAAACGGTAACCATTCAACGTCTTGAAGTTGTTAAAGTCGATACAGAACGTAATGTATTGCTCGTGAAAGGTTCCATTCCAGGACCTAAAAACAGCTTCGTTAAAGTATTAGAAACGGTGAAAAAATAAACGACTGAAGAAAGGAGGAACACGAAATGCCAAAAGTAGCACTTTTAAATATTAGCGGCAGCCAAGTAGGCGAAATTGAATTGAACGATGCAGTATTCGGTATCGAGCCGAACAAACACGTTCTTCATGACGCTGTTGTTATGCAATTGGCTTCCCTGCGTCAAGGTACTCACAAAGTAAAAGGACGTTCTGAAGTACGTGGCGGCGGACGTAAGCCTTGGAAACAAAAAGGTACCGGCCGTGCTCGTCAAGGTTCGATCCGTGCACCGCAATGGGTTGGTGGCGGTACTGTATTCGGTCCGACTCCACGCAGTTACGCTTACAAATTGCCTAAAAAAGTTCGTCGTCTGGCGATCAAATCAGCATTATCATCCAAAGTGATTGAGAATGAAATTATCGTATTGGACGCTCTTACACTGAACGGACCTAAAACGAAAGAATTCGCAGCCATTTTGAATAACCTTAAAGCTGATCGTAAAGCATTGATCGTAGCTCCTAGCTATGATGATAATGTTGCACTTTCCGCTCGTAATATTCCTGGTGTGAAGTTTGTAGCCGCAGACGGCATTAATGTTCTTGACGTGCTTGGACACGACAAACTGATCATTACGAAGGAAGCAGTTCAGAAGGTAGAGGAGGTGCTCGCGTAATGAAGGATCCTCGTGATATTATCAAACGTCCGGTTATCACTGAACGTACGGCTGGTATGATGAATGACTTGAAATACGTTTTCGAGGTTGACATTCGTTCTAACAAAGTCGAAATTAAAAAAGCAATCGAAGCGATCTTTAACGTGAAAGTAAGTAACGTAAATACGCTTCGCGTTCCTGCAAAACCAAAACGCTACGGCCGTCATTCCGGCTATACGAGCGAGTGGAAAAAAGCGTTCGTAACGCTGAGCAAAGACAGTAAGCCGCTTGAGTTTTTTGAAACGGTATAATTGAAACTGTAAAGTAAGGAGGGAAACTCAGTGCCAATTAAAAAGTATAAACCAACGTCCCCGGCCAGACGTGCAATGTCTGTATCTACTTTCGAGGAGATCACAACAAATCAGCCCGAGAAATCGTTGCTGGCACCTCTGAGCAAGCAAGCTGGACGCAATAACCAAGGTAAAATTACAGTTCGTCATCAAGGCGGCGGACACAAACGTAAATACCGTATTATTGACTTCAAACGTAACAAAGATGGAATACCGGGCCGCGTTGCTACGATCGAATATGATCCGAACCGTACGTCCAACATCGCACTTATCCACTATGTGGATGGTGAAAAACGTTACATCATCGCTCCTAAAGGTTTGAAAGTAGGAGACGAAGTGGTATCCGGTCCGGATTCCGATATCAAAATCGGTAACTCCTTGCCATTGGAAAATATTCCAGTAGGTACGGTTATCCACAATATCGAATTGAAACCGGGTAAAGGTGGCCAACTTGTTCGTGCTGCTGGTACGGAAGCCCAACTTCTTGGTAAAGAAGAGAAGTATGTAACAATTCGTTTGACTTCTGGTGAAGTTCGTCGCATTTTGAAAGTTTGCCGCGCAACAATCGGTTCTGTTGGTAACGAAGACCACGAACTTGTTAAGATCGGTAAAGCCGGTCGTAGTCGTTGGTTGGGACAACGTCCTGAAGTTCGTGGTGTTGTTATGAACCCTAACGATCACCCACACGGTGGTGGTGAAGGTCGCGCTCCAATCGGACGTAAATCTCCAATGTCTCCATGGGGCAAACCAACCCTTGGTTACAAAACGCGTAAAAAAGGTAAAGCATCTGATAAATACATCGTTCGTCGTCGTACTAAGTAATGAAACGTGCGCTTAAGTCGCACGTTAACATTTTAAGGAACGGCAACGTTTTAACGAAGGGAGGATTCATAAATGGGTCGCAGTCTCAAAAAAGGACCATTCATTGATGGTTACTTGCTGAAAAAAGTAGAGGTTTTGAACGAGTCGGACAAAAAAGTCGTGATCAAAACTTGGTCCCGTCGCTCTACGATTTTCCCACAATTTATCGGACATACGTTTGGTGTATACGATGGTCGTAAACACGTACCAGTATACGTAACGGAAGATATGGTCGGACACAAATTGGGCGAATTCGCTCCAACGCGTACGTACAAAGGCCATACGGATGACGATAAGAAAACAAGAAGATAATCAACACAGCGTAGTGTTTGAGAGGAGGTAACTCAATGGAAGCAAAAGCACATGCTAAATCCGTGCGGATTTCCGCTCGCAAAGTGAAACTTGTTATCGATTTGATTCGTGGCAAGCAGGTTGGTGAGGCGATTGCAATTCTTCGTCACACTCCGAAATCCGCTTCTCCAGTCGTTGAGAAATTGTTGAATTCTGCGATCGCAAATGCAGATCACAACTACTCTATGGACGTAAATAAATTGGTAGTATCTGAGGTTTTCGTAAACCAAGGTCCTACAATGAAACGGTTCCGCCCGCGTGCAATGGGTCGTGCAAGCCGCATCAATAAACGCACCAGTCATATTACTCTGGTGGTATCTGAAAAATAAGGAGGGAAAACGTGTGGGCCAAAAGGTAAATCCCGTCGGACTCCGAATCGGTATTATTCGTGATTGGGAATCCAAATGGTATGCAGGCAAAGATTTCGGTGATCTTTTGCTGGAAGACGTTAAGATTCGTGAGCATTTGAAGAAAAGATTGAAAGACTCCGCTGTATCCCGTGTTGAAATCGAGAGAGCAGCTAACCGCGTCAACGTAACGATTCACACTGCGAAACCAGGTATGGTTATCGGTAAGGGTGGTTCCGAAGTTGAAAACCTGCGTAATGAAATCACTAAAATTGCAGGCGGTAAAAAGGTACACATCAATATCTCTGAAATTAAAAATCCTGAACTGGATGCAATTTTGGTTGCTGAAAGCATTGCACAACAATTGGAACGTCGTGTTTCTTTCCGTCGTGCGTTGAAACAAGCAATTCAAAGAACTATGCGTTCCGGAGCAAAAGGAATTAAAACTCAAGTAGGCGGACGTCTTGGCGGTGCCGAAATCGCTCGTTCCGAAGGGTACAGCGAAGGAACTGTTCCACTGCATACGCTTCGTGCTGACATCGACTACGGTACAGCAGAGGCTCATACTACTTATGGCCGTCTTGGCGTAAAGGTATGGATCTATCGTGGAGAAGTTCTTCCTCCAGCTAAGAAACAAGCTCCTCAGGAAGGAGGCAACTAATCATGTTGGTACCTAAACGTGTAAAACATCGTAAACAACAACGTGGTCACATGAAGGGTCGTGCAAAAGGCGGTACTACACTGAATTTTGGTGAGTACGGTTTGCAAGCTACTGAACCAGCATGGATCACTAACCGTCAAATCGAAGCTGCTCGTATTGCGATGACTCGTTACATCAAACGTGGTGGTAAGGTTTGGATTAAAATTTTCCCTGACAAACCAATTACTCAAAAGCCTCTTGAGGTTCGTATGGGTAGTGGTAAAGGTAACGTAGAAAAATGGGTTGCAGTAGTGAAACCAGGTAAGATCATGTTTGAACTTGCTGGTGTACCGGAAGAGATTGCTCGTGAAGCAATGCGTCTTGCCGCTCACAAACTGCCAATCAAAACTAAGTTTGTGAAACGTGAAGAATTGGGTGGTGAAGCAAATGAAGGCTAGTGAATTCCGCAACCTAACCACTGCTGAAATCGAACAAAAGATCTCTGGTTTTAAAGAAGAACTTTTTAACCTTCGTTTTCAACTCGCTACCGGTCAGCTTGATAACCCGACTCGGATCGGCGCTGTGCGTAAGGAAATTGCTCGTGCTAAAACTGTGATCCGTGAAAGAGAACTTGGGATTAGCTAAGATATTAGACCGGGTGGGAAATCCGCCTGTAATTAGGAAGGAGGCCAACAATGAGCGAACGTAATGCCCGTAAAGTATTAGTCGGTAAAGTAGTTAGCGACAAAATGGATAAAACGATTGTGATTGCTGTAGAAACTTACAAAAAGCATGATCTCTACCATAAACGCATTAAAGTGACTAAAAAATTCAAAGCTCATGATGAAAACAACACCGCACAAATCGGTGATACAGTTAAAATCATGGAAACTCGTCCTTTGTCCAAAGACAAAAACTGGAGACTGGTCGAAATCGTTGAAAAAGCTGTTATAATCTAATGTAGCGTAGTTTTTCCGAAAGGAGGATAAATAAATGATTCAACCATTTACACGTTTGACTGTGGCTGACAATTCCGGCGCAAAGGAACTGATGTGTATCCGTGTGCTCGGTGGTACGGGACGTCGTACAGCTCAAATTGGTGACCTGATCGTTTGTTCCGTAAAACAAGCAACACCAGGCGGCGTTGTCAAAAAGGGTGATGTAGTAAGAGCGGTTGTCGTTCGTACTAAACGTTCTATCCGCCGTAAAGACGGTTCCTACATCGGATTTGATGAGAACGCAGCAGTGGTCGTTAAAGAAGACAAGAGCCCACGTGGTACTCGTATTTTCGGACCAGTTGCTCGCGAACTTCGTGACAAGGACTTTATGAAAATCGTTTCCTTGGCTCCGGAAGTGATCTAAATTCACCTTAAAATGTGCCCGTAGGAGGTGTACGAAATGCCAAAAGTGAAAAAAGTTCTGGAATCCCACAACAACAAGCTGCACGTCAAAAAGGACGATACTGTTCTGGTGATTACAGGTAAAGATAAAGGTAAAAAAGGTCGCGTTATCGCTGCTTACCCTCGTCAAAACCGTGTGCTTGTGGAAGGTGTTAACATGATTAAAAAACACCAGAAGCCTAATCAGCTGAATCCACAAGGCGGCATCATCGAGAAAGAAGCTCCGATTCACGTTTCCAACGTTATGCACATTGATCCGAAGAGCGGAAAAGTAACTCGTATTGGTTACAAAGTATTGGACAACGGAAAAAAAGTGCGTATTGCAAAACGTTCAGGCGAAGTGATCGACTAATTATTTTTTAAAGAAAGGAGGACTATGATTCATGGCAACAACAAGAATGAAAGAACGTTTCTTGAAAGAAATCACTCCTGCTTTGATGCAGAAGTTCAACTATACAACAGTGATGCAAGTGCCTAAAATCGAGAAAGTTGTAATCAACATGGGTGTTGGCGACGCAGTTCAAAACTCCAAAGTGCTTGATTCAGCTCTCAATGACATGCAGCTGATTGCTGGTCAAAAACCAGTTATCACTCGCGCTAAAAAATCTATTGCAGGTTTTAAATTGCGTGAAAACATGCCAATCGGTGTTAAGGTAACACTTCGTGGCGAGCGTATGTATTATTTCTTGGACAAATTGTTCAACATTACGCTTCCTCGCGTACGTGACTTCCATGGTGTATCAACAAAAGCTTTTGACGGACGTGGTAACTACACGCTTGGTCTGAAAGAACAGTTGATCTTCCCGGAAATCGAGTATGATCAAGTTGATAAAGTTCGTGGTATGGACATCGTTATCGTAACGACTGCCAAAACTGACGAAGAGTCCCGTGAGCTTCTGACTCAGCTGGGCATGCCTTTCGCAAAGTAATGTTGGCATAACGTTTTGGGCGTCTGATTTAAAGGACCCCTGTTCTCCGAAACTATTTAGGAGGTGTCAGGCTAAGTGGCAAAAACTTCAATGAAAGTCAAACAACAACGCGCACCAAAGTTTAAAGTTCGTGCTTACACTCGTTGCGAGCGTTGTGGTCGTCCACATTCGGTACTGCAAAAGTTTAAGATCTGCAGAATTTGCTTCCGTGAATTAGCTTATAAAGGCCAGATTCCTGGCGTGAAAAAAGCAAGCTGGTAAAAAGTCCTGTTTGGGAAGGAGGTTTATACACAATGACTATGTCTGATCCAATTGCAGATATGCTTACTCGTATTCGTAACGCGAACACAGTTCGTCACGAAACAGTAGAAATGCCTGCATCTACAATGAAAAAACAAATCGCCGACATCCTGAAACGTGAAGGATTCATTCGTGATGCGGAATTTGTTGAAGATAGCAAACAAGGGATCATCCGTATTTTCTTGAAATACGGTGCGAACAACGAGCGTGTTATTACAGGTTTGAAAAGAATCAGTAAACCAGGTCTTCGCGTTTACACGAAGAGCAATGAGATTCCACGCGTTCTGGGTGGACTCGGGATCGCAATCATTTCAACATCCAAAGGTATCATGACTGATAAAGAAGCACGTCAGTCCAAAGCCGGCGGAGAAGTGGTTTGCTACGTTTGGTAAGATAACGTTTAAAAGATAGGAGGTGCAACAGATATGTCCCGTATTGGTCGTAAACCAATCACAGTACCAAGTGGTGTTGACGTAACTTTGAACAACACAGTGATCACAGTTAAAGGTCCTAAAGGAGCATTGACTCGTGAGCTTCACAAAGACATGTCCGTTACTGTGGAAAACAATGAAATTAATGTAGTTCGTCCTTCGGACAATAAACTTCACCGTTCTTTGCATGGAACAACCCGCAGCGTTGTTAGCAACATGGTAAGTGGTGTAACTGAAGGTTTTTCCAAATCTCTGGAGCTGGTTGGGGTCGGATATCGTGCAAGCAAATCCGGAGATAAAATCGTTCTGAACGTTGGATACTCTCACCCGGTTGAAATCACACCGGAAGCGGGCATCGAATTCGAAGTTCCTTCGAACACTAAAATCATCGTTCGCGGAATTGATAAAGAGCGTGTAGGTGCATACGCTGCTAAAATTCGTTCCGTTCGTGAACCTGAACCGTACAAAGGTAAAGGGATTAAATACGAAGGCGAGCGCATCATCCGTAAAGAAGGTAAAGCCGGTAAGAAGAAATAAGTTTCTTACCGACTTTGTGCGGTCTTTCTGCAGGAAAGACTTCGTACTTCTTTTTTACCCAGTGCGTCTTAGTATAAAGCTTTAAAAGGCAAACTGAAGGGAGTGAAAACTTGAGATGATTACAAAACAAGATAAAAATAAAGCACGTGTCAGAAGACATCTGCGTGTACGTAAAAAAATCGAAGGTACGGCTGTACGTCCTCGTCTGAACGTGTTCCGCTCTTCCAAGCATATCTACGCACAACTGATTGATGATGTAGCTGGTGTAACATTGGTATCTGCATCCACTATGGATAAAGAACTGAGCAGCGAAATCAAAAGCGGTGGTAGTGTTGAAGCAGCTCGTAAGGTTGGCGAACTCGTTGCTAAACGTGCAAAAGAAAAAGGTCATGCTAACATCGTATTTGACCGTGGTGGATACTTGTACCATGGACGAATTCAAGCTTTGGCTGATGCAGCTCGCGAAGCAGGCCTTGAATTCTAAGACATTTCTCAAAAGGAGGTTAACGACTTGCGTGTAGATCCGAATACTTTGGAACTGACTGAAAGAGTAGTAAATATTAACCGTGTAGCTAAAGTTGTCAAAGGCGGACGCCGTTTTAGCTTCAGTGCTCTGGTAGTAGTGGGCGACGGCAACGGCTGGGTAGGCGCTGGAATCGGTAAAGCTGGCGAAGTACCTGATGCGATTCGCAAAGGTATTGAAGATGCTAAGAAAAACCTGATTCACGTTCCACTCGTAGGCACAACAATTCCTCACCTTGTTACAGGTAAGTTCGGTGCTGGCCGGGTTCTGTTGAAACCGGCATCGGAAGGTACTGGGGTTATCGCTGGTGGTCCAGTGCGTGCTGTACTGGAGCTTGCTGGTGTAGGTGATATCTTGACAAAATCTCTGGGTTCTTCGAATTCCATGAATATGGTCAATGCGACTTTGGAAGGTTTGTCCCGCTTGAAACGCGCTGAAGAAGTTGCAAAATTGCGTGGCAAATCCATCGAAGAGCTGCTGGGCTAAGGAGGGAATATCATGGCGAAATTAGAAATTACCCTCGTTCGTTCGTTGATCGGCCGTCCTGGTACTCAGAGAACGACTGTTAAGACGCTCGGCTTGCGTAAAATCAACCATAAAGTAGTTCAACCAGATAATGCAGCCATTCGCGGGATGATTAATAAAGTTAGCCATTTGGTTTCTGTTAAAGAAATCGAAGCTTAAGAAAAAACAAAGCATTTTAACAATAATCAAGGAGGTGCAACGAACGATGAAGTTACATGAGCTTTCCCCAGCTCCAGGTTCCCGCAAAGAACGTAAACGTTTGGGTCGTGGTCCTAGTAGCGGTACGGGTAAAACTTCTGGTCGTGGTCATAAAGGTCAAAACGCTCGTTCCGGCGGTGGTGTACGTCCGGGCTTCGAGGGTGGTCAAAATCCACTGTATCGTCGCTTGCCTAAACGCGGTTTCGTAAATCCTACTCGTAAAGAGTATGCGGTTTTGAATATCGAAGATTTGAATAGTTTTGCAACAGGTACAGAAGTAAGTCCTGAGTTTTTGCTGAACAATGGAATTGTGAAAGATGCGAAGTCCGGAATTAAAATTCTGGGTAACGGTGAAATCACTGTGAAATTGACAGTTAAAGCGAACAAGTTCTCTCAATCTGCGGTAGAGAAAATTGAAGCTGCCGGCGGTAAAACCGAGGTGATCTAATGTTCAAGACCCTGAAAAATATATGGCGAGTTGAGGATCTTAGAACTCGTATTCTGTTCACCCTGTTTATACTTTTGGTATACCGTATTGGCTCCTTCGTGCCGGTTCCCGGCGTGAACAAGCAAGTCTTTACATCTCAGGATCAGGCAGGAAGCGAGTTATTCGGACTCCTTAATACCTTCTCAGGGGGCGCTTTGTATCAGTTTTCGATATTCGCCCTCGGGATTATGCCATATATTACAGCGTCTATCATTGTACAGTTGCTGTCAATGGACGTGATTCCGAAATTTGCGGAATGGGCTAAACAAGGAGAACATGGTAAAAAGAAGTTGGCTCAAATTACACGGTATGGTACGGTAATACTGGGTTTGATTCAAGCTTTCGGAACGTCGATTGGCTTTAACAGACTGTACGGTGCAGCGATGATTCCTGGAGCGACTTTTGCTGATTATTTGGTGATTGCAATTGTGCTTACAGCAGGAACTACGTTCCTTATGTGGCTTGGTGAGCAAATTACTGAAAAAGGAATCGGCAATGGTATCTCCATTGTTATCTTTGCAGGGATTGCAGCAGGTATTCCAAGACATATTCGCACGATTGTAGAATCCCAGTTTATTCAGGCAGATCAGCTGTTCATGAATATTCTGAAAGCAATCATTATTGCCTTGGTAGTTATTCTGATTATTGTTGGTGTTATCTACATCCAGCAAGGTATTCGGAAAATACCGGTACAATATGCGAAACGTGTAGTTGGTAACAAAATGTACGGTGGCCAGAATACGCATATTCCGATGAAGATTAATGCGGCAGGCGTTATTCCGGTAATTTTTGCGGTATCATTGCTGCAATTCCCGACTATTATTGCGAGTTTCTGGGCGGATCATGCGTGGGCTAAGTGGGTTACCACATACTTGTATTATGACAAGCCACTAGGCATGGTTTTGTATGTCGTAATGATTATCGGTTTCACATTCTTCTATACCTTTGTACAGATGAATCCGCAGCAAATGGCCGACAACATGAAGAAAAACGGTGGTTATATTCCGGGAATTCGCCCGGGTAAAGCTACGGAAAAATACCTGACACGAGTAATGTCACGGTTGACGATGACAGGGGCTTTGTTCCTTGCAGTCATATCCGTATTGCCGGTATTCTTCGGTTCGCTTTCGGGCTTGCCTCGTTCCGTGCAAATTGGCGGTACTTCACTGCTCATTATTATCGGTGTTGCATTGGATACAATGAAGCAAATCGAAAGCCAACTGATTAAACGCCATTACAAAGGCTTCATCAACAAATAGGCAATAGGTTCCGGCTTAGGATGTTCGCATGCTTACCGGCACCTTTTGTGCTGTTTCTTGTGTAGGGGTCGTCTGAGGAGTGACAGGTTGTGAATATTTTGATCATGGGCCCTCCGGGGGCTGGTAAAGGTACACAAGCAGATGTCATTGTGAAGGAATTCGGCATTCCTCATATCTCGACAGGCGATGCATTTCGCCTGGCGATGAAACAGGGAACACCTATTGGCATTAAAGCTAAAGAATATATCGACAAGGGCGAACTTGTTCCTGATGACGTAACAATCGGTATCGTTGAAGAACGGCTACAACAGTCGGACTGCAAGAAAGGGTTCTTGCTGGACGGGTTTCCAAGAACTTTAGCTCAGGCTGAAGCCTTGGATCAAATTCTGGGTCGTTTGAACACGAAGCTTGATAATGTTGTCAACCTGAAAGTGGATCGTGACAACTTATTGGCACGAATCACAGGACGGCGGGTTTGCAAAAGTTGTGGATCTAGCTATCATGTTGTCTTTAATCCTCCTAAGGTTGAAGGCATTTGCGATAAAGACGGCGGGGAGCTCTATCAGCGTCCTGACGATAACGAAGATAGCGTAAGAACACGACTAGACGAATATAGTAATAAAACAGCACCACTCCTCACGTTTTATGAGAACCAGAATCTTCTGCGTCATATTGACGGAGAACAGGATATTGATGTGGTTTCCCAAAATATCGTGTCCTTGTTGCGGGGTTAGCTGTAATGATCATTTGCAAGTCGGGAACGGAATTAAGCTTTATGAGGAAAGCTGAGAGAATGGAGACGGAAACGACTCATTGCTTAGCAGGACACATCGAGCCCGGTATTACGACCGGTAAACTTGATCATTTAGCTGATTGGTATATTCGCAGTCAGGGAGCTGTGCCGTCTTTTAAAGGTTATAACGGTTTTCCTGCTAGCATTTGCGCTTCAGTCAATGAACAACTGGTGCACGGATTTCCCGGCAGACGCAAGTTAAACAAAGGCGATATCCTCGCGAAAACTCGCCAGTTTACAATGTCGCATGCCATTCGGCAATATATTGAGAATCCAAACCGTGGTGCTCCCGAACAGGGACCGAGGCTGAAAACCGGCATTGAGCTGGCTATTGAATCGTTGATTCAAATAGGTTCTCGCCATATAGGGACGCTGGAAGACAACTGGATGGTCGTTACGATGGACTTGGCTCCTTGTGCTCATAACGGGCACACGAAGACGGTCGCAGCGGACGGCATGGACATTTTCACGAAACTGAGTGCGTAGGTGATTGGAATGATTCAGCAAGGAAACCTGCAAATCGGTCAGCTGGTGAAGATTCTGAAAGGCAGAGGTGCCGGACAGATTGCGGTTGTTGTTTCAATAGCGGACAGCAGGTTTGTATATATTGCGGATGGGGATAAACGAAAGTTTGATCAAGCGAAGAAGAAAAATGTTCTTCATTTGATGCCTCAGTCTAAGATTAGTAGCGAGATTGTAAACAGTTTAAACGAAAGCGGTCGGGTGACGAACGGAAAGCTGCGTCACGCAGTGAAAACTTTCCTGGACTCGTCCGAATACCAAGCTGAAGAGAAAGGAGACTGACTTTGGCCAAGGAAGATGTCATTGAGGTTGAAGGTACGGTAATCGAGCCCCTGCCGAACGCTACGTTCAAGGTAGAGCTAGAGAACGGTCATCAAATTCTTGCTCATGTTTCCGGAAAGCTGCGGATGCACTTTATCCGTATTTTGACAGGCGACAAGGTGGTTGTACAGTTATCGCCTTACGATTTAACTAAAGGCCGTATAACGTACCGCAAGTAATTCATGCAGGTTTTTATTAAACGTACGTCATTTAAAAAAACTTGTTTTGCTCGGCAAAACGATGTGAATGTTCACGAAGCGAGTTTTACCAGGGTAAAGCTTGGAGGAGGTAATCAACATGAAGGTAAGACCTTCTGTAAAACCTATTTGCGAGAAATGCAAAGTCATTCGCCGCAAAGGGAATGTAATGGTTATTTGCGAAAATCCGAAACACAAACAAAAACAAGGTTAATAGAAGGGGGTGTAGCGTAAAATGGCTCGTATAGCTGGTGTGGATTTACCACGTGACAAACGCGTTGAGATCGCCTTGACTTACATTTTCGGAATCGGTAAAACGACTTCTCAGAAAATTTTGAAGGAAACAGGCATCAGTGCAAACACGCGTGTTCGTGATTTGACTGAAGATGAAGTGAGCAAATTACGTGAAACGATCGACAAAGAAGTTAAAGTAGAAGGCGATCTGCGTCGTGAAATTTCCTTGAATATTAAACGTCTGACTGAAATTGGCTGCTACCGTGGTGTGCGTCACCGTCGTGGATTGCCTGTTCGCGGACAACGTACTAAAACTAATGCTCGTACGCGTAAAGGTCCTCGTCGGACTGTAGCGAACAAAAAGAAATAAGAAGGGAGGATAACATTCAATGGCTAAACCGAAAAAAGTTGTACGTACAAAACGCCGTGACCGTAAAAATATCGAAAGTGGCGTGGCACACATCCGTTCCACGTTCAACAACACGATCGTTACGATCACAGATCCACACGGTAACGCAATCTCTTGGGCAAGCTCAGGCGGTATGGGATTCCGCGGTTCACGTAAATCTACTCCATTTGCAGCGCAAATGGCCGCAGAAACTGCTGCTAAAGCTGCTATGGAACACGGCATGAAAACTGTCGAAGTTATGGTTAAAGGACCAGGCGCAGGCCGCGAAGCAGCAATCCGCTCTTTGCAAGCTGCTGGTCTGGAAGTTAACCTGATTAAAGACGTAACTCCGGTACCTCATAACGGATGCCGTCCTCCAAAACGTCGTCGCGTCTAATGAGATTTCTCCTCTGCGTGTAGTATAGATCCGGCACAAATTGCCAAGAATGGATGTTTAGGTATACTGCATGATTGACTATGGATAAGGTGAATGTTTCATATAGGAGCGACGTTTTGAAGGAGGGATATTGCAGTGATAGAAATCGAAAAGCCGAAAATTGAGACGGTTGACGTCAATGATGATGGCACCTATGGAAAATTCGTAGTAGAACCGCTGGAACGCGGATACGGTACGACGCTGGGGAACTCGCTTCGCCGTATTCTGTTATCCTCGTTACCGGGGGCAGCAGTCACATCGGTTCAGATCGATGGGGTTCTGCACGAGTTTGCAACGGTTCCCGGTGTGAAGGAAGACGTAACGGAGATCATACTGAACTTGAAAGCTTTATCGCTTAAAATCCACTCGGATGAAGAGAAGGTACTCGAAATCGATGCGGAAGGCGAAGGAGTTGTAACGGCAGGAGATATCCGTGCGGATAGTGATGTGGAAATTCTTAATCCGGATCTTCACATTGCTACTCTCGGACCGGGTTCGAGACTTCACATGCGTATTTTTGCCAATCGCGGTCGCGGTTACGTTAAGCAGGATCGGAATAAACGTGATGACCAGCCGATCGGCGTCATTCCCGTCGACTCCATCTACACTCCGATTGCACGCGTGAACTACGGCGTAGAAAATACGCGTGTTGGCCAGGTTACGAATTATGACAAGCTGACACTTGAGGTTTGGACTGACGGAAGTATTCGTCCTGAGGAAGCAGTGAGCCTTGGAGCCAAAATTTTGACCGAGCATGTGATGTTGTTCGTGGGTCTCACGGACGAAGCAAAAGATGCGGAAATTATGGTCGAAAAAGAAGAAGATAAGAAAGAAAAAGTTCTTGAAATGACGATCGAAGAGCTGGATCTCTCCGTCCGTTCCTATAACTGCCTTAAGCGCGCTGGTATCAATACGGTACAAGAACTCACGACTAAATCTGAAGAAGATATGATGAAGGTTCGCAACTTGGGCCGCAAATCTTTGGAAGAAGTACAAGAGAAGCTTGAGGAACTTGGTTTAGGACTTCGTACGGAAGAATAGACAGCAACGTTTTTGTGAAGGAGGGGAAATTACATGGCATACCAAAAATTGGGCCGTAACTCCAGTGCCCGTAAAGCTTTGTTTCGTGATTTGGTAACCGATCTGTTCTTGTACGAGCGTATCCAAACTACTGAGGCTAAAGCAAAAGAAGTTCGTTCTATTGCTGAAAAACTGATCACTAAAGCGAAAAAAGGGGATCTGCACGCACGCCGTCAAGTGGCTGCGTTCGTTCGCCGTGAAACTGTTGATGGTGAGCAGGATGCAATCCAAAAACTGTTTAGCGAATTGGCTACACGTTACAATGAGCGTCCAGGTGGATACACTCGTATCTTGAAACTAGGACCTCGTCGTGGCGACGCTGCTCCAATGGTATATCTGGAATTGGTTGACCGCGCGTAGACAGGCGAAGATGAGGGAAGGGTGGACAGAATCAGCTTGATTCTGAACAACCCTTTTTTTCTCTTGGAGAAGTCCGGAGGGACTTCTCCTTTGCTATGTTCGGTTAATCCTCATAGACCCAGAGATTACCCTGTAAAGGTGTGAAGAAATGTGCGGAACTTGTGCATGAAAGTGAACTACGACGGAACGGAGTATGATGGTTTTCAGACTCAGCCTAATGGCAATACGATTCAGGATTATCTGGAGAGTGCTATATGTTCATTGACAGGTGAACGTCTTAAAATCACAGGTTCCGGTCGCACAGACGCTGGTGTACATGCGTATGGGCAAGTATTTAATTTTCATACCGAGTCGCCTATTCCTATCGAACGTTGGTGCCTTGCCCTAAATGCGTGGTTGCCCCGTGATATTATTGTTACGGAAGCGAAAGAGGTGCCGTTGTCTTTCCACGCGCGCCGCATGGCGAAGCGGAAGACTTATCGGTACAGCATTAATGCTAACCGATTTCCAGACATCTTTCACCGTCGTACACAGGCGCATCACCCAACAAAATTAGATGTACAAGCAATGGAGCAGGGACTGGCACATTTAGTGGGGATCTTTGACTATACTTCGTTTGCATCCCGACGTTCCCAGAAGACGAATCATGTCCGCACAATTTACGAAGCCTATATGACAGTGGACCATTCCTTTTCACGGCCGGGCTCGGATGATCAGGGAATTATTCATACTTATATTACAGGTAGCGGATTTTTGCAGCACATGGTTCGGATTATTATGGGGACTTTGCTCGAAGTGGGAGAAGGAAAGAAATCTGCCGACGATATTCCATTTATTTTAGAGGCGAAAAACCGTTCAAAGGCAGGACCTACAGCGGTAGGACATGCCTTAACTCTCTGGAGTGTGGAGTATGAGGAAAACATCAAAAAACATTGATTTTTCCCTTGCGAATTTGCTGGTTATCCTGTAATATAAAAGTTGTGTTTTCTTAATGGCTTTCCCACAGCCCCAATTAAGACGATCACATTAAAGCAACATCTAATCCATCAATAATGTAGCAAGTTAACGAACGAAGATAAATGACGATTTTTGTTAATGAACTTAAGGAGGAAACTTTTCATGCGTACTACGTATATGGCTAAGCCAAATGAAGTTGAGCGTAACTGGCACATCATCGATGCCGAAGGTAAAACGCTCGGTCGTCTGGCAAGCGAAGCGGCTGCGTTGATTCGCGGTAAACACAAGCCACAATTTACACCACATGTGGACACAGGTGATTTCGTTGTTGTAATCAATGCAGAGAAGATCGTATTGACTGGTAAAAAAATGGAGAACAAGAAATACTATCGTCACTCCATGCACCCAGGTGGTTTGAAAGTAACAGTTGCACAAGACATGGTTAAAAACAAACCTGAACGTATGTTGGAATTGGCTGTTCACGGCATGCTTCCTAAAACTCGTCAAGGCGAAAAAATGAAGCTGAGATTGAAAGCTTACAGAGGCACTGAGCATCCACATGCAGCACAAAAACCTGAAGTTTACGAACTTCGCGGATAATTAAAAGGAGGACAGTTTCATGGCACAAGTACAATACTATGGGACAGGTCGTCGTAAACATTCGGTAGCTCGTGTTCGTCTCGTACCGGGTGAAGGACGCATTGTCATCAACAAGCGTGATATTAATGAATATTTCGGTTTGGAAACACTCAAACTGATTGTTAAACAACCATTGAACCTGACAGAAACAATTGGTAGCTATGACGTACTCGTTATCGCTCATGGCGGTGGTATCTCTGGTCAAGCAGGCGCAATTCGCCACGGTATTTCACGTGCTCTGTTGAAAGCAGATCCGGAATTCCGTCCAGCTTTGAAAAAAGCAGGTTTCCTGACTCGTGATCCACGTATGAAAGAGCGTAAGAAATACGGTCTCAAAGCTGCTCGTCGTGCACCACAATTCTCGAAACGTTAATTTTCACGTTCAAAGACTCTCAACCTATTGGTTGGGGGTCTTTTTATGCTAAAAAGTGTCTGTGACCGTATCATTTTTGACCACATTTGATCTTAAATTAAATCTCAATGTATTTTGAAACGTAGCAGTCGTTTGTTCATTGAGGCTGTTTGCCCCCATGTGTTATACCCATTCCCGTTGATTTTCATTTTCCATCCTTTCCTTCATGTAATAGCCTCGCTCATCCATTTCAATTTTATTGCTTTATAAATGCCTTATGCTACTTTTAGTGGCTTGCTGTCGCTCAGCATTCGATTCCTAAGGATTACTACTCATCGATTTGACCACGATAACTGGGGGAAACCCAGACTACCTTGTGTTCACTATCACGAAGAGATAGCTTCTAGCCATCAAAACATGGGATCTTAGGCACGATGGATTTGTGAATGAAGCCATAGTCTAATTTTGTTCATGGATCGGCTTGTGGGAAACTGAAGCGTCTGAGCACTGCAAAATCAGCAAACAATTAATATACTCGTGATCACTTTATATTGTATACATAACACAATTTGATTTGGGTGGTGTTCCCTACTGAAAATAAATGGATTGTAGTTTAACTCGCGGATCATTCGCAAATGAGTTCTATAAGAATATTTTATATAAAGCCAATGAACCTGGCCGGATGCGGAGGATAGTACTTTAGAATGCTGTCAGAACAACGTTCCTGCTGATTTCAAGCTGGGGAGTATTCATATTGGAATAAATTACTGTGGATTGACAATAAATACGAAAGTTTTATACTTTACTTATTCTTATTAGTTTAGTTGGTATTGTGAATCTGGCATTTATTTATGAATCTTCAGACGGAGGCGCATTAATAATGAACTTATTGGAGAAAGAAGCTTTGATCAAGATCAAGGCGATTGAGCTGGAAGAGGCGACGCCGGAGGAAATTATCCAGTATGCTATTCAAACATTCCCTAATCTTACCTTTGCTTGTAGCTTTGGAGCGGAAGATGTAGTACTTGTAGATATGCTGCAAAAAATTAGCCCCTCCACCGACATCTTTTATCTGGACACTGACTTTCATTTTCAAGAAACGTACGATACACGAGATCAGATCAAGGCTAAATATAACTTGGATTTTGTCCGGGTATCTCCCTTGATTACTCCCGAAGAGCAAGCGGCTGAGCATGGAGAGGAGTTGTGGAAATCAGATCCCAACACTTGCTGCGGTATACGCAAAGTTGAGCCGCTGACACGCATTTTATCTCAGTACGATGCATGGATTACCGGTATTCGCCGCTACCAGGCTCCAACCCGTGCGAATGCCAAAAAGGTTGAGTATGACCAGAAATTTGGACTTGTTAAATTCAATCCACTGGCGAGCTGGACATCAGAAGACGTATGGAATTATATTCATACTCATAACGTTTTCTATAATCCATTGCATGACCGCAATTATCCAAGCATCGGATGTGAACAGTGCACACGACAAGTTCTGCCTGGTGAAGATCCTCGTGCAGGACGCTGGTCAGGCAATGAGAAAACCGAATGCGGGCTCCATCAATAAAAATGTGCTCATTAGCTTTGAATCATATTTATGAATGGAAAGGAAGTTCGTTATGACTGCAATTCTTCCGCATGGCGGAACACTAGTTGATAGAATCATCACAGGCCCGGAGCAAAAAGCCCTTTTGCAGGCTGCACGTGAATTGTTTCCTATTCGAGTAAACTCGTGGACTATTTCTGACCTGGATTTGATTGGGGTGGGGGCGTTCTCCCCATTGACCGGGTTTATGAATGAGTCTGATTATCAGTCGGTAGTTACGGATATGCGTCTTGCCGACGGTACGGTCTGGAGTATTCCCATTACACTTGCAATTACGGAGAGCATAGCCAGTGAACTCAGCGTAGGTCAGCAGGTCGCTTTGGTAGGTGAAACAGACGGAACCATCTATGCAGTGCTTGATATTGAAAGTATTTATCAGGTTGATCAAGCCGAGGAAGCCAGACGTGTATTCAAGACGAATGATTCGGCTCATCCTGGCGTAAAAAAACTGCTGGACCGACCATCCACCTATGTGGGAGGCTCTGTGCAAGTACTGAATCGACCTGAGCCTGCGCAATTTAGCGATTTTTATTACACACCAGCACAGACACGCGATTATTTTGCTGAAAAGGGCTGGAAAACAGTAGTCGGCTTCCAAACGCGTAATCCGGTACACCGTGCGCATGAGTATATCCAGAAAAGTGCGATGGAAATTGTTGATGGACTATTTCTCAATCCGCTCGTCGGTGAAACCAAGTCAGATGATGTTCCAGCAGATGTGCGCATGAAGAGCTACCTGGTGCTGCTGGAGCATTATTATCCGGCGGAACGGACCTTTCTGGGTGTGTTTCCTGCTGCCATGCGATATGCTGGCCCGAGAGAGGCAATTTTCCACGCTATTGTACGGAAAAACTATGGCTGCACCCATTTTATTGTTGGAAGAGATCACGCCGGTGTAGGAGACTATTATGGTACTTATGAAGCGCAGGAAATTTTCAGGAATTTTACTCCTGAGGAACTGGCAATTACTCCATTATTCTTCGAACACAGCTTTTATTGCACCCGTTGTGGGAATATGGCTTCAAGCAAAACCTGTCCTCATCCCAAGGAGCACCATTTGACGCTCTCGGGCACCAAAGTACGGCAATTGTTACGCTCCGGGGTATGCCCGCCGCCTGAGTTTACACGACCAGAAGTCGCCGAAGTGCTGATAGAGGGCATGAAAGAATTTGTTCACTCCTGAGTTGTACTATTTACACGCCTCGTCCCATATAGATCATTAGTATCTGTATAGGACGGAGGCGTTTTGTTATGCAAAAAAATAATAAACACCAGGTTACACTGTGGATTCGCTATCGGACGCTGCAAAAAATGCTATTGGGCTGTTGTCTTGCCGTTCTGTTTATTGTGCTGGCTTTGTATGAGATACCTGCTTCGAGAGCCTGGACTCATTGGAGTCTTCCGCTCGCGGGTAAAGTCATTGCTATAGATGCAGGACATGGAGGGCCTGATGGAGGGGCAGTAAGCAAAGGGGGTGTCATTGAAAAGGACATTAATTTGGCGATTGCTTTTTATTTGCGGGATTACTTACAACAAGCAGGAGCTGTTGTTGTCATGACACGCGAGGATGACCGTGATCTGGCGCTGCCAGAAACCAAAAGCTATGCCAGAAGAAAAACAGAGGATCTAAAACAACGTGTGCGCATGATTGAGGAGCATAAAGCGGATCTTTTTTTGAGCATTCACATGAACAGCATCCCATCCAGTCGTTGGAGTGGAGCTCAAACCTTTTATGTTCCCAACCATGAGGATAATGAAAATTTGGCTTCCCTTATTCAGGAGGAGATCAAGCGCAATCTGGAAAATACGAATAGAGTGGCCAAGACCGTGAACACGGTGTATTTGTTAAAGGCCCTCAAAATGCCATCAGCTCTCGTAGAGGTCGGATTTTTATCCCATCCTGAGGAAGCCCGGCGACTGAGTGATGTAGCCTATCAGAGGCAGGTGGCAGCATCCGTCTATAAAGGAATTTTGCGTTATAGCGCCGGGGAGAAGGTGACATCGTCAGCACCTAAAGCCAGATAGTGGTATACTGTAATTGTTGACAACTACGTAAATTCACTGAAGCAGAGGTGCTGATTATTCATGCAATCTAGAGAGCAGGTTATAGAGCTACTTCAACAGGTACGAGAGCCTCACACGGGCCGTCGTCTGGTCGATCTTCATTTTATTCGGGATGTTGTTGTAAAAGAAGAACGCGTATCCTTGACCGTGGTTAGTTTGAATGCGGAGGAAGGGGCGCAGGCAGATTTGGAGCGGGAAATCCGTCAGACGTTGGAAGAGGCGGGGCTGAGGCACGTTCATATTCGTATTCGGGAAGCCTCTGAGCATGAAAGATCCGCTGTTCAAACAGAAGATGATTCCGAGTCAGCGGTTGACCCGGTCTTGACCAAGGGACATGCTGCTGGTATGGAACAACATGAACTGCTTGATCCATCATCTGGAGTTCGGTTTATTGCCATTGCGAGCGGAAAAGGTGGTGTAGGGAAATCAACGGTAGCTGTAAATTTAGCGGCTGCTTTGGCTAGGCAAGGCCAACGTGTCGGTTTGATCGATGCCGATATTTATGGATTTAGTGTACCGGATATGATTGGGACAGAGGACGTTCCTTCGGTAGAAGAAGGGATTATTCAGCCAGTGGAGAGATTTGGTGTTAAGCTCATGTCTATGGGCTTCTTTGTCAGGGAGAACAATCCCGTCATCTGGAGAGGTCCCATGCTGGGAAGAATGCTTAGACAGTTCTTTAGCGATGTCCAATGGGGGAAGCTGGACTATATGATACTCGATTTACCACCGGGTACCGGGGATATAGCGCTTGACGTACATCAAATGATTCCGCAGAGTGAAGAAATCATTGTCACTACCCCTCATGCGACAGCTGCCTTTGTGGCAGCACGAGCAGGGGCCATGGCGCTTCAAACGGATCATAAGGTCATTGGCGTGGTAGAGAATATGTCCTATTATGTATCCTCTACCGGCGAAAAGGATTATGTTTTTGGTCGCGGGGGAGGAGCTATGCTGGCCGATACCCTCCATACCAAACTGCTGGCCCAAATTCCATTGGGGATCCCGGATAATCATCCATCAGAAGCTGATTTTTCGCCTTCAGTATATAAATCTGAATCGGCAACGGGTGCTATTTATAACGATATCGCAGCTCAGATTACGGCGTTACATGCTGAATTTGAATAAGAAAAAAAGGCTGGTTGCGTAACCAGCCTTTTTATTATTGGCCTCCTCCTTGTTCGCCTTGACCACCACTAGTGCCTTCCCCGCCACCTTGCTTGCTGCCGCTTGCTCCGCCACCACCTTTTTTCTCAACCTTAGGCTGGAGCTCCTCTTGTACGACGGTTTTGAGTAAATTCATAACCTCAAGTCGGAAAATCGGACTTTGCATAGCATCATGC
Organism: Paenibacillus peoriae KCTC 3763; assembly: GCF_000236805.1. GTDB lineage: Bacteria > Bacillota > Bacilli > Paenibacillales > Paenibacillaceae > Paenibacillus > Paenibacillus peoriae. Next base: position 2,808 of record NZ_AGFX01000040.1, on the reverse strand, counting down.
ATGACGGTCATCGCTTGTTTGCGATATTCAGGGGTTTTAGTCAGGTCCATGTACATCTTGGTCAGTTCTGGCGACTTGAGCATGGATTCAATAGATTTTTGATAGGATGGGTCCTTTATAAGCTGCATATGCAGCTGTTTGTTTTGGCTATTGATCGCTTTGGCAAATTCTCCGGCAAAGCGCGGATCAGTCATGATTTTTTCGATTTCTTTTTTATACTCGGGTGAAATCAAAGTATCCTTGACTGCGACTTTCATCTGCTCAGCTGATTGCGTAGGCATAAGCATCTTCATTCCCATGCTGCCACCAGAAGCTCCACCAGAACTCCCACCAGAACCCCCTTCCCCCCCGCTTCCTTCACCACTTTGTCCGGATTGCCCTTCCTTGGAGGAACTGCTTTGACCAGTCAAAGCCTCTTCTATGGCTTTTTTTCCATCATCACTTTTTAAGATATCGACTACCATCGTTTTCGTCTCTTTATAACTGTTCTGGGGAGATCCAGAACTCTGATCCGAGCCACAGCCGCTTAGTGCAACGCCCAGTACGCATATCATGCTGACAAATCGCAAACGAGTCCAATTCATGGCCGTATTCCTCCTTCATCATGAATGTGGATAGTATGCGAATGAGTGAGGAGAAATATGTCGATCGACTTTTGGTTTTTTGCTGAGAACGATGTAAAATAACTCCTTAAAGACCCATGACCTGATCGCGAACCTCTTTGCCTTTTACTGTACCCTGTTGCAGAAGTTCAGATACCGTTACGAATTCATATCCTTGTGCACGCAACTTGTCGATAATAACCGGCAGTGCTTCATGAGTTTGTTTACAGGAATCACTGGCGTGGAGAAGAACGATGTCACCAGGATGAGCTTTATTTACAACACGATCGATAATGACCTGAGTACCAGGATTTTTCCAATCCAAGGAGTCAGTATCCCATTGAATGGTTTTATAGCCTAGAGTGCTTGCCACCTGAAGGACTCTTTTGTCAAAGTCCCCATTAGGCATACGAATTAATTTCGGCGCTTGTCCGGTCAACTCGGTTAGTGTGGTGTGGGCCGTTGAAATTTGTTTACGAATGTCTTCGTCGCTTAAGTTGCTATAATTTTCGTGTTTATGTCCATGACTTCCAATCTCAAATCCACTGTCTTTAATCTGATTCACAAGCTCTGGATGTGTTTTGCTCCACGGGGAAGAAAGAAAAAAAGTGGCCTTGGTCACTTTTTTATCTTCAAGAACCTTTAATATAGGAGCAGTACGCTTATCCCCCCAACTGATGTCAAAGGTGAGGGCAATTAGCTTTTTGGCAGTGGGTACACTATAAACCGCAGCTGGTGCTTCCTCGGAAAAAACGGTAACATTATCAGTTTCTACATAGATGACCCCGATAGCAAAGACGGCTGCAGCTATGACGATAAAGAACCGTTTGATTTTTTTACCGTTCAAAACATAGAAAAAAGAATTCATAGTATAATAATGCCCCTTTCATCCTGGAAGTGCTTGTTTACTTAAAGCTATGCCGGGGGTTGTCAATTATGCCAATGGACGAACAGGAGGGAAACATCGAATGGGATTAAAAGCGTTTCTTCATGATCTATACACGACAAGACGGCTAGTTTTAGTTTCTACACTTCTTTTTTGCATAAGTATTGTGGTGGGCTGGTTAAGTACAGGCGCTATCCAATCCATGCTAGCTCAACAAATAGAAGGCTTGGGTGGAGTAGCTCAACGTTTACAGCAGTCTGATCACCCTCAATGGAGTTTTTTTGTGTTTATCTTTTTCAATAATGCCATCAAGTGTGTGCTAGTTATATTTGTTGGGGCTTTATTTGGAATTGTGCCGTTTATATTTTTAATTATGAATGGAATGGTTTTAGGATTTGTAGTGCATCTGCAGACAGATATGGGAAGAAGTATGTATGAGGTTGTTGTAAAAGGATTACTTCCTCATGGCGTGATTGAATTGCCTGTTCTGATTATCGCTTGCGCCTTTGGATTGAAGTTTGGGATTAAAGTAATGTCTACGATCGGCTCAAGCATGGGGCTGAAACGAAAAGGGAACGGTCAAACGTGGGAGGTCTTTATGAAACAGACGTTGACAGTGTCCATATGGTCCGTCATTTTGCTGCTTATCGCAGCCGCAATTGAGAGTGGCATAACTTATCGCTTATTGTCGCATTAAAATATTATGGTCATTTATTTATATATTTACTGAAAATTGAACATAACAAAGGGGAGAGCTTAAAGAAAAAGCACTGAGTTGAATCTAACGAAGTTTGAACCTTAGCAGTTGAGTTTAAAAATAGGTAAAAGTTGGAACAATTAGTTGGACAAATATAAGTACTATCTAATAATAAGCTGATAAGGGAGTATGGTCATATGCTGGGAATGCTGTTTAACGAAAAGGAATGCAAGGAACTGGACTACGTTCTTCGTAAGGAACTCGATGAAATGCTGCTTGACATGAGTGATACCCGATTAGACCAGGATATTCGTTATGCAATAGCACTTCGGTATAAAACAGTCTTTCGCATGTATGCCCGCTTTGCACCCGCTAAGGAACTATCCAAATATGCCCGCAGAGGGCGTGTTCCTCAAAGCAAACAATGAAAGATAATATTATGAGCAAAAAAGTATTGACTCTATTCTATATTCATGGTAAATTAATTTTCGTTCCTTTTTGAAGGATTTGCTCGAAAAAAAAGATTTTAAAAAAACTCTTGCAAATCTTAAAAAGAGATGATATATTATAAAGGTCGTCGCTGAGACGCGGTGATGAAACAAAGCAAGACATGATGCAGGTTT